>NZ_JBWKPQ010000034.1:0-77665 GCF_059418345.1 Variovorax sp. GW821-FHT09B01 | reverse complement strand
AATCACCGGTCACGTTCGTGCGGAATGCTCGGTCACGATAGGCCGGAATGGGCGGTCACGATGCTCCGGAATACCCACAAACGGTCCCGGCTCCTCCGCGGAGAAACGTCTTCTTCGTGTCGAGCGGATCACCGGTGCGAGATGGCCCGATCAATGGCTTGTTGGCCATTGGGAAGAGACAGGCGACTTGGCAGAAGTCGGCGTTACAAGGCTTCAGGGGCCCATCGTGCACGTCGGCACGTCAGAGACCTTCGAGCCGTCACAGTTCGCAGAGTGGTTCCGGGCTCACGCGCAAAGTCGACCTCCCCTCTCTGAAGACACCACGCATGTTTCCAACGATGGTAGTGCTCTCGATGTGATGAAGCACGGGACCGAGATGCGCGCTATAACTCGCGAGGAGGCGGCGCTCTTGGATAACTACGGGGCGGCCGATGAAAAAGGTCGCGCAGCCGCGCGCAGCGTTCTTGATGCGCTCGCGCAACCGAAGAGGGCCAACGGGTAGTAACTTAGTGCTGGCGCTCGCGGTACTTAGCCGCTGGGTATGGAGGTGCGAGGGCCAACTCCTCGAGGTGGAGTAACCGAGCTTGCCATTCGGGGGAGGGGCAATGCAGGCCCGTCATTTGCTGGGCCGAGGAATAGGGCACGCTAGCCGCAGGACCGTTCCGGGACAGCCCTGCGTCCTCACAGCAAAGCCAGCAGTTCAAGCTGGCTCTGGTTCTCGAACGTGCAAATCTACGCGCAGGCCAGCGGCCGTTGCGATATTGATGAGAGCGTCAAGGGAGAACTTCGAAATCTTCCCATTGAGCAGGTCATTCATACGAGGCTGAGTAATTTGGCAAAACTTTGCTGCCTCAGCTTGAGTGAGATCCCGAGAATTTATATAGGATCGAATGCCCATCATCAAAGCCGATCTAACTTTCATGTTTTCGGCTTCAGCAGTTGTGTCCGAGAGCGCATCCCAGACATTTGAAAAAACTTGCACATTCTCTTCCGCAAGCTTTTGTTTTTCCTTGGTGTTCATGGCGAGTCTTCCTTTTGAGGTGAAGACTGATTATTTAAAGTAAGTTCAGAGTGTTTGCTCAATCGAAAGATTGAGTTCTCTGTATGTAAAGTTCGAGATGAAATCCTCTGGTAGGACTTGATGCTCTGCAAGTGAAGGTCAAAAGACCAAAATCAACCAAATGGATTGACCACTCTATGAGAGTAAAGGAGGCCCAATTGGGCCTCCTAGCTCGTCATTCATCTATCTGCTTGAATCTGGTTTTAACCAAATCCAGATGAACGTTTTCTGTTTTCTGTGTAGTCTTCTTGAAAGCACCCAGTACATAAACTGCGTCTTTCAAGTTGGCCACGTATATCACCCGATATGTGCCGCTATCGTCCCAAAGCCGTATTTCCCGTACGCCGCGCCCCACGCCCTTCAACGGTTTCCAGTCAGAAGGGTTTTTGCCATTCTGTATCAGATCTAAATTGAAACCCGCGTCCTGCCTTACATCGCTTGGAAAACCTTTAATCTCGTCAAGAGATCGGCCAACAAATTTCAGCGGCTTGGGTGGCTCATCATTTTCTTCCATCTTGAAGTCTTTCTAAAAAATGCGGTGTCCATGGTGTTACTCCAGTAGTGGTTAAAGACCGTCCTAACCGACGGCAAGTGAAATATATCAGAACGGATATAGACGAGTCAAGCCTACGAAAGCCGCGTGCATGTGGCATCGTGGCTGGCGAACGAAGACATCAGATCTGCGTACCGATGCCAGTCATTCCTCGCTGGTTGCACCGTCGTGTCCCTCGACCCCTCGGCCTGTTCGGTCTCCAGCGTGAGCTGGCTGACGTAGCCGCCGCCGTCAAGCGTGTGTCGCACGCAGGTGATGATCCATGGCGTCGCGTCGATCTGCGGCTTGTAGCCGGCGACGCGCACGGGCCGCTGTGGCGTGAGATCCGCGCGGCCATAGGCGAGCGTGACTTCGAAAGCGAAGATGCCAGGTTGAATGCGCAGCCATTCGGCTCGTGCGGCGGCGAGCGCATCCTCTCGGCTCGCGAAGGTCGTGCGCAGTTCCTTGGCGCGCCCGCTGATGCCGGCCACGACCGCGCTGCGGTTTCCCGTCTTGATGTTGGTGTACATGGCGCGCACGCCGCTGTACGAATCGCGATCGGCGCGGCTCCATCGGTGTTGGTCGCCGTCGACGCGGACGATCGTGACCGGCGGCAGCTGCTTGCCGCTCGGCGTGCGCGCGGCGCTGAAGAGCAGCTTTCCACTCTTAACGGTGCAGATGCAGTCGTAGGTCTGCGCGAGTCGGCGCAGGAATGACGCATCGGACTCGGTCTACGGCGTCCCGGCCGCTGGGCGGCCCCTGGCCGCAATGGCATTTTGTTATTACGGGTTTTTACGATTTCCTGCCCGTCTTATGCCGATTCATGAGGTTTCGAATACTGCCTTCGAATTTTTCACGCGAACGGTGCGAGATGGCTTGCGGTCCGTTCGCTTGTCGCCACATTTGATTCGAGATGTGTCGCGGCACAGCTCGCCCTGTAGCCCATTTTTTTCAAATCGTGGAAGGTTCACATGCTGAGAATTAAGACCAAGGATCCGAAGGCGCTTCTCAAGAAATTCGATGACGCCATCGCCCAAAAAATCAGTCCCAAGATCGACACCTGGCGCAAGGTAGCGTCTGGTGCCCACAAGGACAAGTACACCCATACTTCGGCCGATCAAAAGGACTTGGCGTTTCTTGAGGCCTCGGTGGTCGACGACGACAAGGCCGACATTCACGAGGTTCGATTCCGCGTCACCTTCCCGGCGCCGGCACCCAAGAACGCGGAATACATCTACTCCTACTACCACGGCCACATGTTGGAGACGATTTTTAGTCACTTCAACAACGACATCACAGAGGTGGTCGCCTCGCCGTACGTCAAGACGAAGGCGAAGTAGCCCGTCGGCAACTCGACAATTCTCGGGAGGGCCGTCTTCAACGCCGTGGCTTGCTGGTGTTGACGATCTAGACAAGTCTCTCTTGTCCAAATCCCCCCTCGCGCAACCAAATTGATAAGGGTCTTTCGGAAACGAAAGACCCTTTTTCTTTGCCTCTTCCGAATTCGCAAGCGCGTTGCAACAACACAAAGCGCGCACCCAAAAGAAAAGCCCTCGCGAGAGGGCTTTGTCGTTGCTGGAGGCAGTGCCTCTTCCTTCAGTCCGGCACCACCGCCGTGACCTCGATCTCGATCTTCGCGCGCGGCTCCACCAGCGCCGCGACCTGCACGCAGGTCATGGCCGGGAAGTTGCGGCCCATCGCATCGCGGTACACCGGGCCGAGCTCGGCGAGCCGGCGGCTGTACTCGTCGCGGTCGACCACGTACCAGGTCATGCGCACCATGTGCTCGGGACCGGCACCGGCCTCGCGCAGCACCTCGACGATGTTGCGCAGCGCCAGGCCGCACTGGTCGATGAAATCGTCCGACTCGAACTGCTGCTGGGCATTCCAGCCGATCTGTCCGCCGACGAACACCATGGTGCCGCGCGCCGCGACGCCATTCGCATAGCCCTTGGGGGGCAACCAGCCCGGAGGCTGCAAGAGTTTGATCATGATGTGGTGGACCTGTTGTCTTCGGTTTGTCTCAGTTTGAAGCGTTGCAGCTTGCCGGTTTCGGTGCGTGGCAGCACGGACACGAACTCGATCTCGCGCGGGTACTTGAACGGCGCGATCGTGGCCTTCACGTGGTCCTGCAGCGCCTTCACGAGGCCGGCATCGCCGGTCTGTCCGGGCTTCAGCACGCAGAAGGCCTTGACGATCATGCCGCGGTCGGCATCGGGCTTGCCGATCACGCCGCATTCGGCCACGGCCGGATGCTTGAGCAGCGCGTCCTCGACCTCGGGGCCGCCGACGTTGTAGCCGGCGGTGATGATCATGTCGTCGGCGCGCGCCTGGTAGAAGAAATAGCCGTCCTCGTCCTGGACGAAGGAATCGCCCGGATAGTTCCAGCCGTTCTTCACGTAGTCGGCCTGCCGCACGTCGTCGAGATAGCGGCAGCCCACGGGCCCTTGCAGCGCCAGCTTGCCGACCGTGCCGCGCGGCACCTCGTTGCCCTCGGCATCGACCACCTTGGCGATGAAGCCCGGCACGGCCTTGCCGACGGCGCCGCGGCGCACCTCGTCGCCCGCGGCCGAGATGTAGATGTGGAACACCTCGGTGCCGCCGATGCCGTCGAGCATCTCGAGGCCGGTGGCCTCCTTCCAGAGCTGGCGCGTGGCATCGGGCAGGGCCTCGCCCGCGCTCACGCTGATGCGCAGCGTGGGCGCGCCGTGCTGCTTCACGAACGGCGCCATCTGGCGGTAGAAGGTCGGGGCGGTGTAGCAGATGGTCGCGCCGACCTCGTTGATCAGCTTGACCAGGCCTTCGGGCGTGAAGGGCGCGTCGGGGAAGTAGATCGAGGCGCCCGCGTACATCGGGAACACCAGCAGCCCGCCGAGCCCGAAGGTGAAGGCCAGCGGCGGCGAGCCCACCACCACGTCGTCGGGTCGCGCCTGCAGCACGTGGCGCGGCCAGGTCTCGCACATGGCGAGCACGTCGCGGTGCGTGGTCACGGGCGCCTTCGGCTTGCCCGTGGTGCCCGAGGTGAAGGCCAGCAGCGCGATGTCGTCGG
This sequence comes from Variovorax sp. GW821-FHT09B01, assembly GCF_059418345.1. NCBI lineage: Bacteria > Pseudomonadati > Pseudomonadota > Betaproteobacteria > Burkholderiales > Comamonadaceae > Variovorax > Variovorax sp. GW821-FHT09B01. The sequence goes on along the minus strand of NZ_JBWKPQ010000034.1, from coordinate 73,024 downwards.
CCGCCGTGGGGCAGGCCTCGAAGATGCCGCTCTTGGCGGCCGCGCGCGCCGACAGCGAATCGGGCGCGTCGGGCTGGTTGAAGGCGATGATGTCGGCGAGCACCGGGTGCGCCTGCTGCGCGGCCACCAGCTCGTCGAGCAGCCGGCCGTCGCACAGCGCGGCCACCGGCTGCGACTTCTCGATGATGTCGCCGAGCTCCTTGGCGCGCAGCAGCGGCATGGTCGCGACGGCGATCAGCCCCGCCTTCACCACCGCGAGCCAGGCCAGCGCCATCGCCACCGAGTTGCCGCCGCGCAGCAGCACGCGGTTGCCGGGCACCAAGCCCAGGTCCTCGGTCAGCACCTGCGCGATGCGGTTGACCTGGATGGCGGCCTGCGAATAGCTGAGCGTGCCTTGCGGCGAGCGCAGCAGCGGCCGGTCGCCGAAGCCCTTGGCGGGGGCCTTGTCGAGCAGCTCCTCGACCAGGTTGAGCTGGTCGGGCAGTTGCAGTTCGGGCCGGTCGTAGCGGAAGACCGGCAACTGCGCCGCCGGCGGCAGCCGGTCGTGCACGAAGCGGTCGACTTGGGCGGATGGAGCGGTCACGGTGTTCATCCCCGCAGTACGGATTTGCCGATGATCAGTTGCTGCACTTCCGTCGCGCCCTCGTAGATGCGCAGCGAGCGGATGTCGCGGTAGAGGGCCTCGATCTTGGTGCCGACCTTGACGCCTAGGCCGCCATGCATCTGCAGCGCCATGTCGATCACGCGGCTGGCGTTCTCGGTCGCGGCCATCTTGGCCATCGCGGCCGCGGCCGACACGTCGCCGACCGGCGCGCCGCCGCGCTGCTCGGCCTCGTCGCGCATCCAGGCCGCGCGGTAGGTCAGGAGCGCCGCGCCGTCGATCAGCGCCGCCATCTCGCCGAGCTTGGCCTGCGTGAGCTGGAAGTCGGCCAGCGTCTGGCCGAACATGCGGCGGTTCTTCGCATGCGAGATCGCCTCGGCCAGCGCGCGCCGGCCCATGCCGAGCGCGGCACCTGCCACCGAGGCGCGGAAGATGTCGAGCGTGCGCATCGCGAGCTTGAAGCCGCCGTTGAGCTCGCCGAGCTGGGCGCCGCGCGGCACCACGCAGTCGTCGAAACGCAGGGTGGCCAGCGGATGCGGTGCCATCACGTCGATGTGCTCGGAGGTGTCGAGGCCGGGCGTGGTCGCGTCGACGATGAACACCGTGATGCCGCGCGTGCCGCCCGCGGGATCGGTCTTGGCGAACACGCAGTAGAAGTCGGCGATGCCGCCGTTGCTGATCCAGGTCTTGCTGCCATTGAGGCGCCAGCCGTCGGCCGTGGGTTCGGCGCGCATGGCCATCGCGGCCACGTCGGAGCCGGCCTCGGGCTCGCTCAGCGCGAAGGCCGCGATCTTCTCGCCCTTGCCGACCGCGCCGAGGTAGCGCGACTGCTGCTCGGGCGTGCCCGCGAGCGTGATCGCACCGCTGCCCAGGCCCTGCATCGCGAACGCGAAGTCGGCCAGCGGCGAGTGGTAGCCGAGGGTTTCGCGCAGCAGCACCAGCGCGCGCGAATCGAGGCGCTCGAGCGCGCCGCCGGCGCTGCCGGGCACCGCGTAGCGCAGCCAGCCGCCGTCGCCGAGGCGGCGCACCCATTCGCGGCAGGCCGCGCGGTCGTCGCGCTCGTCGACCTCCTGCGCGGCGCACCAGGGCAGCAGGTCGCTCGCGAGGGCGCGGTGCGCCTCGTCGAAGAAAGGCAGCGCCAGGTGCGCGGTGGAAGGAGGAGCCGGGATCTTCGCCATGGCCTCAGTCCCCGCCGAACACCGGCTTGCGCTTGGCCGCGAAGGCCTCGTAGGCGCGGCGGAAGTCCTCGGTCTGCATGCAGATCGCCTGCGCCTGCGCCTCGGCCTCGATCGCCTGGTCGATGGTCATCGACCATTCCTGGGCCAGCATGGTCTTGGTCATGCCGTGCGCGAAGCTCGGGCCCTCGGCCAGCTCGCGCGCCATCCTGGTCGCGGCTTCGAGCAGCGCGTCGCTTTCGTGCAGCGCGTTGAAGAAGCCCCAGGCATGGCCTTCCTGCGCGGTCATCGCGCGGCCGGTGAACAGCAGCTCGGAAGCGCGGCCCTGGCCGATCACGCGCGGCAGCAGCGCGCAGGCGCCCATGTCCGCGCCGGCCAGGCCGACGCGCGTGAACAGGAAGGCGGTGCGCGTGGCGGGCGAGCCGTAGCGCAGGTCGCAGGCCAGCGCGATCATCGCGCCGGCGCCGGCGCACACGCCGTCGATCGCGCCGACGATGGGCTGCGGGCAGGCGCGGATCGCCTTCACCAGGTCGCCCGTCATGCGCGTGAACTCGAGCAGCTCGGGCATGCGCATGCCGGTCAGCGGGCCGATGATCTCGTGCACGTCGCCGCCCGAGCAGAAGTTGCCGCCGGCGCCCGTGACCACGATCACCTTCACGTCGCTCGCGTAGTTGAGCGCGCGGAACAGGTCGCGCAGCTCGGCGTACGAGTCGAAGGTCAGCGGGTTCTTGCGCTCGGGGCGGTTCAGCGTGATGGTGCCCACGCCGTTGTCGTAGTGCCAGGCGAAGTGCTTCGCGGCATAGGCCGCCTTCGCTTCGAATTGCGCGTGCATGGGATTGCCCGCACCGATGTAATGCTTCATTCGGCCTCCGCCAGTGTCTGGCTCTGTGAGTGTTGCTTGACCTTGCCGAGCAGCTTGTGGAGCTGCGCGATCTCCTTGCCCGTGAGGCCCGCGAAGGCCCCGACGATCCAGTCCTCGTGCTGCTGCGCCATCTCGTGGAACAGCTTGCGGCCGCGCGGCGTGAGCCGCACGCGCCAGGCGCGGCGATCGCCCTCGACGTCGACGCGCTCGACCAGGCCCTCGGTCACGAGCTGGTCGGTGATGCCGGTGACGTTGCCGCCGGTCACCATCATCCGGCGCGACAGCTCGTTCATCTTCAGCCCCTCGGGCGAGCGCTCGAGCTGCGACATCAGGTCGAAGCGCGGCAGCGTGGTGGTGAACTGCGCGCGCAGCCCGTTGCGCACTTCCTTCTCGATCAGCTGCGTGCAGGTCAGCAGGCGCAGCCACAGCCGCAGCGCTTCGGGATGCTCGGCGTGGGCGCGGGCTTCGAGGTCCATGGGGTGCCGCCGGTGATCAGTGCGTTTCTTCGCTCTGCGCCGCGGCCATCGCCGCGGTGGCGGCCGCCGCCATCTGCTGCTGCTTGGCGATCTCGCGGTACATCTGGTCGCGCCCGCTCAGGTACTGCTTCGGCCAGTCGACGGCGCGGCTCTGCAGCTTGGCGGCCTCGTGCAGCGTCCAGGCCGGGTCGGCCAGGTGCGGCCGCGCGATCGCGCAGAGGTCGGCGCGGCCGGCCGCGATGATGCTGTTGGCCTGGTCGGCCTCGGTGATCGCGCCCACCGCGATGGTCGAGATGCCGACCTCGTTGCGGATGCGGTCGGCGAACGGCGTCTGGTACATGCGGCCGTAGACCGGCTTGGCGGCGCGCGTGGTCTGGCCCGAGGAGACGTCGATGAAGTCGGCGCCCGCGTTCTTGAAGAAGCGCGCGATCGCCACCGCGTCGGCATCGGTGTTGCCGCCCGGTGCCCAGTCGTGGGCCGAGATGCGCACGCTCATCGGCCGGTCGGCCGGCCAGGCGGCCCGCATCGCGCGGAACACCTCGAGCGGATAGCGGCAGCGGTTCTCGAGGCTGCCGCCGTACTCGTCCTCGCGCAGGTTGGTCAGCGGGCTGATGAAGGCCGACAGCAGGTAGCCGTGCGCGCAGTGCAGCTCGAGCCAGTCGAAGCCGGCCTCGGCCGTGCGCCGCGTCGATGCCACGAACTGATCGCGCAGCGTGTCCATCTCGGCGCGCGTGATCGCGGCCGGCAGCTGGTTCTGCTCGCCGTAGGGCAGCGCGCTGGCGGCCAGCAGCGGCCAGTTGCCGCTGGGCAGCGGCTCGTCGGTGCCTTCCCAGCCCACCTGCGTCGAGCCCTTGGGACCGCTGTGGCCGAGCTGCATCGCGATCTTCGCGCTCGACTGCGTGTGCACGAAGTCCACGATGCGCTTGAACGCGGCCTGCTGCTCGTCGTTGTAGAGGCCGGTGCAGCCGGGCGTGATGCGGCCTTCGGGCGTGGGGCTGGTCATCTCGACGAACACCATCGCCGCGCCGCCGAGCGCGCGCGCGCCCAGGTGCACCAGCAGGAAGTCCTGCGGCACGCCGTCGACCGCGCTGTAGGTCGCCATCGGCGACACCAGGATGCGGTTCTTGAGCTCGAGGCCGCGCACCTTGAGCGGCATCAGCATCGGCGCGACGGCCTTGCCGCCGGCCAGCCACTGCTCGTAGCCGCCGAGCCACTTCGTGTCGCGCAGCCGCAGGTTCTCGTGGCTGATGCGCTGCGAGCGCGTGAGCAGCGAATAGGCGAACTGCTCGATCTCCATGCCGGTGTAGCGCGGCACGTTCTCGAACCATTCGGTGGAGTTGCGCGCGGCGTTCTGGATCTTGAGCACCTCGACGCTGCGGCGCGCCTCGTACTGCTCGAGCACCTGGTCGGTGCTGCCGCCGGCCGCGAACTCGTTGGCCAGGTCGATCGCATCTTCGAGCGCGAGCTTGGTGCCCGAGCCGATCGAGAAGTGCGCCGTGTGCGCGGCATCGCCCATCAACACCACGGGCACCGAGTGGCCGCCGACGTCGACGCGGTGCGTCCAGTGCGCGCACACCACGCGCGGGAAGCGGATCCAGTTGGCCGAGCCGCGCAGGTGCGTGGCGTTGCTGATCAGCGTGTGGCCGCCGAGGTACTTCGCGAACAGCTTCTCGCAGAAGGCGATCGCCTCGGGCTGCTCCATCTTGTCGAGGCCGTGGGCCTGCCACACGGCCTCGGGCGTCTCGACGATGAAGGTCGAGGTGTCCTTGTCGAACTGGTAGGCGTGGGCCTGGAACCAGCCGTGCTCGGTCTGTTCGAAGGCGAAGGTGAAGGCATCGAAGGTCTGGTGCGTGCCGAGCCAGACGAAGCGGCACTGGCGCAGGTCGATGTCGGGCTGGAACACGTCGGCATAGCGCTGGCGGATGCGGCTGTTGAGGCCGTCGCTCGCGATCACCAGGTCGGCCTCGTACTTCGCGGCCAGCGCCTGGTCGTCGGTCACGTCGGTCTCGAACACCAGCTCGACGCCGAGCGCGAGACAGCGCTCTTGCAGGATGTTGAGCAGCCGCTTGCGGCCGATGCCGCAGAAGCCGTGGCCGCCCGAACGCACCTGGCGGCCCTTGAAGAAGACCTGGATGTCGTCCCAGTGGTGGAAGTCGTCGCCGATCAGCGCGGCGGATTCGGCGTCGGCCGCGCGCAGGTTCGCGAGCGTCTGGTCGCTGAGCACCACGCCCCAGCCGAAGGTGTCGAAGGGCCGGTTGCGCTCCACCACCGTGATCTGGAGGGCCGGGTTGCGCGCCTTCATCAGCAGCGCGAAGTACAGGCCGGCGGGCCCGCCGCCGATGCACAGGATGCGTTGGAGGTCCATGGACGGGGCGTGGGCGATGCTGTTCATGGTTGAATAGTTTAGACATAAACAATCTGGTGTCAAACGGATTTTCCCGAAGCACATCGGGCCCGCCGGTGCTGGCGTCGGCCGGCGTCCCCGCGATGCGATCCGGGCCGCCCGATGCAACCGCATGCAAGAAGCTCGAAAAATCAATACCATGCGGCCCATGCAAAGCTTGATACCCAAGATCGAGTCGCAGCTGGCTTCGCTTCCCGTGCCCGTGGCACTGCAATTGCCCGATGGGCGACGGGTGGCGGCAGCCGGTTCGCGTGTCACGCTGGCTTTCTCGGAATGGTCCGCCCTGGCCAAGCTCGCAGGCCGACAGGTGGGCGCGATCGGCGAGGCCTACGTCGAGGGCAAGGTGCAGATCGAGGGCGCGATGCGCGACCTGATCGACGCCACCGTCGGGCTGCTGCCCGGCAACCCGGCCGAGACCGACACCGGATGGTGGAGCCGCCTGCAGCACCTGGCCAAGTCGCGCGGCTCGCACTCGCTGCGCAAGGACGCCGCCCAGATCGAGTTCCACTACGACGTCTCCGACGACTTCTACGCGCTGTGGCTCGACCCGCGCCGGGTCTACTCGTGCGCCTACTACGCGACGCCCGACCTCACGCTGGCGCAGGCGCAGGAAGCCAAGCTCGACCACATCTGCCGCAAGCTGATGCTCAAGCCCGGCGAGCGCTACCTCGACGTCGGCTCGGGCTGGGGCGGCCTGCTGCTGTGGGCGGCCGAGCACTACGGCGTCGACGCCACCGGCATCACGCTGTCGCGCAACCAGCATGCGCACGTGCAGCGCCTGATCGAGGAGAAGGGCCTCACGGGCCGCGTGCGCGTCGAGCTGCGCGACTACCGCGAGCTGTCGGCCGAGCGGCCGTTCGACAAGATCTCCTCGGTGGGCATGTTCGAGCACGTGGGCGCGGCCAACATGCCGACCTATTTCGCCAAGATCCATTCATTGCTGGCACCCGGCGGCTTGCTGATGAACCACGGCATCACCTCGGGCCAGCTCAACTACCGCCAGCTCGGCAACGGCATGGGCGACTTCATCGAGAAGTACATCTTCCCGGGCGGCGAGCTGCTGCACGTCACGCACGTGCTGCGCGAGACCGCGGCGGCCGGCCTGGAGATCGTCGACGTCGAGAGCCTGCGGCCGCACTACGCGCGCACGCTGTGGGCCTGGTCCGACGCGCTCGAGGCGCAGCTCGAGACCGCGCGCGCCGTGCTGCGCAACGGCGGCAGCGAGCGCCAGCACGCCAACGCCGAGCGCATCCTGCGCGCCTACCGGCTCTACCTCGCGGGCTCGGCCATGAGCTTCGAGCAGGGCTGGATCGGCCTGTACCAGATGGTCTCGACCAAGCCCGACGGCAAGGTCGATCACGGCACTTTGCGCGGTGCGCAATCGGTGTACCCTTTCACGCGTGATCATCTCTACAAGTGAAAGGGACACCCCCATGCTCTATCGTTTCCAGTCCAGGGCCTCGTCGGATTTCGTGATGCTCGAGACGCACGCGCGCCAGTTGTTCGACATCGTCGGCAAGTCGCCTTCGGCGCAAGGAATCATCACGGTCGAGCAGATTCCCGGGGCGATCTCGGCCATCGAGGCCGCGCTCGCACGCGAGAAAAGCAACACCCACAACCATGATGAATTCGCGGTCGAGGACCACACCCACGACGCCGAAAAACAGCATGTGGCGCTGCACCAGCGCGCCACGCCGCTGCTGCACATGCTCAAGGAATCGCTGGCCGAAAACAAGGACGTGACCTGGACCACCTGAGTCCGGGTCGGACAACCGGCCGCGCGGCGGCCGGTGTCCGGCGCCAGTCCGTGACGGACGGGCGCTGAATCTTCACTCGGGCAGGACCCTCTCAGTCCACCTTCGCGCCCGACTCCTTCACCACCTTCGCCCACTTCACGTGCTCGCTCGCGATGAGCTTCGTGAAGTCGGCCGGCGTGTTGCCGCTCGGGATCGCGCCCTGCGCCAGCATCTTCTCCTTGATCGCCGCCGTGCCGAGCGACTTGGCGACTTCCTGCTGGATGCGGTTGACGATCTCGGGCGAGGTGCCCGCCGGCGCCAGCAGACCGAACCACGAGCTGGCCTCGAAGCCCTTGAGCGTCGGGCCGCCGGCCTCTTCCACCGTCGGCACGTCGGGCAGCGCGGGCGAACGCTGCGCGCTGGTCACGGCCAGCGCCGTGAGCTTGCCGGCCTTGATCTGTGCCATCGACGAGGGCAGGTTGTCGAACATCACGTCGGCGTTGCCGGCCACCATGTCGAGCAGGGCCGGGCCCGAGCCCTTGTAGGGGATGTGGGCCATGAAGGTGCCCGTCATGCTCTTGAACAGCTCGCCCGCGAGATGGATCGAGGTGCCGCTGCCGCTCGAGGCCATGTTGAACTTGCCGGGGTTGGCCTTGCTGTACTTGATGAAGTCCTGCACGTTGTGGATGCCGAGCGTCTTCGCCTTCTCGGCGTTCATCTCCATCACGTTCGGCACCGCGGCCACCATCGTGATCGGCGCGAAGTCCTTGATCGGATCGAAGGGCAGCTTCGGATAGAGCGCGCGGTTGATGCCGTGCGTGCCCACCGTGCCCATCAGCAGCGTGTAGCCGTCGTTCGGCGCGCGCGCCACGATCTCCGCGCCCAGGTTGCCGCCCGCGCCCGCGCGGTTGTCGACGATGAACTGCTGGCCGAAGGCCTTGGAGAGCTCGGGCGCGATCGCGCGCGCGAGGATGTCGGTGGTGCCGCCCGCGGCGAAGGGCACGACGATGCGCACCGGCTTGGTGGGCCAGGCGCCTTGCGCCCACGAGGGTGCGGCGAGCAGCGTCGCGGCGGCGGCGACCGAGGCGGCGAGCAGCGCGCGCCGGGACGGGAAGTGGAGAGGGGAAGAAGTCATGCGCGCCTTTGTACAGGCGCGTGCCGCGCCCGTCGCGGGTGAAAACCCCGGGCGCGGCTCAGCCCACCTGCATGCGCTGCGCAAACCGCTCCTCCCGAAAGCGCTCGAGCACGAAGTCGACGAAGGCCCGCGTCTTCGGCGGCAGCAGCTTCTTGCTCGGGTAGTAGAGCCAGACCGCGCCCGCGTCGTGGTGCCACTCGGGCAGCAGCCGCAGCAGGCTGCCGTCGCGCAGTCCCTGTTCCACGAAGGGCATCGGCAGCATCGCCACGCCCAGCCCCATCAGCGCGGCCTGCGCAATGGCCTCGGGGTCGTTGAAGATCGCGCGCGGGCGCGGCAGCTCGACCGTGACCTCCGCCTCCTTCGCCGCGCCGCGCGCATGCCGCAGCGTCCAACTGCGCAGCCGGCCCGTGGGCGAGGAGCGGCGCACCAGCGCGTCGAGCGCCGCCAGCTCCGACGGATGGCGCGGCATCCGCCGCTGCGCCATGTAGGCCGGCGCTGCCACCGCCACCACGTGGATGCGCGCCAGCTCGCGCGCCACCAGCCCGGCCGACAGCTCGAAGCCGCCGCCGATGGCCGCGTCGAAGCCCTCGCCGACGAGGTCGGCCTGCAGGTTGTCGAAATGCCAGTCCGGCACGATCGCCGGGTAGCGCGCGAGGAAGTCGCCCATCATCGGCAGCACGTGGGTGCGGCCGAAGGCCTGGCCCATGCTGACCTTGAGCGTGCCCGAGGGCTGGCCGTCGTCCTTGTCGATGCCGGCCACCGCCTCCTGCAGGGTGGCGAGCGCGCCGCCGATCTGCGCCAGGAAGCGCTCGCCGCCCTCGGTCAGCGTGAGCCGGCGCGTGCTGCGCTGGAACAGCCGCACGCCGAGCCGCGCCTCCAGCCGCGCCACGTTCTTGCTGACCGCGGCCGGCGTGAGCCCGAGGCGACGCGCGGCGGCCGAGAAGCTGCCGCCCTCGGCGCTCTGCACGAAGGAAGCGAGATGGTTGAGCGGTTCCATCGCGCTATTTTCAACCAATGGTTGAATTTGATGGGACCGATTGATGGCTACCGCAAACGCAATCGAAGGCAGAGACTGGAGGCCTTCCAACACCACTCACCAGGAAAAAACCATGACCTCCACCACCACCTCCCCGACCCCCGTCCTCGCCGGCAAGGTCGCCTTCGTCACCGGCGGCTCGCGCGGCATCGGCGCGGCCATCGTGCGCCGCCTGGCGCGCGACGGCGCCGCCGTGGCCTTCAGCTACAGCAGCTCGCAGACCGTCGCCGAGGAACTCGCACGCAGCCTCGAGGCCGAGGGCGGCCGCGCGCTCGCGCTGAAGATCGACAGCGCCGACGCCGAGGCGCTCAAGGCCGGCATCGACCAGGCGGCGCGCCACTTCGGCGGCCGCATCGACATCCTGGTCAACAGCGCCGGCGTGCTGCACCTGGGCCCGGTCGACCAGCTCACGCTGGCCGATTTCGACCGCACCATCGCCGTCAACGTGCGCGCCGTGTTCGTCGCCATCCAGGCCGCGCTGGCGCACATGGGCAGCGGCGGGCGCATCGTCAACATCGGCAGCACCAACGCCGAGCGCATGCCCTTCGCGGGCGGCAGCATCTACGCCATGAGCAAGTCGGCGCTCACGGGCCTGGTGCAGGGCCTGGCGCGCGACCTCGGCCCGCGCGGCATCACGGTCAACAACGTGCAGCCCGGCCCGGTCGACACCGACATGAACCCGGCCAACGGCCCCATGGCCGCGACCATGCACAGCTTCATGGCGCTCGACCGCCACGGCCACGCCGACGAGATCGCGGGCATGGTGGCCTACCTCGCGAGCCCCGAGGCCGCGTTCGTGACCGGCGCCGGGCTCAACATCGACGGCGGTTTCGCGGCCTGAGCGCGCGGTTCAGCGGCCGGGCACCGCCCGTGCCGCCAGCGCCGCGGCCACGTGCTCGGCCAGCGCGCGCGCCGAGGGCTTCGCGGCGCGCCCGGCCGGAAACACCGCATGCAGCTCCACGGGCGCCATGCGCCAGTCCGCGAGCACCCGAACCAGCGCGCCACTCGCCAGCTCGGCGCCGCAGCCCAGTTCGCTGGTGTGCGTGATGCCCAGGCCCGCCACGGCCGCGGCGATCGAGCCCTCGTTCATCGTGCTGCTGAGCAGCGCGCCCGCGATGCGCACCGACACCTGGCGGCCGCCGCGCTCGAAGGACCATGACGCACCGCCGCTCGGGCCGGCCACCACCGCGTGCGCCGCGAGGTCGGCCGGCAGCGCCGGCATGCCGGCGCGGCGCAGGTAGCCGGGCGCGGCCACCAGCAGGGTCTCGAACAGGCCCAGGCTGCGCGCGGTGGCGCTGGAATCGGGCAGCGCGCCGAAGCGGAACGCGAGGTCCGCGCCCTCGCTCACCAGGTCCTGCAGCTGGTCGTGCATCAGCAGCTTGATGCGCAGCGCCGGATGCCGCGCCGTGAACGGCGGCAGCGCGGGGATCGCCTCGCGCACCGCGAAGCTCGAGGACAGCGCCACGCGCAGCACGCCGCGCAACTCGCCGGTGCCGCGCGCCGCATGGTCGGCCTCCTCGAGCGCGGCCAGGATCGGCTCGATGCGCGCGAGGTAGTCGGCACCGGCCTCGGTCAGCGTCACGGCGCGCGTGGTGCGTGTCAGCAGCGCCGCGCCGACCTCCTTCTCGAGCGTCGCGATCACGCGCGAGGCCGAGGGCTGCGAGAGCCCGAACTCGCGCCCCGCGCGCGAGAAGCTGCCCGCGTGCGCGACGCGCGTGAACAGCCGCAGCGCGAGCAGCCGGTCGCTCATCGTTCGTGATTGATTTGCATGGCGAATGGATCTTAGTCGTGCACGCCGGCTACCGGTCGATCGGCGAATCAAAGACAGTGACGGCACGGCACCGCCGGTGCCCCGACCCTCGCAAACCACCCTGGAGAAATCGCCATGTCACTGCCCGAGAAACTCGCCGCCTTCCGCGCCAACTTCGAAGCCGGCGGCCCGCCGTGGAACGCGCCCGCCTTCATCCACGAACCCATGCACCGCGCCACCGACGAGCTGATCGCCTCGGGCGCCGCCAACCGCGCGCTGCGCGCCGGCGATCGCGCCCCGGCCTTCACGCTGCACGACGCCGACGGCCGCGCCTGGTCGTCGCAGGAGCTGCTGGCCCGCGGCCCGCTGGTGCTGACCTTCTACCGCGGCGTCTGGTGCCCGTACTGCAACCTGGACCTGCAGGCGCTGCAGGAAGCGCTGCCGGGCCTGCAGGCGCTCGGTGCGCAACTGGTGGCGGTGTCGCCGCAGACGCCCTCGAACAGCCGCAAGTCGGCGCGCGACAACAAGCTCGCCTTTCCGATCCTGTCGGACACCGGCAACGCCGTGGCCGCCGCCTTCGGCCTGCGCTTCGAGCTTCCGGGCTACCAGCAGGACCTCTACCGCGACGTGTTCAGGAACGACCTCGCGGTGGTCAATGGCGAGCCGAGCTGGACCCTGCCGATGCCGGCGCGCTACGTGATCGCGCGCGACGGCACCATCGTCTATGCCGAGGTCAACCCCGACTACACGCAGCGGCCCGATCCCTCGGAGTTGCTGCCGGTGCTCGAGCGGCTGCGCGCGACCGCCGGCGCATGAGCCTGGGCCTGAGCCTCGGCATCGCCGCCCACCGAGGCGATCAGCCGGTCGAGCGTGGTGCCCAGCCGCGCGAGCTCGTCGGCGCTCACGCCCGCGAACAGCGCGGCCTCGCGCTCGCGGCCCAGTTCGCTCACCGTTGCGTGCAGCGCCTTGCCCGCGGCCGTGAGGTGCAGCCGGCTCCTGCGCTGGTCGGTCGGATCCTCGCGGCACTGCACGCGCCGGTGGCGCTTCAGGCCGGCCAGCGCGCGGCTCACCGCCATCTTGTCGAGACCGGTCTGGTCGGCCACCTGCGAGGCGGTGAGCCCGGGCTGCGCGCCCAGCACAGCCATCGTGCGCCACTCGTTGAGCGTGAGCTGGTGCTCGCGGCCCACGCGTTCGTGGAAGGGCCGCGCCGTGAGGTTGACCACGCGCACCAGCTTGAAGAACAGCGGGTCCATGGGTGCGCGGGAAGCGTGTCAGCCCGCCAGCTTCTTCGCCGCCGCGACGATGGCGTCCACGCCCACGCGCGACTGCGCCTCGAGCACCGGTGCGTAGCCGACCGGAATGCGCGGCGCGCCCAGCCGCGCGATGCGGCAGCCGGTGGCCTCGGCCGCGCTGGCCGCGATCTCGGCGCCGAAGCCCGCGGCCTGCACCGCCTCGTGCGCCACCAGCAGCCGGCCGGTGCGCGCGCAGGATTCGAACACCGTCTCGCGGTCCCAGGGCCACAGCGTGCGCAGGTCGATCAGGTCGACCGCGATGCCCTCGGCCGCGAGCCGCTCGCAGGCCTCGGCGCAGACCTGCGTCTGCCGGCTCCAGCTCACCAGCGTGAGCGCGTCGCCCTGGCGCATGCGCGCCGCCTTGCCCAGCGGCACCGCCAGCGTCTCGTCGACCGGGCCGCGCGCGCCCCACAGCGTCTTGTGCTCGATGTAGACCACCGGGTCGCCGCACTGCAGCGCCGCGCGCAGCAGCGAGTGGTTGTCCTGCGGCGTCGACGGGCTCACCACCACCACGCCCGGCAGGTGCGCGAACCAGGCCTCGAGCGACTGCGAATGCTGCGCCGCTGAGGCGTCCCAGATGCCGCCCGGCATGCGCGCCACCAGCGGCACGCGGCCCTGGCCGCCGAACATGAAGCGGTTCTTGGCGGCCTGGTTCACCAGTTCGTCCATGCCGCACAGCGCGAAGTCGACCACGCGCATCTCGACCACCGGCCGCAGGCCCGCGAGCGCCATGCCCACGCCCGCGCCCATGATCGCGGCCTCGCTGATCGGCGTGTCGATCACGCGCCGCTCGCCGAAGCGCTGCTGCAGCCCCTTGTACTGGCCGAAGATGCCGCCGCGGCCCACGTCCTCGCCGAGCACGACCACGCGCGCGTCGGCCTCCATCTCGCGCGCGATGGCGCGCACGGCGGCTTCGGCATAGCTGAGTTCTTCCACGGTGTTCGCTGCGTTCAGTGCCATTGCCCGGCTCCCGTGGTCTGCACGTCGGTGAAGGCGGCGCCGGCCTCGGGCCAGGGCGCCGCGTCGGCGGTGGCCAGGGCGGCCTCGACCTCGGCCGTGGCCGCGTTCTCGATCGCATCGAGCGCCGCGGCCTCGAGCCCGGCTTCCAGCAGCCGGCCGCGCGCGCGGGCCAGCGGATCGGTCTCGAGCGCCGCCGCCAGCTCGGCCGGATCGCGGTAGGCCGCGAGGTCGACCGACACGTGGCCCTTCACGCGGTAGGTCAGCGCATGCAGCAGACGCGGTCCGCCGCCGCCGCGCACCTCGGCCACCAGCCGCGCCGCAGCCGCGTGCACCGCGAACACGTCGTTGCCGTCGACCTGCGTGGCCGCGATGCCCATCGATTCGGCGCGCGCCGAGGCGCCTTCGCCCGCGGTCATCGGACCGCTCGCGGTGGTCGCGCTCCAGCGGTTGTCCTCGCAGACGAACAGCACCGGCAGCTCGTACACGCGGGCCCAGTTCAGCGCCTCGAGGAAGGGGCCGCGGTTGATCGCGCCGTCGCCGAAGAAGCAGACCGTGAGCGCGTCGCCCTGGCCCAGCACCTTCTGCGCATGCGCCGCGCCCACCGCGATCGGCAGCCCGGCCGCCACCACGCCGTTGGCGCCCAGCATGCCGACCGAGAAATCGGCGATGTGCATCGAGCCGCCCTTGCCGCCGTTGAAGCCCGTGGCCTTGCCGAACAGCTCGCACATCATGCGCGCGAGGTCGGCGCCCTTGGCCAGCGTGTGGCCGTGGCCGCGATGCGTGGACGTGAGGTAGTCGCTGGTGCGCAGGTGCGCGCAGACGCCGGCCGGCACCGCCTCCTGCCCGGTCGACAGGTGCAGCGGCCCGCGCACCTTGGCCGCGCCGCCGGCCTGCTGCCCATAGGCGCTCACGCCGCCCTGGCTGGCCGTCTCGGCCGCGTTCTCGAACGCGCGGATGCGCACCATGGTGCGGTACAGCGCCTCGGCGGCGCCGCTGGGGATGTCCAGGTCCATCTTGTCTCCGACGCCTGTGGAATGGGCGTTTGCGGAAAAATCGTATCAAGCGTGACGGACTGGGGGCAGGGGGCTTTCCCCGGGGAGGCGGTCCTGCGCGTTCAGGCCGCCTTGCGCCGCGATCCACTCGCAGCCTGCGCCGCGGTCGCCTCCGCGGCGGCCTTCATCCCCTCGAGGATCGCCTCGCACTTGTGCTTCAGGTGCGTCTTGAGGATGCCCGACAGCGAGGCCGCGTCGCGCCGCGCCAGCGCGTTCAGCATGCCCTCGTGTTCCGCCATCGCGCGCGACCAGATCTCGGGCGTCATCGGCGAGTTGAAGCGGATGCGCCGGATGCGCGCGTTGATCAGCGCGTACTGGTCGAGCAGCACCGGGTTGCGCGTGGCCTGCACGATGGTCTCGTGGATGCCGCGGTTCAGCGCGTAGTAGCTCGCCATGTCGCGTGCCGCGAAGGCACTGCGCATGCGCTCGTGCAGCGCGGTGATCTCCGCGAGCTGCGCGTCGGTGACGCGCGCGGCCGCCTGCTCGCCGGCCAGCGCCTCGAGCGCGCCGGCCACCGCGAACAGCCCCTCCACCTCCTCGAGCGACAGCTCGCGCACGCGCGCGCCGCGGTTGGGCAGCAGCTCGACGTGGCCCTCGGCGGCCAGCACCTTGAGCGCCTCGCGCAGCGGCGTGCGCGAGATGCCGAAGCGCTCGCACAGCAGGGCTTCGGGCACCTTGCTGCCCGGCGGGAACTCGCCCTGCACGAACACTTCGCGCAGGTTTCCGAGCAGATCGTTGTGAACGAATTCTTTGGCCATGGGCGATTATGAATTCATTTTTCGATGAAATCGCCGATGGAAGCCCCTGAAAGAGAGAAATTTCGGCCATTTGAATTCAAAGTGTTGACCAAGCCGGCCGGCCTCCGCTACATTGAACGCATTCATTTGCAGCACTTGAACCCCCGAAACTTCCCCAATCCAGCTTCAAAAGGCAATTTATGAATGCATTCCAGCAAGGCATCGTCGAAATCGCAGGCTCGACCCACGACACCGACCGCTACACCAACGCCCTCGGCCCGCGCGGCGTGATCGGCGTGATGACGCCGGGACCGAACGTGAACGTCGAGAACGAGATGATGGACATGCGCCCGCGCGGCGTGATCAACGCCATCGACCGCTACTACGTGCCGAACCAGAAGATCGCGCAGGACGAGGACTGGTCGGTGATCATGCGCAACGTCACGGCCAACCTCGACGACTCGGTGCGCCGCCTCAAGGAAGCGCTGATCGACCACCTCGTGCTCGGCATGTCCTCGCAGAGCTACATGGGCGGCGAGAAGGGCAGCTTCGCGCTGCTCGAGCACCTCGAGAAGCTCTCGGGCGTGCCGGTGACCATGGGCGCGCAGTCGGCCGAGCAGGCCTTCAAGCTCTGCGGCGCGAAGCGCATCGCGCTGCTCACGCCCTACTACCCGGTGATCGAGACCAACGCCATCAGCTACTTCACGTCGCGCGGCTTCGAGGTGGTGCACGTCGAGGGGCTCAAGTGCAAGAGCATCATCCACGTCGCCTCGCAGACCTACGAGCAGCTCGCCGAGGCCACCCTGCGCTGCGAGGCCGCCAAGCCCGACGCGATCCTGCAACTGGGCACCAACCTCGCCTACGCGCGCGTGGCCAACGATGCCGAGAAGTGGCTCAGGAAGCCGGTCTTCGCCTCGGGCCCGGTGATCTATTGGTCGGCGCTGCGCAGGATGGGCATCACCGACCAGTTCCCGGGCTTCGGCAGCCTGACGGAATTCCACTGAGTCGGGCGCGCGCAGAACAAAGGAGACAAGCATGACGACGAGACAACGCATGCGCGCGGCCGGCGCCGCGCTCGCTGCCTGGGCGCTGCTCGGGCCGCTGCCCGCGGCGGCCGAGGAGCACTGGCCGGCCAAGCCGGTCACGCTGCTGGTGGGCTTCGCGCCCGGCGGCGGCACCGACCTGATCGCGCGCCAGGTCGCGCCGCGCCTGTCAGAGCTGCTGAAGCAGCCGGTGATCGTCGAGAACCGCGCCGGCGCCAGCGGCACCATCGCGACCGCCGCCGCGGCGCGCGCGCGACCCGACGGCTACACGCTGCTGCTGGGCCACGTGAGCTCGAACGCGATGGTGCCGGCGATCATGCCGAAGCTGCCCTACGCGGCGGCGCGCGACTTCACCGCCATCACGCTGATCGGCAGCGTGCCGCAGGTGGTGACCGTGCCCGCGAGCCTGCCCGTGAAGACGCTGCAGGAATTCATCGCCTTCGCGAAGACCAAGCCGGGCGGCGTCAACTACGCTTCCTCGGGCGCGGGCACGCAGCAGCACTTCGCGGCCGAGCTGTTCCAGCAGGCCACGCGGACCACCATGACGCACGTGCCCTACAAGGGCAGCGGCGCGGCGCTGGCCGACCTGATCGCGGGCCAGGTCGACGTGAACTTCGACACCGTGCCCACCGTGTTGCAGCAGGTGAAGGCCGGCAAGCTGCGCGCGCTCGCGGTCACCTCGCGCCAGCGCGCGGCCAGCCTGCCCGAGGTGCCGACGGTGATCGAGGCCGGCGTGCCCGACTACGAGATCGGCGCCTGGTACATGCTGATGGGCCCGGCCGGCCTGCCCAAGCCGGTGGTCGACGCGCTGGCCGATGCGATGAACCGCACGCTGCAGTCGCCCGAGGTGCGCGACAAGCTCGCGGCGCTGGGCACCGACGTCGCGGGCGGCACGCCGGCCCAGGCGCAGGACTACCTGAAGGCCGAGATCGCGCGCTGGAGCAAGCTGGCCGCGGACAAGCGCATCGTGGCGGAGTGACGGCCATGCCCGGGAACTTCGCTCTCCTGCGCCGCGGCCTGGCCGCGCTCCTGCTGCCGTGCGCGCTCGCGCTGTCGCTCGCCGGCTGCGCCGCACCCGCCGCCGCGCCACCGGCCACCCAACCCATCGTGTGGCGCATGGGCACCTCGTGGCCCACCAGCCTGCCGCTGCTGCACGAAGCCGCGCTCGACTTCGCCGACACCGTGAACGCCGCCTCGGGCGGGCGCCTGCGCATCGAGACCATCGATCCCGCGCGCCATGGCAAGCCCGCGGGCCTGCTGCAGGCGCTGCGCGGCGGCGAGTTCGACCTCGTGCACACCACGGCGCAGTACTACGCCGCCGAGGTGCCCGCGATCGACTTCTTCACCGCCGTGCCCTTCGGCCTCTTGCCGGTCGAGCAGGAGGGCTGGCTCAACGAGGGCGGTGGCCAGGCGCTGTTCGAGGCGGTGCTGGCACCGCTGGACGTGCTGCCGCTGACGGCGGGCCACACCGGCATCCAGATGGGCGGCTGGTTCGCGAAGCCGTTGCGCACGCCCGAGGACCTGCGCGGCGTGCGCGTGCGCATCGCGGGCTTTCCGGGCCGCGTGCTGGCGCGCGTGGGCGCGGTGCCGGTGAACCTGCCGCTGGGGCAGATCGTGCCGGCCTTCGCCGAGGGTCGCATCGATGCGGCCGACGTGGTCGGCCCCGCGATCGACGCGACGCTGCCGCTCGCGCGCTATGCGCCGCACTACGTCGCGCCCTGGCACGAGCCCGACGTGGCGATGCATCTGTTCATCGGCCGCGCGAAGTTCCTCGCGCTGCCGGCCGACCTGCAGCAGATCGTGCGGCAGTCGGCGCAGGCCGCCGCGCTGCGCTCGATCGCGCGCGCCAACGACCGCAACGCGGTGGCGATGCGCGAACTCGAGGCGCGCGGCACGCGCATCGAGGCGCTGCCGCCGGCCGTCGTCGAGGCCCTGCGCGAGGCCACGCGCGTGGAGCTCGATGCCAGCGCGCGCGCCGATGCTGATGCGCGCCGCGTGATCCAGAGCCTGCTGGCCTACAAGGCGCGCGTGGCGCCCTACAGCCTGCAGGCCGACCAGGCCGTGTTCAAGGTGCGTTGAGCCCACCCGCTCAGGGCATCTGGATCGTCGCCAGGTGCGCGCGCACGCCGCGCCTGAAGGTGTAGAGCGCCAGTTGCGGATGCAGCAGGTCGCCCTTGGCATCGAAGGAGATCCTGCCCGTGAGCCCGGCGTAGTCGCGCGTGCGCGCCAGGAAGGGAAGGTAGGTCTCGGGGTTCGCGGAATCGGCGCGGCGCATCGCATCCGCGAGCACCTTCACCGCATCGTAGGAATACAGCGAGACCAGCTCCGGGTCCATGTCGAAGCGCTGGCGGTAGGCCTTCCTGAAGTCGCGCAGCCGGCCTTCGCGGTCGTCCTCGATCTCGCCCGAGGCCGCGCAGAACACCTGGTCGTCGCGCGCCGCGCCGCCGGCCAGCCGCAGCAGTTCGTTGTCGCAGATGCCGTCGCCGCCGAGCACGCTGGCACCGATGCCTAGCTGCTTCATCTGGCGCAGCATCGGGCCGGCCATCGCGTACATGCCGCCGACAAAGATCGCGTCGGGCTGTTGCGCCTTGATCGCCGTGAGGATGGCCGAGAAGTCGCTGCTCCTGTCGCTCGCGTGCTCGCGGCCGACGATCGTGCCGCCCGCGCGCACGGCGGCCTTGGCGAACTCCTCGGCGATGCCGTGGCCGTAGGAGCTGCGGTCGTCGACGATCGCGAAGCGCTTCATGCCCAGCCGCTGCACCGCATGGGTGGCGATGGCGTCGCCGATGCTGGCGTCGCCGGCGACGATGCGGAAGGTGGTCTTGAAGCCCTGGTCGGTGTACTTGGGCGCCGTCACCGAAGGCGAGACCTGCGGAATGCCGGCCTCGCTGTAGAGCCGCGAGGCGGGAATGGCCGAGCCCGAGGTCTGGTGGCCGACCACGCCGTTGACCCTGGCATCGACCAGCTTCTGCGCGGCCGCCGTGCCCTGCTTCGGGTCGCCCGCGTCGTCCTCGGCCAGCAGCTCGAAGCGCGCGCGCTGCCCGCCGATGCGCAACTGCTGGCGGTTGAGTTCGTCCACCGCCAGTTGCCCGCCCTTCTGGTTGGCCTTGCCCGAGACGGCCAGCGCGCCGCTCATGGGCGCGACCAGGCCGATGCGGATGGTCTGCTCCTGCGCGAGCGCGCTGAATGCGAAGCCGGCCAGCGCGCTCGCCAGCATGCGCTTCGCGATGCGTGATGAAGATGGCTTCATGGGGTCTCCCGCGCTTCGAACCAATGGGCCGCGAAATCGCGCACCACCTGCACCAGCTTCTGTTCGCCCTTGCTGGCCAGCCGCACGAGCGCGACCGGGATCGACACCTCGAGCTGCGACTCGACCGTGATGCGCCGCAATCGGCCCGCGGCGATCTGCTCGCCGGCGGCTGCAAGCGCGCCGAAGAAGATCGCGTCGGAGCGCGCCGTCGCGGCGATCAGGGGCTCGAGCTCCTCCGACTCCACGGTGGTCGAGTGGCGCACGTCGTCGCTCAGGCCGTAGTGCTCCTTCGTCAGCGTGGCCACCTCGTCCGACACGTCGGTGCTGAGGATCGGGTACTGCAGCAGGTCCTGCATCGTGACCGCCGCGCGCGCGGCCAGCGGATGGCCGACGCGGCAGATGGCGCCGCCCGCGAGGCCGCCCAGGCGCTCGACCACGAGCTCGTCGGACAGCACCAGCGAGCGCGCGTCGATCAGGATCGCGTCGATCGAGCGGTCGCGCAGTGCGCTCATGAGAAAGCGCGCCGTGCCGCGGCGCACCAGCAGCTTCACGCGTGGATGCGCCTCGAGCACGTGGTTGATGAAGTCCGCGCTCATGCAGGCGCCGGGGCCGGCACCGAAGCCCACGCGCAGCGTGCCTTCGAGCACGGCCTCGTCCTTCACGCCGATCGAGAGGTTGTCGACGTCGACCAGCAGCCGGCGCGCGCGCTCGACCACCAGCGAGCCCGCGGCGGTGGTCGTGCAGCGCCGTCCGAGGCGCTCGATCAGCGGCGCGCCGAGTTCCATCTCGAGCGACTGGATGCTCTTGCTCAGTGCCGATTGCGTGAGATGCAGGTTGGCGGCCGCGCGGCTGAAGGAGCCGGTCATCGCCAATTCGATCAGGTGCGCCAGCTTTCTTGTCTCCATGAGGATCCGGAATAGGTAACTCGAAAATCTTTCGTTAGACGCTGGCTGGACCGGGCACTACAGTCCGCCCCCGGGAGTGCGCACCCCCCAAAAAGCCTGGCGAGCATGCCAGAGATTCACAACTTGAGGAGACTCACAGTGCCCTTCACGCACGCCACGTCGCGCCGCGCATTTCATTCCCTGATCCTGTTCACCACCATCGGTATTTCCGCTTGCGGCGGTGGTGGATCGGGCACTGCCTTCGCACCCATCGTTCCCCCCGCGTCGCCTCCGGCCGAGAGCACCACGCTCAACGCCGGGGCCGTCGCATCGCCCGACCAGTTCGGCGCGGCCGCCGCCAAGCAGATCCTCGACGCGGGCGGCAATGCCGTCGATGCCGGTGTCGCCACGGCCTTCGCGCTCGCCGTGACCCTTCCCGAGGCGGGCAACCTCGGCGGCGGCGGCTTCATGACGACCTGGATGAACGGCAAGCCCTACTTCCTCGACTTCCGCGAGAAGGCACCGGGCGCGGCCACGCCCACCATGTACCTCGACAAGAACGGCGACGTGATCCCGGGCCTGAGCCTCGACGGCTCGCTGGCCGCCGGCGTGCCGGGCTCGGTCGCGGGCATGTGGACCGCGCACCAGCGCTTCGGCAAGCTCAGCTGGGCGCAGGTGCTGGCACCGGCCATCGCCTATGCGCGCAACGGCTTCGTCGCCTACTCGACGGCCGAGCTGACCACCGTCAACAGCCGCTCGAACTTCAACAAGTACTTCGGCGGCAAGATGATCAAGGGCCAGCTGTTCAAGCAGGCCGAGCTGGCCGACACGCTGCAGCGCATCAGCGACAACGGCGGCAGCGAGTTCTACACCGGCAAGACGGCCGACCTGCTGGTGGCCGAGATGGGTCGAACCGGCGGCCTCATCAGCAAGAACGATCTGAAGAACTACCAGGCGGTGTGGCGCGATCCCGTGTCCATCGACTGGAACGGCCACACGGTCTACACCGCGCCGCCGCCGAGCTCGGGCGGCTTCGGCATCGGGCAGCTGCTCAAGATGAAGAAGGACCTCGAACCGCAGTTCGCCAAGGCACCGCTCAACTCGGCGCAGTACGTGCACCTCACGGCGGAGATGGAGAAGCGCGTGTTCGCGGACCGCGCGCAGTACCTCGGCGACTCGGACTTCTACCAGGTGCCGATGCTGAAGCTGCTGGCCGACGACTACCTCAAGGGCCGCGCGGCCGAGGTCAACCCCGCCACGCCGACGCCGCTGGCCAAGGTGAAGCCCGGCCTCGGCACCGACCCCGTGCCGCCGGTCAGCACCGGCGAGAAGCCGCAGACCACGCACTTCTCGGTGGTCGACAAGTGGGGCAATGCACTGGCCATCACCTACACGCTCAACGGCGGTTTCGGCAGCGGCATCGTGGTCGAGGGCGCGGGCTTCCTGCTCAACAACGAGATGGACGACTTCTCCGCCAAGCCCGGCGTGCCGAACCAGTTCGGCGTGGTCGGCGGCGACGTCAACTCGATCCAGCCCAACAAGCGCCCGCTGTCGTCGATGAGCCCGACCATCGCGGTGAAGGACGGCAAGCTCGCGCTGGTGCTCGGCACGCCCGGCGGCTCGCGCATCTTCACGGCGGTCTACCAGGTGCTGGTCAACGTGCTCGACTACAAGCTGCCGCTCGACCAGGCGCAGGCGCAACCGCGCTTCCACCACCAGCTGCTGCCCGACAACGTCATCTACTACGAGGCCGAGCGCTTCCCCGCGGCCACGGCCGACAACCTGCGCGCACGCGGCTGGACCATGCAGGACGGACTGGCCGGCGGCCAGAACATCCAGGCGATCCAGGTCGTGGGCAATGCGCCGGTGCCGGTGTCCGACCCGCGCAATCCCGATGGCCTCGCGCTCGTGATCGCGCCGAAGCCCTGAGGCCCTGACGTGAAAAAGGCGGTGAAGGCGTTGCCGCCTCCACCGCCTTCATCGCCTTACGGATGGCGAACGCCGGTGTGGCGTCAGACCACCGTGCCGCTGACCTCGCCGAGCCCGATGCGCACCGCGCCCGCGCGCTCGCACCAGCCGCGCATCACCAGCGTGTCGCCGTTCTCGAGGAAGGTGCGCTTCTCGCCGTTGGGCAAGGTCACCGCCTGCTTGCCGCCGAGCGTGAGCTCCATCAGCGAGCCGGCCTGGTCGGGCTTCGGGCCCGAGAGCGTGCCCGAGCCCAGCAGGTCGCCGGGTTGCAGGTTGCAGCCGTTCACCGTGTGGTGCGTCACCAGCTGCGCCGCGGTCCAGTAGGCGGCCTCGGTGGTGTTGCCGAGCGTGAGGCGCACCGGCGCTTCGCCGGCTTCGCGCATCTTCGCGGTCTGCAGCAGCACCTCGAGCGTGATGTCGAGCGCGCCGGCGGCGCGGTTCGACGGCGCATCGAGATAGGGCAGCGGCTGCGGATCGCCCTCGGGCCGCTCGAACTTCGCGCGGAAGGGCGCGAGCGCTTCCATGGTCACGATCCACGGCGACAGCGTGCTCGCGAAGTTCTTCGCGAGGAAGGGGCCGAGCGGCTGGTATTCCCAGGCCTGAAGGTCGCGCGCCGACCAGTCGTTGAGCAGGGTCACGCCGAACAGGTGCTCCTCGGCCTCGCCGATGGCGATCGGCTCGCCGAGCGCATTGCCGCGGCCGATGAGGAAGCCGAGCTCGAGTTCGTAGTCCAGGCGCTTCGACGGGCCGAAGCTGGGCTCGGCGGCATCGGGCGCCTTGGTCTGGCCCTGCGGGCGCTTGAAGACCTGGCCGCTCACGCCGATCGACGAGGCGCGGCCGTGGTAGCCGATCGGCACCCACTTGTAGTTGGGCATCAGCGGCTGGTCGGGACGGAACAGCTTGCCGATGGTGGTCGCGTGGTGGATGCCGGTGTAGAAGTCGGTGTAGTCGCCGATGCGGCAGGGCACGGTCATCTCGGCCTGCGCCTGCGCGAGCAGCGCCTTCGACCAGGCGGCCTGCTTGTCGCTGCCTTCGGCGAGGCCGGCCGAGAGCGCGGCGCGCAGCGCCTGGCGCTCCTTGGTGCCCGCGGCCATCAGCGCGTTCATGTCGTCGCTGTCGACCAGGCCCGCGGCGCGCAGGTCGAGCACCTGGTCGCCGATGGCGACGCCGATGCGGAAGGCCTCGGTGCTGCCGGCGGCGCGGAAGCGGCCGAAGGGCAGGTTCTGGATCGGGAAGTCGCTGCCGGCTTCATTGGCCGAGGCGACCCAGCTGCGCAGCTTCGGGTCGTGGGTGGCGTTCAGTGCGGTGGTCATGGATGTGTCTTTCGTTGCGGTGTTCGGTTCACTCGGCCGTCATGCCGGCCTTCTTCGCCACCTCGCCGAGCCGCTGGTACTCGGTCTGCGTGAGCGTGGCCAGTTCCTGCGCGCTCGAGCCGCGCGGCGAGAAGCCGGCCTGCGCCAGCTTGGCCTTCACGTCGGGCTGCGCGAGCGCCTCCACGAAGGCCTCGTTGAGCGCCTTCACGATCGGCGCCGGCAGGTTGGCGGGGCCGTAGACGCCGAACCAGGGCTCGAGCGCATAGCCCTTGAGGCCGGCCTCGGCGATGGTCGGCACCTCGGGCAGCGAGGGCGAGCGCGTGGGCCCGGCCACGGCCAGCGCGCGCAGTTTGCCGGCCTGGATGTGCGGCAGCGAGGCCGGCAGGTTGTCGAACATCAGGCCGATGTTGTTGCCCAGCATGTCGGTGATGGCCGGGCCGCTGCCCTTGTAGGCCACGTGCGTCAGCTCGGTGCCGGTCATCTGCGCGAACATCACGCCGGCCAGGTTCATCGAGGTGCCCGCGCCCGCGGTGGCGTAGGGCATGCCGGGGGTCTTCTTCGCGGCCGCGATCAGGTCGGCCACCGACTTGATCGGCGAGGCCGCCGGCACTTCGAGCACGATGGTCGAGGTGCCCAGCAGGCTGATGGCGGTGAAGTCCTTGCGCGGATCGAAGGCCATCGACTTGTAGATGTGCGGGTTCAGCGCATTGGTCGAGATGGCGCCGAAGCCGATGGTGTAGCCGTCGGGCGCGGCCTTGGCCACGGCGTCCATGCCGATGTTGCCGCCCGCGCCGCCGCGGTTGTCGATCAGCACCGGCTGGCCCAGCTTCTCCGACACCTTCTGGCCCACGGTGCGCGCCACCAGGTCGGTGGTGCCGCCCGGGGTGTAGGGCACGATGAAGCGGATCGGCTTGGCGGGGAAGTCCGCGGCCTGCGAGAGCAGGGGCGTGGCGAGCAGCGCGAGGACCGCGGCGCGGCGCGTCAGGGCGAAGACGGGGCTCATGGCTTGAACTGGTCCTTGAGGCCGGCCCAGCAGTCGGCGTAGTCGGTGTCGAGCGCCTGGCTCTGCAGCGCGAAGTTTGTCGGGATGAAGCGGTAGCGGCTCTCGAACATGAAGGCCAGCGTGTTGTCGAGCTTGTGCGGCTTGAGGTCGGCGTGGGTGGCCTTGTCGAAGGCTTCCTCGTCGGGGCCGTGCGGCACCATGCTGTTGTGCAGGCTCGCGCCGCCGGGCTTGAAGCCGCCGGGCTTGGCGTCGTACTCGCCGAGCACCAGGCCCATGAACTCGCTCATCAGGTTGCGGTGGAACCACGGCGGACGGAAGGTGTTCTCCATCACCATCCAGCGCGGCGGGAAGATCACGAAGTCGCAGTTGGCGGTGCCGGGCGTGTCGCTGGGCGAGGTCAGCACGGTGAAGATCGAGGGATCGGGATGGTCGAAGCTGATCGAGCCGATCACCATGAAGTGCGCGGTGTCGTACTTCACGGGCGACAGGTTGCCGTGCCAGGCGACCACGTTGAAGGGCGTCTGCTTCATCGGCGCGTGCCAGAAGCGGCCGCCGAACTTCTTGACGATCTCGTAGCCGCCTTCTTCCGCTTCGAAGGCCGCCACCGGCGCCTGGAAGTCGCGCGCGTTGGCCAGGCCGTTTGAGCCGATCGGGCCGAGCTCGGGCAGGCGGAAGTGCGCGCCGTAGTTCTCGCAGACGTAGCCGCGCGAGAGTCCGTCGGGCAGCGCCACCTTGAAGGCCATGCCGCGCGGCAGCAGCGCGATCTCGCCGGGCTTCACCTCGAGCACGCCGAGCTCGGTGGTGATGACCAGCCGGCCCTGCTGCGGCACCACCAGCATCTCGCCGTCGGCGTTGACGAAGGCGCGCTTGTCCATCGAGCGGCCCGCCAGGTACATCAGCGAGCCGATGCCGACCTGCGACTCGGCATCGCCGTTGGCCGCGATGGTGTGCATGCCGTCGACGAAGTCATGTTCCCCCGCGCCGTCCAGCGGCTGCGGATGCCAGCGCAGCGGCTCGGGCGGCAGCGCGATCTCGCGGTCGGCGCCGGTGGTCCAGTGCGCCTGCGCATAGGGCTGGTAGCGGCCCGACACCACCGAGGGCTGGCGGCGGTAGAGCCAGGTGCGGCGGTTCTCGTGGCGCGGCGCGGTGAAGGCGGTGCCCGAGAGCAGCTCGGTGTAGAGGTCGAAGGGCCCGCGCTGCGGGTTGTTGCGGCCCTGCGGCAGCGCGCCGGGCACGGCCTCGGACGCGTATTCGTTGCCGAAGCCGCTCTGGTAGCGGCGCTCGGTGGCGGGAGTTGCGGCGGTCATGGTGTCCTCACTGGATGGTGTTCATTTCGCGGCCGCGAGCGCTTCGCGCAGCACGGGCAGCGAGCCGATGTGGTTGGCCAGCAGCAGCACGAGGCGCGCGTTGTACGCATGGCTCTCCTCGGTGCTCAGGCCCTGGTGCGCCTCGATCAGCGCTTCGTAGAAATCGTCGGGCGCCTCGAGGTGCGCGTCGGTGATCAGCGTGGGGGTGGATGCGGTCATGGGCAATGTCTCGCTGCGTGTCGTCTCAGGCCCGGGCCAGCGCGCGGTCGAAGGCCGCGCGGATCTGCGCGGGCGACGGTGCGCGCCAGCGCGCGCTCACATGCTGGTCGGGACGCAGCAGGTAGACGGTGCCGGGCCGCGCATCGTAGCGCCGCACGGCCAGTTCGCTCGCCGCGCCCGCGGGTACGCGTACCGTGCGCAGCGGCAGCGCCGCGGCCTCGATGGCGCGCAGGCTCTGCGCGACCGCTGCGTCGTCGGCATCGCCGAACACCAGCGCCGTGAAGCCGTGCGCGCGGCCGAGCTCGCGCAGCAGCCAGCCGCTGCCGCCCTCGGCGAGCGCCACCGGCGCGTCGGCTGCGGCCGCGCCCGGCACCATCGCGCCCGCGAAGCCGTCGCCGTGTGCGTCGGGCGTGTTGAGCGGCGAGCCGCGCAGCACCGAGGGCACCGACAGCCGGCCGCTGTTGACCAGCGTGCGCGCGAAGGCGTGCCGCCGCGTCAGCGCCAGCACCGCGTCGCGGAACAGCCGGCTGACCTCGCTCTTGGGCGTGATGAAGTCGGTGGCGCGCGTGGAGTTGCGGATGTTCTCGTCGGCCGCGTATTCGCGCTCGCCGGCGTAACTGTCGAGCAGCGCATCGGGCGCCTCGCCGCGCACCACGGCGGCCAGCTTCCAGGCCAGGTTGTCGGCGTCCTGCACGCCCGAGTTGGCACCGCGCGCGCCGAACGGCGACACGCCGTGCGCCGAGTCGCCCGCGAACAGCACGCGGCCGTGGCGGAAGCTGTCCATGCGCTGGCAGGCGAAGGTGTAGACGCTGGCCCAGCCGATCTCGAACTGCACGCCCGCGTGGCCGATGCTGTCGAGCAGCGCGCGCACGCGCGGCACGATGCGCTCGGGCTTGCGCTCCTCCACCGGGTCGGCCTCCCAGCCGAGCTGGAAGTCGATGCGCCACATGCCGTCGGCCTGCTTGTGCAGCAGCACGCTCTGGCCCGGATGGAAGGGCGGGTCGAACCAGAAGCGGCGCTCGGTCGGCAGCTGCGCGTCCATCGTGATGTCGGCGATCAGGAAGCGGTCGCGGAACACGCGACCCTTCGATTCCTGGCCCAGCAGCTGGCGCAGGTTCGAGCGCGAGCCGTCGCAGGCGCTCACGTAGTCGGCGGCCAGGCGGTACTCGCCCTCGGGCGTTTCCACGGTCAGCGTCGCGCCCTCGGCGTCCTGCGCGATGCCGGTGACCTTGTTGTTCCAGCGGATGTCGATCAGCGGCAACTGCGCCGCGCGCTCGGCCAGGTAGCCCTCGACGTAGTACTGCTGCAGGTTGATGAAGGCCGGGCGCTCGTGGCCGGGCTCGGGCAGCAGGTCGAAGCGGTAGACCTGCTCGTCGTGGAAGTAGACCTTGCCGATGTTCCACGACACGCCCTTGTCGACCATGCGGTCGCCGCAGCCCAGCCGGTCGAAGACCTCGAGCGTGCGCTTGGCGAAGCAGATCGCGCGCGATCCGGTCGACAGCGTGTTGTCGTTGTCGAGCAGCACCACCGGCACCTGGCGCAGCGCGAGGTCGATGGCCAGCGCCAGGCCCACGGGGCCGGCGCCGACCACCACCACCGGGTGGCGCGCGGGCGGGGCCGCGTCCTGGTCGGGGTGGCGGCGGTAGTCGAAGCGCAGGCTCTGGTAGTCGACCTGCGCGGCTTCGGTGGCGAGTGCGTTCACGTCCGTTGTCTCCGTCTCTTCTGTCCTGCCG
This sequence comes from Variovorax sp. GW821-FHT09B01, assembly GCF_059418345.1. Lineage (NCBI taxonomy): Bacteria > Pseudomonadati > Pseudomonadota > Betaproteobacteria > Burkholderiales > Comamonadaceae > Variovorax > Variovorax sp. GW821-FHT09B01. Next base: position 45,088 of record NZ_JBWKPQ010000034.1, on the reverse strand, counting down.
CTCCCTCGGCGGGGAGGGAGCGCCCGTCTCAGCCTTCGAGCGCCTTCCACATCTCCACGTCGCGCTCGGCGGTCCACACGCGCGGGTCGACGTGGCCCGAGGCCTCGTCGTAGGCGCGGCTCACGTCGAAGGGCATGCAGTGGTCGAAGATCACCCACTGGCTGTACTTGGGCTTGAGCTTCTCGTAGGTGTCCTTGTAGACCGCGTTGAGGTCGCGCCCGGCCTTCACGCCTTCCTGCACGCTGGCGTAGACGTCGGCGATGAAGTCGCGCGTGCCCGTCAGGCCCTCGGCCACGGCCTCGGGCGTGGTCAGCGCGGCGCCGCGGCCCGGCACCAGCGCGGCGGGCTTGAGGGCGGCGACGTTGTCGAGCGTCTGCGGCCAGTCCTTGAAATAGGCGTCGCCCGCGTACGGCGTGGCGCCGAACTCGACCAGGTCGCCCGAGAGCAGCGCGCGTTCCTGCGGCAGCCAGACCACGGTGTCGCCCTTGGTGTGGCCGCGGCCGAGCTGCAGCAGCTGCACCTCGAGCTTGCCGAGCCACAGGGTCATCTTGCCGGTGAAGGTCATGGTGGGCCAGGTCAGGCCCGGCGGCACGGTCTCGACGTTCTGGAACAGGCGCGGGAAGCGGCCGATCTCGCTGGCCTTGTCCTGCTCGCCGCGCTCGACGATCAGGTCGCGCGTGTCCTGGCTCGCCAGGATGTGCTCGGCGCCGTAGCCGGCCGCGCCCAGCACGCGCACCGCGTGGTAGTGCGTGAGCACCACGTACTTGATCGGCTTGTCGGTCACTTCGCGGATGCGGCGCACCACGTCGGCCGCCATCGCGGGCGTGGCCTGGGTGTCGGCCACCAGCACGCAGTCGTCGCCGATCACGATGCCGGTGTTCGGGTCGCCCTCGGCGGTGTAGGCCCAGGCGTGTTCCGAGATCTGGCTGAAGGTGACCTTCTTCTCTTCCATGTCGGCCTGGCTGGCGAATTTCTTGGCTTGGCTCATCGTGTGTCTCCGGTGGAGTGTTTGGAGGGTGGGGTGGCGGGTGGTTGAAATTCGTTTAGGGCGAACGAATTTGCAGTTAACGAATTTGCGCGAGTGTAAGCCGCGAATCGCTTCATGTCTAATCCCCACTCCATGAACGAAGCACAACCTGACGCCGACCGCGCCCAGCGCGGCATCCAGAGCATCGAGGTCGGCGGCCAGCTGCTGCGCGCGCTGGTGCACCACGGCCGGCCGATGGCGCTCAAGGACCTGGCGCGCGAGGCCGACATGACGCCCGCCAAGGCCCATCCCTACATGGTGAGCTTCGGCCGGCTGGGGCTGATCGAGCAGGACCGCGCGAGCGGCCACTATCTGCTCGGCCCGCTGGCGCTGCAACTGGGCCTGATCAGCCTGCAGCAGGCCGACCCGGTGCACATCGCCACCCCGGCCATCGCCCAGCTCGCGCAGCAGACCGGCCACACCATCGCGCTGGCGGTCTGGGGCGCGCGCGGCGCGACCATCGTGCGCACCGCCGAATCGCCCTCGCCGGTGCACGTCAACATGCGCCACGGCACGGTGTTCTCGCTGACCAACACGGCCTCGGGCCGGGTGTTCGCGGCCTACCTCGATGCCGAGCGCGTGCGCGAACTGCTCGAGGCCGAGCGCCTGCGCCAGAAGCAGCGCAAGGCCGAGCCCGCGCCGCCGGCCGGCATGCCGCCGGTGCAGCCGCTGCCTTCGTGGGCCGATTTCGAGCGCCAGCTGCAGGAAGTGCGCGCGCACGGCATCAGCCGTTCCGACGGCGAGGTGATCGAGGGCGTGAGCGCCATGGCCGCGCCGGTGTTCGACCACACGGGCGCGATCGTGCTCGCGATCACCGCCATCGGCCCGGCCGGCATCTTCGACACGACCTGGGACGGCGCCATCGGCACCGCGCTCAAGGGCTGCGCGGACGCGGTGTCGCAACGGCTGGGGGCGAGCCGCCGATGAACGCGTCGCACGCCATGGCCGCGGGCCTCCAGGCCCTCTCGCTGTCCGTTTCCCTCGCCTTCGCCGGCGGTGCCGCCGCGGCCGACGACGGCCCTTGGCCCACCGCCGGCTGGACCGTCGCCACGCCCGCCTCGCAGGGCATGGACCCGGCCGAGCTCGCGCGGCTGGTCGAGCTCGGCGCCACCCACCAGCTCGACAGCCTGCTGGTAGTGCGCCACGGCCGCATCGTGGTGGAGGCCTACTACGCGCCGTTCCGCCCCGGCCTGCGCCACGCGGTCAACTCGGTCACCAAGGCCGTGGTCGGCACGCTCGCGGGCATCGCCATCGAGGAAGGCAAGCTGCGCCTCGACGACCCGGTGTTCGACGGCGCCACCGATCCCCAGCGCGGCGCGGTCACGGTCGCGCACCTGCTCGACATGACCTCGGGCATCGACTGGACCGAGCCGCTCAACGACCGCGGCAAGCCGGTCTCGCTGATCGAGATGGAGCGTGCGCGCGACTGGGCCGCCTACGTGCGCGGCCGCCCGATGGCGCAGGCGCCCGGCGCCGGCTTCAACTACAACAGCGGCAACTCGCAGCTGCTGTCGGCCCTGCTCGCGGGGCGCACCGGCGGCGACCTGCAGGCCTATGCCACCGAGCGTCTGTTCAAGCCGCTGGGCATCGCCGACCTGCGCTGGCGCCAGGACCCGCAGGGCGTGCCCGTCGGCGGCTTCGGCTTGGCGCTGCAGCCGCGCGACATGGCGAAGATCGGCCAGCTCTACCTGCGCGGCGGCCGCTGGGAAGACCGCCAGCTCGTGCCGGCCGCCTGGGTCGCGAAGAACCTCGCGGCCACGGTCGAGATGAAGGACCTCGGCACGCCGGGCTTCTTCTACGCCAACGGCTGGTGGACCCTGCCCGCGCGCCGCATCTACATGGCCATGGGCCACAACGGCCAGGGCATCGTGGTGCTGCCCGAGGCCGACGCGGTGGCGGTGTTCACGAGCACGCGCGCGGCGCCGGTGCCGCTCTTGATCGAGCGCATCCTGCGGTCGGTCAAGGCCGGCGGCGCCGTCGCCGACGATGCCGCGGCCCAGGCCGCGCTCGAGGCCGCGGTGGCGAAGGCCACGGCCGAGAAGCCCTCCGAGGTCGGCCCGGTGCCCGACGCGGCGCAGCGCCTCGCGGGCCGCACCTGGCGCTTCGGCGCCAATCCGATCGGGCTGCGCAGCTTGCGGCTCGAGCTCGATCCCGCGAACCCGCGCTACGAGGTCGTGACCGCCGCGCGCCGCCCCGGCGGCGCCGACGAGCGCTTCACCGCGCCGATCGGCCTCGATGGCCTGTTCCGCACCAGCCCCGCGGGCGGCCCGATGCCGGTGGTCGCCACCCGGGGCCGCTGGAGCGATGCGCGCAGCTTCGACGTGGAGGCGCGCATCCTCGGCGAACCGCTGCGCACCCGCTACCTGCTGCGGCTGCGCGAAGATGGCGCCGAGGGCATCGACCTCGTCTTTTCCAACTCCTATGGCTTCCAGGCCGAGATGCGCGGGGAGACCGCGCCATGACAATGAATTCTTCCTTCGCCAGGCTGTGGCTCTGGATCTTCGGCATCGGCTACGCCGTGTTCGTCGGGCTGCTGCTGCAGACCCTCTTCACGCCCGCGCCCTATGGCGACCTCGCGCGCATCGGGCGCATCTCCGACCATGACTTCGGCTGGCGCATCGACCCGCCGCGCGTCGACCCCGCGCTGCTGCGTGGCGTGCCGCTCGAGCAGGCCGACATCCTGGTCATCGGCGACAGCTTCTCGGCCACGCACCGCTGGCAGTCGCAGCTCGCGAAGGCCGGCTATGGCGTCGCCACCACCTACTGGCAGGGCATCGACGAAACGCTGTGCGATGACTTCGATGGCTGGCTCGCGGCCGGCGGCTTTCGCGGCAAGCTGGTGATCGTCGAGAGCGTGGAGCGGCTGGTCGATTTCCGGCTCGAGCGCTCGCAGGCCTGCCGCGAGATGAAGAAGCCGCTGGCGGCGAATCCCGAGGTGCCGTCGCCGCCGCTCGACAGCGTGCCGGGCTTCGCGCTCAACTGGGAAGGCCAGCTCTACGCGGGCTTCCTCACGCAGCGCTGCACGCGCGCGGCCATCGCCGGCAAGAAGCGCAGCGGCTGCGACCAGCAGACGCGCGCGCACGCGGTGCCCGACGGCTGCGCCCTGTTCAGCAACCGGCGCTGCGAGATGGCGCTGTTCCTGGGCCAGGACGAGGCCAGCCACGAACTCACGGCCGCGCACGCCGCGCAGCTGCAGGCCTTCGGCAAGGCGCGCGGCACGGTGCCGATCCTCTGGATGATCGTGCCCGACAAGACCACCACCTATCTCAAGCCCGCGCATTCGCGGGACTTCGTGAAGGCCTTCGGCGACGCCGGGCTCGGTCCCGACCTGTTCGCGTTCGCGCAGCAGCAGAAGACCGCGATGCGCGACTTCTACATGCCCAACGACACCCACATCTCGATGCAGGGGCAACTGGTGCTGGGCGACCGCATGGTGCAGGCGGTGAAGGAGAAGCTGGCCGCGCCGGCCGCGCCGCGCGGGGGCTGAGGCCGCGAGGCCGTTCAGCCCTTGCGGCCGCCGAACAGCACCAGCACCCCGCCCACCACGATCGCCGCGACACCGGCCCAGGCCGGGAAGTTCACGGTCTGCTTCTCCTTGACCGACAGCTCGATCGGCCCGAGCTTGGCCTGATGGGTCTCGCGCGTGAAGCTGAAGCCGCCGAGGCCCAGCCCGGCGATGCCGGCGACGATCAGGATGATGCCGACGATGCGGGTGGCGTTCATGGTGCGTGTCCTCCGTCCGTGGGCCGATGCGGGGTGCCGCGGCTGGCGGCAGCTTACTACCGCGGCTGCTGCTGTTGCTGCTGGTCCACCCACTGCACGATCTCGGCGATCGCCGCGTCGCTGGCCGCGGCCAGCGCCTTCACGCCGCCCGGTGCATCGGCGCTCGGCGCGGGCCGGCGCACGGTGATCAGCTTCTGGCCCATCACGCGGTCGCCGCCGGTGCCGCTGCGCACGAGCGTGACGCGCAGCCGCACCAGGCCCACGCTCGCGCCCGGCGAATCGAAGTAGTGGCTGAACTCGTCGAGCGACAGGCGCAGCGTGTCGGGCACGCGGCCCTCGGCGCGCGCGATGGTCGCGCTCTCTTCGGGGCCCAGCACGGTGCGGCGCTCGGCCAGCGTGTCGCGCAGCCGCTGGCGCAGCAGCTGCGCGGGCGACAGGCTCCAGCGCGACTGGCCATAGGGCTTGAGTTCGTTGGCGTCGGCATAGCCGAGCCGGTAGAGGATCTGCGTGCCGTCGAGCCGCGGATTGGCCTCGATCTCGGGCAGCGCGATCATGGCCTGCGCCGCCGGCGCGCTGCTCGCCTGCTGCGCCGCCATCGGCCCGGGACCGAAGTCGTAGAGCGTGGCGCGCTGGGGCTTGTCGGGCAGCGCGCCGCAGCCGGCCAGCAGCAGCGCGAGGCCAAGGCCGAGAGCGAGAAGGGGATGCGTGGCGTTCTTCATGGTCGTTGTCCTGCCATCGTGGATGCCGCGGCCTCAGGGCCTGGCGCCGTTGCCGCTCGCGGCCGGCGGCGTGAAGCCCGGCTCGCCCGGTCCGGCCGCCGCGCCGCCGTTGCCGAACAGCAGCGATTGCGGGTTGTCGTTGATGCTGTCGGCCGCGCGGCCGAGCCGGCGCACCGCGTGCGAGGTGTCGTCGGCCACGCGGTTCACGCGCGGCAGCGTGGCGGCATTGAAGGAGTCGACCGCCTGCGCCAGCGCCTTGGTGCCGTCGCCCAGGCGCTGCACCGGGCCGTCGGGCGCATTGAGCCGGGTCACGGTGCCGTTGAAGTTGTTCGCCACGCGCGAGACGTCGCCCGCGGCCTTCTTCACCGAGTCGAGCGTGTCGGGCAGCCGCTGCAGCACGGGGGCGACGCCGGTCTTCACGGTGCCGTCGAGGCGCAGCATCAGCTGGTTGGCGCTCGAGGTCGCGGCCGCGATGTTCTCCAGCGCATCGGCCACGCGCTTCTGGTTGTCGTCGTTGAGCAGGCGGTTGGCGCGCTTCGTCACCTCCTCGACCTGGTTGATGATCGCCTCGCCGCGGTCCTGCAGCTGGGCCAGCATCGAGGGCTTGAGCGGGATGCGCGGCGGGTCGCCGTTGTCGGGCTTGAGCGCCACGTTCGATTCGCCCTTGTCGTCCAGCGCGATGAAGGCCAGGCCGGTCACGCCCTGGTAGCTCAGCGTGGCGAAGCTCGAGGTGGTCAGCGGCACGCGCTCGTCGACCGTGATGCGCACGCGCACGTTGCCCTTCACCTTGGGATCGAAGTCGATCAGCGTGACCTTGCCGACCGCGATGCCGCGGTAGCGCACCATCGCCTGCGGCTGCAGGCCGCTGACCGCGTCGCGCGTGGAGAGCTCGTAGATGTTGCGCACGGTGTTGTCGCGCGTGAACCAGACCACCAGCCCCACGAGCACGGCGAGCAGGCCGAGCACGAAGGCACCGGCGGCGAGGGCATGGGCTTTGTTTTCCATGGACTACCTTTCGGCGCCGCCGGCCTCGGGCCGCGGCGCATGTCGTTCGGGGGCGGGTCGGTCGTGCAGCGCCTCCAGGGCGCGTTGGCCGCGCCCACCGAGAAAGTACTCGTGGATGAAGGGATGCGGGTAGGCGATCACCTCGCGCGCGGTGCCGCTGGCGATGACCTTCTGGTCGGCCAGCACCGCGATGCGGGTGCTCAGGTCGAACAGCGTGTCGAGGTCGTGCGTGACCATCACCACCGTGAGGCCGAGCTCGCGGTGCAGCCCGCGCAGCAGGTCGCAGAAGCTGTCGGAGGCCTCGGGATCGAGGCCGGCCGTGGGTTCGTCGAGCAGCAGCAGCGGCGGGTCCATGATCAGCGCGCGCGCCAGCGCCACGCGCTTGATCATGCCGCCCGACAGGTCGGCCGGGCTGCGGTTCGCATGGCGCGGCTCCAGGCCCACCATCTGCAGCTTGACCAGTGCCGCGTTGCGGATCAGCTCGTCGGGCAGCAGCTTGAGCTCGCGCAGCGGAAAGGCGATGTTCTCGAGCACGCTGAAGGCCGAGAACAGCGCGCCGTGCTGGAACAGCATGCCGACGTTGGCCGCGCCCGCCGCGCTGAGTTCGCCGGGCGCCTGGCCCAGCACCTCGACCGTGCCCTTCGAGGGCTTCTCGAGCCCGAGGATCTGGCGCAGCAGCACCGTCTTGCCGGTGCCCGAGCCGCCGACCAGCGACAGCACCTCGCCGCGCGCGATGCGCAGGTCGAGGTCACGGTGCACCACCTGCTCGCCGTCGGTGTTCTTGAACACCGTCCACAGGCGGCGGATGTCGACCACGGTCTCGGGCGCGGCGGAAGAGGGCGTGGCCTGCGTGTTCATCCGCGGAACCCGATGCCCTTGAACAGCACGGCGAACAGCGCGTCGACCAGGATCACCGCGGTGATCGAGGTCACGACCGACGAGGTGGTGCCGCGCCCCAGGCTCTCGGTGTTGGGCTTGACCTTCATGCCGAAGTAGCAGCCGATCAGCGCGATCAGGATGCCGAACACCGCCGACTTGGCGGTGGCCAGCCAGAGGTTGGCGATCGGCACCGCGCGCGGCAGCGCCGAGAGGAAATAGGCCGGCGAGATGTCGAGCGCCGCGTCGGCCGCGAGCATGCCGCCCAAGAGCGCCGCCATCGAGGTCCACAGGCTGATCAGCGGCATCGCGATGGCGAGCGCCAGCACGCGCGGCATCACCAGCCGGAAGCCGTGCGGGATGCCCATCACGCGCATCGCGTCGAGCTCCTCGGTCACGCGCATCACGCCGATCTGCGCCGTGATCGCCGAGCCCGAGCGGCCCGCGATCAGCACCGCCGCCAGCACCGGCCCGAGCTCGCGCACCAGCGACAGGCCGAGGATGTTGACCACGAAGGTCTCGGCGCCGTACTGGCGCAGCTGCTGCGAGATCAGGTAGGCCAGCACCACGCCGATCAGCAGGCCGACCAGCGCCGTGATGTGCAGCGCCGTCGCGCCGAACTGGTAGAGATGGCCCGAGAAGTCGCGCCAGGGCCCGCGGTGCGGCGCCGCCAGCAGCCTGCCGACGTCGATCGTGAGCTGGCCGATCAGGCCGACGAAGTCGCGCGTCACGCCCATCGCGCGCGGGCCGTTGTGCGAGAAGTCGCGCAGCCGCTCGACCAGCGTCTTCGGCGGTTCCTCGGGCGTGCCGACGGTGTACTGCGCCACCTGGTCGAGCACCGCCTTGTGCTGCGGCGCCAGCTCGAGCGTGGCCGGCCAGTCGTGGCGCCAGCGCTCCCACAGCAGTTGTGCGCCGATGTGGTCGAGCTGCGCGATCGGGCGCAGGTCCCAGGCCGCGTCGTCCTGCTTGGGCAGCGCGTCCAGGCTCTTCGCGAGCGCCTGCCAGTCGGAGGCCGAGGACATCGCCAGCGTGGTCCAGCGGCCGCTCGCCACGATCCAGCGCTTGCCGTCCTGTTCGCGCGACTCGATGCGGGGTCTCGCGGCGACGTCGGCTGCAGCGGGGCTGTCGGCAGGCGGCGTGGTGGAGGGCATGGTCCGGGGGAGCGGGTGGGAAGAGGAGGAGGAAGAAGGCGGAAGAGGCGCGGGACGAACCAAAGGTTTCAAAATGCAGCGCGCATCGTAACCGTAGGCCCCGGGGCGCCATGTGCGACCGAACCCTCGATTACGTAGGGAAGCACGCCGTTTTTCCTGAGGCCTTTCTTAACTTTTCGTGAAACCGTTCGGGGCGCGCAGCAGGGTCATTCATACCTTCTCAGGTCCAGGCGCGCGTCAGCGCATCCCAGGCGCTCGCGATCACCGGCTCGTTGCGCCGCGCCGCCAGCGACACGAAGCGCAGCGCGCAGTCGAGCTGCACCCGATCGGCCAGCACCAGCCCGTGGGCCTGGCTCTCGCGGATCGCGATCGAGTCGCGCAGCAGGCTCAGGCCCACGCCCGACTTCAGCAGGTCGAGCATCGAGGCCTCCTGGTCGACCAGCGCCACGCGGCGCGGTGCCAGCCCCAGCGGCCCGAACACGCGCTCGAGCAGCCGGTGGTGCGCCGATTCGGGCGGCGTCGCGAGCCAGGGCAGCGCCGCCAGTGCCTTCCAGTCGCGCCCCGTCACCTGCGGTCCCCAGCCGGCCGGCGCCACCACGCGGTAGGTGAAGCGCGTGAGGGTGCGCGCGGCCAGCGCGGCATCGCCGCCGGCCGCATCGCCCTCCGCATCGAGATGGAAGCCCACGTCGAGCTCGCCGCGCAGCACCTGTGCCAGCACCGTGCCGCTCATGCCGTGGCGCAGCTCGGTCTCGATCTGCGGCGCCGACTCGACCAGTTCGCGCAGGAACATGCCCAGGCGCGTGAACTCGGGATCGAGGATGGTGCCGATGCGCAGCGCGCCGCGCACCGTCGACTGCAGGTTGCGCGCCGCCTGCTGCAGGTCGCCCACCGCGGCCAGCACGCGCTCGGCCTGCGGCAGCAGCGCCGCGCCGTCGGCCGTGAGCGCCAGCCCGTGCGGCGTGCGCGTGAACAGCTGCAGGCCGGTGTCCTCGGCCAGCCGCTTGAGCTGCAGGCTCACGGCCGGCTGCGTGAGGTGCAGCCTGGCGGCGGCGCGCGAGACGCTGCCTTCGCGCGCGGCCAGCACGAAGGCGCGCAGAATTTGCAGGTCCATCGCGGCGGCGGCAGTCATATAAATCGGATTTATACGCCATCTGATTCGATTTCATTGGCATTCCTGGCGTGGATTGGGCCAAATCAGGCGCAGCGGCTCAGAGCCGCTCCATGAGTACGGGAAATATCGATGACGGAGACAAGCCCCTTGAGCAACGACACCACCTTCGACTACATCGTCATCGGCGCCGGCACCGCCGGCGCGCTGCTCGCGAACCGGCTCAGCGCCGACAAGGACAAGCGCGTGCTGCTGGTCGAGGCCGGCCGCAAGGACGACTACCACTGGATCCACATTCCGGTGGGCTACCTCTACTGCATCGGCAATCCGCGCACCGACTGGCTCTACAGCACCGAGCCCGACGCCGGCCTCAACGGGCGCGTGCTGCGCTATCCGCGCGGCAAGACGCTGGGCGGCTGCTCGAGCATCAACGGCATGATCTACATGCGCGGCCAGTCGCGCGACTACGAGCAGTGGGCCGCGCTCACCGGCGACGAGGACTGGCGCTGGCAGAACGTGCTGCCGGCCTTCAAGAAGCACGAGGACTTCTACCTCGGCGCCGACGAGATGCACGGCGCGGGCGGCGAGTGGCGGGTCGAGAAGCAGCGGCTGCGCTGGGACATCCTCGACGCCTTCGCGGCCGCCGCGGTCGAGGCCGGCGTGCCGCACACCACCGACTTCAACCGCGGCAGCAACGAAGGCGTGGGCTACTTCCAGGTCAACCAGAAGAACGGCTGGCGCTGGAACACGGCCAAGGCCTTCCTGCGGCCCACCTGCTACGGCCGGCCCAACTTCGAGCTCTGGACCGGCGCGCAGGTCTCGAAGCTGGTGATCGAGCGGCTGGCCGACGGCACGCAGCGCTGCACCGGCGCCCGGATCTGGAACGGCCACGAGATGGTGACGGCGCACGCCACGCGCGAGGTGATCCTGAGCGCGGGCAGCATCGGCTCGCCGCAGATCCTGCAGCTCTCGGGCATCGGCCCGGCCGAGCTGCTGCGCCAGCACGGCATCGAGGTGGTGGTCGACGCGCCCGGCGTCGGCGCCAACCTGCAGGACCACCTGCAGATCCGCGCGGTCTACAAGATCGACGGCGCGCCCACGCTCAACGTGCTGGCCTCGTCGCTGGTCGGCAAGGCGCGCATCGGCCTCGAGTACCTGCTGAGCCGCAGCGGCCCGATGAGCATGGCGCCCTCGCAGCTCGGCGCCTTCACGCGCAGCTCGCCCGACCGCGAGTGGCCCAACATCCAGTACCACGTGCAGCCGCTGTCGCTCGATGCCTTCGGCGAGCCGCTGCACGCGTTCCCGGCCTTCACCGCGAGCGTGTGCAACCTCAACCCGACCAGCCGCGGCACGGTGCGCATCCGCTCGAAGCGCTTCGAGGACGCGCCCGCGATCGCGCCCAACTACCTGAGCACCGATGCCGACCGCAAGGTGGCGGCCGACTCGCTGCGCGTGACGCGCCGCATCGCCGAGCAGCCCGCGCTCGCCAAGTACAAGCCGCAGGAATGGAAGCCCGGCGTGCAGTACCAGAGCGACGAGGACCTCGCGCGCCTGGCCGGCGACATCGCGACCACCATCTTCCATCCGGTGGGCACCACCAAGATGGGCGCCGACAACGATCCGATGGCGGTGCTCGACGCGCGGCTGCGCGTGCGCGGCGTGCAGGGCCTGCGCGTGGTCGATGCGGGCGCGATGCCGACGATCACGAGCGGCAACACCAACAGCCCTACCTTGATGATGGCGGAGAAGGCGGCGGGCTGGATCCGCGCGGACGCCGGGCGCTGAGAGCGAGAAACCGTCCGGGCTGAGCCTGTCGAAGCCTTGCGTGGCGCTTCGACGAGCTCAGCGTGAACGGTTTTCCTTCTTCGAACGCAAGGCAGCAGCCGGGGCACGTCCCCGGCCGGCGGCTTCTTCGAGCCGCACCTTCGCGCCTTCGAGCATCAGGTCCACGCCGATCTCGAACAGCGCATCGGGCCCGGCCGCGCGGTAGGTGGCGAAGGCCTCGGCCAGCAGCGGGCGCGAGGCCGCGGCGGCATCGAGCGTCTGCTGCTGCATCGCGGCGTCGGCCGGCGTCGCCTGCTGCTCGAGCACGCAGCCCACGGTGTAGCGGCCCAGCGCGATCAGCAGGGTCATCGCCTGCGCGGGCGGCACGCCCAGACGCACCACGGCCGCGAGCTGGGCCTCCACCATGTCGAGGTCGCCCGGGTCGGGCTCGGAGCCCGCATGCAGGCGCGCGCCGTCGCGCCGCGCCAGCAGCGCGCGCCGGAAGCTGCGCGCGTTCTCGCGCAGGAAGCTCTCCCAGCTCTCGTCGGGCAGCGGCAGCTTGCGGTGGTGGCTGCGGCGCAGGATCTCGCCGTTCATCGCGTCGAGCAGCGCGCGCTTGTTCTTGAAGTGCCAGTAGAGGGCGGGCTGCTGCACGCCGAGCCGCTCGGCCAGGAGGCGGGTGCTGAGCTTGTCCATGCCGACCTCGTCGAGCAGCGCGAGCGCCGCCTGGAGGATCACGTCGCGGTCCAGTTTCATTCAGTTGTCGTGCTTGCCGGGTGTCGATCCGGGAGGGTACTTCACGGCGCGTAATTTATCGCTGATAATTCCTTATCAACGATAAATTAACCATGTCTTCCATTTCCCTCCCATTCGCCGGAAACCGCCACGCGCAGGCGGTGATCCTCGCGATCGTCACGCTCGATGCCATCGGCATCAGCCTCGTCATGCCGATCGTGCCGAGCCTGCTGCGCGAGGTCGGCCACAGCGGCGAGCTCGGCTGGCACTTCGGCGCCTTCCTCTCGCTCTACGCGCTGATGCAGTTCCTCTGCGCGCCCGTGCTCGGCGCGCTCAGCGACCGCTTCGGCCGCCGGCCGGTGCTGTTGATCTCGGTGCTGGGCGCGGCGGTCGACGCGCTGTTCATGGCCTTCGCGCCCTCGCTGTGGCTGCTGTTCGTGGGCCGCGCGATCGCCGGCATGACGGGCGCGAGCATGGCCGTGGCCTCGGCCGCCATCGCGGACCTCACGCCCGAGCACCAGCGCGCGCGCTGGTTCGGCCGCATGGGCGCCTGCTTCGGGCTGGGCTTCATCGCCGGGCCGGCGCTCGGCGGCGTGCTCGGCGACCACGGCGTGCGCCTGCCCTTCATCGCGGCGGCCGTGCTCAACGGCCTGACCTTCCTGGTCGGCCTGCTGGTGCTGCGCGAATCGCGGCCGCCGGCGCTCGCCGCGCAGCCCTTCGACCGCGGCGTGCTGCATCCGCTCGCGCCGCTGCGCTGGGCAGCGAGCTTTCCGGCGCTGCTGCCGGTGCTCGGCGTGTTCCTCGTGCTGGTGCTGGTGGGCGAGGTCGCGGGCACGACCTGGGTGCTCTACGGCGAGGACCGCTACGCCTGGAACGCCAGCATGGTCGGCATCTCGCTCGCGGTCTTCGGCCTGCTGCAGGCGCTGGTGCAGGGCTTCGTCGCCGGGCCGCTGGTCGAGCGCTGGGGCGAGCGCACGGCGATCGCGGTCGGCACCATCGCCGACGGCACCGGCTATGCGCTGATCGCCTTCGCCTCGCACGGCTGGATGGTGCTGGCGCTGCTGCCCTTCCTGTGCCTGGGCGGCATCTGCGCGCCCGCGCTGCAGTCCACGCTGTCGGCGCGCGTGGGCGAGGCGCAACAGGGGCGGCTGCAGGGCGTGCTCGCGAGCATCGCCAGCCTGGCCTCGGTGTTCGGCCCGCTGCTGATCAGCCCGCTGTACTTCGCGTTCCGCGCGCGCTTCCCGGGCATCGTGTGGCTGGCCGGCGCGGTGCTCTACCTGCTGTGCCTGCCGGTGCTGCTGCGCCGCACGCGCTGAGCACCCGCGCCAGCGCGGTCACTTCTCGATCGACTTGTTCCAGCGCGCGTTCCAGGCCGGCCGGTTGGCGTTGATGCTCTCCCAGTCGATGGTGACCGCGGTCTTCATCCACTGGTTGATCTCGGCCACCTGCGTCGCGCCCTCGCCCACGGCCGGGGCCTTGGGGTTGGTCGGGATCTGCGCGCCATACTGCAGCACGTTGGCCTGCGCGAGCGGGCTCAGCAGGAATTCGGCGAGCTTCTGCGACAGCTCGGGCTCGCTGTTGTTGGCGATCACGCACTGGCCCACCATCAGCACCACCGCGCCTTCCTTGGGCGGCGCGTATTCCACCGGAATACCCTTGACCTTGAGCGCGGCCACGGCCGTCGGCGTGAGCGGGAAGATCGCGGCCTCGCCGGTCTGCACCATCTCCGAGAGCTTGGCCGAGCTCGGGATGTACTCGAGCACGTTCGGGCCGATGGTGGTGGGCCAGGCCTTGAAGCCGGGTTCCACGTTCTTGTCGTTGCCGCCCTGGATGCGGTTGAACATCAGGAAGCCGTGCAGCCCGAAGGACGAGGACGACATCGACTGGAACACCACCTTGCCCTTGAACTTCGGATCGGCCAGGTCCATCCACGAGGTGGGCGCGGCCCAGCCCTTCTCCTTGAACATCTTCGCGTTGTAGGCCAGGCCGGTCATGCCCAGGCTCACGCCGCTGGCCATGTCGTCCTTGAAGCGCGCGGCCGGGTAGATCTCGGCCAGCGAGGGATTGGGCTTCTGCTTCTGGCACAGGCCCATGCCGATGGCGCGCACCATGATGCCGTCGTCGAGGAACATCACGTGCATCTGCGGCCGGTCCTTGTTGGCCTGGGCCTTGGCGAGGATGTCGGAGGAGGTGCCGGGCACCACCACCACCTTCGCGCCGTAGAGCTTCTCGAAGGCCGGGAAGACGTATTGCGTGTACGCCTTCTCCATCGTGCCGCCGTTCATGCCGATGTAGAGCGTCTTCGTCTGCGCGTGGACCGCGCCGCCGAAGCCCGCGAGGGCGGCCACCGCGGTGGCGGCGAAGGTGAGGAAAAAGGAAGTGCGGTCGCGTCGTGCCATGGTGGGACTCTCCGTTCAGTGTCGAGGGTGGATCTGCGGTTGCGGTGGGTTGCTCTTGTCGTGTTCAGTGCGAGGCCGATGCGGCGGCTTCGGCGGGCCGCGCGGCCTTCGCGTCGGGAAAGAAGCGCTCGATCGCGAAGGCCTCGATCGGCGTGGTGCTGCGGCCATCGCGCGCCAGCTCGGCCAGCACCTCGCCCGCGGCCGGGCCGATCTGGAAGCCCGCGCCCGCGAAGCCGAAGCCGTGGAACAGGCCGGGCGTGGTGCGGCTCGGCCCCAGCACCGGCTGGCGGTCGGGCAGGTAGCCCTCGGTGCCGCTCCAGGTGCGGATGAAATGCGCATGCGCGAGCCGCGGCAGCAGTTCGATCGCCTGCGTCGACAGCGTGGCGATGGCGTCGCGCTCGGAGCGCGCGCGCTCGGCATCGAGCCCGATGCCGGCGCCGCCGCCGAGCACGAGGTTGCCGCGCGCGACCTGGCGGCAGTAGATGCCGCCGCCCTCGACGCCGAGGCTCCAGTCCATGAAGAAGGGCAGGGGCTCGGTCACCGCCATCGCGGGATGGCCCGACTGCAGCGGCACGGCCTCTCCGAAGTGGGTGGCGATCGGGCCCGACCAGGCGCCCGCGCAGTTCAGCAGCACCGGCGAGCGCACCTCGAGCGTGCCCTCGGCATGCGTGGCGCGCAGCCGGAACAGCGTGCCGTCGTGCGCGACCTCGTCGACGCGGTGGCGTTCGAACACCCGCGCGCCCGCACGCTGCGCCGCGAGCGCGAAGGCCGGCGACACCAGCCGCGGATTGGCCTGCCCATCCTCGATGCACAGCGAGCCGCCGAGCGCGCGCGCGCCGAGCCAGGGGCAGTGCTCGCGCAGCCGCGCGCCCGTCACCAGCTCGAGCCCGAGGTCGAAGCCGGCGTCGCGCACGCTCGCGCGGTAGCGCTCGAGCGCGGCCATGTCGTCCTCGCTGCGGCCGATCTTGAAATGGCCCGAGCGCTGGTACTCGCCCTCGGTGCCGATCAGTTCGCCGAGCCGGCCCCAGATGCGGTGCGCGAGCTGCGCCAGCGGCAGCTGGCTCAATGGCCGGCCCTGGCGCCGCACGCCGCCGTAGTTGACGCCGCTGGAGCGCGAGCCGCAGAGGTCGCGCTCGAGCAGCACCACGTCCAGGCCCATGCGCCGCAGCGCGAGCGCGGCCGACGAACCGACGATGCCGCCGCCGACGATCGCAACGTCAGTGCGCAGGGTGCGGGTGGTGCTCATGCCTTCGCTCCCTCGGCGGGGCCTTGCGTGACGAGCCGGATCGGTATCGGCTTGACCGGCGCCTGCCCGCGCAGCCGGCCGACCTGCGCGAGCGGCTGGCCGGTCGCGTGCGCGAGGATCTCGGCCGCGGCCACGCCGCACATGCGGCCCTGGCAACGGCCCATGCCCACGCGCGACAGCGCCTTGAGGCGGTTGAGCTCGTCGGCGCCATTGACCGCGACGGTCTGGCGCAGCGTGCCGGCCGTGACGTTCTCGCAGCGGCAGACGACGAGCTCGTCGGGTGCGTGGGCGGCCCAGTCCCGCGGCAGCGGAAACGCGCGTTCGAGCCCGCGGCGAAAGCCCGTCAGCGCATCGAGCTTGCGTTCGAGCAGCGCGGCGCGCGCGCCATCGACCGCCACGCCCTGGTCCGCGAGCAGCGCGAGCGCCGCGCGCTCGCCGGCCCACTCGGCCGCGTCGGCGCCCATGATGCCGGCGCCATCGCCCGCGAGGTACACGCCCGCCACGCTCGAGCGGCCCGCCGCGTCGCGCACGGGAAGGTGCGCGCGATGCATCGGCGCGAATTCGAAGCGGCAGCCCAGCAGGTCGGCGAGCTGGGTCTCGGAACGCAGCGCATAGCCGAAGCCGACGGCATCGCAATCGATGCGGCGCTCCTCGCGGCCGTCGTGCCAGGTGACGCCGGTGACGCGGCTCGCGGCATCGTCGCCAATCACGCGCAGCGGCCGCACGCCGCCATGCAGCGGCACGCCATGCGCACGCAGCCAGGCGACGAAGTAGACGCCCTTCGCGAGCACCGCGGGCTGCCGCAGCATCGCGGGGGTGGCCGCGACCTGGTCTGCGAGGCGCGCGGTGTCGAGCACGGCCGCGACCTGCGCGCCGGCCTTCGCATACTGGTAGGCCACGAGATAGAGCAGCGGCCCCGTGCCCATGAACACCACGCGCTGCCCGATGGCGCAGCCCTGGAACTTGAGCGCCACCTGCGCGCCGCCGAGCGTGTAGACGCCGGGCAGGGTCCAGCCCGGCAGCGGCAGCACGCGGTCGGTGGCGCCGGTGGCCACGATCAGCGGGCCATGCGGCACGCGCGCGGTGCTGCGTGTCGGGCCGTGCAGCACGTCGAGCACGCCGCCTTGTGCATTCCACACCAGGCTGTCGGGCCGGTGGTCGATGCGATCGCGCAGGCCGTCGAAGGCCGCATGCACCGCGTTCGCGCGCCCGGCTTCGAAGCCGTAGAGCGTGGCCGCCGCGCGTTCGACGAAGTTGGCGGGCGGGCGGCGGTAGATCTGTCCGCCGGCGCGCGCGGCCTCGTCGATCACGACCGGGCGTAGCCCATGCGCGACCAGTGCCTGTGCCGCGCGCACGCCGGCCGGTCCGGCGCCGACGATCACGGGAGGAAGTGCCGCCGTCGTCATGCCTCGCCCCGCCCGGTGACCAGCGCCATGCCCGGCGCGATGAAGGTGGAGCAGGCGCGCAGCCGTTCGCCCTCGGCGGTCGCGATCCAGCAGTCCTGGCAGGCGCCCATCATGCAGAAGCCCGCGCGCGGCGCGTCGCTGAACTCGTTGCGGCGCAGCTGGGCGGCCTGCGTGAGCACGGCGGTCAGCACCGTGTCGCCGGCCAGCGCCGACGCGGGCGCGCCGTCGAGCGTGAAGGGCACGGTGGCGCGGCCGGTCTCGGCCACGCGGTGCAGCAATGCATGGGTCGGCATCTACTTGCGTCCCACCAGCACGCGGTCCAGGCCATAGAGCCGGTCGAGCACCACCATCGCGACCGCGGTCACGGCCACCATCAGCGCCGACACCGCGGCCATCAGCGGGTCGATCGATTCGGTGGCGTACATGTACATGCGCACCGGCAGCGTCACCGTGCTCGGCGAGGTGACGAAGATCGACATCGTCACTTCGTCGAAGCTGTTGATGAAGGCCAGCATCCAGCCGCCCGTGACGCCCGGCAGGATCATCGGCAGCGTGATGCGGCGGAACACCGTGGCCTGGCTCGCGCCCAGCGAGAGCGCGGCCTGCTCGGCGCTGCGGTCGAAGCCCACCAGCGCCGCCACCACCAGCCGCAGCGTGTAGGGCGTGACGATCAGCGCATGCGCCATCACCAGCCAGCCGAAGCTGCCGGTGCCGCCCACCAGCGCGAACAGCCGCAGCAGCGCGACGCCGAGCACCAGGTGCGGAATGATCAGCGGCGACAGGAACAGGCCGTTGAGGAAGTCGCGGCCCGGAAAGTCGTAGCGCGTGATCGCCATGCCGGCCGGCACCGCGAGCAGCGTCGCGATGGTGGCCGCGCTCAGCGCGAGCCACAGGCTGTTCCAGAACGACTGCATGAAGTCGGGATGCGCGAACACCGCCTCGAACCAGCGCAGCGAGAAGTGCGTGGTCGGGATGGTCAGCGTGTTCTCGGGCGTGAACGCGACGATGCAGACCACCAGCAGCGGGGCCAGCATGAAGGCGATGACGAGCGCGTTGAACGCGAGGGCGATGGGGCCGTTCTTGCTCATGACCTCACCCCAGCGCCTTCTTGTAGCGGCCTTCTACCAGCCGGTTGTAGCTGAGCATCACCACGAGGTTGGCCACCAGCAGCGTGAGCGCCACGGCCGCGCCCAGCGGCCAGTTGAGCTCGCTCAGGTACTCGTCGTAGACCACGGTCGCGACCATCTTGAGGCGACGTCCGCCGAGCAGGCCGGGGATCGCGAACGAACTCGCCGCGAGGCCGAACACGATCAGGCTGCCCGAGAGGATGCCGGGCATCACCTGCGGCAGCACGATGCGGCGCAGCGTGGTGAAGGGCGTGGCATTGAGCGAGAGGGCCGCGTTCTCCACGCCGGGATCGAGCTTCTGCAGCGAGGTCCAGACCGGGATCACCATGAAGGGCAGCATCACGTGCACCAGCGCGATCACCACGGCCGCGCTGGTGTAGAGGATCTTCACCGGGCCGATGCCCACCAGTTGCAGCAGCGCGTTGACCGCGCCCTCGGGGCCCAGCAGCATGCTCCAGCCGAAGGCGCGCACCACCACCGACACCAGCAGCGGCGCCAGCACCACGAGCAGCAGCACCGAGCGCCAGGGGTTGCGCATGCGGCTCAGCACATAGGCCTCGGGCGCGCCGATCAGCACGCAGATCAGCGTGACCAGCGCCGAGATCCAGAAGGTGCGCCAGAAGATGCCGTGGTAGTAGTCGTCGCCGAACACCTGCGCGTAGTGCGCGAGCGTGAACTCGCCGGCGCGCGGGCCGCTGGCCGGGTCGTAGACGTTGAAGGACAGCACGGCCGTGAGCAGCAGCGGCACCACGAGCAGCGCGATGAACAGCGCCAGCGCGGGTCCGGACAGCCACCAGGGCGTGGCCTTGCGGGAGATGCCGCTCATGCCGCCACCGCCTCGTCGTCGCGCAACAGCCGCGTGCAGTGCGCGGGCCAGTCGATGCCGGCCGCGTCGCCTTCGTCGAGCGCGGCGCGGCCGTCGTTGGGGCTCAGCACCATCAGCTCGCCGGCCGGCGTGGCGAGGCGGTAGAGCCACTGGCTGCCGAGGAAGAAGCGCTCCTGCACCGTGCCGTCGAGCCGGCCGCTGCCCGCGGGCACCAGCTGCAGCTTCTCGGGGCG
Source organism: Variovorax sp. GW821-FHT09B01 (assembly GCF_059418345.1). Lineage (NCBI taxonomy): Bacteria > Pseudomonadati > Pseudomonadota > Betaproteobacteria > Burkholderiales > Comamonadaceae > Variovorax > Variovorax sp. GW821-FHT09B01. Next base: position 25,743 of record NZ_JBWKPQ010000034.1, on the reverse strand, counting down.
CACGCTCATCAGCACGGCGGCGCCGCTGTCGTAGCCACCTTCGCCGACCTCGACCGCGAGCGGCCCGACCGCCACGTTGCAGCTGCCCGTGCCGCAGGCCGTGACACGGCCCGGCAGCAGGTTGGCCTTGCCCACGAAGGTGGAGATGAAGCGCGTGCTCGGATGCTCGTAGACGCGGTGCGGATGGTCGATCTGCGTCGCGCGGCCGCCTTCCATCACCACCACGCGGTCGCTGATCGACATCGCCTCGCTCTGGTCGTGCGTGACCATCACCGTGGTGGTGCCGACCTTGCGCTGGATCTGGCGCAGCTCGAACTGCATCTCCTCGCGCAGCTTGGCGTCGAGGTTCGACAGCGGCTCGTCGAGCAGCAACACCGGCGGCTCGATCACCAGCGCGCGCGCCAGCGCCACGCGCTGCCGCTGGCCGCCCGAGAGCTCGCGCGGGTAGCGCGCGGCGTGGGCCTCGAGGTGCACCAGCGCCAGCGCCTGCTGCACGCGTTCGCGGCGCTCGGCCTTGGGCATCTTGCGCATCTCGAGGCCGAAGCTCACGTTGTCGGCCACCGTCATGTGCGGAAACAGCGCATAGCTCTGGAACACGATGCCCAGGCCGCGCGTGTTGGCCTTGGCATGCGTGATGTCCTGGCCCGCGAGCTCGATGCGGCCGCTGGTCACGGCCTCGAAGCCCGCGATCATCTGCAGCGTGGTGGTCTTGCCGCAGCCCGAGGGGCCGAGCAGCGAGACGAACTCGCCCTTCTCGACCGTGAGGTTCATGGCCGTCACCGCGCGGGTGCTGCCATAGGACTTGGACACGTCGCTGAGCCGCAGGAATGACATGGAACGCCTTTCGTCGGAGATCGGAATTCACGGCCGGCGCGCCTGCGCCGGGGCCATGAATGCGTGAGTGCTTTCGATTCACTCTATTGCAACGATCGCGCCAGACCGCCACGGGTATTCCATTAATCAGAATATTTCTTCAATTTATTCCGTTCAATGGAATATGATGGCCCGAGCAAGATCGACGTATTCCAAGGAAACGGGACATGGAAACCACAACCGCGGCCAGCGGCGGCGTGCCGCGCATCTTTTCGGTGATCCGGGCGCTCGGCGTGGTGCAGGCCGAGGGCGGCCGCGTCACCCAGATCGCGCGCGCCGTCGGCCTCACGCAGGCCACCACGCACCGCCTGCTGCAGTCGCTGATGGCCGAGGGCGTGGTCGAGCAGGACGAGCGCAGCAAGCTGTACCGGCTGAGCATCGAGTTCTTCGCGCTCGCGGCCAACGCCGGCAATCCGGGCGACCTGCGCACCCTGTGCCGGCCCGCGCTGCTGCGCCTGTGCGCGAGCCTGGGCGACAGCATCTTCCTGCTGGTGCGCAGCGGCTTCGATGCCGTGTGCCTCGACCGCAGCGAGGGCCCGTTCCCGATCCGCTCGTTCACCGGCGACATCGGCGGGCGCATCGCGCTCGGCGTGGGGCAGGGCGCGCTCGCGATCCTGGCCTTCCTGCCCGAAGGCGAGCGCGAGGAGGTAATCCGCTTCAACCTCTCGCGCGTGCGCGAGTACGGCGTGTACGACGAGGTCTACCTGCGCACCGAGATCGAGCGCGTGCGCCAGAGCGGCTTCGCGGGCCGCAACACCGGCCTGCTCGAGGGCATGGCCGGCGTCGCCGTGCCCATCCTCGACCGCGAGGGCCGCGCCGTGGCCGCGCTGAGCGTGGGCACCATCGCCGACCGCCTCAATGCCGACCGGCTGCCGACCGTGGTCGACCTGCTGCAGCGCGAGGCGGTGGCGATCGGGCCGAGGATCAATCCCTTCGATGCCTCGCTGCGCCGGCCGGCGCAGAGCCTGGCGGGGTCGCCGGCGGGGCAGAAGATCACTGCTTGAGCTTGCGGTCCTCGTTCTTCGCTTCCTGCATCGCCTCGGGCTCCAGTTCCTCGGCATAGCGATTGAGCCGGATGAAGAGGCCCCAGCCGGCCATCATCAGCCCGACCGCGCCCAGCATGGCGGCCGCGTGCAGCATCAGTTCCGGCGCCTCGCGCGCCTTGAAGGTCGCGACCAGCCCTTCGACCGCGACCGCCACCACGATCACCACCATGAAGCGCGACAGGAAGCGTCGCACCCGGGTCGGCGCGCCGATGTGGGCGTCGCGCACCACCTCCTCTTCGACCACGGTCTGGGAGATCTGCAGCGCCACGACGGCGGCCGCGAGCAGGCCCACCGCCTCGATGATCGCTTCGGCCGCCGGCAGGTCGAGGTCGTGCACGACCGCGCCCCAGCCGGCGCGCGCCGCGATCACGATCAGAACCAGCGACGCGATGGCGAAGGCGAGCGCCATCAGCGCGTGGACTGCGGCATAGAGGGTGTGGATCAGCTTCATGGCAGGGGCGGCGAAGTGAGGGTGCCGCATCGTCGGCGCCGGGCGCAAATCGGTGCGTAGGCGCGCGAGCCGTTTCGAGGAACGCGCGTGGCGGGTGATGCCTGCGCGGAGTCAGACGACCGAGTTCCTTCGCCAAACGCATCAAGTCCTTCCATATTTTCACTAGCCAACCCTGCCCACTTCGCAGATATTGGCGCGGTTCCCCCGACCCCGGTCGCCTTCCTTCTTCTTTCTTCCCGACTCCCCCGCGGAGCGCGCCCATGTCCGAAGTCCACACCTCCGTCTCCCTGCCCTCCGAAGTCGAACAACTGCTCCAGCGCCTGGGCGTGCCGCGCGAGTCCCACGTCGGCGGCGCGCTGACGGTGCGCTCGCCGCTCACGGGCGAGGTGATCGCGCAGGTCGCGCAGACCACGCCGGCCGCGGCCACCGAGACCATCGCGCGCGCGCATGCGGCCTTCAAGGCCTGGCGCGCGGTGCCGGCGCCGCGGCGCGGCGAGCTGGTGCGGCTGCTCGGCGAGGAACTGCGCGCGGCCAAGCGCGACCTCGGCCGGCTGGTCACGCTCGAGGCCGGCAAGGTGCCGTCCGAGGGCGCGGGCGAGGTGCAGGAAATGATCGACATCTGCGACTTCGCGGTCGGCCTGTCGCGCCAGCTCTACGGCCTCACGCTGGCCACCGAGCGCGCCGAGCACCGGATGATGGAAACCTGGCATCCGCTGGGCGTGTGCGGCGTGATCTCGGCCTTCAACTTCCCGGTCGCGGTGTGGTCGTGGAACGCGGCGCTGGCGCTGGTGTGCGGCGACCCGGTGGTGTGGAAGCCGTCCGAGAAGACGCCGCTGACCGCGCTCGCGGTGCATGCGATCGCGGCGCGCGCCATCGAGCGCTTCGGCGCCGACGCGCCCGAGGGCCTGCTCGGCCTGCTGCTGGGCCAGCGCGACATCGGCGAGCTGCTGGTCGACGACCACCGCGTGGCGGTGCTGTCGGCCACCGGCTCCACCGCGATGGGCCGCCAGGTCGGTCCCAAGCTCGCGGCCCGCTTCGCGCGCGCCATCCTCGAACTCGGCGGCAACAACGCGGCCATCGTCACGCCCTCGGCCGACCTCGATCTCACCCTGCGCGCGATCGCCTTCGCGGCCATGGGCACGGCGGGCCAGCGCTGCACCACGCTGCGCCGGCTGTTCGTGCACGAGAGCGTGTACGACAAGCTGGTGCCGCGCCTGATCAAGGTGTATGGCGGCGTGAAGGTCGGCGATCCGCGCGAGGCCGGCACGCTGGTCGGTCCGCTGATCGACCGCGCGGCCTTCGAGGGCATGCAGAAGGCGCTCGACGAGAGCCGCGATGCCGGCGCGATCGTGCATGGCGGCGGCCGCGTCGAAGGCATCGGCGGCGCCGAGGCCTACTACGCGCGCCCGGCGCTGGTCGAGCTCAAGGCGCATGCCGGCGCGGTGCTGCGCGAGACCTTCGCGCCGATCCTCTACGTGGTGCGCTATGCCTCGCTCGACGAGGCGATCGAGCAGCACAACGCGGTGGGCGCGGGCCTGTCGTCGTCGATCTTCACGCTCGACATGCGCGAGGCCGAGCGCTTCCTCTCGTGCGCCGGTTCCGACTGCGGCATCGCCAACGTCAACATCGGCCCGAGCGGCGCCGAGATCGGCGGTGCCTTCGGCGGCGAGAAGGAGACCGGCGGCGGCCGCGAGGCCGGCTCCGACAGCTGGAAGGCCTACATGCGCCGTGCGACCAACACCATCAACTATTCGACGGCACTGCCTCTCGCACAGGGCGTGACCTTCGATATCGGCGACTGATTTCCCGCGACGCAGGCTTTGGCCGCGGCGGCGCATGAGCGTCGCTGCGGGCGGATGCCTGCGCGAGCGCCTGACCCATCACCACAACGACGAGGAGACGACGACATGAATTTCATCCCATCCCTGCACCCGCTCAAGGCCGCGGCCGCCACGCTGTTGCTGGCCCTGGCCGCCACGGCCGGCGCGCAGCAACCGGCGCCCGCGGGCACGCTCGAGAAGATCGCCGCCAGCGGCAAGGCGGTGCTCGGCGTGCGCGAGGCCTCGCCGCCCATGGCCTACATGCTGGGCGCGGGCGAGAAGTACGTGGGCTACCACGTGGAGCTGTGCGAGCGCGTGCTCAAGGACATCGTGCCGGCCGCGAAGCTCGAGTACATGGCGGTCACCGCGCAGAACACCATCCCGCTGGTGCAGAACGGCACGCTCGACATCGGCTGCGGCCCCACCACCAACAACCTCGCGCGCCAGCAGCAGGTGGCCTTCGCGCTCACCACCTACGTGAGCGAGGTGCGCATGGCCACGCGCGTCGACTCGGGCATCACCACGCTCGACCAGCTCGCGGGCCGCACCGTGTCGGCCTCCACCGGCACGACGGCGGTGCAGTTGCTGCGCAAGCGCGAGCGCAGCAACAACGTGAGCATCAACACCATGCTCGGCAAGGATCACCTCGAGAGCTTCCTGCTGATGGAGTCGGGCCGCGCCGATGCCTTCGTGCTCGACGACAACCTGCTGGCCGGGATCATCGCGAACTCGAAGAACCCGACGGCCTACCGCATCGTCGGCGAGCCGCTGGGCTCGGAGCCGATCGCGCTGCTGTTCCGCAAGGACGACCCGGCCTTCAAGGCGGCGGTCGATGGCGCGCTGCGCCGCCTCATGAAGAGCGGCGAGCTCGAGCGCATCTACACCAGGTGGTTCGTGGCGCCGATCCCGCCGAAGAACACCAGCCTGAACCTGCCGATGAGCGCGATGCTCAAGCAGCTGGTGCTCGAGCCCAACGACAAGCCGCTGGAGAGCTACGCCAAGTGAGTCCCGCTACCGCCGCTTCTTCTTCCTCGGACTTCGTGCCGGCGCAGCGCGTGCGCGCGCTCGGCGTGTCGGAGATCCTGCGCATCACCGACCATGCCAATGCGCTCAAGCGCGCGGGCCGCCCGGTGATCGTGCTGGGCGCGGGCGAGCCCGACTTCGACACGCCCGACAACGTGCGAGAGGCCGCGGTGCGCGCCATCGGGCGCGGCGACACGCGCTACACGGTGCTCGACGGCAGCCCGGCGATGAAGGCGGCGGTGCAGCTCAAGTTCAGGCGCGACAACGCGCTGGACTTCGGCCTCGACGAGATCAGCGTGAGCGCGGGCGCCAAGCAGGTGATCTTCAACGCGCTGATGGCCAGCCTGGATCCGGGCGACGAGGTGATCCTGCCCGCGCCCTACTGGACCTCGTACGCCGACATCGTGCGCATCTGCGGCGGCGTGCCGGTCGGCGTGCCCTGCGGCGACGCGCAGGGCTTCCGGCTCGAGGCCGCGCAGCTCGAGGCGGCGATCACGCCGCGCACGCGCTGGCTGTTCCTGAACTCGCCCTCGAACCCGAGCGGCGCGGCCTACGGCGCCGACCAGCTGAAGCCGCTGTGCGAGGTGCTGCTGCGGCATCCGCGCTTGTGGGTGCTGGCCGACGACATCTACGAGCACATCCTCTACGACGGCCTGGCCTTCGCCACGCCGGCGGCGGTGGAGCCGCGGTTGCGCGAGCGCACGCTGACGATCAACGGCGTGTCGAAGGCCTATGCGATGACCGGCTGGCGCGTGGGCTACGGCGCCGGGCCGCGCGCGCTGATCGCGGCGATGGCCGTGGTGCAGAGCCAGACCACCTCGTGCCCCTCGTCGGTGAGCCAGGCCGCGGCGATCGAGGCGCTGACCGGGCCGCAGCAGATCGTGGCCGAGCGGCGCGACGACTTCCAGCGCCGGCGCGACTTCGTGGTGGCCGCGCTGAGCCGCATCGACGGCCTGCATTGCCCGCGGCCCGAGGGCGCGTTCTATACCTTCGCGCGCTGCCAGGGCCTGCTGGGCCGGCGCACGCGCCGCGGCGCGCTGCTGGCCAGCGACGCGGACTTCTGCCGCTACCTGCTCGAGGACTTCGAGGTGGCGGTGGTGCCGGGCAGCGTGTTCGGGCTGGCGCCCTATTTCCGCATCTCGTACGCGACCTCGATGGCGCAGCTCGAGGAGGCCTGCGCGCGCATCGCGGCGGCCTGCGCGGCGCTCGAATGAATCCGTCCTTCTTTCTTCTTCTCCCTCGCATCGGAGCCCTCTCGTGACCCCCACCTCCCGCACCGGCGGCCAGCTCCTGGTCGACCAGCTCGTCCTGCACGGCGTCGAGCAGCTGTTCTGCGTTCCCGGCGAAAGCTTCCTCGCGGTGCTCGATGCGCTGCATGACGCCTCGATCGCCGTCACCGTCTGCCGCCAGGAGGGCGGCGCCACCATGATGGCCGAGGCGCAGGGCAAGCTCACCGGCCGGCCCGGCGTGTGCTTCGTCACGCGCGGACCGGGCGCGACCAATGCCTCGGCCGGCGTGCACATCGCGCACCAGGACTCGACGCCGCTGCTGCTGTTCGTGGGCCAGGTGGCGCGCGAGGCGCTGGGGCGCGAGGCCTTCCAGGAGCTCGACTACGGCGCGGTGTTCGGCACCATGGCCAAGTGGGTGGTGCAGATCGACGACCCCGCGCGCGTGCCCGAGCTGGTGTCGCGCGCCTTCCACGTGGCGACCTCGGGCCGGCCCGGCCCGGTGGTGATCGCGCTGCCCGAGGACATGCTGACCGAGGCCGCCGCGGTGGCCGATGCGCTGCCCTACGCGGTGACCGAAACCCATCCGGGCGCGGCGCAGATCGCCGAGCTGCAGCAGCGCCTCGCGCAGGCCGAGCGGCCGGTGGTGGTGCTCGGCGGCAGCCGCTGGTCGGCCGAGGCCGCGCAGCAGTTCGCGCAATTCGCCGAGGCCCACTCGCTGCCCGTGTACTGCTCGTTCCGGCGCCAGATGCTGCTGTCGGCCGAGCATCCCTGCTACGCGGGCGATCTGGGGCTGGGCGCCAATCCGCGCATGCTGCAGCGCATCCGCGAGGCCGACCTGGTGCTGCTGGTCGGCGGCCGGCTGTCGGAGGTGCCGTCGCAGGGCTACGAGCTGCTGGCCATTCCGCAGCCCGCGCAGGCGCTGGTGCACGTGCATGCCGATGCCGACGAGCTCGGCAAGCTCTACCGGCCCGTGCTGGGCATCCATGCCACGCCGCGTGCCTTCGCCGAGGCGGTGGCCGGGCTGAAGCCGGCGCAGGCGCCGGCCTGGAAGTCACGCACTGCCGAGGCGCGCGAGGAGTTCCTGCGCTGGAGCGATCCGGCGCCGATCCGCGTGCCGGGTCCGCTGCAGATGGGCGAGGTGATGCAGCACCTGCGCGAGGTGCTGCCGCACGACACCATCTTCTGCAACGGCGCGGGCAACTTCGCGACCTGGGTGCACCGCTTCTGGCCGTTCCGCGCCTTCGCGAGCCAGCTCGCGCCCACCAGCGGCTCGATGGGCTACGGCCTGCCGGCCGGGGTCGGCGCGAAGCGGCTGTGGCCGCAGCGCGAGGTGGTGGTGTTCGCGGGCGACGGCGACTTCCTGATGCACGGCCAGGAGTTCGCGACCGCGGTGCAGTACGGGCTGCCGATCCTCGTGGTGCTGCTCGACAACGCCATGTACGGCACCATCCGCATGCACCAGGAGCGCCACTACCCGGGCCGCATCAGCGCCACGCAACTGAAGAACCCCGACTTCCGCGGCTATGCCGAGGTGTTCGGCGGCCACGGCGAGCGCGTCACGAGCACCGCCGAGTTCGGCCCCGCGCTGGCGCGCGCGCGGGCCAGCGGCAAGCCCGCGATCCTGCACTGCGTGCTCGATCCGGAGGCGATCACGCCGTCGACCACGCTGCAGGCGATCCGCGATACCGCGCTCGCGAAGAGCGCCTAGCGCAGGCCGCCGATGTACTTCGGCGGCGGCTGCCGCCCGCTGCCGTCGGGCAGCCGCGCCGCGGCCTCGAGCCGCGCGGCGCGCGCCAGCGGCTCCATCGCCTGCTCGAGCCGCAGCGCGATGGCCGCGAGCTCGTCGTCGTGGGTCTCGGCCGCATGCGCGCGCGCGAAGCGCACCATCTCGGTGGCGTACTCGGCATTGACGGCCATCCACTCGGTGTCGGTCACGCGGCCGTGCTTGCGGCGCAGGGCCACGTGCAGGCGCGCCGCGAGCGCGATGCGCTCGCTTTCGGACAGGACGTGGCCATCCATCGCGGTTCAGCCTCCGATGTGTTCGCGGTGCTGGGCCAGGTCGAGCCCCTGCACCTCGCTGTCGGGATCGACGCGCAGCCCCACCAGCACGCGCACCAGGAACAGCACGATCGCGGTGCCGGCCGCGCTGTAGACCGCCACGCCGCCGACCGCGATCGCCTGCGTCAGCACGTTGCCGCTGGCGCCCGAGATGGCCTTGTCGGCGAACACGCCTGTGAGCAGCGCGCCCACGATGCCGCCGATGCCGTGCACGCCGAACACGTCGAGCGAATCGTCCGCGCCCAGCAGGCGCTTGAGGCCGGTGGCGCCCCAGTAGCAGGCCAGGCCGGCGATGGCGCCGATGGCCAGCGCCGAGGGCGGCGTGACGAAGCCCGCAGCCGGCGTGATCGCCACCAGCCCCGCGACCAGCCCCGAGCACAGGCCCAGCAGCGAGGGGCTGCGGCGCACCGTCCACTCGGCGATCATCCAGCTCGCGGCGCCCGCGGCGGCCGCCACGTGCGTGACCAGCATCGCGAGGCCCGCGCGTCCGTCGGCCGCCACCGCCGAGCCCGCATTGAAGCCGAACCAGCCCACCCACAGCAGGCTGGCGCCGGCCATGGTGAAGGCCAGGTTGTAGGGCTCGAAGGGCTCGCGGCCATAGCCGCGGCGCGGGCCCAGCGCATAGGCGCAGACCAGCCCCGCCACGCCCGCATTGACGTGCACCACCGAGCCGCCCGCGAAGTCGAGCGCGCCCATCTGCGCGAGCCAGCCGCCGGGCTCCCAGACCCAGTGCGCGATCGGCGCATAGACCAGCACGCTCCACAGCAGCGCGAACCACAGCACGGCCGAGAAGCGCATGCGCTCGACGAAGGCGCCGAGCACCAGCGCGGTGGTGATGATCGCGAAGCTCAGCTGGAACATCGCGTAGACCGTCTCGGGCACGTTGGGCGCCACGTGGCTCACGGCCAGCGTGCCGGCGTCCTTCAGGTAGTCGAAGCCCGCGAACCAGAAGCGCCCGGTGCCGCCGAGCCAGGGCCAGCCGGGCGTGAAGGCCAGCGAGTAGCCGAGCGCGAACCAGGTCAGCGACACCACCGCGGCGATGGCGACCACGCAGGCCATGGTGGCGAGCACGTTCTTGCGCCGCACCATGCCGGCGTAGAAGAGCGCGATGCCCGGCAGCGTCATCAGCAGCACCAGCACCGTGGAGGTCATCATCCACGCGGTGTCCGCGGCGCTGATGGAGGCTTGCGGTACCAGGGCCATGGCGGCGGTCTCTTCTTGGAGTGGTGGTCCGGACTCTGTGCACAAGTCGTGCCACATCGTTAACTGCGTGAAACACTTTGGTTTGCTACGCCGTGCGCGAAAGTAAGGCAAAGCGGGTAATTCCCAATGCACTGCGGCGGTGCACCCCCTAAAGTCCAGCCACTCGCGAACGGGCCCTGCTCGTGCTGCCGAGGGCCGAGGAGACAAATTCCCGATCGACAAGAACAATCATCCAAAAGGCTACATCCGAGAGCCGGGTTGAAAAATTCAGAAGCGCCGCTGGTCGGCGCTTTTTTTTGCCTGTCGCTTTCGCATCTGCGCCCCGATTCCTTGCCTTGAAAAGCGGCCAGAGAGTCGGATGTGTCGACCTCTGTAGCTACTCTTTCGATAGCGATGCCGATGCGACAATCGCGGCCATGGAAATGTGGCTGATGACCGCGGCCTCGCTGCTCGCGGGGTTCGTGGATGCGATCGTGGGTGGGGGTGGACTGATCCTGGTGCCGGCGCTGTTCGCCGCCTTCCCCGGCGCGCCGCCGGCCACGTTGCTGGGCACCAACAAGAGTGCGTCGATCTGGGGCACGGCCGCTTCGGCGGCGCAGTTCAGCCAGCGCGTGCAGATGCGCTGGGGCGCGCTGTGGCCGGCCGCGCTGGCCGGTTTCTGCGGCGCGCTGGCCGGCGCCTGGGGCGTCACCCAGTTCCCGGGCGATTTCCTGCGCCGCGCGCTGCCCGCGATCCTGCTGGCGGTGCTGCTCTACACCCTGGCGCGCAAGGACATGGGGCGCCACCACGCGCCGCGCTTCACCGGCCGCGCCGAAACGCTCGCGGCCTGCAGCATCGGCCTGGGCATCGGCGTCTACGACGGCTTCTTCGGCCCCGGCACGGGCAGCTTCCTGGTGTTCCTGTTCGTGCGCTGGATGGGCTACGACTTCCTCAACGCCTCGGCCTCGGCCAAGGTCATCAACGTGCTCACCAACGGCGCGGCGCTGCTGCTGCTCGCGCTCAAGGGCCACGTCTGGTGGCACTACGGGCTGGCGATGGCGGTCGCCAACGTGGCCGGCAGCCTGATCGGCACGCGCGTGGCGCTCAGGCACGGCGCGGGCTTCGTGCGGATCGTGTTCATGGTCGTGGTCAGCGTGCTGATCCTCAAGACCGCGTACGACGCCTTCCTCCAATAGAAAAGGCCCCGGGGCGAACCGGGGCCTTTTCTTTCATGGGATGCGCGGGGCGCTCAATCCTCGACGAAGGCTTCCTCGCGCTTGGACTTCACCGCAGGCAGCAGCACGATGCCCAGCAGCAGCGCCGCGGCCACCAGCAGGCCGGCCGACAGCGGCCGCGTGACGAACACGCTCCAGGCGCCGCGCGACAGCAGCAGCGCGCGGCGCAGGTTCTCTTCCATCATCGGCCCGAGGATGAAGCCCAACAGCAGCGGGGCCGGCTCGGTGCGCAGCTTGAGGAACAGGTAGCCGACGAAGCCGAAGATCGCGACCATCCAGACGTCGAAGGTGTTGTTGTTGGTCGAGTACACGCCGATGGCGCAGAACAGCACGATCGCCGGGAACAGGAACTTGTAGGGCACCGTCAGCAGCTTGATCCACATGCCGATCAGTGGCAGGTTCAGGATGATCAGCATCGCGTTGCCGATCCACATCGAGGCGATCAGGCCCCAGAACAGCTCGGGGTTGCTGGTCATCACCTGCGGACCGGGCTGGATGTTGTGGATCGTCATCGCGCCCACCATCAGCGCCATCACGGCGTTGGGCGGAATGCCCAGCGTCAGCAGCGGAATGAAGGAGGTCTGCGCGCCGGCGTTGTTGGCCGACTCGGGCGAGGCCACGCCGCGGATGTTGCCTTTGCCGAAGGGCACTTCGCCCGGGCGCATCTTGATCTTCTTCTCGAGCGCATAGGCCGCGAAGGCCGCCAGCAGCGCGCCGCCGCCCGGCAGGATGCCCAGGGCCGAACCGAGGGCCGTGCCGCGCAGCACCGCGGGCGTCATGCGCTTGAAGTCGTCCTTGGTGGGCCACAGGCCCTTGACCTTGTGCGTGAAGACCTCGCGCTCGTCGTCGGGCTGCGAGAGGTTGCCGATGATTTCGCCGTAGCCGAACACGCCCATGGCGATCACCACGAAGCCGATGCCGTCGGTCAGTTCGGGAATGTCGAAGCTGAAGCGCGCCACGCCCGAGTTCACGTCGGTGCCGACGATGCCCAGCAGCAGGCCCAGCACGATCATCGCCACCGCCTTGAGCAGCGAGCCCGAGGCCAGCACCACGGCGCCGATCAGGCCCAGCACCATCAGCGAGAAGTACTCGGCCGGACCGAACTTGAAGGCCAGCTCGGTCAGCGGCGGCGCGAAGGCGGCCAGGATCAGCGTGCCGACGCAGCCCGCGAAGAACGAGCCCAGGCCCGCGGCCGCGAGCGCCGGGCCCGCGCGGCCCTGCCTTGCCATCTGGTAGCCGTCGATGCAGGTCACGACCGAGGACGACTCCCCGGGCAGGTTGACCAGGATGGCGGTGGTCGATCCGCCGTACTGGGCGCCGTAGTAGATGCCGGCCAGCATGATCAGCGCCGAGACGGGCGGCAGCGCGTAGGTCGCGGGCAGCAGCATCGCGATGGTGGCGACCGGGCCGATGCCCGGCAGCACGCCGATCAGCGTGCCCAGGATGCAGCCGACCAGGCAGTACAGCAGGTTGGTGAAGGTGAAGGCGACGCCGAAGCCGGTCGCGAGGTTGTGGAACAGTTCCATGGCGGTGTGCTCCTCAACCGGCGATGAAGGTGGGCCAGACCTGGATCTGGAGCTTGAGCGCCCAGATGAAGGCCACGTAGCTGCCCGCCGCGAGGATGGTGGCGAGCACCAGCACGTCGCGCAGGTTGAAGTGTTCGCCCGCCATGCTCGAGATGATGGTGAGCGCGTAGATCGCGATGATCATTCCCATGGCCGGCAGGCCGATGCTCGGCAGGCCGCCCAGCAGCACGCCGAAGGCCAGGTTGGCGCCCAGCACGTAGGCCAGCGGCTTCCAGGCCCATTTGCCGATCGGGTCGCCGTCGGTGGTCTCGACCACCATGGCCTGGAACATGATCCCCAGCCCGAGCAGCGCGAGCAGGATGCCCAGCATGAGCGGGAAGTAACCGGGACCCATGCGGGCCCCGTCGCCGATGTTGTATGCGGTGGCGCCGATGGCGAAGGCGCCGCCCACGGCCGTGAACATGACTCCTGAAAAGAAGTCGGCCTGGCTCTTGATTTTCATGTCTCTCGACCCTCTGTTTTGGAGGGATGAGGGTCGTTTCCGGCGGCTGACCGCTGGCTGACCTGACCGGTAGGGACTAATGCGTAGCGCTTACTACGGGTAAGCCCGCGCGGCCCCGAGACGGGGGTGGCGCAGAAACGAAAAAAGCTCCCGAAGGAGCTTTTTCAGTGAAAGGCGGCAGGGCCGCCATTCGATGGGGTGCGAGGGCTTAGTAGCCGCCGCGGCCGTAGCCGTCGTCGCTGCCACCGCCGCCGCCGTAGCCGCCACCGCTGCGGCCACCACCGCCGCCGCCGTAGCCGCCGCCACCGCCGCTGCGACCACCGCCGCCGCCGCCGTAACCGCCGCCGCCGCCACCACCGCCGTAACCGCCGCCACCACCACCGTAGCCGCCGCCACCGCTACGGGGCGGGCGGGCTTCCATCGGACGGGCTTCGTTCACGGTCAGGGCACGGCCCTGGACCGGCTGGCCGTTCAGGCCGGCGATCGCGGCTTGCGCCTCGGCGTCGGTACCCATTTCCACGAAGCCGAAGCCCTTGGAGCGGCCGGTGTCACGTTCCATCATGACCTTGGCGCTGACGATGGCACCGTAGGCGCCGAAAGCTTGCTCCAGGTCGTTGTCACGGATCGAGTAGGCGAGATTGCCCACGTAAAGTTTCTTGCCCATGAAAGGGACTCCTCAACTCAAAAAAACCAAATAACAGAAAAAGCGATGGAGTCCCAGAATCACAACAAACAAAGGCGCTGTGCGCGAAACTGACCGATCACCGGATAACGTGCACGGGAGCCGATGGCTCACTGACACGTAGCGGCGATTATCCCGGTTTGGCCGGGAAATCAAGCTTTTAATTGCACATTCATCGGGAAACCTCTGATCCCGACGGGCGGTTTCGCAACGGTTTGAGCAGGCCGGAGAGCCCGTTGTGGTCTATTTCATGCATCAAGGCGAGCAGCCGGCCGATCTCTCCCGGGGGAAAACCCTCGCGCGCGAACCAGGTCAGGTAGTTGCCCGGCAGGTCGGCGATCAGCGTTCCCTTGTATTTGCCGAAGGGCATCGCCAGCGTGACCAGGCGCTCGAGGTCCTCGGGTTTCATCAGCGGCCTCCCGCGCGCTTGACCGTGTGGCCCAGCTTGGTGAGCGTGGCGATCACCTGTTCGCGGTGGTCGCCCTGGATCTCGATCGTGCCGTCCTTCACCGTGCCGCCGGTGCCGCAGGCCGCCTTGAGCTGCTTGCCGAGCGAAAGCAGGGCCGCCGCGTCGAGCGCCACGCCCTTCACCACGGTCACGCCCTTGCCTTTTCTGCCCGCGGTCTCGTGCGACACACGCACAATGCCATCGGCGGCGCGCAGCCGCGCCTGCTCGGCGAGGTCCTTGCAGCGGCATTGCGCCAGCGGTTCGCCGCAATCGGGGCACATGCGGCCGCCGGCCTCGGTCGAATACACCAGCCGGGTGGCCGCCGGGTTGTCCTTGTGGGTTGCCATGTTCTTGCGTTCTCTTCGTTCCCGATCTCTTTTCTACCAGCCCAGACGAGCCTTTCCGATGCACCTGCCGCCCGCCTTCTTCCGTGGGGAGACCGCCGCTTGACCGCTGCGCCCACCCCGTCCTTCGCATCGCTGGGGCTGGCCCCGGCGCTCGTGCGCGCCGCCGCCGAACGCGGCTACGCCGAGCCGACCGCGATCCAGGCCGCGGCCATTCCCGCGATTCTGCAGGGGCGCGACCTGCGCGGCTCGGCCCAGACCGGCTCGGGCAAGACCGCGGCATTCTCGCTGCCGCTGCTGCACCGGCTGGCCGCCGACTCGGCCGGGGGTGAGCGCCGGCTTCGCGCGCTGGTGCTGGTGCCCACGCGCGAGCTCGCGGCCCAGGTCGGCGAGACTTTGCGCGACCTGGCGCGCGCACTGCCCGACCGGTTGCGCATCGCCGTGGTGTTCGGCGGCGTGTCGATCAATCCGCAGCTCATGGGCCTGCGCGGCGGCGCCGACCTGATCGTCGCCACCCCGGGCCGGCTGCTCGACCTGGTCGAGCACAACGCGCTGCGGCTGGACGCGATCGCCACCCTGGTGCTCGACGAGGCCGACCGCCTGTTCGACCTGGGCTTCGCCGAGGAGCTGGGCCGCATCCTCGCGCAGCTGCCGGCGAAGCGGCAGAACCTGCTGTTCTCGGCCACCTTCCCGCAGGCGATCCAGGCGCTGGCCGACCGCATGCTGCGCGACCCCGAAACGATCGACGTGCAGGGCGAGCCCGGCACCGCGCCCGACATCGTGCAGCGCGCGATCGAGGTCGACAGCACCCGCCGCACCCAGCTTTTGCGCCACCTGCTCGAGCAGCACGGCGAGGCCTGGGGCCGCGTGCTGGTCTTCGTCGCGACCCAGCATGCCGCGCAGACCGTGGCCGAGAAGCTCTACCGCCACGGCATCTATGCCGTGCCCTTCCACGGCGACATCTCGCAGGGCGCGCGCACCGACATCCTCGACCAGTTCAAGCAGAGCCGTTGGGACGTGGTGGTGGCCACCGACCTGGCCGCGCGCGGCCTCGACATCGCGCGGCTGCCGGTGGTCGTCAACTACGACCTGCCGCGTTCGCCCACCGACTACGTGCACCGCATCGGCCGCACCGGCCGCGCGGGCGAGAGCGGCCTGGCGATCAGCTTCGTGACGCCGGCCTCCGAGGCGCATTTCCGCCTGATCGAGAAGCGCCAAAACCGGCGCGTGCCGCGCGAGCGCATCGAGGGCTTCGAGCCCACCGAGGTCGCGCCGCCCTTGGTCGACGCGAGCGGCACGGGCGGGATCAAGGGCACGCGGCCGAGCAAGAAGGACAAGCTGCGCGCGGCGCAGGCCGCGGAAGCGGCGAAGGCCGGCAAGCCGCCGGCAGGGAGTTGAGCCCGCGCGCTCAGTGCCCGTGGAACCGTGCCGGCGGGTACGACGCCAGTTCCGCCAGCAGCAGCGTCCACGCGCGCGCGCCCTGCTGGATCGACGCCAGCCGGAAGAACTCGTTCGGCGCGTGCACGTCCTCGTCGGGCAGGTTGAAGCCGAACATCAGCGTGTCGATGCCCAGCGTCTCCTTGAACAGCGCGGTGACCGGCACGCTCGCGCCCAGGCGCACATGGATCGGCCGCCGGCCGCTCTCGCGCTCGAGCACGGCCTCGGCTGCGCGCACCAGCGGATGCGCGGGCGCGAGGGTGGAGGCCGGCGAGCCCTCGTGCAGCGCGACGGTCTCGAGCGTGCAGCCCGGCGGGCAGTGCGCCTGCAGGTGGCGCAGCACGGCGCGGATGACGGCGCCCGGATCCTGGCCCGCGACCACGCGCGCGGTCAGCTTGGCGCCGGCCTCGCAGGGCACGATGGTCTTGCCGCCCTCGCCGGTGTAGCCGCCCCACAGGCCGTTGACGTCGAGCGCGGGGCGCAGCGTGATGCGCTCGCGCGCGCTGTAGCCGGGCTCGCCGTGGTCGCTGCCGCCCACGTCCGCGAAGAAGGCCGCCTCGTCGTAGGGAAAGGCCGCGGTGTCGGCGCGCTGCCGCGGCGTCGGCGGCTGCGCGCCGGCATGGAAACCCTCGACCGCCACGCCGCCGTCGGCATGGTGCAGCGAGGCGATGAGCCGCGCCATCTCGTGCAGCGCGTTGCGCACGCCGCCGCCGTAGCGGCCCGAGTGCAGGTCCTTGTGCGCGCTGCGCAGGCGCACCTCGAGCTGCGCATTGCCGCGCGCGCCGGTGTTGATCGTCGGCACCTCGGCGCTCGCGCGGCCGCCGTCGGCCGACAGCACCGCGTCGGCCCGCAGCAGCGCGCGGTGGCGCTCGACCAGGCGGCGCAGCGAGGGGCTGCCGGTCTCCTCCTCGCCCTCGAGGAAGACCTTGATGTTGACCGGGCAGCCGCCGCGCACCGCGAGGAAGGCGGCGATGGTCTCGAGCGCGATGGTGGTCGAGCCCTTCACGTCGGAACTGCCGCGCGCATAGAGCCGGCCGTCGACCGTGGCCGGCTCGAATGGCGGCGTGCGCCACAGCGCGAGCGGGTCGGCGGGCTGCACGTCGTAGTGGCCGTAGACCATCAGGGTCGGCTTGCCGGGCGCGCCGTTCCATTCGCCGTACACCGCGGGCTCGCCGCCGCCGTCGAGCAGCTGCACCTCGTGCAGGCCGATGGCGCGCAGCCGCTCGAGCAGGAAGCGGCGCGCCGTGTCCATGCCGGGCGCGAAGGCCGGGTCGGCGCTCACGCTCGGAATGCGCAGGAAGTCTTCGAGCCAGGCCACGATGGGCTGCTGGCGCGCCGCGAGGTGGTCGATGACGGCCTGCGTGCCGGCGTCCGCGGAAGGGGAGTCTGTGGAATGCATGGTGGTGTTCATCAGTAGATCGGCGGGAACGCGCCCGGCCCCCACAGCGTGTCGCAGCGGTGCGTGCGCTCGAAGTCGCCGCGCGTGACGCCGATCGCGGGATAGCCGAAGGCGATCAGCGCGGGGTCGGCCGGGGAGGCGAAGCGCGGCCAGGGCGTGGCGACCGGCGTGCCCTGGTTCGGATCGCCGCTGCGCACGAAGTTGAGCAGGTAGCTGCTCATCTGCGCGGCGAGCGCCCGGCGCTGCGTGGCCACGGCGGCGTCGCCGCCCGCGGCCGTGGTGTCGGCGGCATCGAGGTACGGATAGCCCGCGAGCTGGTCGGCCATGTCGCCGAAATAGAAGCTGTCCATGCCGTGCGCGCTGCCGTAGTAGAAGGCCGAGGGCTTGGCGGGGAAGGACAGCACCGGGTCGGTGAACTCCCAGCCGTAGACCGGCACCCAGGCCGAGAGCGCGCCGCGCCGCGCGCTGTTGCCGCAGGCGTACATGCCGTCGCCGATGGCGCGCGCGACGCCCTGCGCCGGCACCGCGAAGCGAGAGAGCGGGTAGGCCGCCTCGATGGCCGTGGTGTCGAAGCCCGCGGGCGCGAGGCCGCGCAGGTAGAACGGGTAGACGTCGGCGCCGAGCCTGGTGTCGACGAACAGGGTGCCCTCGTCGTACACGCCGCCGATCATCACCGGCACCTGGTTGAAGTTGCCGCTCTCGAAGGCGCGCGCCGGCACCTGCGTGAGCACCTGCGCGTCGACCGTGGGCCGCCACTTGCTGCCGCCCACGGCCAGCAGCGCCGAGGCCGGCAGGCCGCGCAGGCAGGCGACGGTGGCGGCGTCGTCGGCCTTGCCGGCGCAGCCCAGCCTGGCGACCGCGGCATCGCCGATGCCCAGCGCCGTGTCCATGCCCTGGTTCGAGTACTCGCCGCCACCGCCGCTCTGCATCACGGCGCGGTGGAACAGGCCCCGGGCCTTCGGCGACTGCAGCAGCGAGAAGCTCTGCGTGGCGCCGGCCGAGGTGCCCCAGATCGTGACCTTGCCCGCGTCGCCGCCGAACGAAGCGATGTTGCGCTGCACCCATTCGAGCGCGGCGATC
Source organism: Variovorax sp. GW821-FHT09B01 (assembly GCF_059418345.1). NCBI lineage: Bacteria > Pseudomonadati > Pseudomonadota > Betaproteobacteria > Burkholderiales > Comamonadaceae > Variovorax > Variovorax sp. GW821-FHT09B01. Next base: position 7,408 of record NZ_JBWKPQ010000034.1, on the reverse strand, counting down.
TGGTCCATCAGCGCGAAGTTGCCGAGGCTGCCGTCGCGGTTGAGCGCGCGCAGCGAGCGGTTGGCGAGGTAGCCGAGCGCGCCGAGCCGGTAGTTGAAGCTCACCACCACGACGCCGCCGCGCGCCGCGAGCGTGCCCGAGGCCTGCGAGCCCGAGCCGAGCACGAAGGCGCCGCCGTGGATGTAGACCAGCACCGGCAGCCGGTCGCCGGGTTTCGCGTCCGCGGGCTTCCAGACATTGAGATAGAGGCAGTCCTCGGCCGAGCGGCCGTCGACATTGGTCTCGGGCGCCTGCAGGCAGGCGGTGCCGAAGGCCTGGGCCTGCAGCGTCGCGTCGTGCGCGGCGGGCGGCCGCGGCGGCGCCCAGCGCAGGTCGCCGACCGGCGGGCGTGCATAGGGAATGCCGAGGAAGGCGACCAGCCCGTCCTGGCGCTGGCCCGCGACCGGGCCTTCGGCGGTGCTGGCGAGCGCGAGGTCGGGCGCGGCCGGCGGTGGCGGCGCGGGCGTGGCGACCGGTGGCAGCGCGAAGTTCGCGGCACCGCCGCCTCCACCGCCGCAGGCCGCGAGCGCGGTGCACAGGATCGCGGCCAGGGCCAGCGGCAGGGCGCGACGAGGCGCCCTTCGATCGAGGGTCGTCATAAGTCTCCTTCGGGCCGGCGAGCGGCCTCTCTTCAGTCGATGGGGGGAAAGAAAAAGCGGCGCGCTCAGGGCGACTCGTAGCCCACGGTGCGCACCAGCTCGCGGTAGCGCGCGATCTCCGCGCGGTAGAACTTCTCGGCCGCCTCCAGGCTCATCGGCTGGAAGATCGTCTTGGCCTGCGCCTCGAGCTGGGCGCGCGCATGGGCATTGGCGAGCCCGCTCTCGATCGCGGCGTTGAGCCGCTCGGCCACCGGCTGCGGCGTGCCCTTCTTCACCGCGTAGGCGGTCCAGATGCTGAAGTCGAAGCCCTTCATCGACACCGAGTCCGCGCTCGAGGGCACGTCCTCGAACGGCGCCGGCAGGCGGCCGCCCGAGAGCGCGCCGATCACGCGCAGCTTGCCCTGGCGCGCGTAGTCGGCATAGAAGGCCTGGTAGGGCATGAAGGCGAAGTCGATCTGGCCGCCGAGCAGGTCCTGCAGCAGCGGCGCGCCGCCCTTGTAGGGCACGTGCGTGGCGTTCGCGCCGGCGCGCTTGGCGAACAGCTCGCCCAGCAGGTGGTAGAGCGTGCCCGGGCCGGTCGAGCCGTAGCTCAGCGGCGCGTCCTTGGCGCGGGTGCGCGCCAGCGCCACCAGCTCGTCGAGCGTGCGCGCGGGCAGCTTGTCGTTGACCACCACCACCAGCGGCGAGATCGCGACCGGCGCCACCAGCTGGAAGTCCTCGGGGCGGTAGCGCACGCTTCGGTTGACCATGCCCGAGAGGATCAGCTCGCTGGGCGAGCCCTGGAACAGGGAGTGGCCGTCGGCCGGTGCCGCGAGCACCTTGTTGGCGGCGATGGCGCCGGCCGCGCCGCCGAGGTTCTCGACGATCACCTGCCCACCCAGCGCCTTGGCCACCGGCTCGGCGAGCGCGCGCGCCGTGAAGTCGCTGGCCGCGCCGGCCGGGTACGGCACCATCAAGGTGACCAGCTTCGAGGGAAAGGTCGCGGGCTGCGCCCAGGCGCCGGAGCCCACGGCCGCAAGACCGGCGAGGGCCACGGCGAGCGCCAGGGCGCCGCGGCGGCGGGACAGCCCGGGCGACAGCCGGGAGAAGCGTTGCGAGAAGCCGTGCATGGGGCGATTCCTTGGGTCGAAAGCAGTACGCGACGGATGCTAGAAATCGCCCCTCTATCTGTCCAATGCATTGTTTTTCTGCTTATCATGATCTGGACTCATGATCGGCACGCCATGAATTTGCAGCAACTCGAGCACCTGCTCGCGCTCGCCGAAACCGGCTCCTTCAGCCGCGCCTCCGAGAAGGTGCACCTCACGCAGCCCGCGCTCAGCCGCAGTATCCAGATGCTCGAGCAGGAGCTCGGCATGCCGCTCGTCGACCGCATCGGCAAGCGCAACGAGCTCACGCCCTTCGGCGCGATGGTGCTGGCACGCGCGCGGCGCATCTCGAGCGAGGCGCAGGAGCTGCGCCGGGCCGCGGCGCTGTTGAGCGACGGGCAGGCGGGCCAGCTGCGGCTGGGCCTGGGCGCGGCGCCGGGCGCGCTGTTCTCGGCGCCGCTCCTGATCCACATGCTGCGCGACTACCCGCGCGTCGGCCTCGAGCTGCATGGCGGCGGGCCCGAGCAGCAGCTCGCGGCGCTGCGCGCGCGTGCCATCGATGCGCTGCTGATCACCTACCGCGCGCTCTCGCCGAGCGAGGACCTGCGCATCGAGGTGCTGCCCACCCTGCGCTCGGGCTTCGTCTGCCGGCGCGGCCATCCGCTGGCAAGGCGCCTGCGCGAGGCGGGCGCGCTGGCCTTCGCCGAGCTCGCGCGCTTTCCGCTGATCTCCACGCGCGTGAGCGACGACGTCGCGCGCCGCCTGGTCGAGCGCTACGGCAGCGAGGCCAGTCCGCAGCGCTGGCTGCAGGTGTCCTCGGAAGAGATCGGCGTGCTGGTGGAAGCCGTGCGCAACACCGACGCGATCTTCCTCGGCGTGCTCGCCGTCACGCGCGCGCTGCGCGACGGCGGCGAACTGGTCGAGCTGGCCGTGGCGCCGCAGGCCGGGCTCGATGCGCAGTTCGCCTTCGTCACGCTCGAGGGCCGCACCGAGGCGCCCGCGCTGCAGATCGTGCGCGGCTTCTGCATGGCGCTGGCGCGCAGGGAGTCGGCGGCCGAGCAGGGGTAGCCGTCAGCCGGGGTCGGCCGCGAAATCCACCTGGTGCCGCGCGATCCGCAGATCGCCCAGCGCCTCGCGCACGCGCAGGTGCGCCGGATGCGTGGCATAGCCGTCGAGCGAGGCCTGGCTGTCGAACTCCGAATACAGCACCACGTCGCAGGCATACGCGACGCGGCTCGAGTCGACGCCGACCTCGATGCGCAGCAGGCCCGGGACCTGGCCGCGCAGCGACTCGAACTGCTGCTTCACGAACTGCGTGGCGCGCGCCTTGTCCTCGGCCGTGTCGGCGCGCAGGTCCCACATCACGATGTGCTTGAACATGGCGCGGGGATGCTGGCCTGCTGCGGCCAGAGGGAATGAAAGACGAAGATCACGCGAGGGCTCCAGCTGCTCGCGGGGCAGGGAAGGAGCCCGCGGCGTGCGGACGATGGTATGCAGGCGCGGCGCGAAAGACCGCGTCGCCGCTGGAGAACTGTTTTCCGCTGGTGGCGCTCCGGGCTCAGTCGCGCGGCGGCCGCTTCGCGATGCCCATGGTCTTCGCGAGGATGCCGAGCATCACCTCGTCGGCGCCGCCGCCGATCGAGGCCAGCCGGCCGTCGCGGTACAGCCGCGAGACGCGGTTCTCGAGCGTGAACCCCATGCCGCCCCAGAACTGCAGGCAGGTGTCGGCCACCTCGCGCGTGAGCCGGCCGGTCTTGAGCTTGGCCATCGAGGCCAGCTCGGTCACGTCCTGGCCCTGCACGTGCAGGTCGCAGGCGCGGTAGGTCAGCGCGCGCAGCGCCTCGACCTCGGTCTTGAGCTCGGCCAGCTTGAACTGCACCCACTGCTGGTCGGCCAGCGTGCCGCCGAACAGCTTGCGCTGCTGGGCCCATTCGATGGTCTGCGCGATGCAGTCGTCCATCGGCTCGAGCGAGCTGGCCGCGCACCACAGCCGCTCTTCCTGGAACTGCTGCATCTGGTAGACGAAGCCCTGGCCTTCCTCGCCGATGCGGTAGCGCTGCGGCACGCGCACGTTGTCGAAATAGATCAGGCCGGTGTCGCTCGAGTGCATGCCGATCTTGCGGATCTTCTTCGCCTTCTCGATGCCGGGGCTGTCCATCGGCACGATCACCAGCGACTTGTTGCGGTGCACCGGGCCGTCGCCGGTGTTGACCAGCATGCACATCCAGTCGGCCTGCAGGCTGTTGGTGATCCACATCTTCTGGCCGCTGATGAGGTAGTCGTCCCCATCCTTGCGCGCATGGCTCTTGAGCCCCGCCACGTCGCTGCCCGCGCCCGGCTCGGACACGCCGATGCAGCCCACGGTGTCGCCCGCGATCGCCGGCGCGAGGAACTCGCGGCGCAGTTCGTCGCTGCCGAAGCGCGCGAGCGCGGGGGTGCACATGTCGGTCTGCACGCCGATCGCCATCGGCACGCCGCCGCAGCTCACGTGGCCCAGCGCCTCGGCCAGCGCCATCGCGTACGAGTAGTCGAGGCCGGCGCCGCCGTAGGCCTCGGGCTTGTTGAGGCCCAGCAGGCCCAGGTTGCCGAGCTTCTTGAAGACCTCGTGCGCGGGGAAGGTCTCGGCCGCCTCCCACTCGTCGACGTGCGGATTGATCTCCTCGTCGATGAAGCGGCGCAGGGTCTTCTGGATCTCGAGGTGTTCGTGCGTGTAGTGCATGGTGTCCGTACGGGCGGGGCGCTCCCGGCCCCGATCGCAGGAACTCTAGGCGCGCCCCGGCCGTGGGGCTTGCGCCAACTAGCTGGTGCGCGCGCGGCGCGCGGTGGCCGGTGCCGGCCGCGCGTTCGAGGCGGCCGAGATCGGCGACTCGATGCTGTTGCCGGTGAGCACCCAGTAGATGAAGATCAGCACCGCGCCGGCCGTGCCGAACACCGTGAGGCCCATGTAGCTGCCGCCGATGGCGAGCGCATCGACCGGGGCGGCGGCGGTGCAGACCATGGTGGCCGCGCTCATGCCCACGTAGTGCATGGTGCAGACCGCCAGGCCCATCACGGCTGCGGCGCCGATCTGCAGGCTCAGCTTGCGCACGTTGAAGGCCAGCCACAGCGCGGCGGCGGCGGCGCTGATGGCGATCAGCACCGACAGCCCGACCGCCATCGGATCGAACTGCATCGACGCGCGCATGTTCATCGCGAACATGCCCATGTAGTGCATCACGCACACGCCCAGGCCCGCCAGCAGGCTGCCCGCGAGCCAGCCCGCGCGGCTGAACTTGCGGCGCCCGCCCGCGAGGTAGAGCGCGATGCCCGAGATCAGGATCGCGGCCACCAGCGAGACCACGGTCAGCGGCATGTTGTAGGCGATCGAGACCGGCAGCCGGTACGCCAGCATGCCGATGAAGTGCATCGACCAGATGCCGATGCCGCCGAGCGCCACCGCCGCGCAGGCCACGGCCGCGAGGTTCGGGCGGCCGTCGGCGCCGACCATGCGCCCGGCGCAGATCAGCGCGGTCAGCGAGCCGGCGAAGGAAATGAAGTACGACAGTGCCACCAGCCCCAACGAGTATTCGGGCGACAGCAGCTGGCCTGCGACGAGCGGTGTCATGGTTGTCCTTTCGACAGGAAGACGGCACCGCTCGCCCCCGGAAATCGGTGGTACCGGACCGTTCCGGGCGAGTTTGTAATGTTTGTTTTTAAAAGTAAACTGGTTTTTTGCAATTCTGTTTAGATTACTTTTCTCTTAATTTTTTAGCGCTGAGGCCGGATCCGGTATATCGCGTTGTTCCGGTCCGCCGCCATGTAGACCGTGCCGTCGGGCCCGACCGCCACGCCGGTCACCACGTAGGGCGGCGGCAGTCCGGGCCCGGGCGCCAGCCCGATCGGCAGGTTCTCGGCGATGGTGCGGCGCGAGCCATCGGCCGGGTCGATCTCCACCAGCCGCCGCGCCGCGCTCTCGGCCACCACGAAGCTGCCCCAGGGCGTCTGGGCCAGGCCCTCGGGCAGCGCGAGCTTGTCGGCGATGGTGCGCAGCGGCGCGCTGGCATCGAGCGGAATGCGCAGCAGCTTGCCGGCCGCCTCGGTCACGTAGAGCGCGCCGTCGCGGCCGATCACCATCTGCACCGGCCCGTTGAGCCCGCTCGCGATCACCTGCCGCTCGGCGAACTTCGCGCCGCTCGCGCGCGTGATGCTGCCGGTGGCGATCTCGGCGTAGATCACGCTGCCATCGGGCATCGGGATCGCATCGAACGGCGCCTTCAGGCCGTGGATCGTCTCCACCGTCTTCAGCGTCTGCCGGTCGACCAGCTGCACCGTGCCCGTGAACCACGAGCTCAGCGCGAACAGCCGCGCCGAGAGCCCGACCGCGAACGGGTACTCGAGCTCGGGCTCGCGCTGCATGCGGAACACGTCGCGCACCTCGCCGTTGCGCACGTCCACCCGCCGGAAGCCGAACACGTCGGCGACCCAGAGGTCGTTGCCGTCGAGCTTCATGCCGGCCGGCACCGCGAGCTTGCCGCCGGTGAGCGTGCGCAGCTCGCCGGTCGCGGGCTCGAAGGCCATGACCTCGTTGTCGGCCATGTTCGAGATGTAGATCGTGCCTTCGGGCGCGATCGCGAGGTTGTCGAGCGAAGGCTTGAGCTGCTTCGCGACCGTCTTGCGGCCGGTGGCGAGCTCGACCTTCACGAGCTCGCCGCTGCGCGCGTCGACCACCCAGAGATTGCCCTTGCCGTCGAGGTTGGCCGCGGCCGGGATCTGGAAGCCGTCGGCGATCGGCGTGATGCGCCCGTCGGCCGGATCGATCTTCACCACCTGGTTCTTGAACCACAGCGGTCCGTAGAGCATGCCGTCGGGCCCGACCTCGAAGCCGTTGAAGCCGCCCATGTCCTTGCGGATCAGCCGCGGCGGCTTCTGGCCCGCGCGGTCGATCTCCCACAGCGCGTCGCCGAGGAACACCTGCGAGGCGTAGAGCTTGCCGTTGCGCGGGTCGAAGGCCAGGGAGTTGAGGCCGGGCAGGTCCTTCGCGAGGACGCGCAGGGGGGCGGTGTCGTGCTCGCGGTAGCGCAGCATGCCCATGAGGTAGTTGGTCCATGCCATCTCGCCTTGGGGGCCGATGGCGATGTCGTCGGACTGGCCTTCGGGGGCGTCGATCAGGATCTTGGCTGCACCTGTTTTTCGGTCGACTTCCCAGAGGGTGTTGCCGAGGACCGAGCCTGCTAGCAGGCGGCCCTTCTGGTCGATGGCGAGGCCGTGGACGCCGGAGAAGGAGGAGGGGGGGACCAGGGGCTCTGGGGGGTGCCAGGCTGTGGGTCTTGTGGTGACGAGGGGTGGGGACGGTACGGGTGCCGGCTCTGGTGTCTGTGCGACTGCTGGGGGCGTTGACGGTTGGCTTGTTGTCGTTGTTGTCGTGCTGCAGGCGGCGAGCCAGACGGCCGTGGTGGCGATCGCGAAGCGACGGAACAGGGGGCAGGTGGGCACGGGGTCTCCTTCTCTCTTCTCTTTGTTCGGCGTTGTTTGAGGCGCGCGGGGGAGTCTAGGGAATGTGGAGGGGGAATTGGTCGCTGGTGAGACAGGGGTTTGGGTTTTCTTAAGGTGCTCTTCTTGTTGAGATCGTTGGCCGGGTCTCGCCCCGGCGGGCGAGTCACTTTCTTTTGCTTCGCCAAAAGAAAGTAACCAAAGAAAAGGCGA
>NZ_JBWKPQ010000033.1:0-86419 GCF_059418345.1 Variovorax sp. GW821-FHT09B01 | reverse complement strand
TGTAGTCTAACACGATTTTTAAAGAACCGTCAAACTTTTTTCAACCTCTTCACCTTCAACCACCAGCAGAACAACTTTCGTCATCCGCCGCTGAAACCATCCAGCGAAGCCCTCGATTATGCACAGATTTTTCAACTTGCGTCAACTTCGAGAGAAGTTTTTTCGACTGCTTCATCAACCTGCCCTCGGCTTTCGCCTTCGGGCCTGTCGACCTGATTTGCGTTGCCGCATCATCAGCCGAGCCAGCGAGTATATGCCATTTATCCAGCCCTGCAAGAGCGCTGCAAACAAATCGACCGCCCGGCTTTCCTGCCTGCGGCAGCGCTACGCGCTGCCGCAGGCAGAACAGGCTCCTCGGATAATCCGCCCCACATGGCACTCATCACACTCCTCGACGCCCAACTGGCGTTCGGTCACGTCCCGCTGCTCGATCACACGGACTTCTCGCTCCTCGAATCGGAGCGCATCGGCCTGATCGGCCGCAATGGCGCGGGGAAATCCTCCCTGCTCAAGATACTGGGGGGACTGGAAAAGCCCGACGACGGCGCCCTCCAATATCAACAGCACCTGCGCGTCTCCTATGTGGCGCAGGAACCCGCCCTGGACATGGAGGCCGACGTGTTCACCGCCGCCAGTGCCGGGCTGTCCGAGGTGATCGCCGTGCGGGACCTCTATCTATCGGGCGCGGAAGGCCTGGACCTGGACGCCCTCCAGTCCCAGATCGAGGCCTTCGATGCCTGGAACTGGGAGCAGCGCGTCGAAGAGACGCTGCACCGCCTCCATCTGGACCGCAATGCCCGCGTCGGCAACCTGTCCGGCGGCACCCGCAAGCGGGTGGCCCTGGCCCAGGCCCTGGTCGCGGCGCCCGACGTGCTCCTGCTCGACGAGCCCACCAACCACCTGGACCTCGATTCCATCGAGTGGCTCGAGCAGCTGCTGATCGACTTCAAGGGCAGCGTGGTCACCGTGACCCACGACCGCAGCTTCCTGAACCGCGTTGCCACCCGCATCGTGGAGCTCGATCGCGGCAAGCTCGGCTCCTACCCCGGCAACTTCGAGCAGTACCTGCTCCAGAAGGAAGAGCAACTGGCCCAGGAAGCCGTGATCAACGCCAAGGCCGACAAGCTGCTGGCGCAGGAAGAGGTCTGGATCCGTAAGGGCGTCGAAGCCCGCCGCACCCGCAGCCAGAGCCGCATCGGCCGCCTCGAGGCCCTGCGCGCCAACCGCACCGCCCGCCGCGAGGTGCAGGGCAGCGTCAACATGGACGTGGCCACCGGCCAGGCCAGCGGCAAGATCGTGGCCGAGCTGACCGAAGCCTCCAAGTCTTTCGGCGAGAAGACCGTGATCCGCAACTTCAGCGGCACCATCCTGCGCGGCGACAAGATCGGCCTGCTCGGCCCCAACGGCGCGGGCAAGACCACGCTGCTCAAGCTGATCCTCGGCGAGCTCGAACCCGACAGCGGCAAGATCCGCCGCGGCACCAACCTCGAGGTCGCCTACTTCGACCAGATGCGCGACAAGCTCGACCTCGACGCCACGCTCGAGGACTTCATCAGCCCCGGCAGCGAATGGATCGAGATCGGCAGCCAGCGCAAGCACGTCAAGAGCTACCTGTCGGACTTCCTGTTCTCCCCGGCGCGCGCCAACTCCCCGGTGCGCTCCCTGAGCGGCGGCGAGCGCAACCGGCTGCTGCTGGCGCGCCTGTTCGCCCGCCCGGCCAACGTGCTGGTGCTCGACGAGCCGACCAACGACCTCGACATCGACACGCTGGAGCTGCTCGAGGGCCTGCTGCAGGACTACGACGGCACGGTGTTCCTCGTGAGCCACGACCGCACCTTCCTCGACAACGTGGTGACCAGCACCATCGCCTACGAGGGCGACGGCCGCTGGCGCGAGTACGAGGGCAGCGTGCAGGACTGGCTGATCCAGTCCCGCCGTGCGCGCGAGATCGCCGAGCAGCGCCTGGCCGCGGCCGCCACGCCCGCCGTGGCACCGCCCCCGCCTGCCGCCAGCGCGGCCAGCCCCGCACGCCCGACCGCGGCCCCCGCCGGCGCGCCGCGCAAGAAGCTCAGCTACAAGGAACAGCGCGAATTCGACGCCCTCCCCGCGCTGATCGAAGCGCTGGAAAGCGAGCAGAAGCGCGTCGCGGAAATCCTGGCGCTCGACGGCGGTGCGATCTACGCCACCGACGCCTCGCGCGCCACCGAGCTGGCGGCCCGCCATGCCCAGATCGACGACGAACTGCTGACCGCGATGGAGCGACAGGAAGAACTGGGCGCCAGCCGCTGAGTCCGCGTGCCGTCCGACGCCGGACGGCCGCGACCTCGGCTATACATGCGGCACCCAGTCCAGACAACAGAAAGCGCCGGGGGAGTCCACCGCATGCCGTTCATTCCAGCGTACCTCGGTCGTTCGACGGCGGCGGCCCTGCTGCTCGTCCTCGGCGCCTGCGCCCAATTGCCCCAGAACGTGGACCGCCCGGTGTCCACCGCGCTGGCCGCCCCGGCCGGCACGGCCCTGGCCACGCTGGTCCAGGAGCGCCGCCGGGCCGATGCGGCGCGCTACGAATCGGGCTTCCTGCTGCTCGCGGGTCCGCAGGCGGCCTACGGCAGCCGGCTGGCGCTGATCGACGGCGCCCAGAAGACGCTGGACCTCCAGTACTACGCCATCCACGTCGACGCCAGCACCGGGCGCCTGGTGCGCGGCCTGCGCGCCGCGGCCGAGCGCGGCGTGCGGGTGCGCATCCTGCTCGACGACTTCCACAGCACCGGACGCGACGCGCTGGTGCTGGGCCTGGCCTTCGTGCCGAACATCGAGCTGCGGCTGTTCAACCCGCTCGCGGGCGCGCGCGGCTCGACCTTCAGCCGGCTGCTGAATTCGGCGGGCGACGCCTCGCGCATCCAGCAGCGCATGCACAACAAGCTGTTCCTGGCCGACAACGTGCTGGGCGTGACCGGCGGGCGCAACCTCGGCGACGCCTACTTCGGCAACTCGCTCAACGGCAACTTCATCGACGTCGACGTGCTCGCGGCCGGCCCGATCGTGCAGGACCTCTCGCGCAGCTTCGACAGCTACTGGAACAACGAGCGCGCCTACCCGGCGCAGTCGCTGGTCTCGCGCGAGGAGCTGCAGGCGATCCGCGACCGTGCGCGCCAGACCGACCAGGAGCTGGCCGAGGAATCGGCCCGCGCGCGCGACCCCGCCACCGCGAACTCCGGCGACCAGCCCAAGCCGCCCGACGGCGAGCCCCGCCCCGACGGTCCGCCCACCGCCGAGCAGCGCGCGCGCGCCTGGGACGAGAAGCCGCTCGACCTGCGCAGCGCGCGCTTCGTCTGGGCGCCGGCCGCGATGCTGGCCGACCAGCCCGGCAAGATCCCGGCCGACGTGCCCGGCGGCCCGGACGGCGCGCGCGCGCCCGGCCTGGTGGTAAGCCAGCCTGAGGACAAGGCCGGCGTGTCGCGCAGCGCGGCCGCGCTCACGGCCGACTCCGACCTCGCGGCCGGCAGCGAGACGGTGGTCGAAGGGCTGCTGCAGCTCATCGGCCAGGCGCGCTCAGATCTGCTGATCATCTCGCCCTACTTCGTGCCCGGCGCCGACATGAAGCAGGCCTTCGCCGCCGCCCGCGCGCGCGGCGTGCGCATCCGGGTGCTGACCAATTCGCTGGCCTCGAACGACGCGCCGGTGGCCCACGTGGGCTACGCGCGCCATCGCGAGGAACTGCTGAAGATGGGCATCGGCCTGTACGAGCTGCGCAGCGAGCAGGCCGGCCTGGGCAGCGCCTTCGGTGGCTCCACCGGCTCGACCGGCGGCAGCAGCGTGACCGGCGAGTCGCGCGCGATGCTGCATTCGAAGGTGCTGGTGATGGACGGCCGGCTGCTGGTGGTCGGCTCGATGAACCTCGACCTGCGCTCGCAGCTGCAGAACACCGAGATCGCGCTCTTGATCCGCAGCACCGAGCTGTCGCGCCTGGCGGCCGAGCAGATCGAGCGCGGGCTGCGCGAGCGCGCGTGGCATGTCGAACTCGTCGACGGTTCGCTGGTCTGGCACGCGCCCGAGGGCAGCGGCCTGCCCGACAGCCGGACCGAGCCCGATGCCAGCCTGAGCCTGCGCCTGCTGCTCAAGCTCTTCGGACCGCTGGCGCCGGACCAGTTGCTCTAGCTAATCCGGCGCCGCGGAAGCGGCCTCAATGCTTGTGCTGATGCGCGGCCCCGCCCGCGTCGGCGCCGGCCGGCGCGCCCACGGGCAGCGTGACGTCGAGCGCGGTCTTCACGCCCTTCGCGTCCTCGAACTTCAGGGTCAGCGGCACGTTCGTGCCCTTGGCGACCGCGCCCTTCAGGTCCATCAGCATGACGTGGAAGCCGCCCGGCTTGAGCTCCACCGTCTGGCCGGCCGGCAGGTCGAGGCCGGCGCTCAGCTCGCGCATCTTCATGGTGTCGCCTTCCATCTTCATCTCGTGCACCTCGGCCACGCCGGCGGCGGGCGTGGAGATGCTCACGAGCTTGGTGCCCGTGGGCGAGGTCAGCTTCATGAAGGCGCCGGTACCGCTCTGGCCCGGCACCGACTGGCGCACCCAGCCGTCGCGCACGTCGACCGTGGCCACGCCCTGCGCCACCACGTCCAGCTTCGCGGCCGGGCGCTTCAGGCCCGCGGTGGAATTGCCCGAGGCCGGCACCTCGGCCCAGTCGGCGCTGCCCACGTCGCAGGTCTGCAGCACCTTGAACCACAGCGTGCCCGGCGTGGCCGGCGCCTTGCCGCGCACCACGAACTCGGCCTTCTCGGTGCCGGGCAGCGCGGCCTGCGCGTTCTCGGCGGTCCAGCGCACCTCGCCGCCGGCGCCCTTCTGCACATCGAGCTTCCAGCCCTTGCGCGCCTGCGCCTCGCTCAGCACGAAGCCCGCGGGCAGCTTCACCGCCAGGCCGGTGGTGGCCTTGGCGCCTTCGCAGGCATGGCCGACGCGGAAGGCGGCGTCGTAGTCGCTGCCCACGGTGACGCCGCCGGGCGGCAAGGTGACATGGGCCAGCACGGCGGCGCTGCCGGCCAGCAGGACGGCGGCGGCGACGCTGCGCAGGGTGAGGTGACGGTTCATGAGAGGTACTCCTTGAGGAAAGACGGTGAAAGACAGGGCAGGCGTCAGAGGTCGAACTTGAGTTCGCCCACGTAGGTGCGCTGCGGATAGGGGTGGAAGGCCCAGTACTTGTTGTTGTTCAGGTTGTCGATGCCGAAGGATGCGCTCCATTGGCGGTCGATGCGGTAGCGCACGCGCAGGTCGGCCACGAAGAACTTCGAGAAGCCCATGTAGGCGAAGCCGTTCGGATCGCTGTTGTCGAGCGTGCCGTACTGCTTGCCGCTGTAGCGCATGCCCAGGGTGTAGCTCCAGTTGGCGTCGGGCCGGTAGGTGGCCAGCAGGGTGGCGCGCACCTTGGGCACGCGCGGCTGCTGCTGGCCGACGCTGGCCGGAAAGCCGCTGTTGGCCGTGATCTTCGAGTTCGCGAGCGTGAGGCTGCCGCCGAGGTCGAGCCCGCGCAGGCCGACGTCGGTGGCGTTCAGCGCCACCTCGAGCCCGCGGGTGCGGATGGCGTCGACGTTCTGCACCGTGCTCACGAGGTTGGTCAGCGCCTGGCTGTAGAGCGCGTCCTTCGTGCGCTCGAAGAACAGCGTGGTGCGCAGCACGCCGTCGAGCCCCCAGCCGTCGAGGCCGCGTTCGGCGCTGAGTTCGGTGGTCCACGAGCGCTCGGGCCGCAGGTTGGGGTCGGTGTTGACGATGCGGTTGCCGTCGATCGAGCCCTGGTAGAGCTCGCTCACGGTCGGCATGCGCACCGCGCGGCCGGTCGAGGCCTTGAACAGCCAGTCGGAGGTGGCCTGCCAGGCGATCGCGGCCTTGGGCGAGTCGTAGCTGTTCCTGCGCGGCGCGAAATCGAGCAGCCGGGTCGCGTTCCCGAGCTGGCCGCCCCAGGCCTCCCAGCGCTCGTGGCGCAGGCCCAGGGTGGTCTTCCAGTCGCGCGCGAAGCGCCAGGTGTCCTGCAGGTAGAGCGACTGCAGCCGGGTATTGCCGTTGAAGGCCGAGAACGGCGTGACCGGCGGGCCGCCGATCCAGTCGAGGGTGTTGCCGACGCTGGTGCGCAGCTTGGCCGTGTCCTGCTGGAAGCCGAAGTCGACCACGTGCGCGCCCACGCCCTCGGCCGAGCCGGTGGGCCGCCAGGTGCCCGCGGCCTTGAAGGTGCGCCAGCCGCTGCCGCCCATGTCGGTGGTGCGGCCCGGCCCGCCGAGGAAGGCGCCGGGCAGCGGCGTGGTCGGCGTGCGCGAGGTGTCGCTCGCGTAGTCGAACAGGCTGGCCGCCACCTCCCAGTCGAACACACCGCCGCTGTGGCTCTTGACCGAGAGGCCGTGCATGTAGTGGGTGAGCCGGGTCTCGGTCGGCACCAGCGCGCCGCTGGGCGCGTCGAGGTTGTAGCTGCGCCCGGCGATGTTGACCCGCCCGCCGTAGACCGGCAGGCCCAGCGGATCGCGCAGCCAGGTGTCGACGCTGCCATGCGTGGTGTTGTTCCAGGCGCCCAGCGTGTAGGTGGCGCGCACCGTGGGCGAGAAGTCATAGGCCAGCTTGAGCTTGGCCTGTTCCTGCGTGGTGTCGTAGATCGTCGCGCCGCCGACCAGCCACCAGGGCTGGTTCGACGGATTGAGCCCCAGCACCGCACCGGTGACCGGGGTGCCGGCATTGCCGAGCGTGCCCGCGCTCAGCAGGCGGTTGCCGAACACCAGCGCCTGGCCCTTGCTCTGGGTGCGCGAGGCGCTGAGCCACCACGACCAGTCGCCGCTGCGGCTGCCCAGCGACAGGTCGAGCTGCTGGCCGGCCGGCGAGGAATGGCTGTTGTAGAGATCGAAGTTCGAGACGAAGCCGCTGAGCTTGACGTGGGCCTCGAACTTCTCGGGCATGCGCGTCACGTAGTCGACCACCGCGCCCACCGAGTTGCCCGGGTAGGCGGCCGAGAACGGCCCGTACAGCACGTCGACGCGCTCGATCTCCTCGGGCGAGACCATGCCCCAGCGCGGCGCGTAGGTGGCGCCGTTGCCCAGCGGGTTCGACAGCATGATGCCGTCGGCATAGACCATCGAGCGCGCGCTGTTGCCGGTGCCCGAGGCGCGCGTGGCCAGCACCGCGTGGTTGAAGTCGCCGATGTAGCGCTTGCGCACGACCAGGCTCGGCAGGTACTTGAGCGCGTCCTCGCTGTCGGTGGCGTTCACCGTCTCGACGATCTGCGCGTGCGTCGTGCCTTCGATGGTGGTCGGGATCTGCGCCGGCAGCGAGGTCGGCCGGCCGCCGGTGACGGTGATGGCGCCGAGCGCACGCTCGGCGCCGGGGGCCGCGTCAGCCGATGGCGCCGGCGCGGGTTGCGCCCAGGCGGGCGCGCCGAGCGAGGCGCTCAGCGGGAATGCCATGGCGATCGCCACGGCGCGGGAATGCTTGTTCACAGGGACGCTGCTCCACGAAACGCTGGCCAGGAAGGACCGGAGACGCCCGTCGAACGGGCGCATCCAGCCATGGACTCGAGGGTTTCAGGAGCGCGAAGGCGGTCCGCGCGCGGGCAGCGGCGCCGCGGTGGCCGCGGCCAGGCGCGCGGCGGGAATCGGCTGGAGCACGCGCCCCAGCGGCAGGGGGAGGTCGAGGGTGGCGACCGGCGGCACCGGAGGCGGCGCGCCGGTCAGCACGCACAGCGGGCAGTCCATGTGCGAGACGCCCATTTCCTGCACGCCGTCCTCGGTATGGACCACCGCCTTGACGGCGCCGGCGCTCGAGCAGACCAGCTCGATCGCCTGCGGATGCACCAGCGGCGAGGCGATCGCCGCGCCCAGCGAAAGCGCGAACCACAGCAGCACCCAGCGGCCGGCGAGGCCGAGGAAGCGGGTGTGGCGGCGCATCAGGTGCATGGCGGGCGCGATTATCGGCGCGTTTTGGACGCGGCGGGCTTGGAGGACGCCTTCGCGGCCGGCTTGGCCGTCGACTTGGCAGGGGCCTTGGCTGCCGGTTTGGCGCCCTTCGGCGCCGCCTTGCCTCCCTTGGCCGGCGCCGCCGCACGCGCGCCCGCCTTGCCCCGGACCGGCGCGGCCTTGGCCGAGCGGCCGCCGCGCGTGGCACGCGCCGAGCGCACGGGCGGTGCCGCCGCAGCTTCGGCCTCGGGTTCCTCGGCCGTTGCGGGCAGCGTGCCGCGCTCGCCCGGCAGCACCTCGGACACCGTGAAGCCCTGCGCCGCCAGCAAGGTCGGCAGGCCCTGCGCGCCGATCATGTGCAGCGCGCCCACGGCCGCGAACACCCGCTGGCCGCCCTCGTGCATGCGCGTGATGCCGGCCGCCAGGATCGGGTTGCGGTCATCGAGCAGCCGCTTCATCAGCCGTTGCTCGGCCGGCGTGCGCATGCAGTCGCACCATTCGGGGAAGCGCGAGAGCCGCGCGAGGTCGCCGCGCGCCCAGGCGTCGGCCAGCTCCTTGAGCTGGGTGCGCAACTGGCCCGATTCGAGCTCGTCGAGCGCCGAATCGATCTGCGCCGCCTCCTCCTCCTCGGAGCCGCCGGTCAGCATCTCGAGCTGGGCCGCCGGGTTCTCGAGCGCGAACACCGGCTTGTTGGCGTTGCGCGCCCACACGGCCAGCATCTCGTCGATGCCGAAGTCGGGATAGAGGCCATCGGCCCGCCCGGCCAGGCCGGTCAGCGCCGTCACCTGCAGGATCGGCTGCAGCGCCGCGTTGGCGCCCGGCGTCACGCAGGCGATCTCGTTCTGCCGCGCCAGCCGCTGCGCGCGCTCGCCGCTGAGCAGCCGCGCGACCAGCGCCGGGTCGGCCGGCTGGGTCAGCGGCTTCATCGCGGCGGGATCGCGCACGTCGATCTCGAGCGCCAGCGCATCGCTCTGGCCGAGCGCGCGCTGCACGGTCGGGCCGGGGCGCAGCCAGGGTGCGCGCCCGAGGTGGATGGTGCCGTACAGCCACGAGGTGCGGCCGTCCTTCTCGATGCGCCACAGCAGGCCGCGGTCGGCGCCGCTGCGCTGGTCGCTCGAACTGCGCGAACGCTCGAGGCTGCCGATGGCCGAGGGCGGGCAGGCCGCCTGCGCCGCCACGCCGGCCAGCGCGCAGCAGGCGCCGACCAGGGCCGGCAACGCGCCGCGCGCCCAGGAGAAGGGGAAACGGAACGAAGAGAGGAAAGATGAGGAGACCAGGCGCATGCGCCGTGCCGACCGATCGGACGGCTTGTCGATTTCGCGCCTCGGTGCAACCAGTGCCCGGAGTATCCGCAAGGCTCGCTCCATGAAGAAAGAAAGTCCGGCATTACAACAGCACCGCTGCCCATAATCCGGAACATGCAGAGCATCTTCCATCTCGCCTTCCACGTGCGCGACCTCGACACCGCACGCCGCTTCTATGGCGAGGCCCTCGGCTGCACCGAAGGCCGCAGCACCGACACCTGGGTCGATTTCGACTTTTTCGGCCACCAGATCTCGCTGCATCTGGGCGAACCCTTCGCCACCACGCGCACCGGCCGCGTCGGCGATGCGATGGTGCCGATGCCGCACTTCGGCATCGTGCTGGCGCTGACCGACTGGCAGGCACTGGCCGCGCGGCTCGAGGCCGCCGGCACCGACTTCGTGCTCAAGCCCCAGGTGCGCTTCGAAGGCCAGCCGGGCGAGCAGTGGACCATGTTCTTCTGCGACCCCTTCGGCAACCCGATCGAGGCCAAGGGCTTCCGCTCGCTCGACGCGCTTTACGACAAGTGACCCACGCTCCGGTCCGGCCGGTCGATGTTCCGCGGCTCGCGGCGCGGCTGGCCCTGGCCGCGACGCTGGCCCTGCCGCTGCTGTTCGGCGCCACCGCCGCGCGCGCGGCGCAGGACTGCGAGCTCAACGGCCAGCCGGTCAACCCCGCCAACGGCGGCGAAACCGCGCGCAAGACCGGCGTGCTGCGCTGCAAGGACCGCGGCAGCGGCCAGCTGCTGCGCGAGGAGCAGATCCAGAACGGCGTCTTCATGGGCCTGGTGCGCGTCTACGAGAACGGCCGGCTCGCGAAGGAGCACACGCTCAACGCCAAGGGCAACATGCACGGTCTGGCGCGCGAGTTCGCGCCCGGCGGCCAGGTGCTGCGCGAGGCCACCTACGACGACGGCCAGGAGCGCGGCCTGGTGCGCAGCTTCTATCCGGGCGGCAAGCTGCGCCGCGCCAGCTTCTATCCCGACCAGGGCGGCGACCGGGCCTCGGCCGAGTTCACCGAGCGCGGCCAGCTCTCGGCGCTGCGCTGCGGCAACGCGCCGATGCTGGCGCCCGCGGCCGACGACGCGCGGCTGTGCGGCTTCGGCGGCGCGCCCTCGCAGGTCGAGCTGTTCGACGCGCGCGGCACCCTGCGCTCGCGCCAGTCCTACCTGGCCGGCAAGCGCGTGCGCACGCAGGATTTCTACGACAACGGCAAGCCCTCGCAGCTCGACGAGATCAACGGCAACCAGCGCACCGAGCGCCAGTTCTCGTCCGAGGGCGTGAAGCGCCGCGAGACCGTGTCACTGCTGGGGGCGGCACGCTCGGCGATCCGCCTGCGCGACCAGGAGTTCTCCGAGCGCGGCACGCTGGTGCGCGACCAGCGCTGGAACAGCGCCGGCGAGCCGATCGGCGACGACAGCTACTACCTCAACGGCCAGCCGCACACCAAGTCGGCCTACAGCGGCACGGGCAGCGCGCGCACGGTGCTGGTCACCGAGTTCCACGACAACGGCCAGCGCGCCGCGCTGGGCCGCTACCTCGTGGGCGGGCGCGGCGCGCGGCAGCTGCCGCAGGGCACGCACCAGCGCTTCGACGAGAAGGGCACGCTGGTCGCCGAATCGAGCTTCGACGCGCGCGGCCGCGTCACGCGCGAGCGCAGCTGGGACGAGAACGGCGAGCTGGTGCGCGACGACGAGGTGTTCGAGGACGGCTCGCGCAAGGCCTACGCGCGCTGACGAGCCGCCCCCCCGGGACACTTAATCGAGCTTGATGCCCGCCTGCTTGATGATCGGGCCCCAGCGATTCGACTCCGCGCGCGACAGCGCCGCGAACTGGGCGGGCGTGCCGGGCATGGCTTCCATGCCGAAGTCCTCGAAGCGCTTCTGCACCTGCGGATTGGCGAAGGCGCGGTTGAGGTCGCCGTTGAGCTTGTTCACCATCGCCGCGGGCAGGCCGGCCGGGCCGAGCACGCCCTGGAACGCGAACACCTCGGAATTCGCGACGCCCACCTCGGCCAGCGTCGGCACCTCGGGCAGCAGCTTGCTGCGCGCGCCCGAGCCGATGGCCAGCACGCGCACCTTGTTGGCCTTCATGATCGACAGGCCCGAGGCCAGGTCGAGGAACATGCACGGCACCTGGCCGCCCATCACGTCGGCCATGGCCGGCGCGGCGCCGCGGTAGGGAATGTGGGTGATGAAGCTGCCGGTGCGCACCTTGAACATCTCCATCGCCAGATGGTGCGGCGAGCCGTTGCCCGGCGAGGCGTAGTTGACCTTGCCGGGATTGGCCTTCACGTAGGCCAGGAACTCCTTGAAGGTCTTGGCCGGGAAGTCCGGGTGCACCACCAGCGCCAGCGGGAACTTGCCGATCGCGCCGATGTAGCTGAAGTCCTTCTCGGGATTGAAGGGCAGCTTGCCGAACAGGTGCTCGTTGAAGGCCAGCACCGCGTTGTCGGCCGACAGCACGGTGTAGCCGTCGGGCTTGCTCTTGGCGACCATGTCGGCGCCGATGTTGGTCGAGGCGCCGGGGCGGTTGTCGATCACGATCTGCTGGCCGAGCGTCTGGCGCATGGCCTCGGCCAGCGCGCGCGCGATCACGTCGGTGCCGCCGCCCGCGGGATAGGGCACCACCCAGCGGATCAGTTGCGAGGGATAGTCCTGCGCGCGGGCGAAGGGCGCGGCGGCCACGGCGGCGCCCGAGGCGAGCGTGGCAAGGAGGGTACGGCGGTCCATGAGGGTCATCTCCAGGTTGTCATTCGGTTGCGGACAGCGATGGTACGGGCAGCGCATGCAGCGCGTCGGCCAGCGCGGCGCGGCAGCGCGCCTCGTCGCCGACCTGCTCGAACAGCAGCAGCGCGAGCCGCGCGAGGAACAGCGATTCGCGCTCGGCGCCGGCCTCGCTGATGGCGTTCGCGCAGTCGGCGTAGAGGCGGTCGCGGGCCTCGGGGGCCAGGGTGGGACGTGCGGTGGTCATGCGGCGAGGGTCTCCAGTTGCACGGCGGCGGCCGCGCGTTCGAGCGCGCGCGGCAGCGCGCCTGCGGGCAAGTTGTGCCAGCGCGCGGCCACGTGGCCGTCGGGGCGCAGCAGGTAGACCGCGCCCTCGCCCGCGCCGAGGGCCTCGAACACCCGCGCGTCGGCATGGGCATCGGCGGGGCCGTCGGCCGCGATCGTGCACAGCGCGAACGGCAGGGGCCCCTGTCGCGCCCGTGCGATGTCGTCGGCCGGCAACTCGATGGCCGCGCCGTGCGCGGGTCGCAGCACCAGCAGCGTGAAGCGCGCGCCGATCCGGTCGGTGAGATGGCCCTGCGCGAGCTGCTGCTCGGGCATCGCCTCGCCGGGCAGCGGGCCCGCGGGCAGCGCGTCGCCGTCCGCGCTCGACAGTGGCGAATCCTCGTAGCGCACCGCCTGCGTCTGGCGCGGATTGATCAGTTGCGCGATGCCGCGGTGCGCGCCCGACAGCGACAGCGCGGCCTCGCGCAGCAGGTCGAAGCCGCGCGAGGGCGGCGACATGAACTCGGTGCTGCGCATCGCGTTCTCGGCATTGACGTGGAAGGCGGCGATGCGCTCGGCCGAGTAGCTGTCGAGCAGCGCGGCATCCGACAGCCCGCGCGCCACGAAGGCCAGCTTCCAGGCCAGGTTGTCGGCATCGTCGAAGCCCGAGTTGAGGCCGCGCACGCCGAAGATCGGCATCGCATGCGCCGCGTTGCCCGCGAACAGCACGCGGCCGTGGCGGTAGCTCGAGAGCGTCATCGCGCCGGCGCGGTAGACCGAGGTCCAGACCGTCTTCCACGGCAAGTGGCCTTCGCCGATCGCATCGAGGTGGCGCTGCACGAACTCGGCCACGGCCGGCGGCTGGAGCGCCTCCTCGGTGCTCTGGCCGGCGCGCAGCTGGTAGTCGATGCGCCAGATGTCGTCGGGCTGCCGATGCATCAGCACGGTCGAGCCCGGGTTCCACGGCGGGTCGAACCAGGCGCGGCGCTCGGTCGGGTGGCCGCTCCTGAGTTCGATGTCGATGATCACGTAGCGGCCTTCGTAGCCCGTGCCCTCGAGCGCCAGGCCCAGCGCCTTGCGCACGAAGCTCTGGCCGCCGTCGCAGGCCGCGAGCCACCGGCCGCGCAAGCTGTACTCGCCCTGCGCGTTGCGTGCCTCGAGCAGCACGCCCGCGTCGTCCTGCGAAAGGCCGGTGAGCTCGGTGCCCCAGCGAATGTCGATCAGCCCCGGCGCCGCGGCGTTGCGGCGTTCGATCTCCTCGAGCAGGTAGTGCTCGGCGTAGTACTGCTCGAGGTTGATCATCGGCGGCAGCTTCTGCCGTGCGTCGTGCGGCATCTCGAAGCGGAACACCTCCTCGGTCTTGTAGAAGCTGCGCCCGCCGGTCCACGGCAGGCCCTTGGCCAGGAAGGCCGGCAGCGCGCCCAGCCGCGCCATGATCTCCAGGCTGCGGCGCGAGATGCAGGCCGCGCGGCTGCCGACGCAGACCGTGTCGTCGGCCTCGAGGATCACGCTGCGCACGCCATGGTTGGCGAGCCCCAGCGCGAGCGCCATGCCGACCGGGCCGCCGCCCGCGATCACCACCGGATGGCTGCCGCCCGCCACGGCCTCGAGGCCGTCGGCCGCGAGCGCCGGCAGGCGCACCGGGTAGCGCGTGTAGCCGAAGGCGCCGACCGAGGGCGGCAGGCCGGCCGCTGCCGGCGGCAGCGGTCCGCCGGCGGCGTCGCCGGGGCGCGCGGCCGGCGCAACGGGCATTGGGTTCGAGGGAGCAACGGGGCGGTTCATGCCCGGGATTGTCCCGACGCGCCCGGCGCCGCATTGTCATAACTTCGTACGAAGTGTTTACCCGAATCCCCTGCCCTCTCCCCGCCCCATGAAACGCTGGCGCCTTTCCGCCGCGCCCGAGGCCACGCTGTCGGCCAGCGTGGTCGGCGACGTGCTCGCCGGCGTCGGCACGCCGCACCTCGCGGCCAGCTACCTCGCCGCGATGCAGCGCGTGATGCCGGTCACCTTCTGCACCGTGTTCGCGGTCGGCGCCAGCGGGCGCATCGAAACCGTGTCGGCCGCCAGCAGCTACGGCAGCACGGCCGAGCGTACGGCCGAGCGCTACGTCGCGCAGCGCTTCGACCTGCTCGACCCCAACATGGCCTGGCTGGCCGCGCGCAAGCTGCCGCGGCGCGCGCAGCTGTGGCTGGGCCACCAGCTCGGCGACGAGGTGGCCGACCCGGCCTACCGCGCCGCCTGCTATGGCGACGTCGGCATCCGCGAGCGCGCTTCGGTGCTGTTGCTGCTGCCCACGGGCCAGCGCGTGGCCGTGAGCTTCTACCGCAGCCTGGCGCAGCCCGAGTTCGGCGCCGCCGACTTCGCCGTCATCGAGCGCCACGCCACCCTGCTGGCCGACGCCACCACCGCCCACGGCCGCAGCGCCGTGGCGGCGCGCGAGGCCACGGCACCGGCGCTGGCCTCGCGGCTGCTCACGCTGAGCCTGCGCGAGCGCGAGGTCATCGGCCACCTGATGGCCGGGCGCACCGCGAAGGAGGCGGCGCGCGAGATCGGCGTCGAGCTCACGACCGTGCGCACCCACCAGTACCGGGCGTTCCGGCGGCTGGGGATACGGTCGCAGAAGGAATTGCTGCGCGGCTGGCCCGCGGCGCAGTGAGCGGGCGCGCTCAGTCCTCGGAAGCCTGCGCCTCGGCCGCGTGGTCGGGCACGGCCACCGGCGCGGGCTTCGCGGCCTCGTCCGCCGCCGCCTTCGCGCGCCCACCCGGCGCCACGATCTCCTGGTCGATCGCGCCGAACATCGAGCGGCCGTCGAGCCCCTTCATCTCGATGCGGATGGTGTCGCCGTAGCGCATGAACTCGGTCGAGGGCGCGCCGTCCTGGATGGTCTCGATGCAGCGCTTCTCGGCGATGCACGAATAGCCGCGCGGCCATTCCATGCGGCCGTTCTTCTCCACGCCCTTGTTGCTCACGGTGCCGCTGCCGACGATGCTGCCGGCGCGCACATTGCGCGTCTTGGCGACGTGGGCGATGAGCTGGCCGAAGTGGAAGGTCATCTCGGGGCCGGCCTCGCACAGGCCGACCTTGCGGCCGTTCCAGTTGCTCTGCAGCGCGAGGTGCACGCGGCCGCCGGCCCAGGCCTCGCCGAGCTCGTCGAGGGTCACGGCCACGGGGCTGAAGGCGGTGGCGGGCTTGCTCTGGAAGAAGCCGAAGCCCTTGGCGAGCTCGGCCGGGATCAGGTTGCGCAGGCTGACGTCGTTGGCCAGCATCACGAGGCGGATGCCGTCGAGCGCCTGCTCGGGCGTGGCACCCATCTTCACGTCGCCGGTGACGACCGCGATCTCGGCCTCGAAATCGATGCCCATGGCCTCGCTGGGCACGACCACGTCGTCGGTCGGGCCGATGAAGTCGTCGCTGCCGCCCTGGTACATCAGCGGGTCCTGGTAGAAGCTCTCGGGCACCTCGGCATTGCGCGCCTTGCGCACCAGCTCGACGTGGTTCAGGTAGGCCGAACCGTCGGCCCACTGATAGGCGCGCGGCAGCGGCGCCATGCACTGCGCGGGATCGAAGGGAAAGGCGTGACGCGCGCGGCCGGCGTTGAGCGCGGCATACAGGTCCTGCAGCTGCGGCGCCATGAAACCCCAGTCGTCGAGCACCTGCTGCAGGCGGTGGGCGATGCCGGTGGCGTAGTGGGCGAGCGTGAGGTCGCGCGACACGACGACGAGCTGGCCGTCGCGGGAGCCGTCCTTGAGGGTGGCGAGTTTCATGGTGCGGTGCTGGGAAAAAGGCGACGGGGCGCCGCGCCGGGCCGCGCGCCGCTCCCCTAAACTGGTTGGACGGGCGGCAGTGTACCGAGGTGGCTTCGATGAACCTCGGCGGCGACGCCCACTCCACCTTCCATGCCGACGACCGTCGCCCCGCCGTCCTCCGCCCTGGCGCCCTCCCCGGTGCCCTGGCGGCCTTCGTGGCGGGCGCTGGCGCTGCTGGTCCTGCTGGTGGCGCTCGCGCACATGGCGCTGCTGGGCCTCGCGCCGGCCGGACTCGGGGCCGAGCCGGTGTCGCCGATCACCAAGTTCAGCACGCGCACGATCGTGATCGCGCCGCCGGTGGCCGAAACGCCCGCGGCGGCGGCGCCACCGGCCGCGACGGCCCCGCCCGCGCCGACCAAGCCGCTGCGGCCGCGCGCGGTGCATGCGCCGCGGCCCAAGCCCGATCCGGTCCCTGCGGCGGCCGCGCCTTCGCCCGACCCCGCGCCCGAGGCCACGGCGCCCAAGGATCCCGAATCGCCCGACCTGGTGGCGCAGGCCGCTCCCGATTCAGGAGCAGCAACCACGCCCGAACCGCCCGCCAGCGCGGCCGCCGCCCCATCGGCCACGCCGGCCAGCGCCCCCGCCCCCGCCGCCGGCACTGGCGAAGCGACCACCACGATGGCTGGCACCCAGTCGCTGCGCATTCCGGGCTCTGTCACGCTGGATTTCGAGGCCACGGGCCAGATCGGCGCCTCGCCGCAGCGTGGCGTGTTCGGCGAGCTGGTGTGGCTGCACGACGGCACCCGCTACGACGGCCGGCTCACGCTCAAGGCCGTCTTCTTCACCTTGCTGAACTGGCGCAGCACCGGCCAGATCGGCCTGTCGGGCCTGGAGCCCGAGCGCTATTCCGAGAGCCGCAAGGCCGAGGTGGCCTCGCATTTCGCGCGCGACCGCGGCGAGGTGGTGTTCAGCAACAACGCGCCGCCCGTGCCGCTCCAGCCCGGCGCGCAGGACCGCATGAGCGTCATGATGCAGCTCGGCGGCCTGCTGGCGGCCAGCCCCGAGCGCTACCCGGCCGGCACCCGGATCGCGATCCAGACCGTGGGCGCGCGCGACGCCGACGTCTGGGTGTTCGTGGTCGGCGACGAGGAGAAGCTGAGCCTGCCGGCCGGCGAGTACCTGGCGCGCAAGCTCACGCGCGATCCGCGCAAGCCTTTCGACCGCAAGGTCGAGCTCTGGCTGGCCCCGGCCTACGGCTACCTGCCGGTGCGGATCCGCCAGACCGAGCCGAACGGCGACTTCGCCGACGCCCAATTGCGCAAACCCCTACCCGCCGCATCGGCCGGTTGATGCGAAAAAGCACGCATCCAAACGTTTTAATGGCAACACGACAACCCATCTTGAAACTGGCGCGTTGATTGCTATGTAACCCTCATGAACGCCCTCGACATCCTCACAGGCCCCGCCATGAATATGCTTTACGACTCGGATTCCTTCGTCGTCGTGCACGTGCAGCCGAACGAAGGCGAAGTTCCGGCCGAACCCAACGTGCCGGTGCTTGAGCGCCACGGTTTCGAGATCGTCGACAAGCGCTCCGGCAAGGAGCTCTACCTCGACGGTTCCTGGGCCGAGCTGTTCCGCCAGCAGATCGCGGCCTGGCAGCTCAACACGCCGACCCAGGAAGAGGTCGAAGACACGCTCGAAGGCTATGCCGAGCTGGCGCAGACGCCGTTGCTGGTGCACTGAGCCGAGCCCCTTGCTAGTAACAAAGCGCCCCGCGGGGCGCTTTTTCTTTGGCGGCTACCGGTAAATCCAGCGAAACATCGGCCCCACCAGCAGCAGCACCGCCACCAGCCGGCAGACCTGGAACGCCGTCACCACCGGCACCCCGAGCTGCAGCACCTTGGCCGTGATCGACATCTCGGCGATGCCGCCCGGCGAGGTGCCGAGGATCATGGTCGCCGGGTGCAAGCCCGTGGCCCAGGCCAGCAGCCAGGCCACGCCGGCACACACCACGAGCATGACCAGCGTGCCCAGCGTCACCGAGCCCAGCCAGCGCGGCGCGGTGTGCAGGAACTCGCGGCTGAAGCGCACGCCCAGGCTGACGGCGATCACCAATTGGGCGGCATTCGACATCCAGCCCGGCACCGCCGACAGCGACAGCCCGGCGACGGTGAAACCCATCGCGACCAGCAGCGCCCCCATGAACCACGGGTTGGTGCGGCCCAGCGCGCGCATCGCCAAGCCGCCCGCGCCGGTGGCCACGGCCAGCAGCGCGAGGCCGCCGGGGTTCACCTCGCGCGCGCTCGGCGGGCTGATCTCCAGGCCGTGCAGCCCGCTCCACTGCATCGCGAACGGGATCGTCACCGTGACGATCAGCACGCGCAGGCTGTGGGCCGCGGCCACCAGGTCGGTGCGCGCGCCCTTGGCCTCGGCCAGCAGGGTCATCTCCGAGGCGCCGCCGATCGCGCCCGCGAAGTAAGTCGTGGCTCTCATGGAACGCTCCGGCACCTGGGGCATGCGCGGCGCATGCAGGCCGTAGAGCCAGCGCCCGAAGCCCCAGCCCAGCAGCAGCGCCCAGGCGATCGCGAGCACGATCGCCCACCAGACGCTGGCCACCAGCGCGACCACGTGCGGCGTGAAGTACAGGCCCAGCGCGGTGCCGATGGTCCACTGCCCGGCATTGCGCAGCGGCACGTGGCTGGCCATGGGCGCGCCGGCGATCGAGGCCAGCGACACCGCCAGCAGCGGGCCGATCATCCAGGGCAGCGGGGTGTGGAGCGCGAGGCAGATCTGGGCCGCCACGAAGGCGAGCAGCAGCGTGGCCAGCACGCGGACCGGGAAGGAAAGGGACACGCGGAACGGACGGACAGGCGGTAGGGGCAAAGGACGGCAGCGCGCGCGGCGCCGTTGCGTAGTATGGCGCGATGTCTTTCGCGCACCGGCCCGTCTCCTCCCTCCTGCTTGCTCTTCTCGGCAGCACCCTCATCGCCGGCTGCGCGGGCTGGCCCGGTGGCGCCGAGGCGCCCGACGCCCCCATCGCCCGCCGCGTCGAGGCCCTGCTGCCCACCGACGCCCTGCTGCTCGGCGAGCAGCACGACGCCCCCGAGCACCATGCGATCGAGCGCGAGACGGTCGAGGCGCTGGCCGCGCGCGGCCGGCTCGCCGCGCTGGCGCTCGAGATGGCCGAGGAAGGCAACAGCACCGCCCACCTGCCGGCCGCGGCCACCGAGGCCCAGGTGCGTACCGCGCTGAGCTGGAACGACAAGGTCTGGCCCTGGGCCGACTACGGTCCGGCCGTGATGGCCGCGGTGCGCGCCGGCGTGCCGGTGGTCGGCGCCAACCTGCCGCGCGCGCGCATGAAGGACGCGATGGCCGACGTTTCGCTCGACGTGCAGCTCAACGGCGAGGCCTACACCGCGCAGCAGGACGCCGTGCGCGAGGGCCACTGCAAGCTGCTGCCCGAATCCCAGATCGTGCCCATGACCCGGATCCAGGTCGGCCGCGACCGCGCCATGGCCCAGGCCATCGTCAAGGCGCGCCAGCCGGGCCGCACCGTGCTGCTGATCGCGGGCGCGGGCCATGTCGACCGCCAGCTCGGCGTGGCGCAGCACCTGCCGAACGAGGTCTCGTTCAAGGCCGTGCGCCTGCTCGCCGCGCCCGCCGGTGCCGACGCGGCATCGGCCGGCTACGACCGCACCTGGCGCACGCCGCCGCTGCCCGAGAAGGACTATTGCGCGGAGCTCCGCAAGTCGATGGGCCCGGCGAAGAAATCCTGAGCGCTCCGGACGTGCGAAGGCCGCGGCAGGACGAACGTCCGGCCGCGGCCTTCGTCTTTCTTCATGCGGCGAGCCCGCAGGCCCGCGCCCGCCTCAGCGCGACAGGATCGACGAGGTCGCCGAGTTGCCGGTGGCCGAGGCCGTGACCTGGTTGCCCGTGGTGCGCAAGGTGCTGCTGCCCACCGGTCCCACCACGCCGACGCCGAAGTTCACCGTCGTCACCGTGGCCGACACCGCGCCGCTGTTGACCTGGTAGTTGCCGACCGCCGCGCTCGCCGTGCCGGTGTTCAGCGCGGTCTGCGTCACGCGGTTGGTGGCGCTGTTGCCGAAGGCCTGCGCGCTCAGCGTGTTGCCGTAGACACCGACGCTGCCGTTGAGCGTGCCCGGGCCGGTCGCGTTGAGCGCCACCTGGTAGCTGGTGTTCGTGCTGGACGCGTTCACCTGCCCGCTGTTGGTCTGGCTGTTGAGCACGCCCACGCTGGCACCGAGGTTGAGCGCCAGCGGCGAGGCCACGAAGCCCACGCTGCCGCTCGGGGCCGCGCCGCCGTAGCTGCCGCCCGCGCTCGAGTCGACCAGGTTGGTGGCCGCGTTGCCGCGCGCCAGCGCCGAGGTGGTGTTGCCGTTGAGGGCCACGCTGCCCGCGTTGAGCGGGTCGGTGCCCGCCAACGTCACGCCCGCGGCCGTGACGGCCGACGAGGTCACCACCGCGCTGCTGGTCTGCGCGTTCGACACCCCCACGCTCGCGCCCTGCGTCGCATCGCCCGCCACCGTGGCGGTGTTGATCGCGCGGTTCGCCGAGGCCTCGGCCAGCGTGCTGTTGTTCGAGATCGTCACCGCGCCGTTGAACAGCCCCGCCGTGTTCGGCACCAGCCGGTCGTCGTTGTAGATCGCGGTGCTGGCGCTGCTGGTGACCGAGGTCGACGCGGCCTGGCGGTTCGCCACCAGGTGGTCGCCCGTGGCCGCCTGCCCTCCCGCCGCCGTTTCCGACAGCACCACGGCACCCGTCGTCGCCGCCGGCTGCAGGTTGGCGGCCTTCACGTCGAGCGTGTTGGTCGCGTCGTTCATCACGCCCAGCGCCGTGTTGGTGTTGCCCGAGATCCGCACCGACGAGCCCGAGGATGCGGCCGGCGCGAACAGCTCGGAGTTCGAGCTGGCCGCGACCGCCGCCTGGCCGACCTGCGTCGACTGGACCACCGCGCGCGCATCGACGTTGGCGCCCGCCAGCGTCACGCCGTTGACCGTGGTGTTCGAGGCGGCGCGCGCGCTCTGCCGGTTGTCGGACACGCTCAGCGTCGCGCCCTGCACCGCGGCGGTGCCGGTGGTGTCGATGCCGATGCTGCCGGTGGCGATCGCGCCCACCGGGCCGGCGCCCACCTGCACGTTGACCAGCGCATGGTCGGCGCTCGCGAGCACCGCCGATCCCGCGGCCGTGGTCCCGGCGGAGCCCGCCAGGCCGGTGGCGATGGCGCCGCCCTTCACCTCGATGCTGTTGGTCGACGCATTGCCGGTGGCGGCCGCGCCGGTGGTGTTGCCCTCGAGCGTGGCGCTGCTGTCGATCAGCGCGGTGGTGCCGTTCAGGGTCAGCCGGGTCGTGTTGTTGGCGACCCCGCCCACGGCGGCGCTGCTGGCCTGCGAGTTCAGCAGGCCGGTGGTGGCACCCTGCGACGCACCGCCCGTGAGCGACACCGCATTGCCCGCGCGGTTGCCCGCGGCCTCGGCCAGCGTCTGGTTGCCCGACATCGCGACCGCGCTGTCGACCACGCCCGGGCCGCCCGGCACGGCGCGGTCGTCGTTGTAGATCGCGCTGTCGGCGGTCGCACTGGCCGAGGTGGCGGCCGACTGGCGGTTCATCAGCGCATGGATGGCGACCGTGCCCCCGTCGCCCGGCCCCGCGGTCTGCAGCACCAGGGTGGGCAGGATCGCGCCGGCCGTGGTGTCGGCCGCGACGGCGATGCGGCTGGTCGCGTCGTTGACCACGGCCAGCGCGCTGATGGCGTTGCCCGAGATCGTCACCGACGAGCTCGACACCGAGGCCGGCGCGAAGGCCTGCACGAAGGAACGCGCCTCCACCGCCGCCAGGCTGGCCTGGCCCGACTGCAGCGCCGAGGTGGCCGAGACGCTGCCGGCCGCCAATGCGATGTCGTTGCTGGCGCTGTTGGCCACCGCCTTCGCGCTCTGGGCGTTGTTCGACACGCTGAGCGTGCTGCCGTTGACCCCCGTGCCCGGCGCGGTGTCGATGCCGAAGGCACCGGCCGCCTTGGACGAGATCGTCGCGGTGCTCAGCATCAGCTGCGCGTTCGACAGCGCATGGTCGCCGAGCGCGCCGGTCAGCACCGCGGCGTTGGCCGCCGCGGCCACCGGCAGCACGCCGCCCGTGTCGATGGTGTTGCCCTTCACGTCGATGCCGTTGACGGCCGTGTTGCCAGTGGTCGCGCCGCGCACCGCGTTGCCGTCCACCGAGAGCTGCGAGTCGACGATGCCCTTGCCGCTGACCGCGAGCTGCACCCCGGCCTGGTCGGTCAGCGCGCCGCCCTCGAGCCCGAGTTCGGAGGTGGTCTTGGCGGTGGTGATCTGCAGGTTCTGCACCGCCGTGGTGGTGGCGATGCCGGCCGCGCCGAGCCGCACGCCGTTGACCGCGCTGTTGCTGGTCGCGGCGGCCGCGGTGGTGTTGTTGTCGGCATCGATCTTCGAGTTGCCGACGCCGAAGGCGATCTGCGTCAGCACCTCGGGCCCGCCGCTGCGCGTGGCCGCCACCGTGCCCTGGCCCGACTGCGCGTTCTGCACGCTGAACGAGGCATCGGTGGTCGCGACCCCGCCGGTGACGGTGGCGCCCGAGAGCACGAAGCCCGCCGTGTCGATCGAGGTGGCCGTCACGTCCACCGTGTTGCCGGTGGCGCGGCTGCCGTAGGCCAGGGCCTGGGTGGTGTTGCCGCTGCTCGAGACCGAGGCGTCCTGCAGGCCGCCGCCGACCACCGTGCGCACCACGTTGCCGCCGACCGTGTTGGCCTCGACCTTGGTGTTGGCACCGGCCACCGACTGCACGTTGGTCACGTTGGCGACCGAGGCGAAGTCGCTCGACGCGATCTGGTTGGCCGCGAGCTTCAGGCCGTTGGCCGCGTCGTTGCCGTAGCTCGCGGCGACGAAGGCGTTGCGGTCGTTGCCGAGGCTGGCCGACGCGACGTCGCCGCTCACCGAGGCCGCGAACGAATTCACGCCGCTGGCCGTGGTGCCCACCGTCGACTGGATCGACTGGCTGCCGAGGATGGCGTAGGAGGCATTCACCGCCGGCTGCGTGGCCAGGCTGTTGTCGAAGGGCAGGTTGTTGCCGAGGTTGGCCGTGATGGTCGAGGCGACGTCCGTGGACGGGTTCACCGTCACGTTGCCGGCCTGCACGCCCAGCGTGCTGGTGGCCGAGTTGCCGTAGGCGATCGCGCGCTGCAGGTTGTCGCTGACCGCGGCCGAGCCGCCCGACAGGTTGCCGAACACGGCGACGCGGGCCTCGGGCACGCTGAGCACCGCGCCGACCGAGGAGGTGGCATCGTTCATCTGGACGCTGGCGATGCCGGCGCCGGTGCCGACCGCATTGCCCTTGATCGACAGGTCGCTGGTGGCACCGCTGCCGACCGCCACCGCCTCCTGGCGATTGCCGGTGAGCGACAGCGCGCTGTCGGCCACCGTGGCCGGTCCGTTCGCGACCAGCCAGACCTTGGAGCCGCCGTTGATCGCCGTGACCAGGCTGCCGTTGTAGTTGCCCTGCAGGTTGGTCAGCGTGACGGCGCCGGTGGCCGACACGCGGCCGTCGGCGCTGGTGCCGCCACCGAGCGCCACCGCATCGCTGCCCAGCGCGACGGTGTTGGCGTCGAGCGCCAGGCCCTGGTTGATCTGGTTGCCGCGCGCCGCGACCGCCGAACTGTTGTTCGCCACGGTCACGGTGCTGGCATTCGTCTGGCCGGTGGCATCGCCGGTCTGCACCGCGATGACGGTGCCGCTGGCGACGGCCGACACCGTCGATTCGGTGTTGGCCTGCTGGTTCGAGATGCCCGCCGTGCCCGTGAAGCTGGCCGCGGTGGTGCCGGGCAGGATCGCGCTCGAGGCGATGTTGCCGGTGGCCGCGGCGCTCATGCTGTTGTCCTTGAGCGTGACGCTGCCGCTGTCGATGGACTGCACGCCCGCGAGCACCTGGCCGTTGATGGTCTGTGCCAGCACGCTGGAGCGCAGGTTGCCCTGGCTGTTGAGCACGGCCAGGTCGGCATCGAGGGTCGTGGTGACTGCCGTGCCGCCGTGCACGCTGGCGTTGACCGGCGTGACGGGCGGGGTCGCGGCGACCACCGACACGCCGTTCATCACGATGCGGTTGCCCGCGCTGCCGGCGGTGGCCGAGAGCGCCTCGTTGCCGGTGGCGGCGCTCGAGATGGTGTTGCCCTGCACCGAGAGCGAGCCGCGCAGTTCGTTGACCACGCCCGCGGGCGCGCCGGTGACCAGCGCCTGCACGGTCGAGTTGGTGTTGTCGGCCGCATGCGTGACCGCCGCGAGGATGCCGTTGCCGTTGGCCTGCAGGTTCGACACCACCGCCGAGCCCGCGAAGCTCGGCGCCGCGCCCGACTGGATCTCGGCCGCGCTGCTCGCGTTGTTGCCCCGCAGCGTGGCCGACAGCGTGTTGCGGTCGAGCGTGGCGCCGGCGATCACGATGTTGCCCGGCAGCGTCGAGGTCAGCGCCAGGTCGATCCTGTTGTTGGCCAGGCCCGCGCCCGAGGCCGGGCCGGTGCCCAGCTGCAGCGAGGTCACGACGATGTTGCCCTGCGCGTCGAACAGCGGCGTGCCGCCCGGGTAGGTCAGCGCCGCGCCGCCGGTGATGCCGACGGCGCCGGCCATCGCGCCGCCGGTCACCAGCGAGCTGCCCTTGTTGATCACGGCCGAGGCCGAGATCGTGTTGTCGGTGGCGGCCGCGCTGCCGCTCGTGAAGTTGTTGAGCTCGACCGCGAGCCTGCTGTTGGCGACGCCGGCCGCGATCGATCCGCTGTTGGTGGCCACGCCCAGCGAGGCCGCGTTGTCGACCGGCGTGGAGGCCGGGCTGCCCGAGGCGGGCTGGATCGCGTTCGCGAAGTCGTTGCCGGCGGCGCTGGCGCCGATCAGGTTGCCGGTGGTGCTGGCCGCGATCGGATTCGGATTGGCCGGCGTGCCGCTGACCGTGGTGCCGCCGACGGCGCCCGTGATCCCCGCCGTCACGCCGTTGGTGTTGGAGGGCTGCGAATTCGCCGTCGACGCCCCCGACACCGAGCCGTTGAGCGTGTTGCTCACGCTGGTGTCGGCCGCCTGCGCGGCGCCGGCGGCGAGCAGCGCGACCGCGACCGCGGAACCGATGCGGCTGAGACTGGTGGCGGGCCTGCGGGCGCCCCGATTGCGGATCTTGCGAGCTTTCATGGCGTGACTCCTGGTGTGAAGACGTTGTGGACGAAAGGGACGGACGAACGCAGGGGAACCGGGCCGCCCTCGCAGGCGCGCACGGTTCGCGGGAACGGGGGTGTCAGCTGCCGCGGCCGGGGGCGGCGGCGGGATCGGGGCTGGCGGCGGCCGCGGGGCCGCTCGCGCTGACGGTCTCGGCCGCCTCGGGCACGGCGGCGGTGTCGGCGCCGCCGGTCGGGGCGACCGCGCTGTCGCCCGCCGGTGCCGGCGCGGGTGCGACGGAGGCGCTGGGCGTGGGCGCGACCGTGGCGGCGCCCTGCGGCGCGGCGGGCGCCGGCCCGTTGCCCACCACCGGCGCGCCGATGCGCAGCTTCGCGATCTCCTGCAGCCCGGGGCCGTCGCGGTGGATCGAGGTGTCGGCCGCGTCGGGCCGCCACAGCACCGTGATCGCGCCCGGCGGAATGCCGCGGTTGGCCAGCGCCGAGGTCACGGCGGCGATGCGCTGGTCGATCAGCTCGTCGCGCTTGCGCGCATCCCAGTTCTCGGTGTCGCGCGCCACCAGCACGATGTCGGTGGCGCCCTTCTTCGCGGCGCCCGCGACCTGGTCGATCTGCGCCAGCGCGCTGCCGCCGAGCGTGGTGGCGCCGAAGTCGAACGCCACCTGCAGCGCCGCGCCGGTCAGCCGCGCGCCGCCCGTGCCCGCGGCGTTGACGGCCACGCCCGGGCTCGCTTGCACCACCGGCGCCGCCGCACCGCCGGCCGCGCCGGCATCGGCCGGGTTCTGCACCTTGCGCAGCTGCTCGGCCGGCACCAGCGGAATCTGCTCGCCGCCACCGGGGCGCAGGGTCATGCACGGCCGATGGTCGACCTGCGTGACCGCGGCCATCAGCCGCACCACGCCTTCCTCGAGCGCCGCGCGCACGCCCATCTGCACCGGCTCCTGGCCCTTGGCGCCGATGTCGACGTCGTAGAGCCGGCTGCCGAAGAAGCGGAACACGTTGAGCCCGACCTCGTAGCCGTTGAACTGCTTGGTGAGGCTCACCGTGCGCACCACCATCAGCGAGCGCGTGTCGACGATGCGCAGGTCCACGCCGACCGACTGGGTGAAGGTGCGCGCCTTCACGCCGACCTGGTTCACCGCCACCTCGGCACCGCCCGAGTTGATGTTGTAGTTGAGCTCGGTGATGCCGCCGACGATGAAGTAGTCGGACTTGTTGATCGTGCCGCCGAAGTACGGCAGCCACGGCACCACCTGCGCGCCGCCGCCCGGCCCGCCGCCGAGCTGGTGCGTGCGGCCGTCGCCGAGCTGGCGCCGGTCGGCGTAGGCCAGCTCGCGCTCGGCGATCACCGGGTCGAAGCGCTCGGCGATGCGCACCGCGCCGCCGAGCTTGCCGAGCGCCGAATAGACCATCAGCGCGCCGCCCTGCGTGATCGCGTTGCCCTCGTTGATGCTGTACTTGCCGGTGTAGTCCTTCACGTCGCCCACGCCGATCACCACCTCGGGCCGGCGCGTGGCCGCGATGTGGTCGGCGAAGCAGGCCAGCACCGGTTCCATCGGCGTGACGTTGTCGCGTACCGAGGGGCCGAGCACCACGGGTGCCTCGTTGGGTGCGAAGCGCTGCTGCGGCGCCGAGGTGCAGCCGGCCAGCACCAGCGCGCCGGCCAGCGGCGCCGCGAGAAAGACCGCCCGGCGGGCGTGGGGCGAGATGCAGTGCATGGCGCCCCCGTTCAGTTGAGCACGCCGAAGGCACAGGCGGCGCTGCCGTTCACCCCCGCCGTCTGCGCGCCGGTGTTGCCCTGGGCCGAGTTCAGCGCCTGCCAGGCCGCGCCCTGCACCTGCGTGCTGGTGCCGCCGACGACCGCCGAGCCCACCGTGCCCGCGTTGGCCTGGTTGGTGCCCACCACCGCGGCGCCGAGCGTGCCGACCGCGCTGTTGCTGTCGTTGCCCGTGGCGCCCGAGCGCGCCCCGGCATTCGCGGGCGAGTTGGCGACCGTGCTGTTGTTGCCGTCGTTGCCGGTCGAGGTCGCCGAGACGTTGCAGTTGTACTGGCGCCCGACCGTGGTGTTGTAGACCGGCGCCGCGTAGTAGCCGCTCTTCTGCTTGCGGATCATGTCCTGCACCGCGGCCTGGTTGACCTTGTCGGAGCTGGTCTGGAACTGCCAGGCGGCGTTCTCGCCGACGTTGTTGGCCTGCGCGCGCGGCGCCGCCACCAGGAGCAGTGCCACCACCAGGGCCACGTGCACCGTGGCGGCCCAGGGCGCACCACGACGACGATCGGAGCACCGGGATACGGCGGCACGGGATGCACGAGGCATGGCAGCTCCTTTCAGGAGGAAGAGCACTTAAACGAAAAGTGCTACTTCTTTGTAAAGAGGATGCTATGGATCGGGCAGGTGGGCTGGCTATTCCGGAAACCAGTAGTACCTATGAGTACAAACCAGCGGTGATTACTGGATGGCCGGACAGTGCGGCCGCCCCGATCCTGTGCGCCGCACAGCGGTCCGATCGGGGCTCGCGCCCCCGTGGCGGGGGCGCGTCCGCGGCCCGTTGCGGGCCGCGGCGGGACCTGTGATCAGGCGTGCGCCTTGATCGCGTCCGCCAGCGTGTTCACCAGCGTGTCGATGTGCGACTTCTCGACGATGTACGGCGGCGCGATCACCAGCACGTCGCCCGCGGGGCGCACCAGCGCGCCCTTGTGGAAGCAGTCGAGGAAGATGTCGTAGGCCCGCTTGCCGGGCGCGCCCGCGATCGGCGCCAGCTCGACCGCCGCGGCCAGGCCGAGGCTGCGGATGCCGATCACGTTGGGCAGGCCCTTGAAGGTGCTGTGGAAGGCGTCGCCCAGCAGCTTGCCCATCTCGCCGGCGCGCGGGAACAGGCTTTCCTTCTCGAACAGCTCGAGCGTGGCGATCGCCGCCGCGCAGGCCACCGGGTGGCCCGAGTAGGTGTAGCCGTGGAAGAACTCGACCACGTGCTCGGGCGCGTCGGTCTTCATCATCGCGTCGTAGAGCTTGTCGCGGCAGATCACGCCGCCCAGCGGGATCACGCCGTTGGTCACGCACTTGGCGAAGTTCAGCATGTCGGGCACCACGCCGAAGTAGTCCGACGCGAAGTTGGTCCCCATGCGGCCGAAGCCCGTGATGACCTCGTCGAAGATCAGCAGGATGCCGTGCTTGTCGCAGATCTCGCGCAGGCGCTTGAGGTAGCCCTGCGGCGGCAGGTACCAGCCGGCCGAGCCGGCCACCGGCTCGACGATGATCGCGGCCACGTTGCTCGGGTCGTGCAGCGGCAGGATGCGGGTCTCGAGCTCGACCAGCGGGTCCTCGGCCCACACCGGTTCCTGGTTGTGGATGTAGGCGTTGTTGACCGGGTCGTGGATGAAGCGCATGTGGTCCACGCGCGGCAGGAAGGCCGAGCCGAACACCTTGCGGTTGCCCGGGATGCCGCCCACCGACATGCCGCCGAAGCCCACGCCGTGGTAGCCGCGCTCGCGGCCGATGAAGACGTTGCGGTGGCCCTCGCCGCGCGCGCGGTGGTAGGCCAGCGCCACCTTCATCGAGGTGTCGGCGGCCTCGCTGCCGGAGTTGCAGAACAGCACCTTGTTGAGGTCGCCGGGGGCCAGCGCGGCGATCATCTCGGCCGCGCGGAAGGCCTTGTCGTTGCTGATCTGGAAGGCGGTGGCGTAGTCGAGCGTGTCGAGCTGCTGCTTGATCGCCTCGTTGATCGGCTTGCGGTTGTGGCCCGCGCCCACGCACCACAGCGACGAGATGCCGTCGATCACCTTGCGGCCGTCGTGGGTGGTGAACTCCATCCCGTCGGCCGCCACGAAGACCCGCGGGTCCTTCTTGAAATGGCGGTTCGGGGTGAAGGGCAACCACTGGTTGTCCATGTTGAAGTCCTGGTAGGCCATGCGCGTGCTCCTGTGTGTCTCGTCGGAATGTGGAAGGTCCCGCCGCCGAACGGCCGGCGCCCCCGGGAAAAGGGACGTGGCGGACGGGGAGAACGGCATTCTGGCACCCCTGCGACAATCACGCCCCTGACCATGACCACCACCCCTGCCTACATCCTCACCCTCTCCTGCCCCGACCGTACGGGCATCGTGCATGCCGTCTCGGGCTTCCTGCTGGAGCGCGGCGGCAACATCGAAGAGGCCGCCCAGTACAACGACCACGACACGGGCCTGTTCTTCATGCGCGTGCGCTTCGCCTGCGCCGAGCACGGCGAGGCCGCGCTGCGCGAGCAGCTCGCCGCCTTCGCCCAGGGCTTCGGCATGACCTTGCAATTGCAGGCCGCCGCCCAGCCGATGAAGACCGTGATCCTGGTCAGCAAGGAAGGCCACTGCCTCAACGACCTGCTGTTCCGCTGGAAGAGCGGCCTGCTGGCCATCGACGTGCGCGCGATCGTCTCGAACCACCGCGACTTCTACCAGCTGGCGGCCAGCTACAACGTGCCCTTCCACCACATCCCGGTGACGGCCGCGACCAAGGCGCAGGCCGAGGCGAAACAGCTCGAGATCATCGAGGCCGAGGGCGCCGAGCTCGTGGTGCTGGCGCGCTACATGCAGATCCTCAGCAACGGCCTGTGCCAGAGCCTGGCCGGCCGCGCGATCAACATCCACCACTCGTTCCTGCCCAGCTTCAAGGGCGCCAAGCCCTACTACCAGGCGCACGACCGCGGCGTGAAGCTGATCGGCGCCACCGCCCACTACGTGACGGCCGACCTCGACGAAGGCCCGATCATCGAGCAGGACGTGGCGCGCGCCGACCACACCGACACCGTCGAGGACCTCACGGCCCGCGGCCGCGACACCGAGAGCCAGGTGCTGGCGCGCGCGGTGAAGTGGCACAGCGAGCACCGCGTGCTGCTCAACGGGCACCGCACCGTCGTGTTCCGCTGAGCGAGCGTCGGCCGGAAAGAACAAAGCCCCCGGGGCGGCCTTTGCAGGTCGCCCCGGGGGCTTTTTCATGCCGGCCGCGTCAGTTGCGGTTCGGGTTGTTCGGGCGGCGGTCGTAGCGGTTGGGCACGCCGTCGCCGTCGCGGTCCCAGCGGCCGGCGCTGTAGGCCCAGCGGCCGCCTTCCTGGCGCCATTCGGGCGCGCGGTAGGCATAGCCCGGGCGGGCCCGCACCCAGACGCCGTTGGTCCAGACATGGCGGCCGCCGCGCCACTCGTAGTGGCCCGGTGCCCAGACATAGCCGCGGCGCGGCGGCGGCACCCGCTCGTAGCGCGGCGGCGGAGGCGGCACCTGGATCATGACCACCGGCTGCGCCTGGGCGGCCGTCGGCAGCGTGAGCGCGCCCACCGAGAACAGCGAGGTGGCGGCGACGGAAAAAGCGATGGCTGCGAGTCTTTTCATGGCAAGGCTCCATGAGTTGTTGGAGGAGCCTTCATGCTGCCGGTGCCTTGTGAAGCGCCTGTAAGCGCCACGCGAAATCTTGTGTAGAGCTGTGTCGCGGCGCCCGGCACGCCGCCTGCAGGCGGCGGCCGACGCGCGTAGGCCTATTCCCGCAATTCCTGCAGATCGACCGCGCCAGCCATCGCCGCGAGGCCCGCGGCATTGGGATGCAGGTGGTCGCCGCTGTCGTAGGCCGGCAGCAGTGCCAGCGGCTGCGCCGGGTTGCGCACCGCGGCGTCGAAATCGACCACCGCGTCCACGTCCTGCCGGCCGCGGATCCAGCGGTTGACCGCGCCGCGCAGCGCCTCGGTGTGCTCGTTCCAGTACGACGAGCCGCCGAACGGCGGGATCGTGCCCAGCAGCACCTTCAGGCCCTTCTCGCGCGCCTGCCGCACCAGCTGCTGCAGCCCGGCCTGCAACTGCTCGGGCGTGGGGATCTCGCTCGCCGGCACCACCTGCCCGGGCGCGCCGATGAAGGCGGTGCGGCCGATGTCGTTGGTGCCCATCAACACGATCACGTGCGTGACGCCGCTCTGGCCCAGCACGTCGGCGCCGAAGCGCGCGAGGCCGCTCTGCCCCGCGCCGCCGTAGAGCAGCCGGTTGCCGCCGATGCCGACGTTGAGCACCGCCACCTCGCGCGCGGCGCCCGGGCCCGGGCTCTTGCGCAGCAGCGTGGCCAGTTGCTGCGGGTACGAATTGCCACCGCCGTCGCCGTCGAGCCCGCCCGCGGTGATCGAATCGCCGAAGGCCACCACCGTGCGGATCGCGCGCGCGGCCCAGACGTCCACGCCCGTCACGAAGGCATTGACCGGCACCCGCTGCGCATCGGGCAGGCGCGGCGCCGACACCGCGTTGCCGTTCGACATCCAGGTCGCGTTGCTCGGCTGCAGGTGCACCGTCGACAGCGGCGTGGAACGCTCGAAGTAGCTGCTGACCACCAGCGTCTGGCCGGCCTCGACCGCGAAGTCGATGCCGTCGCTCCAGGCATCGGCGCCCGGCGCGATCGTGATGCCCGGGCGGCCGTCGAAGCGCAAGGGCTGCAGCGAGGCCGGCGAGATCGCGCCGCCACCCGTGCCGCGCGCCACGCTCGCGGCGCCCACGGCCAGCGGCGCGGTGCCGAAGCGGTTGGAGAAGCGCACGCGCAGACGCGTGCCGCCCACGCTGGGCTGCAGCTGCTGGCGCAGCGTGAGGCCGGGGAAGGCGCGGTCCTCGGGCGCCACCGGCGGCGGCGTGCCCAGCGGCGAGAGCTGGCGGAAATCCAGCGGCGCGGCGGCCCAGCTGCCGACCCAGTGCTCACCGGCGATCGGGGCAGCGGGCGCACCCGAGGGGGTCGCGGCGTGCGCGACGGCGGCGAACAGCGCCAGGCACAGCATGCCCGTCGCCAGCCTGGCGCCGATCCCGGCGAATCGATATGAAACCAGCGTCATGCCCCTCGCGCAAAAGCGCCAAAGTGTACGGAGCCACCGTGTCACTTCGCGCGGCAGGGTCTGCCGCCTGGTTACCAGGTGTCTACGTAGGGCGCCGGCGCCTCGTGGGGACGCGTGGCCGAGGCCAGCCCGCGCACCAGCCAGTCGCGCGTCCGCGCGGGATCGATCACGGCGTCGATCTCCAGCGTCTGCGCCATGTGGATCGCCTCGCCGTTCTCGTACTGCTGCGCCACCAGCTGCTTGAACAGCGCATCGCGCTCGGCCCCTTCGGCCGCCGCGGCGAGCTCCTTGCGGAAGCCCAGCCGCACCGCGCCCTCGAGTCCCATCGCGCCGAACTCGCCCGTGGGCCAGGCCACGGTGAACACCGGCGCGTCGAAGCCGCCGGCCGTCATCGCCTGCGCGCCCAGGCCGTAGCCCTTGCGCAGCACCACCGCGAAGAAGGGCACGCGCAGGTGCGAGGCCACCATGAACATGCGGCAGACATGGCGCACCTGCGCCTGCGCCTCGATCTCGGGGCCGACCATGAAGCCCGGCGTGTCGCACAGCGAGACGATCGGCAGGCCGTGCGCATTGCACAGCTGCATGAAGCGCGCCGACTTGTCGGCCGCCTCCACGTCGATCGCGCCGCCCAGGTGGTGCGGGTTGTTGGCCATCAGGCCCACGGGCTTGCCCTCGATGCGCGCGAGCGCGGTCACGATGCCCGCGCCGAAGCCCGCGCGCAGCTCGAGCAGCGAGCCGGTGTCGGCCACGCCGCGCATCGCGGCGCGCACGTCGTACACGCGCAGCCGGTTCTCGGGCACCACGTGGCGCAAGGCGCGCGGGTCGGCGCACTGCCAGTCGGCGACCGGACCCTGGAAGTACGACAGGTACTGCTTCGCGGCTGCCACGGCCGCGGCCTCGTCCTCCACCAGGATGTCGATCACGCCGTTGCGCGACTGCACGCTGCTCGGCCCGATCTGCTCGGGCGCGAAGGTGCCGAGGCCGCCGCCCTCGATCATCGCGGGGCCGCTCATGCCGATGTTGCTGCCCTTCGTCGCGATGATCACGTCGGCGCAGCCCAGCAAGGCCGCATTGCCCGCGAAGCAGCGGCCATGCACGATGCCGACCACCGGCACCTTGCCCGAGAGCGCGGCGAACTGGCTGAAGGTGTGGTTGTTGAGGCCCGCGACGATCGGCATGTCGGTGTCGCCGGGCCGGCCGCCGCCGCCCTCGGCGAACAGCACCACCGGCAGCCGCAGCTGGTGCGCCACCGCCAGCAGCCGATCGGTCTTGTGGTGGTTGCGCATGCCCTGCGTGCCGGCCAGCACCGTGTAGTCGTAGGCCAGCACGGCGCAGCGCGACTTCTCGGAGCCGAACTGCCTCGCGTTGATGCTGCCGATGCCGGTCACCATGCCGTCGGCCGGCGTGTTGGCGACCAGGTCCTCGAGCGTGCGGCGGCGCGTCTGGGCCGCGATGGCGAGCGCGCCGTACTCGATGAAATTGCCGGGATCGGACGCGCTGTCGCAGAGGTCGGCGATGTTCTCGCGCGCGGTGCGCCCGCCCTGCGCATGGCGCTTGTCGACGGCCGCCCGGCGGTTCTCGTCGAGCGTGAACGCATGGCGGTCGATGACCTTCTTCAGGTCGGGCCGGATCGCGTCGAGGTCGTGCGCGGCGCGCGCCTCGGTGTCCACGGCCTGCGCGTCGACCGCCTCCAGCCGCAGCAGCGACTGGCCCTCGACCAGGTAGTCGCCGGGCGCGGCCAGCAGTGCCACCACGCGGCCCGCAGTGGGCGCGTGCAGCAGGTGTTCCATCTTCATGGCCTCGAGCACGCCGAGCTGCGCGCCCGCGGGCAGCACGTCGCCGACCGCGACCTCGAACTGCACCAGCTTCGCGGGCATCGGGGCCTTGACCGTGAGGCCATCGTCGGCTTCATCGATCGCGGGGGCTGCGGCCCGCGCGACGACCGGCACGATCTCCTTCGCGCGTTTTTCGAACGCCGTTGCGGCCGCCAGCAGATCGCCCAGGTGCGCCTCGACGAAGCGCGTGTGCACCGCCTGCGTCGCGAACTCGGGCCGCGCGGCGATCGCGCGCAGCAGCGGCAGGTTGGTGGCGATGCCCTCGATGCGGCACTCGTCGAGCGCGCGCAGCGAGCGGCGCAGCGCATCGACGAAGCGCGCCGAGGGCGCATGCACGATCAGCTTGGCCAGCAGCGTGTCGTAGTGCGGCGAGGGCGCCAGGCCCGCATAGCCATGCGTGTCGACGCGCACGCCGGGCCCGGCGGGCAGCTCGAAGCGCGCCAGCGTGCCGCCCGAGGGCCGCGCCTGGCCCTGCGCATCGAGGGTCTCGGCATTGATGCGCCACTGCAGCGCGAAGCCGCGCTGCGCCGCGGTGCGCTCGGCCTCGATGCCGAGCTCGGCCAGCGATTCGCCGGCCGCCACCGCGATCTGCAGCTGCACCAGGTCGAGCCCGGTCACGGCCTCGGTCACCGTGTGCTCGACCTGCAGCCGCGGATTGGCCTCGATGAAGACATAGGGCAGCGTGGCCGAGGCCGCGTCGACCAGGAACTCGAAGGTGCCGAGCCCGCGATAGTCCACGGCCCGCGCCATGCGCAGCGCGGCCTGCGTGAGTTGCGCGCGCAGCGCCTCGGGCAGCGAGGGGCTGGGCGCGATCTCCACCAGCTTCTGGAAGCGCCGCTGCAGCGTGCACTCGCGCTCGCCGAGGCTGGCCACGGCCCGGCCGTCGCCGAGCACCTGCACCTCGATGTGGCGCGCATCGCGCATCAGCCGCTCGACGTACACGCCCTCGATGCCGAAGGCCGCGCGCGCTTCCGACATGCAGCGCGCATGCGCCTCGGCCAGTTCGCCCGCCTCGTGCACCGCGCGCATGCCGCGCCCGCCGCCGCCGCCGATGGCCTTGACCATCACGCCCGCGCCCTGCGCCTGCTGCTCGGCGAAGAAGGCCTGCGCCTGCGCGAGCGTCACCGCGCCCGCGCTGCCGGGCATCACGGGCACCTCGCAGCGCGTGGCCAGTTCGCGCGCGCGCGCCTTGTCGCCGAACAGCGCGAGCTGCTCGGGCGTGGGCCCGATGAAGACCAGGCCCGCATCGGCGCAGGCCTGCGCGAAGTCGGCGCGCTCGCTGAGGAAGCCGTAGCCCGGATGCACCGCGTCGCAACC
Source organism: Variovorax sp. GW821-FHT09B01 (assembly GCF_059418345.1). Classification (NCBI taxonomy): domain Bacteria; kingdom Pseudomonadati; phylum Pseudomonadota; class Betaproteobacteria; order Burkholderiales; family Comamonadaceae; genus Variovorax; species Variovorax sp. GW821-FHT09B01. The sequence goes on along the minus strand of NZ_JBWKPQ010000033.1, from coordinate 51,307 downwards.
CTGCGCCTTCGCGGCCGCGATCAGCGCGCCGATGTCGAGGTAGGCCGCGGGCCCGGTCGCGTCGAGCGCGAGCGCCACGTCGGCCAGCTGCACGTGGAGGGCCGAGGCGTCGTCGCGCGCATGCACGGCCACGCTGGCGATGCCGAGGTCGCGCAGGGCGCGCACCAGGCGCACGGCGATCTCGCCGCGGTTGGCAATCAGGACTTTGGAAAACACGCGGGGTCTTTCAGTTCTTGTCTTTGAGCAGCCGGCGCAGCACCTTGCCGGCGCCGGTGGTGGGCAATGCATCGATGAAGCTCACGAAGCGCGGCGCCTTGTAGCTCGCCATGTTCTCGCGCGACCAGGCGATCAGCGCCTCGGCCGCGATCCCGGCGCCGGGCCTGCGCACCACGAAGGCCTTGACCACCTCGCCCTTCTCGGGATCGGGCTGCGCGATCACCGCGGCCTGCGCCACCGCCGGATGCTTGATCAGGATGGTCTCGACCTCCTCGGGGAACACGCTGTAGCCCGAGACCTTGATCATCTCCTTGAAGCGGCCGATGAAGGTCAGGTAGCCATCGGCATCGAGCTTGCCCATGTCGCCGGTGTGCACCCAGCCGTCGCGCAGCGTGGCGGCCGTGGCCTCGGGCTTGTTCCAGTAGCCCTTGAAGGAGCCCGGGCTGGTCAGCACGATCTCGCCGACCTCGCCGGTGGGCATGTCGGCCTGCGTGTCGGTGTCGACGATGCGGATCGTCACCCCCGGCACCGCCACGCCCTGCGTGCCCCAGCGCGGCGCATGGCGCGGCGTGTAGGTGTCGCAGGTGTGGGTTTCGCTCAAGCCGTAGGCGGCCTCGAAGGAGGTGCAGTTCGGCGCATGCGAACGCCACTGCGCGGCCAGCGGCTCGGTGAAGGCGATGCCGAAGCTGGTGACCGGGTTCATGCGCAGGCTCGCGAGGTCGAAGCCCGCGATGTCGGGCAGCTGCATGCAGGCCACGTTCATCGGCGCGATGCTGTACCACCAGCTCACCTCGTGGCGCGCGATGGCCTGCAGCGCCGCGCGCGGATCGAAGCGGTGCAGCAGCACCGAGGCCGCGCCCGTGAGCACCGGCACGTTGACGCCCATCAGCATGCCGGCGATGTGATACAGCGGCGCGATCGACAGCAGCACGTCGTCGGGCCCGACGCCGTTGCAGTCGGCCGCGGCGCGGGTCTTGAACAGCGCGTTGCCGTAGCTGAGCATCGCGCCCTTGGGCAGGCCGGTGGTGCCCGAGGTGTAGGTCATCAGCGCGACGTCGTCCATGGCGATCGCCACCGGCCGCGGCTTCGCATCGGCGTTCATGACGGCAAGGAAGTCCTCGCAGCCCGCGGGCACCGTGCGTGCGGCGTTGCGCTCGGCCACGAGTTCGGCCGGCAGGTCGAGCGCGGGCGTCTCGGGCGTCTTGGGCAAGAGGTCGGCGTAGTGCACGACGAACACGTGTTCGAGCGCGCTCCCGGGCTTCACCTTCTCGACCACCGGCAGCAGCGGCGCGGCCGCGACGATCACGCGCGCCTTCAGGTCGTTGACCTGGTAGGCGAGCTCGTGCTCCTTGTTGAGCGGGCCGCTGGGGCAGACGATGGCGCCGATCTTCTGGATGCCGAAGTGCGCCACCAGGTACTGCGGGCAGTTGTTGAGGAACAGCACCACCGGCTCGCCCTTGCGCACGCCCAGGGCCTGCAGCCGCGCGGCGAAGGCGTCGCTCGCGCGGTCCAGTTCGCGCCAGCTCATCGCATGGCCGTACCAGTGGCAGGCCGGATGCTCGCCGCGCTCGCGCGCATGGGCGCGCAGGTAGTCGTGCAGCGGTTGTTGCGCGCGCGGCGGGAGCGCGCGCAGCAAGGGTTCGTCGGTTGTCTCCATGGCGTCACTTTCTCAGGGTTATCGATAGCCGCTCGCGCCTGGCGGGCGCTTGCCATCGCCGGATGGTGCACGAACAATCCTACCCATGGGTATAACTTCCGCGACACGGCACAAACCCTCTGGGCGCAAGGCGCGCGCGGAGCAGGACGATCCTCCCCGCGTGCCAGGCATGCAGGACATGCATGAGGCGCATGCGACAGAGGCCACGGCCCTCACGGCGCGCCCCGACCTGCCGCAGGGCACCGGCCGCCAGCGCGCCGCCACGCAGGGCACCGACCTGCAGCGCGAGCGCATCCTGCAGGCCGCCACGCAGCTGTTCGCGGCGCAGGGCTACGCCAACACCACCATGGCGCAGATCGTGCGCGCGCTCGGTGTCACGAAGCCCTTCGTCTACTACTACTTCCGCGACAAGCAGGAGATCTTCGAGACCATCTCCTGGCGCCCCGCGGTCGACTGCTTCACCGCGCTCGACTTCGCGGCCGACGATCCGCGCCGCGCGAGCGAGAAGGTGCTCGAGGGCATCGAACGGCTGATCCGCGCCACCGTCGCGCACCATCCGGCCGCCTTCTTCCCCTACCGCGAGCCGCAGGTCTACCGACCCGAATACCTGGCCGCGCAGAAGAAGCTCGCGCACCACTTCTACGACCTGCTGTGCCCGCTGCTCGAACAGGCGCGGCGCGACGGCGACCTCGATTTCGACGAGACCAAGATCACCGCGCTCGCGGCCTGCAGCCTGCCGGGCTTCCTCTACAGCTGGTACCGCCCGGGCGGACGGCTCTCGCCCGACGAAGTGGTGGCCGAGCTCACGAAGCTCGCGAGCCGCGTGATCGGGCTGCGCACCGGCCACTGACCACCCATCCCAGGAGACACACCATGAAGTTCCACCCGGCGCCCCTGGCGCGGATCGCGCTCGCCTGCCTGATCGCCACCGGTGCCGCCGGCGCCGCGCAGGCCCAGCAGACCTACAAGCTCGCCTACATCGATCCGCTCTCGGGCCCCTTCGCCAACGTCGGCGAGCTGATGCTGATGCACACGCAGTACGCGATCGAGGAGATCAACGCCAAGGGCGGCGTGCTCGGCGGCACGAAGCTGCAGCTGCTGCAGTTCGACAGCAAGCTCTCGGCGCAGGAGAGCCAGAGCGCGCTGCAGGCCGCGATCGACCAGGGCGCCAAGGCCATCGTGACCGGCGGCTCGGGCTCCTCGGTGGTGACGGCGCTGGTGCAGGCGGTGGCGCGCTGGAACCAGCGCAACCCGGGCAAGGAGCTGCTGGTGCTCAACCACTCGTCGATCGATCCCGAGATGACCGGCAAGGCCTGCAGCTTCTGGCACTTCCAGACCGAGGCCAACACGGCGATGAAGATGAAGGCGCTGGCCAACTACATCAAGAAGACGCCCGAGGTGAAGAAGGTCTATCTGCTGAACCAGGACTATGCGCACGGCAAGCAGTGGGCCAGCTACGGACGCCAGCTCGTGGGCCTGGCGCGGCCCGACATCCAGTTCGTCGGCGAGGCGCTGCATCCGATCGGCCGGGTCAAGGACTTCTCGCCCTACATCGCCAACATCAAGCAGAGCGGCGCCGACTCGGTCATCACCGGCAACTGGGGCCAGGACATGACGCTGCTGCTCAAGGCCGCGGGTGATGCCGGCTACGACCTGCGCTACTTCAACCACAGCGCGGGCTCGGTGCCGGGCACGGTCACGGCGGTGTCGCAGGCGAAGCTGGGCCAGCTGACCTGGGTCGCCGAATGGCATCCGGGCCAGGCCGGCACGCCGAAGGTCGATGCGCTGGCCAAGGCCTACAAGGCCAAGACCGGCAAGGACTTCCTCGCGCCGCGCATCGACATGACGCCGCGCCTGCTCGCGGCCGCGATCGAGAAGGCCGCGAGCACCGACACCGTGAAGGTGGCGCGCGCGCTCGAGGACCTGAGCTACGACTCGGTGGTCGGCCCCGTGCGCATGCGCGGCGAGGACCACCAGCTGCTGCTGCCGCAGGTGGTCAACACCATCGCGCCGGTCGACGGCAAGGCCGTGAAGCTGGGCTGGGAAGGCACGAACTACGGCTTCCGCACCGACGCGGTCTACAGCGGCAACGAACTGGCGCAGGGCACCGACTGCAAGATGGTCCGCCCCTGAACGCTCAGCCGATGCGCGCGATGGTCGTGCCCGCCACCACCGGCGCCGCGCCCGCGGCCAGCCGCGCGAGCCGGCCCGCGCGATGGGCCACGACCTGCACCTCCATCTTCATCGCCTCCATCACCGCGATCGGGTCGCCCTGCGCGACCAGCGCGCCCTCCTCCACGGTCCACGCCTGAAGCGTGCCGGTGATGGGCGCGGCCACGGCGGCGGGGTCGGAGGCCTCCTCGGGCGAAGACAACGACGATGGCGACGACGACGGCGCGGCGGGCCCATCGCCGATGCCGCGCAGCAGCGCCGGCGGCAGGCCCAGCGTCACGCGGCGGCCATCGATCTCCACCGCCGTGCGCAGCAGCGCGGCATCGCGCACGGGCTCGGCGCGCACGGCCGCGGCCAGCGGCTGCGCGAAGTCGGTCTCGATCCAGCGCGTGTGGACCTTGAAGCCGTCCTCGGCCACGAAGTCGGGCGCCTCGACCACGGCGCGGTGGAACGGCAGCACCGAGGCCACGCCCTCGATGCGGAACTCGCGCAGCGCGCGGCGCGCGCGCGCCATCGCCTGGGCGCGCGTGGCGCCGGTGACGACCAGCTTGGCCATCAGCGAATCGAAGCTGCCCGGCACGCTCGAGCCCGAGACCACGCCGGTGTCGACGCGCACGCCGGGCCCCGACGGCGGCTCGAACAGGCGCACCGGTCCGGGCGTGGGCAGGAAGCCGCGGCCCGGGTCCTCGGCATTGATGCGGAACTCGAAGGCATGGCCACGCGGCGTGGGTGTCTCGGCGATCGACAGCGGCAGCCCGTCGGCGATGCGCAGCTGCTCGACCACGAGGTCGATGCCGGTGGTTTCCTCGGTCACCGGATGCTCGACCTGCAGCCGCGTGTTGACCTCGAGAAAGGAGATCGCGCCCGTGGGCCCGAGCAGGAACTCGACCGTGCCGGCGCCGACATAGCCGGCGCGCGCGCAGATGTCGTGCGCGGCGCGATGGATGCGCTCGCGCTGCGCCTCGCTGAGGAAGGGCGCGGGCGCTTCCTCCACCAGCTTCTGGTTGCGCCGCTGCAGCGAGCAGTCGCGCGTGCCGAGCACCACGACGCGGCCGTGCGTGTCGGCGATCACCTGCGCCTCGACATGGCGCGGCCGGTCGAGGAACTGCTCGACGAAGCACTCGCCGCGGCCGAAGGCGGTGACGGCCTCGCGCACCGCCGATTCGTAGAGCTCGGCCACCTCGTCGAGCCGCCACGCGACCTTGAGGCCGCGGCCGCCGCCGCCGAAGGCCGCCTTGATCGCGATCGGCAGGCCGTGCGCCTCGGCGAAGGCCAGCACCTCCTGCGCGTCGCGCACCGGCGCCGGCGTGCCGGCCACCAGCGGCGCGCCGACCTCGAGCGCGATGCGGCGCGCCTGCACCTTGTCGCCCAGTGCCTCGATGGCCGACGGCGGCGGGCCGATCCAGCACAGGCCGGCCTCGATCACGGCGCGCGCGAAGGCCGCGCTCTCCGAGAGGAAGCCGTAGCCCGGATGCACCGCGTCGGCGCCGCTGCGCGCGGCCGCGGCCAGCAGCTTGTCGATGGCCAGGTAGGTGTCGGCCGGGCGCGTGCCCTCGAGCGCATGGGCCTCGTCGGCCACGCGCGTGTGCAGCGCATCGAAATCGGCGTCGGCATAGACGGCCACCGAGCGCACGCCGTAGTCGGCGCAGGCGTGCGCGATGCGCACGGCGATCTCGCCGCGGTTGGCGATCAGGACTTTCTTCATGGCGTGTCGGAGGAAGGAACGGGGAGGCAGTGCGCGTCGAAAGCGCGCACCGGGTTGAAACGCAGGCGCGCGCCGACCGGGATCTGGCCGGCGCGATCGAGGTGGTGGGTGGCGACGGCGCCGATCACCGGGTAGCCGCCGGTCAGCGGATGGTCGGCGAGGAACAGCACGGGCTGCCCGCTCGGCGGCACCTGGATCGCGCCGAGCGCGGTGCCCTCGCTGGGCAGCTCGGCGGTGTCGAGGCGCGCCAGCGGTGTCTCGCCCGCGAGCCGCAGGCCGACGCGGTTGGACTGCGGCGTGACGGTCCAGCGCTGGCTCGCGAGCAGCGCGACCGCCTCGGGGGTGAACCAGTCGGTGCGCGGACCCAGCACCACGTCGAGCACCACCTCCTCGTGCAGCGTCGGCAGCGCGGGCGGCGCCGCGTCGGGCAGGCCGACGATGGCGCCGCGCGCCACCGGCCGCAACACGAGACGATCGCCGGCGGCGATCGGCGGCGGGCCGATGTGCGCCAGCGTGTCGGTGGCGGCGCTGCCGAGCACGGGCGCGAGCTCGAAGCCGCCGCGCACCGCGAGGTAGCTGCGCAGGCCCGCGCGCGGTTCGCCGACCGTGAGGCTGTCGCCATCGGCCAGCGCGATCGCCTCGTGCGTGGGCACCGTCCAGCGCGCGCCGCCGGCGCTGCGCAGTTGCAGCGGCACGTCGGCACCCGCGAAGGCCACCACCGCATCGCCGTGGCAGCTGAAGCGGAAGCCCGCGCCGACGATCTCGATGCAGGCTGCGTCGCTGGCATTGCCCACGAGGCGGTTGGCCGCGCGCAGCGCGCCGCGGTCCATCGCGCCCGAGGCCGAGACGCCCTGGCCCGCGAGCCCGTGGCGGCCCAGGTCCTGGAACAGCGCCTGCAGGCCGGTGGCATGGACCTCGAGGGCCGGCCCTGCGTGCGTGGCCGATGGCGCCGGGGCCGGAACGGGTGGTGCGATGGCTGGCACGGCCTGCCCCGAGACATCGACGAAGCGCACCGTGTAGCCCGGCTGCAGCAGCGCCGGCTGCGCGCGGCCCAGGTCCCACATCGGCGTGGCGGTCACGCCGATGAGCTGCCAGCCGCCGGGGCTGGCCTGCGGATAGACGCCGCTGAAGCGCCCCGCGAGCGCGACCGCGCCGGCCGGGATGCGGGTGCGCGGCGTGGCGCGGCGCGGCACGTCGAGGCTGGGGTGGCCGCCGCTCAGGTAGGCGAAGCCCGGCGCGAAGCCGGTGAAGGCCACGGTGTAGTCATGGCCGGTGTGGCGGCGGATCACCTCCTCGCGCGCGAGGCCCAGGTGCCGCGCGACCTCGTCGAGGTCCTCGCCGTCGTAGTCGACCGGGATCTCGATGCGCCGGCCCGCGCGCTCGACCGTGCCGTCGAGGCGGCGCTCGCCGATGCGCCGCACGAGCGCCTCGTGCGTGACCGCGCCGGGGCGGAAGCGGACCAGGATCGTGCGCGCGGCCGGCACCAGTTCCTCGATGCCCTCGATCGGCTCGGCCTGCAGCGAGGCCAGCAGCGCGAGCGTCTGCGCGAGGTCGTCGAGCTCGACCAGCAGCGCGTCGAGGTTGACCGGCAGGAAACGCATCATCGCGGCGCTCCCGCCGGCTCGTCTTCCTCGCGCGCGAAGGCCCGCACCGCGACGCCCGCATGCTCGAAGGCGGCGCGCACCTCGCGCGCCATCGCCACCGCGCCCGGGCTGTCGCCATGCACGCAGACCGAATCGGCCTGCAGGCGCAGCGTGCTGCCGTCGATGGCCTCGACCTCGCCATGCGTGGCCAGCCGCAGCATGCGCCGCGCCACCGCCTGCGCGTCGTGCAGCACCGCGCCCGGCTCGCTGCGCGGCACCAGCGTGCCGTCGGCGCGGTAGGCGCGGTCCGCATAGGCCTCGGAGACGGTGCGCAGCCCGCTCGCGCGCGCCCAGCCGAGCAGCGGCGAACCGGCGAGGCCGACCAGCCAGAGCCGGTCGTCGATCGCGCGGAGGGCGGCGATCACGTCGCGCGCCTGCCGCTCGTCGTGCGCGATGGCGTTGTAGAGCGCGCCGTGCGGCTTGACGTAGCGCACCGAGGTGCCTGCGGCGCGGGCCAGGCCCTGCAGGGCGCCAATCTGGTAGATCACGTCGGCCACGAGCTCGGCGCTGCCCATTGCCATCGCGCGGCGACCGAAGCCCGCGAGGTCGGGATAGGACACATGGGCGCCGACCGCCACGCCATGGGCCTTGGCATGGCGCAGCGTGTCGAGGATGCCGGCCGCGTCGCCGGCATGGAAGCCGCAGGCCACGTTGGCGCTGCTCACGATGCCGAGCATCGCCGCGTCGTCGCCCATGCGCCAGGCGCCGAAGCTCTCGCCCAGGTCGCTGTTGAGATCCAGCGCGCTCATTGGAATACCTTCGTGCTTCGCACCGCGGTGCGAGCTTGCTTGGGGCGGCCCGGCGCGGCGCTCACGCTGCGGTGCCCGACAGAAGGGCACGCCGGGCCGGGCGCGGGAGGGAGGGCTTCGGAAGGCGCATGAAGAACATGGGATCGACTCGAATCTGGCCGTTTTGTTGGAACGAAGTTTATTTGATTGTTGAACAATTCAATCAATCAGTTGAGCAATATGCATGCCGACTCACAGGGGCAAACCCTGATTCCATGCACCGGGCGCTGCGGCGCGAGGAACGGAATCTGCTACAACCCCTCACCCCTGAAATCCCCCATCCGCATGACCTCCGCCGCTTCCGAACCGCTGACTCCCCCTGCCCAGGCCTTGAGCGAACGCATGGCCGAAGCCTTGCGGCAGAAGATCACGCAGGGCGAGTTCATGCCCGGCGAACGCCTGTCCGAGCAGTCGCTGAGCGAGAGCCTCGGCATCTCGCGCAACACGCTGCGCGAGGTGTTCCGCATGCTCGCCAAGGACGGCCTCGTGAAGCACGCGCCGAACCGCGGCGTGTTCGTGGTCATCCCGAGCATCGCGTCGATCATCGACATCTACCGCGTGCGCCGCCTGATCGAGTGCCAGGCACTCGCGCAGGCCTACCCGCGCCATCCCGCGAAGAAGAAGATGCGCGAGGCGGTCGAGACCGCGAAGAGCTGCCGCGACAGCGGCGACTGGCTCGGCGTGGGCACGGCGAACATGGCCTTCCACATGGCCGTGGTCGAACTCGCCGACAGCGAGCGGCTCAACCAGCTCTTCGGTTCGGTGCTGGCCGAACTGCGGCTGGCCTTCGGCCTGCTGCGCGACGCCGAGTTTCTGCATGCGCCCTACGTCGAGATGAACACCAGCATCCTCGAGCTCGCGGAGGCCGGCGAATTCGCCCGCGCCGCCGCGGCGCTCAACGACTACCTGGTGCATTCCGAACGCATCGTGCTCGCGGTGTACGCGCGGCACATCAACGATTCGGGCTGGAGCGTCTAGGTCCGACGCGCGCCGCGCCAGGAAGCGCGGCGCGGCTCTGTCGAGCTCAGCCCGGCAGGCGGATCTTGCAGTTCGGGTCCTCGTAGGGGCCCGATTGCTTGGTCCACTTGTCGGCGGGCATGTCGGGCTCGCAGACGGTCTTGCCCGTGCTGTTGTTCTTCCAGAGGTAGTACTCGCTGGGCTGCGCCATGGCGAGGCCGGCCAGCAGCAGCGAGGCGGCGGCGAGGGTGAGCTTGAGTTTCATGGTGATGCTTTCGTGTGTTCGTGAAGATAAGCGAATGCCGTGCCCCGTCACTTGAGGTTGTTGCCGATCACCACCAGCAGCTTCTTCGTCTGCGCGACGATCGCCGTGCGGTAGGCCTCGAAACGGGCGTCGGTCATGGCGTTGTCGTCGGGCACTCCGCCGGTGGCGGCGGTGAAGAAGTTCGTCATCACCGGCACGTGGATATGGCCCGCCGGGATGTCGAGCTTGAAGGTATCGCGCAGCAGCGTGTTGCGGTAGGCGCTCTCGTTCGACAGGTAGTTGCCGCCGCCGCCGGACTGCGCGCAGGCGGTGGCTGGCGGGGCCTTCACCAGCGAGGGGTCGGGCATGGCGTTCATCACGCCGTTCGAAGCCACGGAGGTACCCGCCTCGTTGTCGCAGTCCGCGAAGTACGCGTAGTTGGTGTGCCAGGTCACGTCGAAGCCGTCGGTGCCCTCGCTCGTGGCACCCGGCGGACGCGCAACGCCGGCGCCCGTCTTGCCGGTCACCATCGCGGCGATCGGCAGCGACGAGGTGGTGAACTGCGGCGGTGCTTCCTTGAGCCAGGCACTGATGGCGTCGTAGCCAAGCCAGCGGGACTGCGGGTTGGTGTCGCAGCCCGAGCCCGGCATCGAGATCGGCGCGGTGTTCGGCACGGTGATGGTGCCGATCGGCAGCACGTACTTCGGCAGCCTGTTGCCGACCGGGCAATAGATGATGCCGTCGTTGCCCGCCGAGGGACCGTGGTAGCGGGCGTTCCATTGCTCGAGGTTGAAGACGTTGGCGCTGCCCTGGCTCATGGTGATCGAGGCATCGACGCGCTTCGGCCCGGCCTTGAACCACGGGCCCAGCGTGTCCTCCTGCATGCCCGCGTGGAACGGGTCGTAGCTCACCGGCAGCACGTAGCTCTCCACGTGCAGCACGCTGCCGTCGTCGAGCGTGATCTCGCGGCCGTCCATCTCGAGCGCCGTGGCGCCCGAGGGGTTGCCGTTGCGCAGGCCGGTGTTGGGCGTGCCCAGCGCGCCGAGCGTGAAGGTATCGAAGCCGCTCACGATCATGCGGCGGTACTTGCCGCCACTCGGTGCATTGCCTTCGGGCAGTTCGATGTCGTACTGGCCGCGCGAGGCGCGCTCGAACTCCCACTGCAGCGAGGCCTTCTGCGCATCCGAGAGCGCGAACTCGGGCGCCCACTGGCGCAGCACCTTGGTCATCTGCACGCGGGCCCAGTACAGCATCCGGTCGTCGCTGTTGGGCAACTGGCTGCCCGCGGGCGAGGCGCGACGCCCCTGCACCCGGTCGACGGCCGCGCGCCACAGGGCCGCGCCCTCCGACTTGACGAGCGTCACCGCGGCGTCATAGCCGGCGACGCTGGTGCGGCCATCGCTGCCGCACAGCTTGGCCGAGAAGTTCGGCGCGAACTGGTCGAAGCCGGTGTCCTTCACGATGCGGTCGGCCAGCGGCCGCTCGTCGATGCCCACCACGGAGGCGGTGCTGTAGGGCAGCGGCGTCGCGAGCCGGCGCTCTTCGTAGGCAAGCTTGGCACTGGCATCCCAGCTGCATTTGGTCATGGAAGACGGTGGCGGATTGCCCGTGGCGGGCGGAACGATGGAGACGACGCTGTCCCCTCCTCCACCACCGCCGCACGCGGCAACCACGGCTGCAACGAGGACCGAAACGGCCGAAAGCTTCATTCTGTGTCGTGTCAACATGATTCGATTTCCTTCTGAAAACTGTCCGGGCATGGCGCACTGCGGCGCCTTCTCATTCCCTGGTCGTTCTGCGATGGGTCGTCGATGGCTTTCTCGATGGCAATCCCTCCGGCCTGGCCGCACCGCGCGGCGGTACGTGAAACAGACTCCCTTTTGCGTTGCACTTGTTTTTTTGGGGGGCACGGGACGAGCGCGTCCCGCACGCCGCCCCGGGGGCGGGTGCTCGTCGCGGAGCGCGAGGAATCAGGACGCGGGGAACGCGGGCGGCGCGCGCTCCGCCGCGTGCAGCTGCGCGACGCGCGGTCGCCTGTGGCCGGTGCGCGGTTGCGAGGAACGGTGCATGGCGTGCGTCAGCCGATCAGGGCGTCATCTGCAGCGGCAGCCAGGTCACGAGCTGCGGCACGAAGTAGATGAGCAGCACCGCGGCCACCATCAGGAAGAACATCGGCAGCGTCACGCGCGCGATGTACAGCAGGTCCCTGCCGGTCATGCCCTGCAGCACGAACAGGTTGAAGCCCACCGGCGGCGTGATCTGCGCCATCTCGACCACCAGCACGATGAAGATGCCGAACCAGATCGGATCGATGCCCGCCGCGGTCACGGTCGGCATGATCACGCCCATGGTCAGCACCACCATCGAGATGCCGTCGAGGAAGCAGCCCAGCACGATGTAGAACAGCGCGAGCATCACCACCAGCTGGAACTTCGACAGGCCCAGCGAGCCGATCCATTCGGCCAGGTGGCGCGGCAGGCCGATGTAGCCCATGGCCAGCGTGAGGAAGGCCGCGCCCGCGAGGATCAGCGCCATCATGCAGTACAGGCGCGTGGCGCCCAGCAGCGCTTCCTTGAAGGTGGTCCAGCTCAGCGCCCCCTGCGAGGCCGCGATGATCAGCGCGCCGACCACGCCGACGGCCGCCGCCTCGGTGGCCGTGGCGATGCCGGCGTAGATCGAGCCCAGCACGCCGAGGATCAGCAGCGCCACCGGGATCAGCGACATCGAGGCCTTGAGCTTCTCGGCGAAAGGCAGCTTCGCGTCCGCGGGCGGCACGCGCTCGGGATGGCGCAGGGCCCAGAACGCGATGTAGCCCGAGAACAGCAGCGCCAGCAGGATGCCCGGCACGATGCCCGCGATGAACAGCCGCGCGATCGACACGTCGGCGCTGACGCCGTAGACGATCATGATGATCGACGGCGGGATCAGCAGCCCCAGCGTGCCCGCGCCGGCCAGCGTGCCGATCACCATGTCGTCGGGATAGCCGCGTCGCTTGAGCTCGGGCAGGCTCATCTTGCCGATGGTGGCGCAGGTCGCCGCGCTCGAGCCCGAGACGGCCGCGAAGATCGCGCAGCCCACCACGTTGGTGTGCAGCAGCCGGCCCGGCAGGGCCTGCATCCAGGGCGCGAGGCCCTTGAACATGTCCTGCGACAGCCGCGTGCGGAACAGGATCTCGCCCATCCATACGAACAGCGGCAGCGCGGTGAGCGTCCAGCCCGAGGCCGAGCCCCAGATGGTGACGGCCATCGCGTCGCCCGCGGGGCGCGAGGAGAAGACCTGCATTGCGATCCATGCGACGCCCGAGAGCGTGAGGCCGATCCACACGCCGCTGCCCAGGATCAGGAACAGCGAGAGGATCAGCAAGCCGGCGATGGCGATGTCACTCATGGCGCAAGGCCTCCCCGTCGGCGCGTTGCGGCCGGCCGTTCCATTCGATGAAGAACTCGTCCACCGCCGCGACGGCGAACACCAGCGCGCCGAGCGCCATCGACAGCTGCGGAATCCACAGCGGCGTGGCGTCGTTGCTGGTCGAGATGTCGTGGAAAGCCCAGGACTGCCACACCAGCCGCACGCAGTAGAAGGCGAACAGCACCGCCAGCAGCGCGCCGGCGCCCATGGCCCAGCGCTCGAGCCAACGGCGCACGCCGGCGCCGAGGCTGGAGAGCACCAGCGTCACGCGGATGTGCTCGCCGCGCTTGAGCGTGTGGGCCAGCGCCAGGAAGCCGCTGGCCGCCATCATGTAGCCCGCGTAAGCATCGATGCCGGGCACGTTGAAGTTCAGTTGCCGGCCGAGGATGGACAGCAGCACCATCACCAGCAAGGCAAACAGGAAGAACGCGGCCAGGGCGGCGGCGCTGTCGTAGAGGAAGTCCAGGGACCTGCGCATCGAGGCTGCCCCGGAGGCCGGGACACTCGCCTGCATGGTGTTCGCATTCATCGGTGCAGCCGCGCGCGCTCACATCTTCCGGTAGGCGTCGACCACGGCCTGGCCCTCGGGGCCGGCCTTCTCGACCCATTCCTTGAGCATCGTGTCGCCGACCTTCTTGAGGTCGTTCTTGAGCTGCTCGGACGGCGCGAGCACGGTCATGCCGTTCTTCTTGAGCAGGTCGAGGTACTCGACGTTCTTCCTCTTCGACAGCTCCCAGCCGCGCTTCTCGGCCTCGGCCGCGGCCTTCAGCAGGCCTTCCTGCACGGGCTTGTCCAGCGCTTCGAAGGCCTTCTTGTTCACCAGCACCGCGTTCTTCGGCAACCAGGCCTGGGTGTCGTAGAAGTTCTTGATGTACTCGTAGGTCTTGGTGTCGTAGCCGGTCGAGCCCGAGGACATGTACGACTCGATCACGCCGGTGGCCATGGCCTGCGAGAGCTCGGCCTGCTGCACGGTCACGGCCTGCGCGCCGACCAGTTCGCCGATGCGCGCGGTGGCAGGGCTGTAGGCGCGCCACTTCACGCCCTTGAGGTCGGCGGCCGAGGCGATCGGCTTCTTCACGAAGATGCCCTGCGGCGGCCAGGCCACCGTGTAGAGCAGCTGGATGCCCTGCTCGGCGAGCTTCTTGTCGAGCACGGGCTTCTGCGCCTGGTAGAGCTTCCAGGCCGCGTCGTAGCTGTCGGCCAGGAAGGGGATGCCGTCGGTGCCGAAGACCTGCCATTCGTTCTGGAAATTGACCAGCAGGATCTCGCCGAGCTGCGCCTGGCCGCCCTGCACCGCGCGCTTGATCTCGGGCGCCTTGAACAGCGAGGCGTTCGAATGCACGGTGATCTTGAGCTTGCCGCCGGTCGCCGTGTCGACCTCCTTGGCGAACTGCGCGATGTTCTCGGTGTGGAAGTTGTTGGACGGATAGGCGGTGGGCAGATCCCACTTGGTCTGCGCGAGCGCGGAGGCGGCCAGGCAGGAAAGCGCGACGGCGGCAAGAGACGTTCGGAACATGAAAAAAGATCCTCCAGGAAGTGGCATGGCCGGGTTGATGGAAAACGGTGCGGCGTGATCCGGGCGCAGTCCCCCGGCCTGCACATCCCGATGCAAGCCCCGTGCCAAATAGATGAACAATTTCAAACTACCAAGGCATGCCGTTCACACGAATTGTTGAACAATGCTAGTGCGCATGCCCAACAATGATGCATGCTGAAAACCCGAATACGTGCGCAAGGGATGCCGCGGCGCTTCGGCCGCGGCCCTGACATTTGCTAAGGGAAACCCCGTCCTGCCGCCGGGGGAGCCGCTTCGATACTCCAGTGGTCGTTCCCCCTCGGCGCGCCCCGCGGCCGTCTCCCGCAGAAGCACAACATCCAGACCATGGCAGGCAAGAACTCGCTCCACCCGATCCCCCATCCCGCCAAGAAGCCCTTCGTGGGCAACCTGCTGTCGATCGGCTCCGACTCCCCGGTGCTGGACATGTGGAAGATCGCCCAGGAGCTCGGCGGCATCTACTGGCTGGACATGCCGGGCATGCCGGTGATCGTGGTGTCGTCGCCCGCGCTGGTCGACGAACTCTGCGAGGAGGCGCGCTTCGACAAGAGCACGCGCGGCGCGCTGCGCCGGCTGCGCGCCGCCTCGCACGGCCTGTTCACCTCCGACACCCACGAGGAGACCTGGTCGAAGCCGCACAACATCCTCTTGGCCAACTTCAGCCAGCGCGCGATGCAGGCCTACCACCCCATGATGCTGGACATCGCGGGGCAGCTCGTGACCAAGTGGGAGCGGCTGAACTTCGACGAGGAGGTCGACGTGGTGCGCGACATGACCGCGCTCACGCTCGACACCATCGGCCTGTGCGGCTTCGGCTACCGCTTCAATTCCTTCTACCGCGAGGGCTTCCATCCCTTCGTCGACGCGATGGTGCGCACGCTCGAGACGGTGCAGAACCGGCGCGGCCTGCCGCTCGAGGAGCTGATGCTCAAGAAGGAGCTGGCGCAGCAGCGCAAGGACATCCGCTACATGCACAAGATGGTGGAGGACATCATCGAGGAGCGGCGCGCGAGCGGTGCCGACATCGCGACCAAGCCCGACCTGCTGAGCTACATGATCGCGGGCGTGGACAAGAAGAGCGGCGAGCAGCTCACCGACAAGATGATCCGCGACGAGTGCATCGAATTCCTCATCGCGGGCCACGAGACCACCAGCGGCCTGCTCTCGTTCGCCATCTACTTCCTGCTGAAGAACCCCGAGGCGCTGGCCAAGGCGCAGGCCGAGGTCGACAACGTGTTCGGGCCCGACACCTCGCTCAAGCCCACCTACGCGCAGGTCAACCGGCTGCAGTACGTGATGCAGGTGCTCAAGGAGTCGCTGCGCATGTTCCCGACCGCGCCCGCGATCTCGATGCGCGCGAAGGAAGACACCCAGATCGGCGGCCAGTACACGATCAAGAAGAACAACATGGTCATCATGCATGCGCTGGCGCTGCATCGCGACAAGGGCATCTGGGGCGAGAACGCCGACCAGTTCGATCCCGACAACTTCAGCCGCGAGGCCGAGCGCGAGCGGCCGGTCAACGCCTTCAAGCCCTTCGGCAACGGCCAGCGCGCCTGCATCGGGCGCCAGTTCGCGCTGCAGGAGGCGGTGCTGACCTTGGGCATGATCCTGCAGCGCTTCACCCTGGTGGACCACACCGGCTACAAGCTCAAGATCAAGGAAGCGCTGACCATCAAGCCCGAGGGCTTCAGGATCAAGGCGCTGCTGCGCGACCCCGCGACGCGCCCGCGCGGCAACATCAACGACGCGGCGGCCGCGCCGGTGCAGCCCGTGCAACCGGCGGCGCGCAAGCCGCAGGCCGCGCGCCACGGCACCTCGCTGCTGGTGCTGCAGGGCTCCAACCTCGGCACCGCCGAGGACCTGGCGCGCCAGCTCGCCGAGGCCGGCGAGGCGCGCGGCTTCTCGACCCAGCTGGCCTCGCTCGACGACTACGCCGAGCGGCTGCCGGCCAACGGCGCCGTGGCCATCGTCTGCGCCTCGTACAACGGCGTGGCGCCCGACAACGCGGCCGAGTTCCACCGCTGGCTCGACAAGGCCGACGACGCGCTCAACGGCGTGCGCTTCAGCGTGTTCGGCTGCGGCAACACCGACTGGGCCGCCACCTACCAGGCGGTGCCGCGGCGCATCGACGAGCGACTCGAGGCGCTGGGCGCCACGCGCGTGCATCCGCGCGGCGAGGGCGATGCGCGCGAGGACATGGACGGCGCCTTCCAGGACTGGAGCGACGCGCTGTGGCCCGAGCTGGTGAAGGCCTTCGACATCAAGACCGGTGCCGACACGCCCGCGCAGAGCGAACCGCTCTACACGCTCGAGGAGCTGCCGCCGCCGCAGAACAACGCCATCGTCGACGCGCTGGGCGCGGTGGCGCTGCGCGTGATCGAGAACCGCGAGCTGCAGCACGCCGGCGGCGAGGCCGGCCGTTCCACGCGCCACGTCGAGCTGATGCTGCCCGAGGGCCTGGTCTACCGCGCCGGCGACCACCTGAGCGTGGTGCCGCGCAACAGCCCGAAGCAGGTCGAGCGCACGATGGCGCGCTTCGGCTTCGACCGCACGGCCCATGTGCGGCTGCATGCGATCGCGGGCCGCAAGCCAGCGCTGCCGGTCGAGCAGGTGATTGCGGTCGACCGCCTGCTGGGCGACTACGTCGAGCTGCAGGACGTGGCCACGCGCAAGCAGATCGCCACGCTCGCGGCCTACACCGAATGCCCGTTCACCAAGCCGAAGCTGGTGGCGTTGTCGGGCAGCGACGAGGCCTCGCAGGCGGCCTACAAGGCCGAGGTGCTGCACAAGCGCAAGTCGTTGCTCGACCTGCTCGAGGAGCACCGTGCCTGCCAGGTGCCGTTCGCCGTGTTCCTCGAGATGCTGTCGCCGCTGTCGCCGCGCTACTACTCGATCTCCTCCTCGCCGACGATGACGCCCGGCAAGTGCAGCGTGACGGTGGGCGTGGTCAGCGGCCCGGCCAAGTCGGGCCTCGGCACCTTCGAGGGCGTGTGCTCCAACTTCCTGGCGCGCGCCGAGGCCGGCGACACGGTGCACGGCGTGGTGCGCGAGACCACGGCCGAGGGCTTCCGCCTGCCCGAGGACACGCAGCGCCCGCTGATCATGATCGGCCCGGGCACCGGGCTGGCGCCGTTCCGCGGCTTCCTGCAGGAGCGCGCGGCGCAGGCCGAGGCCGGCACCGCGCTCGGCGAGGCGCTGCTGTTCTTCGGCTGCCGCCATCCCGAGCAGGACTTCATCTATGCCGAGGAGCTTAAGGCCTGGTCGCACCGTGGCCTGATGAAGCTGCACACCGCCTTCTCGCGCGCGGGCGAGCGCAAGGTCTACGTGCAGGACCTGATCCGCGAACAGGCGGTGCAGGTGTGGGCGCTGCTCGAAGCCGGCGCCGTGGTCTACGTCTGCGGCGACGGCTCGCGCATGGAGCCCGACGTGCGGCGCGCACTGTCCGACATCGCGCGCGAGCACGGCCAGGACAGCGCCGCCTGGATGGACCGGATGATCGCGGACCAGCGCTACGTGCTCGACGTCTGGGCCGGCAGCTGACGCGCCCGTCGCCGCGCGAAAAAAGTTGGAGCAATTGGACTAACTTTCCGCCGGTTCTGGTTTTTCACGCCTAGACCCTCCCGCCGAAGATCGGCCTCTCGCGAGATCCACGGGATCCGCGATCCGATCAACAACCGGGAGGCATGGCGAATGCTCAGGGCAGACGAACCGCTGCGCGCGGCGGTGGTGGACGGCGATGCCGTCCGGGGCGCGGCGCTCGCGCAGCGCATGGCGCGGCGCGGCTACGGCGCGATGCCGTTCCACGGCGCCACCGGCCTGCTCAAGGCATTGCAGGGCGGCTGGCGCTTCGACCTGCTGCTGCTCCATCCCGAACACGAAACCGCCTGGGCCGACCTCTCGGCCGCCTGCCGGCTGCAGCGCATGCCGATGCTGCTGCTCGCCGAGGACTCGGCCTGGCGTACGCCGCCCGCGGTCGAGGCGCTGTGCCATGGCCACGGCCTGGTCGACTTCGCGCCGCTGCCGCTGGCCGACCACGAACTCGAATGGCGCCTGCGCGCCCTGCTGTCGCGCTCGCGCACGCCGGCGCGGCCGAGCGCCGAAGCGCAGGAACTGGTCTGCGGCGACTACCGCTTTCTCAGGGACGAACGGCTGGTGCTGCGGCGCGGGCGCGAGGTGCGCCTCGATCCGCGCGAGTTCGACCTGGCGCTGATGCTGTTCCGCCACCTGGGCCAGCTGCTGACGCGCGAGTTCCTCTGGATCGCGCTGTGGAAGCGGCCGCCGCACGAGGGCGCCCGCGCGCTCAACATCGCCGCGGCGAGCGTGCGCAAGAAGCTGGCGCTGCAGGAGGATGGCGGGCTGGTGCTGCGCGCCGCCTACGGGCGCGGCTACATGCTGCAGGAAGTGCGCTCGCAGGCGGAGTTCGCCTGCGAGCCGGCCGGCTACGCCGAGGCCTGAAGGCCCCGGCGGCGCACTTCAGTTCTGACGATCGGGATCGGGATAGACCAGCGGCCCCAGCAGGCCGCGGTTGAACGGCTTCCAGCCGCCCTCGGGCTGCGACAGCCGGTCGGCCAGCGCATAGAGCACCGCGGGGTGCGCACCCAGGCCCAGGTGGCTCGCGATGACCTCGATGTTCTCGGACTTCGGTCCGGTCTTCTCGATGCTGCAGCGCCAGGCCACGACGCCGTCGGTGCGGCTGAAGATCGAGGTGGTGGGCACCGAGGGCGTGGGCTGCACGAACTTCATGCGGCGCGGGTCGTGCGAGCTCTGGCCGCTCACGCCTTCGTAGACGCGCCAGGCATTGGTGGCGCGCGGGCTGCCCGAGAACGGGCTGCCCAGCGTGACCACGCTGCGCACCACACCGGGATGGGCCGACGCCAGCAGCCGCGCATACACGCCGCCCAGGCTCCAGCCGACCAGGCTGACCTTCTGGCCGCTGTCGTCGTGCAGCTTGTGCAGCAGCTCGACCATGCCGTCCTCCACGCCTTCGCGCGGACCGAAGTTGCGGCCCAGGCCCCAGCCGTGCGCGTCGTAGCCGCGGCTCGCGAGATAACGGCGCAGCACCAGCGTGGAGGCATCGCCGGCCACCAGGCCCGGCAGCACCAGCACCGGATGGCCGTCGCCGCGCGGCGTGAGCTGCAGCAGCGGCCACATGGCGAGGCCCGCGCCGGTTTCCCAGAGCGCGCGGCCTTCGGCCAGCAGCAGCAGGCGCGAAGGCGGCGAGATGTGTTCACGGGTGGCGGTGGTCATGAGCGGGTCCTTTCTTGCGTGTCTCTGCGCTTCTGTTGGTTCTTCGTTGCCAGTCTCGGGTTCCGCCGCGAGGCCCCCCGTCGGACGGTGTCGTCTGTTATCCGAGGTATTTCGCCCTCAGGTAATCGAGGTAAGCCCTCGATTCGCCCGAAACATAAGGAGAAACCAGGGTCAGCGTGTAAAAAGCCGCCAATCCCGGATCGGCCTGCGCCAGCGCGTCACGGCCCGGCACCAGCCGTTCGAACGACAGCCAGCAGGTGGTGGTGAACACCATCTGCAGCGCCAGGATGCGCGCCTGCTCGGCGCTCGTTTCGATCACGCCCGAGGCCACCAGCCCTTCGCACAGCGACTGGGCCGCCAGCAGGTTCTGCGCGGTCAGGGCCTGCGCGCGCTGGCCCAGCACCGGGTACTCGCTCGCGAGGAAGGCCATGTCGCGGTAGATGAAGCGGTACTCGTTGATCGCCTCGAAGCGCAGGTGCAGCGCAAGCCACAGGTCGTCGATGGCCGCGATGCCGGCCGAGGAGCCGTTGAGCGATTCGAGCCGCTGCTCGAAGCGCCGGAACAGCCACTCCACGATCAGCTGCTTGGCCTTGAAGTGGTAGTGCAGGTTGCCCGGGCTCATGCCGAGCTCGGCCGCGATCTTGTGGGTGGACACCGCCGCGAGCCCCTGCGCGTTGAACAGCGCGAGGCTGGTCAGCAGGATGCGGTCGCGCGTGGTGTTGGAGCCGGCCACTGGCGGATCTTGCGGGTCGTTCGGGAATCGATCAGCGCTTGCCGCCGCGCGCGGCCTGCTCGAGGCGGTCGAGCCGCTCGGCGAGCGCCGCGATCTGCGACTGCAGCGCCTGCACCTCCTCGGCCGTGGGCATGCCCAGGCGCTGCAGCGCGGTGGCCACGCGCTGGTCGAACACGTCCTCGAACTTGCGGATGCCGAAGCTGTCGAGGCCCGGGAAGCCGCGCGTCAGCACGGCCTTGGCGCCGCTCGCTTCCTCGCCGCCCTTGCCGCCGATGCCCAGCAGGCCCTCGATCACGTTGGTGACGCTGGCCTGCCGCTTGGCGACGTCGTTGCGCACGGTGTCGAGCGCCTTGAGGCCGGCGCGCAGCAGGCCTTCGCCGGAGGACGCGGGCTTGGTGCCCGTACCCGCCGTACCCGCCGTGCCTGTCTTGGCCTTGGCGGCGCTGCGCTTGCGCGGCGCCGCGGCCTTCTTCGCGGCGGTCCTGGCGCCGGCGGTCTTCTTCGCGGGCGTCGCCTTCTTCTTCAGTTCTGCGGGTTCATCGCGGCGGGTCGCCATGCATCACTCCAGGGGAACTCGGTACCTTCGAAGGTACCGCAAAAGAAAAAGGCGCCCGAAGGCGCCTGCGGAACTCAGGCCGCCTTGCGGGCGGCAGCGCGGCGAACCGGCTTCTTGACCGCGGCGGCCTTGGCCTTCACGGTGCGCACGGGCTTGGCTTCCTCGCTGCCCGCGACGCGGACTTCGATCTGCTTGGCACCGGCGGCGATGCGGTCGGCGATCTGCACCGACACGGTCGCGAAGGGCTGGTTCACGGCCGACAGCGCGTTGATCACCGAGGTGGCGACCGGCGACTCGACCTGAGCCACGCGGTTGGCAACCGATTCGATACCGCTGGTGGTGCCGGTGGCGACACGGTCCATCACCGAGACGATGCGGCCGGTGTCGATCTCGAGGCGGTTGGCCAGGAAGCCGTTGACCTTGGCTTGCGCGCCGATCAGGTTGGCCTTGATCTTGTCGTTCACCAGCGGCAGCTCGCGCTGGCCGAGGAAGTCGCTGTAGCGCGAGGCGGCGCCGTCGAGCAGGCGCTGCACGCCGGTGCGGTAGGCACCGACCAGGGTCTTGCCGGCGTCGTTGTACTGGCCGATGACGTGGACGGCGGCGGAAGCGATGGAGGTTTGCGAGGTGGACATGGGTTGTTCCTGGAAGTTGATCGGTCGCGGGATTCGCGATGGGGTGATCTTCTTCCCAAGGGCCTAGGCCTGGAAAACTAGAAGCGTCGGAAAACTAGTCCAACTGCCCCAATTTTCCGGACCCGGGCGGTCCTCAAGCGGCGGCGGCCGCGGCACGTGGCGCGCTCTTGCGCGCGGGGGCCTTTCGGGCGGGGGTCTTGGCAGCGGGCTTCGGCGCGGCCTTGGCGGGGGTCTTGGTGGCCGCCTTGGTTGCAGTCTTGGCCGCCACCTTCTTCGCTGGCGCCTTCGTGGCCGCCGGCACCGGCGTCTTCTTCGCCGCGGCCTTGCGCGCCGGAGCCTTCTTCGCAGGTGCCTTGGCCGCGGGTTCCGCATCGGCAGGCGCCTCGACGACGGCCGCGGGCTTCGGCGCCGGTGCACCGGCCACCGACGGATGCTTCTGCGTCAGCTCCATCAGCAGCTTGTGCTCGGCCAGCAGGTAGTCGCCGATCTCGGTGATGTCGGGCACGGCGCGGCGGCAGGCGATCAGGCCGTAGTCCATGCGGCCGTTGTAGCTCTGCACCGTGACGTTGAGCGCGGTGCCGTGGCTCGCGATCGACACCGGGTAGTAGCAGGTGACCAGCGCGCCCGCGAAGTACATCGGGAACGGCGCGCCCGCCACGTTGGAGATCGCCACGTTGGCGGCCGGCGGCAGCATGTTGACCAGGCCCGAGCGCCCCACCATCGAGGCGATGCCCGACACCAGCCAGGGCGCGGCGAAGGTCGGGAAGTCGTCGAGGATCACGGCCTTGAAGCGGTTCATGGTCGACTTCGAGGAGGTCGACGAGGCATTGATGGCCTTGAGCCGCTGCAGCGGATCGGTGATGTCGGTGGCCAGGCTCACGAGGATCATGCTGGCCTGGTTGTTGGCCGTGTCGTCGCCGGCCTCGCGCAGGCTCACGGGCACGCCCGCCACCAGCGGCTTGGCCGGCAGCTCGTTGTTGTCGGCCAGGTAGTGGCGCAGCGCGCCGGCCACCGTGGCCATCACCACGTCGTTGAGCGACACGCCGAAGTGCTTGGCGATGTACTTGGTCTCGGCCAGCGAGATGGTGCGGCCCGCGAAGGTGCGCTGGTTGGTGATCGAGACGTTGAGCGAGGTGCGCGGCGCGAACAGGTTGAACTTCTTCGGCGCCGTGGTCGTGAGCTTCTCGGCCGCCTTCTCGTCGGGCTTGGCCAGCCCGCTGATGGCACGCACGATGGCCGGCGCCATCTTGAACAGCTTGACGTACTGCTGCGCCGTGTTGCGCAGCGCGGCGCTCGCGAGTTCGGCCATGCCGAGCTGGTAGCCGCTGTTGCGCGGGCGCGAGCGCGGCGGCTTCACCACGCGGCCCGTGGCCTCGAGGTCGAAGATGGCCTTGCCCACTTCCACGCCGGCCTGGCCGTCGATGCCCGCGTGGTGCACCTTGGTGTAGAGCGCGACCTGGCCGCTCTTGAGGCCATCGATGATGTAGAACTCCCACATCGGCCGGCTGCGGTCGATCAGCGAGGAATGCAGCCGCGCGACGTACTGCTGCAACTGGCGATTGGTGCCGGGCCGCGGCAGCGAGATGTGGCGCACGTGGTAGTCGAGGTCGATGTCGTCGTCCTCCACCCACACCGGGTTCGTCATGTCGAAGGGCATCAGCGCGAGCTTGCGCGTGAACACGTCGGCCAGGTGGATGCGGCTGGCCATGAACTGCTTGGCGTCCTCGTAGAAGTCGCCCTTGTAGCCCTTGGGCAGGTCGAGCACGTTGAGCGAGCCCACGTGCATCGGCATCTCCGGTGTTTCCAGATGCAGGAAGGTGGCATCGAGACCGCTCAGGTGTTTCATGTGTTGTGTCTCCTAGGTCGGGGAATGCCGTCGCATTCGGCTTCGGCAGGATACCGTGCGGCCGCTGCGCCGGGGGGCCGCGCCCTTCAGTGTTTCCACCGGGGAGCGCACCCGGGTTTGCCCCGAGCGATGTTCTGGGACCGGCCGCGGGTAATGCGAAAGTCCATGGATCGATGTGCGTCACGGTGCGTTCGTACACTGTGTCCATGACCTCTTCCCCCCGCCCGCAAGCGCAAGACCAAGACCCCTTCCTCTGGCTCGAGGACATCGACGGCACGCAGTCCCTCGACTGGGCCAAGGCCCGCAACGCCGAGACGGTGCAGCGCCACGCGCAGTCGGCGCGCTTCAAGCAGATCGAGCAGGGCCTGCTCGAGGTGCTCGACTCCGACGACCGCATTCCGATGGTCTACAAGGCCGGCGAGCTGTTCTACAACTTCTGGCGCGACAAGGCCCATCCCAAGGGCCTGTGGCGGCGCACCACGCTCGAGGAGTACCGCAAGCCGCAGCCGGCCTGGGAGACGGTGCTCGACCTCGACGCGCTGGCCGCGGCCGAGGGCGAGAACTGGGTCTGGCACGGCGCCGACTGGCTCTACCCCGGCTATGGCCGCTGCCTGCTGTCGCTCTCGCGCGGCGGCGCCGATGCCGACGTGGTGCGCGAGTTCGACCCGGTGCGCAAGGCCTTCGTCGAGGGCGGCTTCGCGCTGCCGGAAGCCAAGAACACCGTGGCCTGGAAGGACATCGACCACCTCTACGTGGCCACCGACTTCGGCCCGGGCTCGATGACCACCTCGAGCTATCCGCGCATCGTGAAGGAGTGGAAGCGCGGCACGCCGCTGGCCGAGGCCGTCACGGTCTACGAGGCCGACACCGAGGACCTCTCGGCCTCGGGCTGGCGCGACGCCACGCCGGGCTTCGAGCGCGACTTCGTCTCGCGCGCCATCGACTTCTACGACAGCGAGACCTGGGTGCGCGCGGCCGACGGCACGCTCGCCAAGATCGACGTGCCCGACGACGCGGTGACCGACATCACGCGCGAATGGCTGCTGATCGAGCCGCGCAGCGACTGGGAGGTGGGCGGCGCGAGCTACAAGGCCGGCTCGCTGCTGGCTGCGAACTTCGACGACTACATGGCCGGCGCGCGCGAACTCACGCTGTTGTTCGAACCCACCGACACCAGCGCGCTCGACAGCCATTCATGGACGCGTCATCACCTGATCGTGAACGCGATGCACGACGTGGTGAACCGCATCGAGGTGCTCACGCCACCGGCCGACGGCAAGGGCCCGTGGCAACGCGAGAGCCTGGGCGGCGCGCCCGCGCTGTCGACTATCGCGGCCGGTGCCATCGACGAGGACGAGAGCGACGACTACTTCCTCACCGTGAGCGGCTTCCTGCAGCCGACCACGCTCTACATCGGCACCCTGGGCCAGGGCGAGGCCGAGCCGCTCAAGCACAGCCCGGGCTTCTTCGACGCCTCGCGCTACACGGTCAGCCAGCACTTCGCGCGCTCGCAGGACGGCACGCGCGTGCCCTACTTCGAGATCGCGCCCAGGGACCTGGTGGCCAATGGCCGCAACCCGACCCTGCAGTACGCCTACGGCGGCTTCGAGATCTCGCTCACGCCCAGCTACAGCGGCGGCATCGGCCGCGCCTGGCTCGAGCAGGGCGGCGTGTACGTGGTGGCCAACATCCGCGGCGGCGGCGAGTACGGCCCGCGCTGGCACCAGGCCGCGCTGCAGCAGAACCGCCTGCGCAGCAGCGAGGACTTCGCGGCCGTGTCCGAGGACCTGATCGCGCGCGGCATCACCTCGCCCGCGCACCTGGGCGCCATGGGCGGCAGCAACGGCGGCCTGCTGATGGGCAACATGCTCACGCGCCATCCGGCGCTCTACGGCGCGATCGTGAGCGAGGTGGCGCTGCTCGACATGCGCCGCTACACGCAGCTGTCGGCCGGCGCCTCGTGGATCGCCGAGTACGGCGACCCCGAAGTGCCCGAGGAGTGGGAATGGATCCGCCACTTCTCGCCTTACGAGAACGCGAAGCCCGACGCCATGTACCCGCCCTCGCTGTTCACCACCTCGACGCGCGACGACCGCGTGGGCCCGGTGCATGCGCGCAAGATGCATGCGAAGCTGGCCGCGCAGGGCCACGACACGGCCTTCTACGAGAACCTCGAGGGCGGCCACAGCGCGGCCTCGGACAACAAGCAGTCCGCCTTCATGGACGCGCTGGGCTACGCCTACCTGTGGGACCACATCGGCTGAGCGGCGGCGCGCGTCAGCCGCTGTCGCGCAGCGGCTCGCCCAGGCCGTAGGGCCGTTCGTCGCGCCACGGGGGCAGGCGCCGCTCGCGGCGGTCCAGCCGCTCGCGCAGCTCGGCGCAGGTCATCGGCCGGCCCGTGCTGTAGCGGCCATCCCGGCAGGGATCGCTGCGCCAGCGCTCGGAGCGGCGCAACGCTTCCTCGCGGTCGAGCTGGCGCAACAGCTCGCCGCAGCTCATCGCGCGGCCCTGGCTGTAGCGGCCATCGTGGCAGGGGTCGTGGACGGGCGGCGGCGCGTCGAAACCCGACACCACCTCGGCCGCCGCGACCGACGCGAGCATCAGCGACAGCGCCAGGACGATCGCCTCCGGCAGCAGGGTGGTCTGGACATGAAGGACATGCATGCGGTGCTCCTTGGCAGATGACCCGCGACCGCGGGCCTGACGCCAGCATCGGCCGCCAACATGGAGCCAGCATTGCGTCGCGCGGGGCGCGCGCACGCAACACTCGCGCAATCCAGCCTCCCTACAGTGCGGCACGCCGGAGCTCCGGCGCCGCCCTGAAAGGAACACGCGCGTGCGCATCCTGCTGCTGGAAGACGAACCCGAAATGGCCTCGGTGCTGCTCACCGCGCTGCACCGGCGCGGCATCCTGGTCGACCATGCCGCGACGCTGGCCGACGGCGCGCGCCATGTCGAGGCCACGCCTTACGACGCGCTGGTGCTCGACCGCCGGCTGCCCGACGGCGACGGCCTCGCGCTGGTGGCGCGGCTGCGCGCCGCCGGCGATCCCGTGCCGGTGCTGATGCTCACGGCGCGCGATGCGCTCGACGAGCGCGTGCGCGGCCTCGACGCGGGCGCCGACGACTACCTGGGCAAGCCCTTCGCGGTCGAGGAACTGCTGGCGCGGCTGCGCGCGCTGCTGCGGCGCCCGGCCGAGACCCGGCAGGAGCTGCTGCAGGTCGCGCGGCTGTGCTTCGACCTCGCGCACCGCGAAGCCAGCGTGGCGGGGCATCGCATGGAGCTGCCGCGGCGCGAGCTGCTGGCGCTGGAGCTGCTGATGCGCCGCGGCGGCCGCACCGTGCTGCGCGAGGCGCTGGAACGCGCGGTGTTCGGCTTCGACGTCGAGATCCAGTCGAACGCGCTGGACACCCACGTCTCGCGGCTGCGCCGGAAGCTCGCGGACACCGGCGCCGGCGTGGAGATCTGCGGCATCCGCGGCGTGGGCTACCTGCTGCGGGCCGTGCCATGAGCACAGCGACGAACGCAGCGCCCTCCTCGCCCTCCTCGCTGAAGCGCCGCCTGGTCCGCCGGCTGGTGCTGCTGCAGGCGGCGATCCAGCTGCTGGTGATCGGCGCCCTGGTGGCCACGGGGCACCTGATCAACTTCAGCTCGCCCGAGAACACCGTCGAGATATTGCAGGAGGCGGTGATGCGCGGGGCCGACGGCCGCCTCGCGATGCGCGCGACGCCGCGGCTCGCTGCGCTGCGCGAGGCACAGCCGCCGCTGTGGTTCTCGGTGCGCGATCGCCAGGGCGGCCGGCTGGTCGAGGGCCGCATCCCGGACGAATTCGCCGACATCGGCGCCACGCTCGACGGCGTGGGGCAGGCCCGGCTGGGCTGGAACATGGGCGATCCGCCGCGGCAGTCGGCGCGCATGCGCTGGGTCGATTCCGCCGCCGGCCCGGTGCAGATCCTCACCGGCGCCGACAGCCCGATCACCTGGCGCAACCTCGGCCTGTCGCTGCTGCTGGTGCTGCTCGAGGTGGTGCTGCCGATCCTGGCGATCACCGTGGCGGCCACGCTGCTGGCCAGCCACGTGGTGGTGCGGCGCACGCTCTCGGGCCTGCACGCCATCGTGGCGCGCGCCGGCCAGATCGATGCCGAGCAGCGCGGCGTGCGCCTGCCGCTGGCCGAGGTACCGGCCGAAGTGGCGACGCTGGTCGGCGCCTTCAACGACGCCCTGCAACGGCTGGACGACGGCCATGCGCGGCAGGAGCGCTTCCTGGCCGACGCGGCGCACGAGCTGCGCACGCCGATCGCGATCCTCCACACGCGCATCGAGAACCTGGCCGAAGGCGCCGAACGCACGCGGCTGCTGGCCGATGCCGCGCGGCTGTCGGTGCTGGCGGGACAGCTGCTCGACCTGCAGCGCATGAAGGTCCATGGCACGGGGCGCCAGCGCATCGACCTGGTGGCAATGGTGCGCGAGGTGGTGGCCGAGATGGCGCCGCTGGCGCTCGCCGCGGGCTACGAGGTCTCGTTCGAGCCGCTGGCCGCGCGCGTGGAGATCGAGGGCGACCGCGACGCGATCGCGCGTGCGCTGGCCAACCTGGTGCGCAACGCGATCGAGCACGCGGGCGGCATGGGGGCCGTGACGGTGCGGGTGATGCCGCCGGGCGACATCGAGGTCATCGACGACGGCCCCGGCATCCCGGCCGCGCTGCGCGAACAGATCTTCAAGCCCTTCCACCGCGGGCATGCGACCGGGCCCGGCGCCGGGCTCGGCCTGAGCCTGGTGCAGGAGATCGCGCGCCTGCATGGCGGCGAGGTCACGGTGCACGACGCGCCGGGCGGTGGCGCGCTGTTCCGGCTGCGGCTGCGGTCCGCTCGAAGCGACGGGGCGCCGGCATGAAGGCCGTGCGCCGCTGGCTGCCGTGGCTGCTGTGGCCGGTGCTCTACGCCGCGGGCCTGCTGGCCGTGGCGGCGGCCTTCGCGAGCGCGGCACCGCTGGCCTGGTTCAACGCGGCCTACCTCTCGCTCGCGCTGGCGATCGCGCTGCTCGAACGCTGGCTGCCGCACGAGCCGCGCTGGCTCGCGGATGACGGCCAGACGCCCTGCGACCTGGCCCACACGCTGCTGACCAAGGGCACGGCCCAGGTCGTGGCCGCGTTCGCGGCAAGCCTGCCGCTGGCCGGCGCGATGGCGCTGCGGCCCTCGGCGCATGGCACGGCCTGGCCCCTGCACTGGCCACTGGCCGCGCAGGTGGTGCTCGCGCTCGCGGTGGTGGAACTGGGCCTCTACATCGCGCACCGCGGCGCGCACGAATGGCCGCCGCTGTGGCGCTTCCATGCGCTGCATCACGGCGTGCGGCGGCTGTGGGTGGCGAACACCGGCCGCTTCCACGTGGTCGACAGCGCCTTCAAGGCCCTGCTCGGGCAACTGCCGCTGTACCTGCTGGGCGCGCCGCTCGCGGTGTTCCTGTGGGTGGGCGCGGTGACGGCCGTCACCGGCCTGCTGACCCACTGCAACATCGAGCTGCGCACCGGCTGGCTCGACCGCGTCTTCAGCACGCCGGCGCTGCACCGCTGGCACCACTCGCGCTCGCCGGCCGAGGGCAACCGCAACTACGGCGAGAACCTGGTGCTGTGGGACCTGCTGTTCGGCACCTGGTACCGCCCGGCGCGGCGGCCGCCGGCGGACATCGGCATCGACGGCGAGATCGCGGCCGGCTTCCTGGCGCAACTGGCGCAGCCCTTCACCGCGTCGGGCACGCGGCGGATCATGGGCCTGTCACCGGTTCCTCGGCACAATGGTCCGGCTAGCCCCCCGGATGCCGGGGACCGGATCGGCAGGACATGAAGGCCCACGCATGAACCTCACCCTCGAACTGATCGGCGCGCCCACCGACGTCGGCGCCAGCGTGCGCGGCGCGGGCATGGGCCCCGACGCGCTGCGCGTGGCGGGACTGGCGGAGGCACTGGTGCGCCAGGGCTTCGCGCTGGTCGACCGCGGCAACCTCGCGGGCCCGGCCACGCCCTGGGCGCCGCCGGCCAACGGGCTGCGCCATCTCGACGAGGTGATCGCCTGGAACCGCGCCGTGTACGCGGCGGTCGACGAGGTGCTGGGCGCGGGCCACGTGCCGCTGATGCTGGGCGGTGACCACTGCCTGGCGATCGGCTCGATCAGCGCCGTGGCCTGGCATGCGCGCAAGCGCGGCCGCAAGCTGCGCGTGCTTTGGCTCGACGCGCACTCCGATGTCAACACCGAGACCACCAGCCCCAGCGGCAACCTGCACGGCATGCCGGTGTCGTGCCTGCTGGGCCACGGGCCCGCGGTGCTGACCGGCTGGAGCGGCGAGCGCGCGGCGCTGCCGCCCGAGGCGATCCGCTTCATCGGCATCCGCAGCGTCGATGCCGACGAGAAGGAGGCGATCCGCACGCTGGGCCTCAACGTGTTCGACATGCGCCACATCGACGAACACGGCATGCGCACCACCATGACCGAGGCGCTGCAGGACGTGGACGAGGACACTCACCTGCATGTGAGCTTCGACCTCGACTGCCTCGACCCGAACATCGCGCCCGGCGTGGGCACCGGCGTGCGCGGCGGACCGACCTACCGCGAGATGCAGCTGTGCATGGAGATGATCGCCGACACGGGCCGGCTCGGCTCGGTCGACGTGGTCGAGCTCAATCCTGCGCTCGACGTGCGCAACCAGACGGCCGAGATCGCGGTGGAGCTGATCGAGAGCCTGTTCGGGAAGTCGACGCTGGTGCGTTAGGCCGCAACGCGCGTGGCCTGCAGCGCGCGCAGGTCCTCGAGCAGCAGCGCGAGCGGCGCCGCCAGCAGCGGCCGGGCCGCGTCGTCGCGCGACGCATGGCGCGCCGCGAGCCGCTCGAGCACCGACAGATCGGGCGCCATGCCCTTGCCTTCGAGCGCGTCCGCCAGCGCGGCGAGCGCGCCGGCCGAGGCGCGCGCGGCCTTCGCGGTCTCGTCGTGAGAGGCCGGCGGCTGCTGCCCGATCGCGCGGCCAAGCAGCGCCACGTCCTGCATCAGCCGCGCCATGGTGCGCGCGCGCTGCCGGTGCGCGTCCTTCGGCGCGCCGACCACACGGTGGCGCCAGGGCCAGCGCGATTCGAGGTCGGCACCGCCCGCCAGCACCGTGAGCCGCGCGAGCGCGGCGCGGGCGCGCTCACCGTCGCCCTCGGTCGCATCGCCCGCGGCCAGCGCCAGCAACCGCTTCGCCATGCCGCGCAGCAGCGCCGCGCAGCCCGCGTCGAAGCGCGCGCCGGCCCGGTACTCGGCCGTCACCAGCGCCATCGCGAGCGCCACGCCCACGCCGATGCCCATCTGCGCCATGCGCAGCAGCGCCACCTGCAGTGCCGAATGGCCCGGCAGGCTGCCGGCCGAGAGGATGATCAGCGCCGCCACCGGCGCGCTGCGCAGGCCCGGCACGGCGGCGCCGACGAAGGCCAGCAGCAGCACGATCGCGAGCGCGTCGGCCTGCATCGGCACGCCATGGTGCGCGAGCCACACGCCCGCGAGCCCGGCCAGCGCGCCCGCGAAGGTGCCGCGCACGCGGTCCCAGCCGGCCTCGAGCGTGGAGCCGGCGCTCGGCCGCATCACGATCAGCACGCTCATCACGGCCCAGAAGCTCTCGGGCAGCCCGATCCCGCGCGACACGCCCCAGGCGATGGCGACCGCCGCCGCGAGCTGCGCGCCCGCGCGCCAGCGGCCGGGCTCGCGCAGGAAGGCCAGCCGGTCCGCGAACGGGAGGGTGGCCATGCCGTCAGCCGCGGTTGGGCGAGGTCGGCACCGGGAAGGTGGTGGCCGGGGCCGGGGCCGGGGACGGGGCCGGGGTGGCGGCGGGTGCCGGCGGTGCGGGCTCGGGCAGGTCCTCGGGCTCTTCCGCGCCCGGTTCCTGCCCTTCGAGGAAACGGTCGAGCAGCGCGAAGAAGCGGTCGTAGAAGCGCTCGTCGGTCAGCGTCTGGCTCGCCACCTTGACCATCGCGTCGTCGCTGCCCGTCAGCGGCAGCGACAGCGAGCCGAAGGCGCCCACGCCCAGGCTCGCCGAGTTGTTGACCTTCTTGAGGCCGTAGCGGTCCTGCAGCGCGGTCGCGAAGGCCACCGTGCTCTTCGGCCTGGCGCCCTTGCCGCCCCGGCCGCCCTCGGCCGCGCAGACCACGCGGAACTCGACCTCCACGTGCACCTCGGCCGCCGGCTGGAAGCTCTTGCGGCCGGTCACCAGGTCGGCATTGGCGGCCGTGACCATGTAGCCCTGGCTCAGCAGCGCGCGGCGCGCGGCCTCGCAGGTCTGGGCCTCGGTGGCCTCGTAGCTGCGCGTGTGGGTGGTGGTGGAATCGAACTCCTCGGTGTCGTAGGCGACGCGGCGCGCGCTGCTGCCGCAGCCCGCGAGCACCAGCGCCGACAGCAGCACCGGCAGGAGGACGAAGGAGCGGGAGCGAAGGGGCATCGGAGGCAGGGTCGGCATGGCGTGGCGGATGCTAACCGGCGGACGGCCGGCCTGCCTTCGAGCGCGATGAGGGCCGCGCGTTCCCTCGGCGATTCGGGATGAGGCGCCGGTCAGGAAAGCACGACGACGTGGTGTGCCCGCGCGCGCGTGGCCGCGATCAGCCGCGCGTTCGGCGCATCGGTCTGCGCCACCCACGCGCGCGCCGCCTCGGCGCTGCGGCCGAACTGCTCGTGCCGGCGCACCAGCCGCGCCTCGCGCAGCGCGTCGTCGATGTCCACGTACCAGACCTCGTCGAGCAGCGCCGCCGCGCCGGCCCAGGGCCCGGTGTCGTGCAGCAGGTAGTTGCCCTCGGTGATGACGAGCTGCGTTTCCGGCAGCACCGCGATCGCGCCCGCCACCGGCTCCTCGATCTCGCGCCGGAACTCGGGCGCATAGACGATGTCGCCACCGGGCCGTTGTTCGCGCAGCCGCTGCAGCAGTGCCACGTAGCCGGCGCTGTCGAAGGTGTCGGGCGCGCCCTTGCGGTCGGCGCGGCCGAGCCGGCGCAGCTCGACGTTGGCGAGGTGGAAACCGTCCATCGGCACCACCTGCGCGCGCTCGGCGCCGAGCGCGTCGCGCAGCAGCGCCGCGAGCGTGGACTTGCCGGCGCCGGGGGCGCCGACCAGGCCGAGCAGCTTGCGCTGGCCGCCGGCAAGGAGTTTCTGGATGCGCGCGTTCTCGACGGAGCCAAGTGTGTTCACGAAAAGAGCCTCGGGGGAGATGCCATTCAGGCAGGATGTCTCGGTGGTTTCGCCACCCGCCAACGATAGCGCACTGCCCGTCGCACGCCGCCGATGCCCGCCGAATTCAGGCCGGATTCATCGGGCGATGGATCTGAAGGTGAGGCTGATCCGCTCGCCAACGACTCGTGCCTTGGGGATTGCGTGCAACCAGTCCCGCTGGACCGCATCCGACATGTACAGCAGCGATCCGTGCGGCAGCGGGAAGTCGTGCCGGATGCTGCTGTCGGCCTTGCTGCGGTAGACGATCGAGCGCTCGCTGCCCACCGACACGATGGCCACGCCCGTGCCCGGAGACAGCACCTCGGTGTCGTCGGAGTGGAAGCCCATCGACGAAGCCCCGTCGGGGTAGTGGTTCAGCAGGCAGTTGTTCGGACGGAATCCCAGCCTGGCCTCGATCCGCTGGCACAGATCGTCCAGCTCGGACGGCATCGGCACCGCCTCGTAGCTGATCTGCGAATAGTCGTACGGCACGCCGAAGCTGGCCGTCTTGCGCGCCTTCATGCGCTCGTCCCACGTCACCGCGGCCTGGAGCCACTCGAGCAGGGCATCGGGCGACGCGACGAACGCGGGGTCGAGGTAGATCGGCGGACGGTTCATGAGCCCGCAGGGTACAGACGCCGAGGCCGGCGACGGCCTCGGGAACGACATGCGTCGCTCAGGGGTACAGACCGCGCTCCTGCCGCGCCATCAGGATCCGCTCGCAAGCCACCGCGTAGGTCGCGGTGCGCAGCGTGATCTTGTGCTTGTCGGCCGTGTCCCAGATCTGGTTGAGGGCGTTCATCATGATGCGGTCGAGGCGCACGTTGATCTCGTCCTCGTCCCAGAAGAAGGACGAGAAGTCCTGCACCCATTCGAAGTAGCTGACGGTCACGCCGCCGGCATTGCAGATCACGTCGGGCACCACCAGCACGCCGCGCTCGGCGAGGATGTCGTCGGCCTGCGGCACGGTGGGGCCGTTGGCGCCTTCGAGCACCAGCTTGGCGGTGGTCTTCTTCGCGCGATCGGCCGTGAGCTGGCCTTCGAGCGCGGCGGGGATCAGGATGTCGCAGGCGATGTCCCAGAAGTCCTCGTTCGGCACGATGTCGCCGCCGGCCTTGAAGCCGACCACGCCGTCGGTGCGCGAGATCGGCACCAGCTTCGCGAGGTCGAGGCCCTTGTCGTTGACGATGGTGCCGGTGTGGTCCTGCACCGCGACGATCTTGGCGCCCGCTTCGGCGAACAGCTCGGCCGCGACCGAGCCCACGTTGCCGAAGCCCTGCACCGCGATGCGCGCGCCGCGCAGGTCGAGGCCGAGGCGGCGCGCGGCTTCGCGGCCGGTGACGAACACGCCGCGGCCGGTGGCCTTGACGCGGCCCAGCGAGCCGCCCAGGTGCAGCGGCTTGCCGGTGACGACGCCGGTGGCGGTGCCGCCGACGTTCATCGAGTAGGTGTCCATCATCCACGCCATGATCTGGGCGTTGGTGTTGACGTCGGGCGCGGGGATGTCGGTGTGCGGGCCGATGATGATGCCGATCTCGCTGGTGTAGCGGCGCGTGACCTTCTCGAGCTCCTGCAGCGAGAGCTTCTTCGGGTCGACGCGGATGCCGCCCTTGGCGCCGCCGTACGGCAGGTTGACGGCGGCCGTCTTGATGGTCATCCAGGCCGACAGGGCCATCACTTCCTCGAGCGTGACGTCGGGGTGGAAGCGCACGCCGCCCTTGCCCGGGCCGCGACTCATGTTGTGCTGCACGCGGTAGCCCTCGAAGTGGGCGATGGTGCCGTCGTCCATCTCGATCGGCACGTCGACGATCAGCGCGCGCTTGGGGCGCTTGAGGGTTTCGACCCAGCGCGCGAGCGGGCCCAGGTAGGGCACCACGCGATCGACCTGCGACAGGTACGTGCCCCAGGGGCTGTTGGCCGTCGGCGTGACGAAGGAGAGTTTTTCGCTCATGAGAGTCCCTTGGTTGGAATGATGGGCGAACGATAGTCCCGTCTCGCGCGCCGCGCCATGGCTTATGCATGCCGCGACAGGCGGTTATGCAAGAGTCGCTTGACGCCCCCGCGCGGGGTTTTTTCGCGGCAGCGCGGCAGATGACGAAATCGTCATCAACGGGTTATCGATCGCCGGTTTGCCCTCCCTAGAGTCGGTGGCAAGGAAAGACGAAGACCACGAGGCCCACCGGCCCGCTTCGCTCCCACCGGGTTCAACCACCACGTCCCACCACTGAAAGGAACGACGACATGAAGACTTCGCAACACCGCACCGTCCGCACCACCCGCCTGCTGGGCACCGCCGCCTTCGCCGCGCTGCTGGCCGCCGCCGCCGCGCCGAGCTTCGCGGGCAACTACGCCGAGGGCGATCCGCGCCCCGCGTCGTTCAGCTCGTCGACGACGCGCGAAGCCGTGACGGCCGAAGCGCGCCAATGGCTCAAGACCGCGCCCACGCAGGGCTACACCGACGGCACGCCGCAGCAGCAGGTGGCCACGGTGTCGGCCAACAGCCGCGCCGCGGTGGCCGCCGACACGCGGCTGTGGATGCAGTCGGGCCTGGCCGCGAAGCAATCGGGCGAAGCGGGTGCCGACCCGACCCGCGCGGGCTATCGCCAGGCGCAGGCCGAATACACGCGGCTGCGCGCCAGCCCGGCCTACGGCGCGCTGATCGAGCAGCTCGATCGCCAGGCCGCCGCGCACGGCCAGAGCACGGTGCGCTGAGGTCGCGCGGTGGCGTGGCGCGACGGCGCTACGCCACCGTGCTCAGCAGGGCCGCATTGCCGCCCGCGGCCGCCGTGTTGACCGTCACGGTCTGCTCGGCGCAGAAGCGCGGCAGGTAGTTCGGCCCGCCCGCCTTGGGCCCGGTGCCGCTGAGGCCTTCGCCGCCGAAGGGCTGCACGCCGACCACCGCGCCGATGATGTTGCGGTTGACGTAGACATTGCCCACGTGGGCACGCACGGCCAGCGCCTGGGCGCGCGAATCGATGCGCGTCTGGATGCCGAGCGTGAGGCCGTAGCCGAGCGCGTTGATGCGCTCGATCACCTCGGCCGGATCGCTCAGCGCGCCCGAGCCCCAGCGCACGATCTGCAGCACGGGGCCGAAGATCTCGCTGCGCACGTCCTCGATGGCACCCACTTCATAGGCCGCCGGCGCGATCAGGGTGGACGATGCGTCGTCCGCTGCCGCGGGCGCCAGCACGCGCTTCGCTTCGCGGTCCAGCCGCGCCAGATGGCGGCGGATGTTGTCGGCCGCCTCGCGGTCGATCACCGGGCCGACGTCGGTCGCGAGCAGCGCGGGATCGCCGGCCGACAGCTCGGCCGCCGCGCCGCGGATCATCTCGATCACGCCATCGGCGATGCCCTCGTGCAGCACCAGAAGCCGCAGCGCCGAGCAGCGCTGGCCGGCCGAGCGGAAGGCGCTCTGCACGACGGCATCGGCCACCTGCTCGGGCAGCGCGCTCGAGTCGACCAGCATCGCGTTGATGCCGCCGGTCTCGGCGATCAGCGGAACGATCGGACCGTCCTTGCCCGCCAGCGCGCGATGGATGATCTTCGCCACCTGCGTCGAGCCGGTGAACACCACGCCGGCCACGCCGGGCGCGGCCACCAGCGCGGCGCCCACGGTCTCGCCGGGGCCGTGCAGCAGCTGCAGCACGTCGGCCGGGATGCCCGCGGCCTGCAACAGCGCGACCGCTTCGCGCGCGATGGCCGGCGTCTGCTCGGCGGGCTTGGCGAGCACGGTGTTGCCGGTGGCGAGCGCGGCCGCGACCTGGCCCGTGAAGATGGCCAGCGGGAAGTTCCACGGGCTGATGCAGACCCAGGGCCCGCGCGCGGTGAGCCGCAGCTCGTTGCGCTCGCCAGTCGGGCCGGGCAGCAGCACGGGCTGCATCAGGCGCTCAGCCTCGTCGGCGTAGTAGCGCAGGAAGTCGATCGCCTCGCGCACCTCGGACACCGCGTCGCCCCAGGTCTTGAAGGCCTCCTTGACGAGCAGCGCGCACAGGCGCGGCAGTTGCGCCTGGAAGGCATCGGCCGCGCGGCGCAGCGCGGCGGCGCGCGTTGCCACCGGCGTGTTGCGCCAGGCGCGGAAGGCCGTCGCGCTCGCGGCCACGGCGCGCGCGGCGCTCGCGGGATCGGCCTCGGGCACGACCGGCACCGCGGTCGCGGCCAGCGCCGCGAACAGCGGCGCGCGCATGGCGTCGACCGTGAGGTCGAGCCCGTCGCTGTTGCGCCGCGCGGGCGCCGGGCCGTAGAGCAGCGGCGGCAGCGGCAGTTGCGGGCTCTCGCGTTCCAGCCACAGCGGCGAGACCAGCAGCGTGGCGATGGGCACGCCGGGGTCGCCGAGCTGGTTGACGAAGGAGGAGTTGGCGCCGTTCTCGAGCAGGCGGCGCACCAGGTAGGCCAGCAGGTCCTTGTGGCGGCCGACCGGCGCATACACGCGCACCGAGGCGCCGGTGTGCTTCATGACCTCGCGGTAGACGCCCTCGCCCATGCCGTGCAGCCGCTGCAGCTCGAACGGCGCGCCCTGGCGCTGCGCCATCTGCAGGATGGCCGCGATGGTGCCCGCGTTGTGGGTGGCGAACTGCGGATAGATCGCGTCGGGCGCGGCCAGCAGCGCCTGCGCGCAGGCCAGGTAGCTGACGTCGCTGTGGTGCTTGTGGGTGAACACGGGGTAGTGCGGCAGGCCGAGTTCCTGCGCACGCTTGATCTCGGCGTCCCAGTAGGCGCCCTTGACCAGCCGGCACATCAGCCGCAGGCCGTAGCGGCGCGCGATCGCGGTGACGTGCTCGATCAGCTCGAGCGCGCGCGTCTGGTAGGCCTGCAGCGCGAGGCCGAAGCCGCGCCATTGCGGATGCTCGGCCGCGACACGGGTCGCGAGCGCGTCGAACACGTCGAGCGAGAGCTCGAGCCGGTCGACCTCCTCGGCGTCGATGGTGAGGTTGATGTTGGCCGCGGCCGCGCGCTCGCACAGCAGCCACACGCGCGGCACCAGCTCGCGCAGCACGCGCTCGCGCTGCGCGTCCTCGTAGCGCGGATGCAGCGCGCTGAGCTTGATCGAGATGCCATCGTTGCGCTCGGGCGCGGCGGTGGGATCGGCGCCCTGGGCGATCGCGGCGATGGCGCGGGTGTAGCTCTCGAGGTAGCGCAGCGCGTCCTCGTCGGTGCGCGCGCCCTCGCCGAGCATGTCGTAGCTGAAGCACAGGGCGGACTGCTTGCGGTGCGCGGCACGGGCCTCGTCCATCGCCTCGGCGATGGTCTGGCCCAGCACGAACTGCCGGCCCAGCAGCTGCACCGCGCGCAGCGTGGCGGCGACCACGGTGCGCGCGCCGAGCCGGGCCATCAGGCCGGGCGGATGGTCGGCCTCGGGCAGGAAGCGCTTCGACATCGCGATCGCGGCCGACGACAGGCGCGACAGCGTGGAATCGGCCGCGCCCTCGAAATCGGCGCGGCCGAGCTGGTCGGCGGTGAGCGCGATGGCGGTCTCGGCATCGGGCACGCGCAGCAGCGCCTCGGCCAGGCGCATCAGCGCGAGGCCCTCGGCGCTCGAGATCGGGTATTCGCGCAGCAGGCTCTCCATGGCCCAGAACGGCGGCGGATGGTCGCGCACCGCCTGCACCCAAGGCGTGGCAACGGTCGAGGCCGCAGTCCAGTCGAGCGCACCCTCGAGCAGGGCGAGTCGATGGGCGACGACCTCGGTCTCGGGTCGGTAGGGGTCGGGCAGGCGCATGTCTTCTCCTTGGTTGGATTGGCTATGGTCCATGCCTTTATGGCGAATCTTTCACCAAAATTCGACAGCATTTCCGGATAATTCACCAATACCCTTGTCACACCGCCTTCCATGACCGACCTGGACCGCGTCGATCTCCGGCTGCTGAAGATTCTTCAGGAAGACGGCCGCATCACCAACCTCAAGCTGGCCGAGGCGGTGGCGCTGTCGCCGACGGCGGTGCTCGCACGCGTGCAGCGGCTCACGCGCGAGGGCTTCATCCAGGGCTACGAGGCGCGGCTCGACGCCGAGCGGCTGGGCCGCGGCTTCACGGTCTTCGTCGAGGTGCTGCTGGACCGCACCACGCCCAACGTGTTCGACCAGTTCAAGGCCGCGGTGCAGGTGCGCGAGGAGATCGTCGAATGCCACATGGTGGCCGGCGGCTTCGACTACCTGCTGAAGACGCGCATGGCCGACATGGCGGCCTACCGCGACTTCGCGGGCACGGTGCTGTGGCAGCTGCCGGGCGTGCGCGAGACGCGCACCTATGCCGTGATGGAGGAAGTGAAGAGCAGCGCGCGGATCCCGCTCGGGATCTGAGCCCTGCCGCTCAGGCCGCCTTCTGCGGGCGGCCGCCGAAGATCGCCGTGCCGATGCGCACCATCGTGCTGCCCGCGCTGACCGCCGCCTCGAGGTCGGCGCTCATGCCCAGCGACAGGGTGTCGAGCGCGATGCCGGCGCCGCGGATTTCATCGAACAGCGCCTTCGCGCGCAGGAACAGCGCGCGCTGGGCCTCGAAATCGGGCGCCGGTTCGGGGATCGCCATGAGCCCGCGCAGCACCAGCTGTGGCAACGCCGCCACAGCGCGCGCCAGCGGCAGCGCCTCCTCGGGGGTCACGCCGGACTTGTTGGCGCCGCCGTCCACGTTGACCTGCAGGCAGACCTGCAGCGGCGGCAGATGGGCCGGGCGCTGGGCCGAGAGCCGCTCGGCGATCTTGAGCCGGTCGATGCTGTGCACCCAGTCGAACTGCTCGGCCACGGGCCGCGTCTTGTTGCTCTGCAGAGGGCCGATGCAGTGCCACTCGAGGCCGGCGCGCAGGTCGGCCAGCGCGGCGATCTTGTCCAGGCCTTCCTGCACGTAGTTCTCGCCGAAGGCCGACTGGCCCGCGGCCTGCGCCTCGCGCACCGCCTCGGGCCCGAAGGTCTTCGATACCGCCAGCAGCCGCACCGCGCCGGGGTCGCGGCCGGCGTCGGCGCAGGCCTTCGCGATCCGCTGCCGCACGTGCTGGAGGTCGTCGCCAATCATCGTCATAATCGTCCAAATTCGTATCAAAACGTCACCGAAACCCGATCGAGGAGCCCCGTGGACATCACCCAACTGCTCGCGTTCAGCGTCAAGAACAAGGCTTCCGACCTGCATCTGTCGGCCGGCCTGCCGCCGATGATCCGCGTTCACGGCGATGTGCGCCGCATCAATGTCGATGCGCTGGACCACAAGGCGGTGCACGCCATGGTCTACGACATCATGAGCGACACCCACCGCAAGCACTACGAAGAATTTCTGGAGGTCGACTTCTCGTTCGAGATCGACGGCCTGGCGCGCTTCCGGGTCAACGCCTTCAACCAGGCGCGCGGGGCGGCCGCGGTGTTCCGGACCATCCCCTCGAAGATCCTCACGCTCGAGCAGCTGAATGCGCCCAAGATTTTCGGCGAACTCGCGCTCAAGCCGCGCGGCCTGGTGCTGGTGACCGGCCCCACGGGCTCGGGCAAGTCGACCACGCTGGCCGCGATGGTCAACTACCTCAACGAGAACGAGTACGGCCACATCCTCACGGTGGAAGACCCGATCGAGTTCGTGCACGAGTCGAAGAAGTGCCTGATCAACCAGCGCGAGGTCGGGCCGATGACGCTGTCGTTCGCGAACGCGCTGCGCTCGGCGCTGCGCGAGGACCCCGACGCGATCCTGGTCGGCGAAATGCGCGACCTCGAGACCATCCGCCTCGCGATGACCGCGGCCGAGACCGGCCACCTGGTGTTCGGCACGCTGCACACCTCGTCGGCCGCCAAGACCATCGACCGGATCATCGACGTGTTCCCGGGCGAGGAGAAGGAGATGATCCGCGCCATGCTGTCGGAGTCGCTGCAGGCAGTGATCTCGCAGACCCTGTGCAAGACCAAGGACGGCCTGGGCCGCGTGGCGGCGCACGAGATCATGCTGGGCACGCCGGCCATCCGCAACCTGATCCGCGAGGCCAAGGTGGCGCAGATGTACTCCACCATCCAGACCGGCCAGGGCCAGGGCATGCAGACGCTGGACCAGAACCTCACGGACCTGGTGCGGCGCAATACGATCTCCGCAGCCGAAGCCCGCAGCAAAGCGAAGATCCCCGAAAACTTCCCCGGCTGACCCCAGCCCTCCGGAGCCCCTCATGGAACGCGATCAAGCCAGCCAGTTCATCAACGACCTGCTCAAGCTCATGGTGAGCCGCAACGGCAGCGACCTGTTCATCACGGCCGACTTCCCGCCCGCGATCAAGGTCGACGGCAAGGTCACCAAGGTCTCGCAGCAGGCGCTGGGCGCGCAGCACACGCTGGCGCTCACGCGCTCGGTGATGAACGACCGCCAGACGGCCGAGTTCGAGCGCACCAAGGAGTGCAACTTCGCGATCTCCCCGACCGGCATCGGCCGCTTCCGCGTCAACGCCTTCGTGCAGCAGGGCAAGGTCGGCATGGTGCTGCGGACCATTCCGGCCAAGCTGCCGACCATCGACGACCTGGGCATGCCGCAGGTGCTCAAGGACGTGTCGATGACCAAGCGCGGCCTGTGCATCCTGGTGGGCGCCACCGGCTCGGGCAAGTCGACCACGCTGGCCGCGATGATCGACTGGCGCAACGAGAACTCCTTCGGCCACATCGTCACGGTGGAGGACCCGGTGGAGTTCGTGCATCCGCACAAGAACTGCGTGGTGACGCAGCGCGAGGTGGGCATCGACACCGACAGCTGGGAGGCGGCGCTCAAGAACACGCTGCGCCAGGCGCCCGACGTGATCCTGATGGGCGAGATCCGCGACCGCGAGACCATGGAGCACGCGGTGGCCTTCGCCGAGACCGGCCACCTCTGCATGGCCACGCTGCACGCCAACAGCGCCAACCAGGCGCTCGACCGGATCATCAACTTCTTCCCCGAGGAGCGCCGCGCGCAGCTCCTGATGGACCTGTCGCTGAACCTGCGCTCGCTGGTCTCGCAGCGCCTGGTGCCGACCGAGGACGGCCTGGGCCGCGTGGCGGCGGTCGAGATCCTGCTGAACACGCCGCTGATCTCCGACCTGATCTTCAAGGGCGAGGTCGGCGAGATCAAGGAGATCATGAAGAAGAGCCGCAACCTCGGCATGCAGACCTTCGACCAGGCGCTGTTCGACCTGTTCGAGGGCCACGCGATCAGCTTCGAGGATGCGCTGCGCAATGCCGACTCGGCCAACGACCTGCGGCTGCAGATCAAGCTCAACAGCCAGCGCGCGCGCAGCACCGACCTGGCCGCGGGCACGGAGCACTTCGCGATCGTCTGAGCCGGCGCGCCGCCTTCAGTCGATCTGCCGCTGCCAGGCGGCGAACACGCCCGCCGCGAGCGCGACCACCGCGATCGCCGTGAAGCCGTCGAGCGAGGCCATGAAGGTGGCCTGCTGCTCGAGCGTGCGCCACAGGGTGCCGAGCGCCATCGCATGCGCCTCGCCGGCCGCATGGCCGAGCGCCGCGAAATTCCGCGTCAGCCCGTCGAGCGCCTGCATGAAGCCCGTGTTGCCGGCGTTGGCCGATTCGGCGAGCCGGGTTTCGTGCAGCGCGAGCCGGTGCTGCTGCAGCGCGATCACGTTCGAGGTGGCGAAGGAGATCGCGAGCTGCCGCACCAGGTTCTTGAGCCGGTAGCCGTGCGCGAAGTCCTCGGCCGCGAAGGGCCGGAAGGTGAGGTTCGCGACCGGCAGCACCACGAACAGCATCAGCAGGCCGCGCAGCAGCAGCGGCCCGACCAGCGCCTCGCGCCCCGACTGCGGCGTGACGCGCGCGAGCCAGGCGGACGCCAGCGCGGCGATCGCGAAGCCCGCGACGATCAGCCACTTCTTGTGCGCGAGGCGCGCCGAGTAGCGCAGGTAGACGAACACCAGCAGCCCGGTGGCGAGCGACATCGCGCCCGTGAAGTAGCCGGTG
This sequence comes from Variovorax sp. GW821-FHT09B01, assembly GCF_059418345.1. Lineage (NCBI taxonomy): Bacteria > Pseudomonadati > Pseudomonadota > Betaproteobacteria > Burkholderiales > Comamonadaceae > Variovorax > Variovorax sp. GW821-FHT09B01. The sequence continues at coordinate 8,835 of NZ_JBWKPQ010000033.1, read as the reverse complement.
TTGCCCACGCTGAAGCCGAGCCCGCCTTCCATCAGCCGCGGCAGCAGGTAGCTGAAGCCGGTCGACAGGTAGTAGTAGACGACGTAGAGCGCGAGCCCGACGCGAAAGCCCGGCTGCCGCAGCGCATGCAGCCGCACCAGCGGCGCGGGATGGTGCCACTGGTGCCAGCCGAACCAGGCAAGCCCCGCGAGGCCGGCCAGCGCCAGCCCCACGAGCGCGGGCGAACCGGTGAACAGCTCGAAGTGGGTGCGCGTGAGCACCACCTGCAGCGCCGCCTGCGCCAGCGCGAACACCAGGTAGGGCGCATGGTGCGGCGCGGTGCGCTCGTGCGGCTCGACGTCGCCGAGGTCGGGCAGCGCCCACAGCACCAGCAGGCCGATCAGCACCGCCGCCGGCACGGTGCAGCCGAACAGCCAGCGCCAGTCGAAGTTCGAGACCAGGAAGGCACCGGCCACCGGCGCCAGCGCGCCGCCGAAGACGATCAGCACCATGAAGGCCTTGAGCGCCTTGGCGCGGCGCTCGGCCGGCATGCCGATCTGGATCAGGATGCGGCAGGCGCCGAGCATCGGCCCCACGAAGTAGCCCTGCACGCCGCGCGCCAGCGCGAGCTGGGTGGAACTGTCGGACCAGGCGGCGCCGAGGCCGCCCGCGGCGAAGGCGAACATGCACAGCGCGAGGTAGCGGCGGTAGCCGAGCCGCTCGATCCACGCATGCTGCTGCAGGATGCCGAGCACCGCGCCCAGCGCGTAGGCGCTCGAGGCCCACACGAGCTCATCGGGCGAGGCGTTGACGCCGCCCGCGATGTAGCTCGCGAAGAACGCGAACAGCGCGTTGTCGAAATAGTCGACCGCCGTGACCAGTCCGATCGCCCAGGGCATCCACGCCACGGCCGAGAGGCCGCGCGGATGCCGGGCGAGGGCCGGTGCGGTCATGACACCGGGCGCTCCGCGCGCCGCTGCGCGAGGGCCTCCTCCACCGGTTCGCCGGCCAGGCGGCGTTCGACGTAGTCGAGGTCGCGGCGCAGCTGGGCCTGCAGGGCCGCGGCTTCCTTGAGCTCGCGGCGCACCTGGGCCACGCGCGCATCGAGCGTGGCGAGCTGCGCGCCCAGCGTTTCGCGCAGCGACTTGAGCGAGGCATTCGACAGCCGCGGCCGGCCGCCCTCGGCCGGCGCCTCCATCGGCTGGCGCAGCATCTCGGTGATGGTGGTGAGCGAGAAGCCCAGCGAGCGCATGCGCAGCACGCGCGCGAGCCGCTCGAGGTCGGCCGGCTCGTAGAGCCGGTAGCGGCCCTCGCTGCGCACCGGCACCACGATGCCCAGCTCCTCGTAGTACTTGAGCGTGCGCGGCGTCACGCCGAGCCGCGCCGCGGCATCGCGAACGGTGAGGGACTTGGGCGGGGGGGCCGGGGAGCTCATGGGGCGATTCTACTCCAACGTGTACGTTCACGTACAGGTTTGGACCGGCACGGCCATGTCCCCCGGGGTGCAGGCTGTCGCCGAATGGCTTTAAGCTCGGGCCCATGAGCAGCATCAACCCCCGCACCTACGAATCCACTCCCGCGCAGACGGTGGCCTTCCTGGGCCTCGGCGTCATGGGCGGGCCGATGGCCGGCCACCTGGCAAAGGCCGGCCACAGCGTCACGGTCTACAACCGCACCGAAGCCAAGGCCCGGGCCTGGGTCGACGAGTTCGGCGCCCCCGGCCGCCATGCGGCCACGCCGCGCGAAGCGGTGGCCGGCGCCACCCTCGTGTTCTGCTGCGTCGGCAACGACGACGACCTGCGCTCGGTGGTGCTCGGCGACGACGGCGCCTTCGCCGGCATGGCGAAGGGCGCGGTCTTCGTCGACCACACGACCGCCTCGGCCGACGTGGCGCGCGAACTCTCCAAGGCCGCGCTCGAGCGCGGCCTGCAGTTCATCGACGCGCCGGTGTCGGGCGGCCAGGCCGGCGCCCAGAACGGCGCGCTCACCGTGATGTGCGGCGGCGACGCGGCTGCCTTCGATCGCATCAAGCCGGTGGCCGCGGCCTTCGCGCGCGCGGTCACGCTGCTCGGCGAAAGCGGCGCGGGCCAGCTCGCGAAGATGGTCAACCAGATCGCGATCGCGGGCCTGGTGCAGGGCCTGTCGGAGGCCATCGCCTTCGGCCAGCGCGCGGGGCTCGACATGCAGGCGGTGCTCGAGGTCATCGGCAAGGGCGCCGCCCAGAGCTGGCAGATGGACAACCGTGGCAAGACCATGATCCAGGGCAAGTTCGACTTCGGCTTCGCGGTCGACTGGATGCGCAAGGACCTGGGCCTGGTGCTCGACGAGGCCAAGCGCAACGGCGCGCGCGTGCCCGTGACCGCGCTGGTCGACCAGTTCTATGCCGACGTGCAGCAGTCGGGCGGCCAGCGCTGGGACACCTCGAGCCTGATCACGCGGCTGAAGTGAAGGCGCATGCCCCGTGAATGACAAAGGCCCCTGAACGGGGCCTTTCTTCTTGGGGCATCGATACGCTTCAGCGGATCGGGCTGGTCGTCACGCCACCGGCCGGCGCGGGCGCCGGTGCCGAATTCGGCAGCGGCTCCATCGGCGGCAGCGGCACGCGCGACGAGGTGCCGGGCTGCGGCTGCGAGGCCGGCACCACGGGCGCGGGCGCGGAAACCCCGGTGCCGCCGCGCTGCGCGCCGGTCAGGTCGGCTTCGCTCACGATCTCGACCACGCGCACCACCTTCTGCACGCCGGTCACGCTGCGCACCACCTCGGTCGCGCGGTCGGTCTCGCGGCGCGTGGCGATGCCCATCAGGTAGACCGTGCCGCGCTCGGTCACGACCTTGAAGGAGTTGGCGAAGATGTCCTTGGCGTCGAGCAGCGAGGCCTTGACCTTGCCGGTGACGTAGAGGTCGTTGGAGCGGTCCTGGAAGGTGCTCGGCGTGCCCAGCGTGAGTTCGTTGACCACCGAGCGCACGTTCTCGGCGCCGCGCACCACGTCCTCGACGCGGCGGCGGTCGGCCTCGTTGCCCACCGCGCCGGTCAGGAGCACCTGGCGGTTGTAGCTGGTCACGCTGACGTACATCTGGTCGTTGGCGATGTCGCGCACGCGGGCCGCGGCGCGCAGCTCGATGCCCTGGTCGTCGAGCTGGGCGCCCGAGCTGCGGCGGTCGGTCGCCACCATGCCCACGCCCACCGCCGCCGCGCCGCCGACCACCAGCGGCACGCAGGCCGAGAGGCCCGCGACCAATGCCGCGCCCGAGGCGAGTGCGAGAACGAGGCGGTGCATGGCGCGAGGCGTCGAGGCGGTCTTCTGCATGTGTGATTTCCCTGGAATGGAGGTGCGAGATGGGCGCTGCCGCGAGGCCCTGGCCCGGGTTCGCGGCGAGTTTAGCCCAGCGGATTTGCCGCTCCGTTACGGCTTGTTGGTAGAAATGAAGACGGCCGCGGAGTTCCCGAGGGAACGCCGCGGCCCGCGCCGGATGCGGCCGCCGCCGCTTCTTCAGTTCGTCTTCAGCTCAGGGCTTGGCGAGCGACAGCAGGAACACCTGCTGCGTCGGATCGCGCTGCAGCCGCTGCGCGTTGCGCGTGCTGGCGAACGCCACCTGGCCGCCCGCGGTCACGGGCCAGGTGTTGTTGCCGCGGGCCATCAGCAGGGTGCCGGGCTCCCAGCCGCTGTCGGGGCGGAACACCGCGGTCATCACGCGCCAGCGCCAGTCGGCCGAGCGCGAGTCGTACCAGACCGCGCGCACCGCACCGTCGGCATCGACGCCCAGGCGCGGCCGCTCGCTCATGGTCTTGTCGTCGGCGCCGACCACCACCGGCGCCGCGAAGGACTTGCCGCCGTCGCCCGAGACCGCGGCGCGCACCGACAGGTTGCGCCCGCTCGCGGCGAGCTCCTTGCTCTCCCAGACCGCGACCAGCTCGCCCTTGGCGCCGAACGCGATCTGCGGATGGCGGTCGGCGCGGTCCGAGGTGCCGATCTCGGCCGGCTTCGCGGCCCAGGCGCCACCGGCTTCGCGCACCAGCACCTGCACCTGCCAGTCGTCGGGCGTGGTGCCCTCGCCGTAGCTCGCGGCGCCGGTCCACAGCGGATCCTTGTCGCCGCGGTCGTCCTGCCAGGCCACGGCGACGCGGCCATCGGCCGCCACCGCCACCGAGGGCAGCACCGAGGCCGGATAGCGCGGGGTGCGCGTGTCGCTGGCGATGCCCGGATCGGTCACCTTGCCGGCGGCCGACAGGTTGCGCGGCTGGACGTCGGTGCCGATCTCCTGCGCCAGGATGTCGAAGGCCTGATGGGCCGCGATCTCCTGCCATGCGAGCACGGGCTTGCCGCCGGCCGACAGCGCGATCGCCGGATGCTCGGCGCGTCCCTCGACCGCGCGCACGGTCACGGTGGCGTCCCAGTTGGCGCCGCCGTCGGCCGAATGCCGCAGCTTGATCTCGGGCCGGTGCGGCACCTGCACCGCGTCCTCCTCCCAGGCCACCCAGACCTCGTTGCCGCGCGCGGCAACGCGCGGAAAGCGCGCCTGGCCCTGGCCGCTGAGCGTGCGGCCCGCGTCGCGCCACACGCCCTTGGCGTCGCGCTGGCGATAGACCACGGTGCTGCTGGAGGCGCCGTGCAGCTCGGCCACGAAGTGCAGCGCGCCGTCGGCGACCGCGATGTCGGGGAAGCCCGCGAAGCCGCCGCGCGCGCCCGCCACGCGCAGCGCGTCGTCCTCGGCGCCGGCATCGGCGGGAATCGGCGTCGCGGGCTTGGCCTCGACCGGCGCGGGCGAGACGAAGATCGGCGACACGGTGGCCTTGACCTCGTCGACCGACACCGGCGCCCAGGGCTGGGGCGTGCTCATGCCGCGCACCTCGGCGCGGTACCAGTCGGGCTTGTCGCCGGCAGCGATGTCGACGATGAAGCTCTCGGCATCGGTCTTCGGCTTGAAGCTCTTGAGCGGGCCGGCGCTCTTGCCGGGCGCGCGGTAGACGAACACGTCCAGGCCCGCGGCGCGGCGCACGTCGATGCGCAGGTGGCCGGCGGTGCCGGCCGGCACGAACACCTCGTCGCCGCCGATCGCGGTGTAGCCGCCGCCGCGCAGGTCGGTGGCGATCGAGACGAAGGGGCCGTTCGGGTCGTACGAGAGGCTGGTGTGGCCGCGCTGCAGCGCCTGCACGATGGCGCGCTCGTTGTAGGCCCTGGACAGCAGTTGCGTGGCCGGCATGCCGGGGTTCGAGATCGGATAGACCGTGCCCTCGCCGTCCCACAGCTCGCGCATGTGGCTGTCGCTCGCGCCCGCGATGCCGAAGCGGAAGCCCGCGTTCCACAGCTTCTCGGCATAGGCGTCGGCCAGCACGGTCTCGGGGCTCGGCGTGCCGTTCCAGGTCTCGACCAGGTCCACGCCCTGCACGTTGGCGTAGGCATTGAACGAACCGTCGGCATTGGTCTCGCCGTCGTTCGGGTGCGCCACGGTCCAGTTCGCGCCCTGGCTGTGCGCGTCCCAGATCGACTGCTGCAGGTGCGTGAAGGGCTGGCGGTCGGCGCGCGCGGCGCCCTGCACGATCGAGTCGACGCCGCCCTGCACCGTCGCGTGCGGGCTGCCGTTGGCCTCCTCGCCGCGCACCAGCAGCAGCGAGGGCGACTCCCAGTTCCAGTCGTAGTGCTGGTCGTAGGTGCGGTGGTCGGTCAGCGGCATGAACTCCAGGCCCATGCGCGTGCCTTGCCCGATCTGGTCGGCGATGCCGGTGTTGCCCGGGCCCTTGTCGTCGTTGAGCTGGCGCGCCGCGCTGCCGTCGGACGAGTGGTCGTCGTGCACGTGCGTGTCGCCCTTGAGCCAGGTGCCGGCGGGGATCGACGGCGCGGCCTGCGTGAACTTCGCGGCGATGCGCTGCGCGGCCTTCACGGTCACGACGCAGCGCGTGTCGCCGCTCTCGCACGAGGTGCCCTGCCAGCCCGCGAACACGAAGCCGTGCGCGGGCGTGGCGTTGAGCGTGACGGTGCTGCCTTCGGCGTAGTCGGCGCTGGCGCCGGTGCAGCTGCCGGGGCCGCAGGCCAGCCTGGCGTCGAGCGATTCGACGTCGCCGCTGCCCTCGACCGCGAGCGACAGCGCGAAGCTCGCGGGCTGCGCGCCGCCATCCTGGCCGTTGTCGCCTTGCGCGGGGCCGCCGCCCGAGGGCGGCGCGAAGCCGAAGAAGCCGCCGCCGCCACCGCTGCCGCCGCCGCAGGCACTCAGTGCCAGCACGCAGACGGCGCTCAGGGTGGCCAGCGCGGCGCGTGGCGTGCGGCGCGTGGAAGGGGTCGATGACAGCCTGCCGCGGACCGCGGGCAGGGAGGGAAAGTTCGGGAGTTTCATGGGGGGCGGCGCGCCGGAGAGTTGAGGAGCGAGCGCGCTCGGCCGCGATGCTAGGAAGCCGCCATGTCAATCACATGAACTTTGTTCAACATATTTATGAAATCGTTCTGAGAAAAACTCAGACCCCGGCGCAGCGAAACGCATGCCCCCGCGCGCCGGGGAGCGTCGTGCGTGAAGGGTTCAGCTCGACGGCGACAGCACGTCGCTGTCCGGATCGCCGAGCAGCTGCGCGTCCACGCCGTCGCACAGGCAATGCAGCGCGAGCAGGTGGATCTCGTGGATGCGCGCGCCGCGCTCGTGCGGCACGCTGATCTGCACGTCGGTCTCGCGCAGCGCGCGGCCGATCACGCCGCCGGTGCCCGGCGCGGCCGAGGCGCCCGCGTTGGCATTGCCGAGCAGCGCCACCACGGTCATGTCGCGCTCGTGCGCGGCATGCACCGCTGCGAGCACCGGGGCCGACTGGCCGCTGACGCTGAGCGCGAGCAGCACGTCGCCGGCCTGGCCGAGCGCGCGCACCTGGCGCGCGAAACGGTCGCCGTCGACGGCATTCGCGCCGTCGGCCGCGGGGTCGGTGCTGTCGCCGGGCAATGCGATAGCCGCGAGCTCGGGCCGCTCGCGCTCGAAGCGGCCGACGAACTGCGAGGCGAACTGCGTGGCCAGCAGGCCCGACACGCCCGACCCGCAGGCCAGCACCTTGCCGCCGCTGGTCACGCACGCCAGGATCGCCTGCATCGCCTGCGAAATGGGTTTGCTCAGAATCGGGCCGGCCTGGTACTTGAGGTCGGCGCTGTCGATGAAGTGCTGCTGAATCCGTTGCTCGAGCATGGGGCGGGATGATAACTGCGGGGATGCAGCGAAAGACCCCGCGCTGTGATCCGCCCTACACCTTCATGCATCGCGCGCCGGTGCGCGGGCCGCTCACAAGGTGTGAAGAAACCGTAGCGAGCGCCCCGAGGTCGTGCCGAGGACCGCAGCCGTACTCACGTACGGTGAGGACCGCAGGTGCGAGATCGGGGCGCGCAGTAGGTTTATTCACACCTTGTCAGCCCGCGTCGAAAGCCGCGCGCAGCCACGTGATGCGCTCCTCGACCAGCACCACGTCGAAGCGGCACGGCGGCGGCTCGCGCAAACGCGCGAGATAGTGGCGCGCCGCGAACACGATGCGCCGCTGCTTGGCCGCCGTGATGCTGCCGGCCGCGCCGCCATGGCCGGTGGAACTGCGCTGGCGCACCTCGACGAACACCAGCGTGCGGTCGCGCGGATCGCGCATGATCAGGTCGATCTCGCCGCCGCCTCGGCCCGGCGTCCGATAATTGCGCGCGACCAGCTGCAGCCCCGCGCGCTCCAGGTGCGCCAGTGCGGCGTCCTCGGCCGCGTCGCCGCGGCCCTTGGTCGTGACGGCCGACGCCGTCGTCGTGGTCTTCATGACCGCTCCCTGTTCCCGTTTGTTCTTGTGTCGACGTCCCTCGGAGAAAAGCGCTTGGCCTCACTCGCACCCGCCTCTTTCGGTGCCGCCCTCGGGGCCGCGCGCGACGCCGCCGGTGCGCAGCATTATCCGCAGGGCACCCTCTACGTGGTCGCCACGCCGATCGGCAACCTGGCCGACATCACCTTGCGCGCGCTGCACGTGCTGCAGCTGGTCGACGCCGTCGCCTGCGAGGACACGCGCCACACCCAGAGCCTGCTGCGCGCCTACGGCATCGACCGCCCCGGCGCGCAGTTGCTCGCGCTGCACCAGCACAACGAGGCCGAGGCCGCGCAGGCCGTGGTCGCGCGGCTCGCGCAGGGCGAGCGCATCGCGTATGTCAGCGACGCCGGCACGCCCGGCGTGAGCGACCCCGGCGCGCGGCTGGTGGCCGCGGTGCATGCCGCCGGCCTGCGCGCGCTGCCGCTGCCGGGCGCCAGCAGCGTCACCACGCTGGTCGGCGCGGCCGGGCTGGTGTCCGATGGCGGTGGCGACAGCGCGAGCAGCGCCTTCGTGTTCGCGGGCTTCCTGCCGAGCAAGGCCGGCGAGCGCGACAGCGCCGTGCAGGCGCTCGCGCACGAGCCGCGCGCCGTGGTGCTGCTCGAGGCCCCGCACCGCATCGAGCCGCTGGCGCGCGCGCTGGCCGTGCTCGGCGAGCGCCGCGTCACCGTGGGCCGCGAGCTCACCAAGCAGTTCGAGGAGATCGCGACGCTGGCGGCCAGCGCCCTGCCCGGCTGGTTCGCGGCCGAGCGCGACCGCACGCGCGGCGAGTTCGCGCTGGTGCTGCATCCGGTGGCGGTGGCGGCCGACGACGGCGCCGAGGGCGAGCGCGTGCTGCGCCTGCTGCTGGCCGAGCTGCCGGTGAAGACCGCCGTGAAGCTCGCGGCCGAGATCACGGGCGCGCCGCGCAACACGCTCTACGACACGGCGCTGCGCATCCGCAACGCGTCGGACGAAGACGCCGACTAGGGCCTGTTAACACTATTCAAGGGGTCGCGAAGCTCGCCAAAGCCCGCCCATCAAGGCGCGCGACGACGCGTGTGCGTCCGCACACGCTAGGAG
>NZ_JBWKPQ010000032.1:0-88699 GCF_059418345.1 Variovorax sp. GW821-FHT09B01 | reverse complement strand
GTCGCCTTTTCTTTGGTTACTTTCTTTTGGCGAAGCAAAAGAAAGTGACTCGCCCGCCGGGGCGAGACCCGGCCAACGCCCTACCCAGAGAAAACACCCCGCCCCAACAAATCAAACTTCAAAGCCAGGAAATCAACCAAAGCCCGAACCCGAGCCGCAACAAACCTCCCACTAGGCAACAACGCATGCAACGGATAAGGCTCCGTCTCCCAATCCGTCATCAGATGCACCAACCGCCCGGCTTCGATATCGCCGCGCACATCGAGAGCCGACTTCAGCGTCACCCCATACCCCGCCACCGCCCATTCGCGCGCCAGCGAAGCATCGTCCACGCTGCGATTCCCATCGACCCGCACCTCCGTCCACTGCCCGTTCTGCGCAAATCGCCAGACCCGATGCAGCCGCCCCCCGCGATTGAAGATCAGGCAGTTGTGATGCACCAGGTCCTGCGGCACCCTCGGCGCCGGATGCCGCCGCAGGTAATCGGGCGAGGCCGTCAACAACGGATTGGTCATCGCGAACGGCCGCGCCACCAGCCGCGAATCGGCCAGCGCGCCGTAGCGCAGCGCCACGTCGACCTCGTCGCGCATTACGTCCAGCGGCCGGTCGCCCACCGACAGCGACAGCTGCACCCCCGTGTGCAGCGCGAGGAACTCGTCGAACCAGGGCAGCAGGGTGCTGCGCGTGAGGTCCGAGGGCGCGGCCACGCGCAGCGTGCCGACCAGCTCGCCGCGGTCGGCCGTGACCAGCGATTCGCCCTCGGCCAGCAGCTCGAAGGCGCGCACCGCGTAGTCGAGCAGGGTTTGGCCCTGCGGCGTCAGGCGCATGGCGCGCGTGGAGCGCTCGAACAGCCGCGCGCCGAGCTGCGTCTCGAGCCGCTTGAGCGTGGCGCTGGCGGCCGCCGGCGTGATGCCCAGCGCATGGGCCGCGGCCGTCAGCGTGCCGGCGCGCGCGGTCTGCACCAGCACCCGCAGGTCCGAGGTATTTTCAATCTTCATTTGAAAGTGTTGCTCGCCTAGCCAGTCTTATCAAATCGGGATTGTCGCCCTACATTCGTTTCATCTCCAGATCCGCCACAAAGGAACCGCCATGAAAGCCGTCGGCTACTACCAGCCCCTCCCCATCGACCACCCCGAAGCGCTGCAGGACATCGAGCTGCCCGCGCCCCAGCCCGGCGCGCGCGACCTGCTGGTGCGCGTGAAGGCGGTGTCGGTCAACCCGGTCGACACCAAGGTGCGCAGGAACGCCGCGCCCGAGGCCGGCCAGGCCAAGGTGCTGGGCTGGGACGCGGTCGGCACGGTCGAGGCCATCGGCGCGGGCGTGACGGGCTTCAAGGTCGGCGACCGCGTCTACTACGCCGGCTCGATCGTGCGCCCCGGCGCCAATTCGGAACTGCATGCGGTCGACGAACGCATCGCCGCGATCGCGCCGGGCACGCTCGACGATGCCCAGGCAGCCGCGCTGCCGCTGACCACCATCACCGCCTACGAGCTGCTGTTCGACCGCCTGCGCGTGCCCAAGGGCGGCGGCGCGGGCCAGACCCTGCTGATCACCGGCGGCGCCGGCGGCGTGGGCTCGATCCTGATCCAGCTCGCGCGCCAGCTCACGCAGCTGCGCGTGGTCGCCACCGCCTCGCGCGCCGAGACCCGCGCCTGGTGCCTGGAACTGGGCGCGCACCTCGTCATCGACCATTCGAAGCCGCTCGCGGCCGAGCTCAAGGCGGCCGGCATCGCCGAGGTCGACATGGTCGCGAGCCTCACGCAGACCGAGCAGCACTACGCACAGATCATCGAGAGCCTCAAGCCCCAGGGCCAGCTCGCGGTGATCGACGACATGAAGGTGCTCGACGCGATGCCGCTGAAGACCAAGAGCCTGTCGCTGCACTGGGAAATGATGTTCGCGCGCTCGCGCTTCGAGACGACCGACATCGCCGAGCAGGGTGCGCTGCTGGCCGAGGTGGCCGCGCTGGTCGATGCCGGCCGCGTGCGCACCACCGCGAACGCGAGCTTCGGCACCATCAACGCCGCCAATCTGCGCCGCGCCCATGCGCTGATCGAAAGCGGCAAGGCGCAGGGCAAGGTGGTGCTGGCCGGGTTCTGAACGAAGCTCAGCTTCTCCAGCGCAGGCTGCGCACCCGCTCGCGTTGCTCCTCCTCGTGGAAGTGCGCGAGCGAGGGCTTGATGAGGTCGCTGCGTGCCACGATGCCGACCAGCAGGCGCGAATCGGCATCGCGCACCACCGGCAGCCGCTCGAGCCCGTGGCGCGCGAGCCGCGTGGCGACCGCGCGGCAGTTCTCGCCGGGCAGCGCGACCACCGGCGGCGTGCCGGCCACCGCATCGCCCACGGTGCCGGTGCTCCAGGCAGAGAGCACGGCGCGGTCGGCCACGCCGATCACCTCGCGTCCGCGCAGCACCGGGAACGCGCGGTGCGCCTGGCCTTCGCCGAAGTACATGGCCAGCGCCTCGGCCACCGGCAGGGCGGCGTCGATGGTGCGCACCTCGCGCGTCATCACCTCTTCCACGAACTGGCGCTCGAGCGGATCGATGCCGTACTCGCGGTAGATGTGATGGCCGCGGCGCGCGATCTTCTCGGTGAGGATCGAACGCCGCATGGTGAGCACGGTGAAGCCGTAGGCGGTGGCCGAGGTGGCGAGCAGCGGCAGCAGCGCATTGCTGTCGTGCGTGAGACCGAAGGCGAACACGGTGGCCATCAGCGGCGCGCGCATGGTGCCGCCGAGCGTGGCGGCCATGCAGACCAGCGGCCACAGCATCGGGTCGCCGCCCGGCAGCAGGTGCGAGAGCACCGCGCCGAGCGCCGCACCCATCATCAGGAGCGGCGCCAGCACGCCGCCCGAGGTGCCCGAGCCGAGCGCGATCACCCAGATGATCGCCTTGACCGCGATCAGCGCGAGCACCGCCTGCCAGGCCAGCTGGTTGTGCAGCAGGTCGCCGATCACGTCGTAGCCCACGCCGAGCGCGCGCGGCTCGAAATAACCGCCGATGCCCACCGCGAGGCCACCGAGCGCCGGCCACCACATCCAGTGCAGCGGCAGCTTGCCGAACAGGTCCTCGACCTTGTAGAGCGACAGCGAGAGGCTGGCCGAGAGCGCGCCGCACAGCAGTCCGGCCACCACGCACGACAGCAGCGCGAGCGGGCCCGGCGCCGCGGTCTGCAGCGGGAACAGCGGCCCGGCCTCCATCAGCAGCGGCCGCGTGAAGCCCGCGACCGCGCAGGCGATCGCCACCGGCAGCAGGCTGCGCGGGCGCAGTTCGAACAGCAGCAGCTCGACCGCCAGCAGCACCGCGGCCACCGGCGTGCCGAACACCGCCGTCATGCCCGCTGTAGCGCCGGCCACCAGCAGCGCCTTGCGCTCGGCTGCCGACAGGTGGAAGTGCTGCGCGATCAGGGAGCCGATGGCGCCGCCGGTCATGATGATCGGCCCCTCGGCGCCGAAGGGCCCGCCGCTGCCGATCGCGATGCCCGAGGACAGCGGCTTGAGCACCGCCACCTTGGGCGACATCTTGCTGCGGCCGAACAGGATCGCCTCGATGGCCTCGGGGATGCCATGGCCGCGGATCTTCTCGGAGCCGTAGCGCGCGATCAGCCCGATCACCAGCCCGCCGAGCACCGGCACCGCGATCACCCAGGCGCCCATCGTGTGGCCGGCCGGCGAGCGGTCGGCCAGCGAGAAGTCCTGGAAGAAGAACAGGTTGGTGAAGAAGCGGATCAGGTCGAGCAGCACGCGCGCGGCCACGGTGCTCGCGGCGCCGATGACGGCCGCCAGGGTGGCGATGCGCAGCAGGCGCGCATCGAGCGCGAAGTCGCCGCGGCGATGGGTGGAGGTGGACATGGAGGGGCCGGAAGCCGGTGGCGCGAAAGCGCGCAAATATATCACCTCATGACATAAATGAGCGATCGGCGGCGCCTTGCGTCTGCGCCAGAATCGCCCGATGGACCGCACGCTCATCGAACCCGAAACGCCCCGCCTTCGCCTGCGCCAGTGGCGCGAGAGCGACCTCGCGCCCTTCGCCGCGCTGGTCGCCGATCCACAGGTGATGGAGTTCTTTCCCGCCACGCTGTCGCGCGAGGAGAGCGACACGCTGGTCGCGCGCTTCGTCGAGCGCATCGCGCAGAACGGCTGGGGTTTCTGGGCCGCCGAGCACAAGGAGTCGGGCGAGCTGATCGGCTTCACCGGCCTCAATGCGCCGGCCTATGCCCTGCCCTTCTCGCCCTGCGTGGAGATCGGCTGGCGGCTCGCGCGCAAGTGGTGGGGCCAGGGCCTCGCGAGCGAGGCGGCGCGCGCCTCATTGGCCGTGGGCTTCGAGCGGCTCGGGCTGGACGAGATCGTCTCCTTCACCGCGCTGCCCAACCGGCGCTCGAGCGCGGTGATGCAGCGCCTGGGCATGCGCGAGGACCCGGCCGGCGCGTTCGACCATCCGCTGCTGGCCGAGGGCCATCCGCTGCGCCGCCATTGCCTGTACCGGCTCGACCGCGCGGCCTGGCAGGCGCGGCAAGGCGCCTGAAGTCAGAAGGCCTTCACCAGCAGCACCAGCCCCGAGACGATCGCGAACACCTGCACGAAGATGCGCAGCAGCCGCCCGTTCACGCGGCGATGCACGAGGCGGCTGAGCACCGCGCCCACGACCAGCGCCGGCAGCAGCAACGCCGCGGCCTGCAACTGCGGCAGGCCGACGCGGCCGGTGGCCAGCAGCACGGCCAGCGACACCAGCTCGCCGAGCAGGAAGCACAGCGCGATGGTCGAGCGCATGGTGGGCGCCGGCTGGTGCTGGTAGACGAGCGCCAGCGGCGGGCCGCCGATGCCGGTGGCGGTTTCGGTGATGCCCGTGACCAGCCCGGCGCCGACGAAAGCGCCGCGCCCCGGCGAGAAGGCCGGCATCAGCAGGGTGACCAGCGCGGCCGCGACGGTCGAGGCGCCGACGAACAGCGAGAGCTGGCCCGCGCTGAGCGCCGCCAGCACCCAAAGGCCGCCCGCGGTGCCCGCGACGCGCCCACCGGTGATCCAGCGCGCGCCGGTGCCGTCGATGGCGCCGCGCTCGCGCCAGGCCACGTAGAGGTTCAGCGGCAGCATCAGCACCAGCACGCACACCGGCAGCAGCTCGGGGCGCACGAGGCCGATCACCGGCGCGGCGATGAGCGCGAAGCCGACGCCGGTCGCGCCCTGCACGAAGGCGGCGACCAGCACGGCCAGCGACATCAGCACGAGGTGCTGCGCGCTCATCGGGCGACCTGCCGCCGGTGCTCGGCGGCCGTGGGATGCAACCGCACGATCGGCGCGCGCGCGATGGCGGCCTGGGCGGTGCGCGCGAGCTGCCGTTGCAGCGCGCGCGCGTCCCAGTCGGTGGGCCAGCCCTTCCACAGCCGCACCCGGCCGGCGACGAACACCGCCTCGATCTGGTCGCGGTTGCCCAGGCGCACCAGGTCCCAGGTCAGGTCGACCGAGGTGCACATCTCGGGCGTGTCGACGTCCACGAGCAGGAAGTCGGCCGCCTTGCCGACGGCGATCTCGCCGGTGCGCGCACCCAGGCCCGCGGCGCGCGCGCCCTCGTGCGTCGCATGGTCGAACCAGGTCCAGCCGCCGCCGCTGGAGGCATCGCCCACGGCCAGGCCGAAGGCGATCTTCTGCGCGGCCTCGGCCGCATCCATCAGGCGGAAGCCGTCGCTGCGCGTGGCATCGGTGCCCAGGCCGAAGCGGATGCCGAGCGCGGCCATGAGATGGGCCGGCGCCACCGCGTTGCCCTTCCACTGGCTCGCGACCGGGTTGTAGCTGACGGCGGTGTCGGTGTCGCGCAGCAGCATGAGTTCCGGTGGCGTGACGAGCGTGCCGTGCGCGATCAGCACCTGCGGGCCGAGCGCGCCCAGCTGCGCGAGCAGTTCCAGCGGACGCCGGCCGCGCGCGACCACCGAGCGCTCGACCGAAGCCAGGTGCTCGTTGACGTGGGTCTGGAACACGGTGCCGGCCTCGGCGCACAGCGCGGAGACGGTCGTCAGCATCTCGTCGGAGGCCGCTTCGGGCACCGAGATCGCGAGCGAGGGATGCACCAGCGCATCGCCCTGCCAGCGCGCGAGCCAGGGCCTCGCGAGCGAGGCGGCGCGCGCCTCATTGGCCGTGGGCTTCGAGCGGCTCGGGCTGGACGAGATCGTCTCCTTCACCGCGCTGCCCAACCGGCGCTCGAGCGCGGTGATGCAGCGCCTGGGCATGCGCGAGGACCCGGCCGGCGCGTTCGACCATCCGCTGCTGGCCGAGGGCCATCCGCTGCGCCGCCATTGCCTGTACCGGCTCGACCGCGCGGCCTGGCAGGCGCGGCAAGGCGCCTGAAGTCAGAAGGCCTTCACCAGCAGCACCAGCCCCGAGACGATCGCGAACACCTGCACGAAGATGCGCAGCAGCCGCCCGTTCACGCGGCGATGCACGAGGCGGCTGAGCACCGCGCCCACGACCAGCGCCGGCAGCAGCAACGCCGCGGCCTGCAACTGCGGCAGGCCGACGCGGCCGGTGGCCAGCAGCACGGCCAGCGACACCAGCTCGCCGAGCAGGAAGCACAGCGCGATGGTCGAGCGCATGGTGGGCGCCGGCTGGTGCTGGTAGACGAGCGCCAGCGGCGGGCCGCCGATGCCGGTGGCGGTTTCGGTGATGCCCGTGACCAGCCCGGCGCCGACGAAAGCGCCGCGCCCCGGCGAGAAGGCCGGCATCAGCAGGGTGACCAGCGCGGCCGCGACGGTCGAGGCGCCGACGAACAGCGAGAGCTGGCCCGCGCTGAGCGCCGCCAGCACCCAAAGGCCGCCCGCGGTGCCCGCGACGCGCCCACCGGTGATCCAGCGCGCGCCGGTGCCGTCGATGGCGCCGCGCTCGCGCCAGGCCACGTAGAGGTTCAGCGGCAGCATCAGCACCAGCACGCACACCGGCAGCAGCTCGGGGCGCACGAGGCCGATCACCGGCGCGGCGATGAGCGCGAAGCCGACGCCGGTCGCGCCCTGCACGAAGGCGGCGACCAGCACGGCCAGCGACATCAGCACGAGGTGCTGCGCGCTCATCGGGCGACCTGCCGCCGGTGCTCGGCGGCCGTGGGATGCAACCGCACGATCGGCGCGCGCGCGATGGCGGCCTGGGCGGTGCGCGCGAGCTGCCGTTGCAGCGCGCGCGCGTCCCAGTCGGTGGGCCAGCCCTTCCACAGCCGCAGCCGGCCGGCGACGAACACCGCCTCGATCTGGTCGCGGTTGCCCAGGCGCACCAGGTCCCAGGTCAGGTCGACCGAGGTGCACATCTCGGGCGTGTCGACGTCCACGAGCAGGAAGTCGGCCGCCTTGCCGACGGCGATCTCGCCGGTGCGCGCACCCAGGCCCGCGGCGCGCGCGCCCTCGTGCGTCGCATGGTCGAACCAGGTCCAGCCGCCGCCGCTGGAGGCATCGCCCACGGCCAGGCCGAAGGCGATCTTCTGCGCGGCCTCGGCCGCATCCATCAGGCGGAAGCCGTCGCTGCGCGTGGCATCGGTGCCCAGGCCGAAGCGGATGCCGAGCGCGGCCATGAGATGGGCCGGCGCCACCGCGTTGCCCTTCCACTGGCTCGCGACCGGGTTGTAGCTGACGGCGGTGTCGGTGTCGCGCAGCAGCATGAGTTCCGGTGGCGTGACGAGCGTGCCGTGCGCGATCAGCACCTGCGGGCCGAGCGCGCCCAGCTGCGCGAGCAGTTCCAGCGGACGCCGGCCGCGCGCGACCACCGAGCGCTCGACCGAAGCCAGGTGCTCGTTGACGTGGGTCTGGAACACGGTGCCGGCCTCGGCGCACAGCGCGGAGACGGTCGTCAGCATCTCGTCGGAGGCCGCTTCGGGCACCGAGATCGCGAGCGAGGGATGCACCAGCGCATCGCCCTGCCAGCGCGCGAGGAAGCGCTCGGCCTGCGCCTTCAGCGTGCGGCGCTCGGCATCGCTGCTCTCGTTGCCGCCGTCGTTGCAGATCAGCCCGAGCACACAGCGCAAGCCGGTCTCGTGCAGCGCGCGCGCCATCGCGCCGATGTCGCCCGGCGCGCGGGTGCCGGCGTCGCACACGGTGGTGAAGCCGCCGCGCAGCGACTCGAGCGCCGCGAGCTTGGTCGCGAGGTAGACGAACTCGTCGTCGAGGCTGGATTCCAGCGGCACCCACACGCGCCGGAAGATCTCCGACGGCTCGCCGTAGGCCAGCGACTTGCCGAAGGACTGCGTGAGGTGGTGGTGCGCGTCGATCATGCCGGGCATCAGCAGCCGGCCCGGCAGGCGCTGCGGCACCAGTCGAGGGTGGCGCGCGGCCAGCAGCTCGGCAGGGCCGATGTCGGCGAAGCGGCCGTCGGCGATGTGCACGGCGTGGTCGGTGGCCGGGCCGTCGCGCAGCATCAGGTGGTCGGGCACGAGCAGCAGCTCGGGGGCCGCGAAGGGCGCGGCCTCGTGGTCAGGGGACATGTCTGGATCCGAAAGAAAGGAAAGAGAAGAAGCTCACTGCGGCGAAACCGGCGGCGGCACCGCCGATGGCAGGGGCGCCGCGCGTTCGGCCGGTGGCCGGTTGAACAGCAGGTTGAGCACCACCGCGGTGATCGAGCCCATCGCGAGGCCGTTGCCCAGCACCAGCTGCAGCGTGTCGGGAAAACGGCTGTAGAGCCCCGGCACGAGGATCGGCAGCAGGCCCATGGTCAGCGCGCCCGCCAGCACGAACATGTTGCCGCGCTCGTGCAGGTCGGTGCGGCGCAGCATGTCGATGCCCATGGTGCCGATGATCGCGAACACCACCATCGCGGTGCCACCCACCACGGCGGCCGGGATCGCGCTGGCCAGCCGGCCCAGCGGTGCCGACAGCGCGATCAGCACCAGGATCGCGCCGGCCATGGCCGTCACGTAGCGCGAGCGCACGTTGGTGGCGCGCACGATGCCGATGTTCTCGCCGCTGGTGATGATCATCGAGGTGCCGAACAGGCCGCCGAGCAGCGACACCAGCGCGTCGCCGCGCACGGTGCGCGGCACCGCGTCGCGCGGGTCGATGGGCCGGCCCACCACCTCGGCCACGGCCACCGTCTGGCCGGTGGCCTCGACCATCGAGATCACGCTGAAGATCAGCAGCGGCACCGCGGCCACGAGGTCGAAATGCGGCAGGCCGAAGGGCAGCAGGGTCGGGCTGCTCCACAGCGGGCCCGCGGCCACGGGCGAGAAATCCATCAGCCCGAAGGCGGCCGCCAAGAGCGTGCCGGCCAGCAGGCCCAGCAGCACCGCGAGCTGCCCCAGCATGCCCTTGAACAGGCGCGCGAACAGCACCGTGAAGCCGATGGTGGCGAGCGCCAGCCCGATGTTCACCGGGTCGCCGAAGGTGGGCGTGCCGGCCTTGCCGGCGATGATGCCGCCGTAGACCTTCACCAGGTTGATCGACACCAGCAGCAGCAGCGTGCCGATCACGATCTTCGGGAAGAAGCGCAGGCAGCGCGCGAAGACCGGCAGGATCAGGAAATAGAACAGCGCCGTGAGGATCACCGCGCCCGAGGCGGTCTGCAGGTCGCGCTGCTGGGCGATGGTCACGAACATCACGATCGGCGCGCCGCCCGGCACCATCACGAAGGGCAGCCGCGCGCCGAACTTCCACGGCCCGAAGGACTGCAGCAAGGTGCCCAGCCCGCACAGCAGGAAGGTGGCGCTGATCAGGTTGACCGTGAGCGCGGCCGACAGGCCCAGCGCCTTGGCCACCAGGAACACCGAGGTGATCGGCACCGCGGCCATCACCAGCACGTGCTGCAGGCCGAACAGCAGCAATTGGGAAAAGGGCAGCACGGCATCGACGGGCGCTGGCTCGTTCGCACGGGACATGATCGTTTTTCCTTGGATCGGTCCGCGCCCAAATCGATTTGGGCGCACTGGCAAAAAAATCCGCCGCAGCGGGTGAAGTACATTCCGGGCAGATGCCCAAAACGATTTGGGAATTGAAGCACCGCTTTCGTGGAAGGTCAATACGGGATGAACACCGAGCGAACGCCACGGGCGAACATCAAGGACGTGGCGCGCGAGGCCGGCGTGTCGCCGACCACGGTGTCGCACGCCCTCAACGCGCGCGGGCAGGTCGATGCCGAGACCCGCGCGCGCGTCGAGCGCGCGGCCGCCAGGCTGGGCTACCGGCCGAACCGCAATGCGCAGCGGCTGCGCACCGGGCAGGCGCACATGATCGCCCTGCTGTCCTCGATGCCGCTGGCGGTGGCGGGCGGGCCCTCGCGGCTGGGCTTCCTGATGGAGGTGGCGGCGGTGGCCGCGGCGGCGGCGCTCGACCGCGGCCTCGCGCTGGTGCTGGCGCCCGCGATGGAGAACGGGCTGGTGCCGATGGAGCTGCTCGACGTCGACGGCGCGCTGGTCATCGAGCCCTCGGCCGGCGATCCCAACCTCGCGAACCTGCTGCGCCGCGGCCTGCCGGTGGTGGCCATCGGCAAGCCGGCCGAGGGGCCGGTGATGCCGCCCTACGTCGACATCCATTCGGGCCGCACCACGCGGCTGCTGCTCGAGCACTTGCACGGCCAGGGCGCGCGCCAGGTCGCGATGATCCTGGGCGCGGCGCAGCGCAACTCCTACCTCGAGGCGCGCACGGCGTACGAAGAAGCGATGGCCGCGCGCGGCCAGCCGCCGCTGTTGTCGCTGGTCGAGGAGGTGCGCGGCGAGGCCGGCGGCCACGAGGCGGCGCAGGCGCTGCTCGCGGCCCATCCCGGCATCGACGCCTTCTGCGTGCCGGTCGACGCCTTCGCCACCGGCGCGCTGGCGGCGATCGTGCAGAGCGGGCGCCGCGTGCCCGACGACGTGATGGTCGCGACCCGCTACGACGGCCTGCGCGCGCGCACCAGCGTGCCGCCGCTCACCGCGGTCGACCTGCACCTGGAGGAGGTGGCGCAGCAGGCGATCGCGCTGCTGTTCGACCACCTGCGCGGCGATGTCTCGCGCCACCGGGTCGAGGGCCCGGCCGCGCAGCTGGTGGCGCGGCCCTCGTCGGTGCGCGGCGGCTGAGCGTCCTTAGTTCTGCTTCGCGCGCGACACCCGCCACACGACGTTGCCCACGTCGTCGGCCACCAGCAGCGCGCCGCTCTTGTCGAGCGCCACGCCCACCGGCCGGCCCTGCGCCTTCTCCTGGGCATCGAGGAAGCCCGTGAGCACGTCGACCGGCGGGCCGCTGGGCTTGCCGCCGATGAAAGGCACGAACACCACCTTGTAGCCCGACTTGGGCTTGCGGTTCCACGAGCCGTGCTCGCCGATGAAGACACCGCTGGCGAACTGCTCGGGCATGCCGCCCGGGCGCGAGAACGCCAGGCCCAGCGGCGCGACGTGCGAGCCCAGCGCATAGTCGGGCGCGATCGACTTGGCCACCATCTCGGGGTTCTGCGGCTGCACGCGCACGTCGACCACGCCGCCGTAGTAGCTCCAGGGCCAGCCGTAGAAGGCGCCGTCCTTCACCGAGGTCAGGTAGTCGGGCACGAGGTCGCTGCCGATCTCGTCGCGCTCGTTGACCACGGTCCACAGCGCCTGGGTGTCGGGGTCCCAGCCCAGGCCGTTGGGGTTGCGCAGGCCGCTCGCGAACAGCCGCTTCTCGCCGCTCTTGGTGTCGACCTCCCAGATGGCGGCGCGGCCCTCCTCGGCGGCCAGCCCGTTCTCGCCGATGTTGCTGTTCGAGCCCACGGTCACGTAGAGCTTGCTGCCATCGGCGTTGGCGATCACGTTCTTGGTCCAGTGGTGGTTGATGCCCGCGGGCAGCGGCGTCACCACGGTGGGCTTGGCATCGATCGAGGTCTGGCCCTCGGTGTAGGGCACCTTCACGAGCGCATCGGCGTTGGCGATGAAGAGTTCGTTGCCCACCAGCGCCATGCCGTAGGGCGAGGTAAGGTTGGAGAGGAACACCTGTTTGACCTCGGCCGCGCCGTCGCCGTCGGCATCGCGCAGCAGGGTGATGCGGTTGGCGCTGGGCACGCCGGCGCCGGCGCGCGCCATCAGCTTGTTCATCACGAAGTTGCGCGCCTTGGCCATCAGGCCGCTGCCGCCGTCGGTCGTGCCCTCGAGCTTGGGCGGCTTGTTGCTCTCGGCCACCAGCACGTCGCCGTTGGGCAGGGTGTAGACCCAGCGCGGATGGTCGAGCCCGCGCGCCAGCGCCGCCACCTTGAGGCCATCGGCCGGCGTGGGCGCGGCGGTGTCGTTCCAGCCGACCACGGGCGCGACGTTGACGGTGGGGATCAGGGTCTTGTTGGGCTCGACCAGCTGCGGCCGCGGACCGGTGGTCAGTTCGGGCGTGAGCTTGGCCGCCTCGCCGCAGCCCGCCAGCACCAGCGGGACCAGGACCGCCGCCAGCAGGGCCGCGGCCGTCTTGGGGGTGGGTGCTTGCTGCCGTGTCTTCATGCGCCGTCCTTCGTGCGTTGCGGCGCGGCCCGGTGCCGCGCATCGAGCGATCTTCGAGCGGGCGGCGGCCCCGGGGCTGTCGGTCGTGGGCGCTTTCCGGCGTGGGCGCACCCCGTTCGCGCATCGCCGCTACCATCGCCGGGATGACCCACGACCTGTTCCGTGCCGACGCCTATCTGCGCTCCTGCGAAGCGCGCGTCGAGCGCATCGACGAGACCGGCATCGTGCTGGACCGCACCGTGTTCTACCCGCTGGGCGGCGGACAGGCCGGAGACAGCGGCGTGCTGGCGCTGGCCGGCGGCGCCGGGATCGCGATCGCCGACACGCGCAAGGGCAAGGACGCCGAGGGCCGCGCCACCGACGAGATCGTGCACGTGCCCGCGCCGGGCCAGGAGGCCCTGCTGGCCGCGCTGAAGCCCGGCGACACCGTCACCGCGACCATCGACTGGGAGCGCCGCCACCGGCTGATGCGCTTCCACACCGCCACCCACCTGCTCTGCTACTTGGTGCCGCAGCCGGTCAACGGCTGCTCGATCACGCCCGACTACGCGCGGCTCGACTTCCACATGACCGACCCACTCGACAAGGAAGCGCTGACCCGCGGCCTCGCGGCGCTGGTGGGCGCGGCCCATCCGCTGACCGTGGGCGCCATCACCGACGCCGAGCTCGACGCCAACCCGGCGCTGGTCAAGAGCATGAGCGTGCAGCCGCCGCGCGGCACGGGCACGGTGCGCACCATCCGCATCGGCGGCGAGGGCGAGGCCCAGATCGACTTCCAGCCCTGCGGCGGCACGCACGTGGCCAACACCGCCGAGATCGGCGCCGTGGTGGTCACCAAGATCGAGAAGAAGAGCGCCAACAGCCGGCGCGTGGTGCTGGGCTGGGCGGCCGCCGCCTGATCCCGCCCGGAACTTCGCTCCCCCTGAATGCTCCGACTGTCGGCATGACCTTCACGCGCCTCCGATTCGCTACGCTTCTCATAGCAGCATCCACAGCCTGGATGCCGGCTCTGGCCCAATTGACTCCAGCCAAGACGGGCGCGGTCGTGACCACCCCGCATGTGCGCGCCGAACTGGTGGCGCATGCGCCCGACGGCGTGGCGCCCGGCGCGCCGGTCTGGGTCGGCCTGCAGATCGCGCACCAGCCCGAGTGGCACACCTACTGGAAGAACGCCGGCGATTCCGGCCTGCCCACCGAGCTCAGCTGGACCCTGCCCCCCGGCGTGGCGGCCGGCGACATCGCCTGGCCGGTGCCGAAGAAGATCCCGGTCGGCAACCTCGCCAACTACGGCTACGAGAACACGGTGCTGCTGCCGGTGCCGCTCGAGGTGGCGAGCACCTTCAAGCCGCCGCTGGCCCTCACGGGCGCGGGCGGGCCGGCCGAACTCCAGGTGCGGCTCAAGGCCTCGTGGCTGGTCTGCCGCAAGGAATGCATTCCCGAGGAAGGCGAGTTCTCGCTGGCGCTGCCGGTGCAGGGCTCGACCGCGCTGCACAAGGCCGAGTTCGACGCCGCCCAGGCCGCGCAGCCGGCACAGCTCGCGGCGCCGGGCGCGATCGAGGTGCAGGGCAACAACCTGCAGGTGCGCCTCGAGGGCCTGCCGGCCGCTGCCCAGGGCAAGACGCTGGCCTTCTTCCCCGAGACCCCCGAGGTGATCCGCACCGCGGCCGTCTCCGGCAAGGACTGGACCCAATCCTGGCAGGGCGGCACCTGGACCGCCACGCTGCCGCTGGCCGACCAGCGCAGCGCGAGCCCCACGGCGATGCCGGTGGTGGTGGCGCTGGCCGAGGCCGATCGCCAGCCCGGCCAGCCGATCGCCTGGCGCGCCGAGCCGCCCGTGAGCGGCAGCTGGCCCGCGGCCGCCGCCGCGCCCGCCGCCCAGGTCTTGCCCGCGCTGCAGGCCGCGCTGGCGGCCAACGCGGCCGATGCCGTGAAGACCGCCGCCGCCTCGAACGAGATCGCGCCCCAGCCCATGGGCACGCTGCTGGCCGCGCTGCTCGGCGCCTTCCTCGGCGGCCTGCTGCTCAACCTCATGCCCTGCGTGTTCCCGATCCTCGCGATCAAGGTGCTGGGCTTCGCGCGCCAGGCCGGCAACCGCAGCGCGCACCGGCAGGCCGGGCTGGCCTACACGGCCGGCGTGATGCTGTCCTTCCTCGCGCTCGGCGGCGCCATGCTCGCGCTGCGCGCGGCCGGCGCCGGCCTGGGCTGGGGCTTCCAGCTGCAGTCGCCCGCGGTGGTGGCGGTGCTGGCCGCGCTGTTCACGCTGATCGGCCTGAACCTGGTGGGCGTGTTCGAGTTCATGCGCACCGTGCCCTCGTCGGTGTGCAGCGCGCAGGCCAAGCACCCGATCGCCAACGACTTCCTCTCGGGCGTGCTCGCGGTGGTCATCGCCTCGCCCTGCACGGCGCCGTTCATGGGCGCCTCGCTGGGCTTCGCGATCGGCCTGCCGGCCGGCCAGGCGCTGCTGCTGTTCGCCGCGCTGGGCTTCGGCCTCGCGCTGCCCTACCTGGTGGCGGGCTTCGTGCCGGCCATCGCCTGGCTGCTGCCCAAGCCCGGCCCGTGGATGAGCACGCTGCGCAAGCTGCTGGCCTTCCCGATGTTCGCCACCGTCGCCTGGCTGGTCTGGGTGCTGGGCCAGCAGACCGGCATCGACGGCGCCGGCACCCTGCTGGCGCTGCTGGTGTGCCTGTCGGCGATCGTCTGGGCGCTCACGCTGCGCGGCCGCTCGCGGCTGGTGATCGCCACCGTGCTGATCGGCTTCACCGTGGTGCTCACCAGCGCCATCGGCCGCAATGTGCTGACGACCGTCGAACCCGCGAAGCTCGCGAGCGCCGCGGGCTCGAAGGAAGCGCGCTGGCAGCCCTGGTCGGCCGAGCGCGTGGCCGAGCTGGCCAGCGACGGCCGCCCGGTGTTCATCGATTTCACCGCCGCCTGGTGCGTGACCTGCCAATACAACAAGAAGACCACGCTGTCCGACACCGAGCTGCTGGCCGCCTTCGACGACAAGAAGGTCGCGATGCTGCGCGCCGACTGGACCCGCCGCGACCCCGCGATCACCGCCGCGCTGACCGCGCTCGGCCGCAGCGGCGTGCCGGTCTACGTGCTGCAGGCCCCGGGCAAGCCGCCCGTGGTGCTGACCGAGATCCTGGGCAAGGACGAGGTCCGCGCGGCGCTCGCCGCGCTTTGACCACGGCTGTGACATGGGTTGTCACAGGCACATGAAAAAACCGCTCTAAGCTGTCGCCGTCATTCGGAAATATCTCCATGGAGTTCGATCAGCCCATGTCCCTCCCCCCGTCTACCGAGCTGCGCCCCGACTCGCGCTCGGTGCGCGCCGCGCGCCGAGCCCGCGCCGCTCTCAGCCGTGCCTCGCGCCGCGCCGTCATGGCCGCCGCCGTCGCGCTGGGCGCCACCTTCCTCGTGAGCAACAACGCCTTCGCCGCGCCCGCCGTGGGCCAGCAGGCGCCCGACTTCGTCGCCGTCGACACCAGCGGTGCCAAGCACAAGCTGTCCGACTTCGCGGGCAAGTTCGTGGTGCTCGAATGGACCAACCCCGGCTGCCCCTTCGTGCGCAAGCACTACGGCAGCGGCAACATGCCCGCCACCCAGAAGGCCGCCACCGACAAGGGCGTGGTCTGGCTGGCCATCAACTCCACCGAGCGCGCCGCCAGCGACTACCTGAAGCCGGCCGCGCTGGCCGACTGGATGAAGTCGCAGTCGGCCGCGCCCACCGCGGTGCTGATGGACGAGGACGGCATGATCGGCCAGGCCTACGGCGCGCGCACCACGCCGCACATCTTCATCATCGATCCCAAGGGCACGCTGGTGTACGCGGGCGGCATCGACTCCATCGCCTCGGCGCGCGTGGACGACATCAAGACCGCCGTCAACTACGTGAACCAGGCGCTCGGCGAGGCCTTCGGCAACAAGCCGATCACGGCGGCCAGCACGCGGCCCTACGGCTGCTCGATCAAGTACAAGACCTGAGCCCGTCCCCGGGCCCGTCATCCAGCAAGAGGCGCCGCGGCGCCTCTTTTCTTTTGGGGCCGGCTTTGACAGGTACCTGACCACGCGCGTCA
Organism: Variovorax sp. GW821-FHT09B01; assembly: GCF_059418345.1. NCBI lineage: Bacteria > Pseudomonadati > Pseudomonadota > Betaproteobacteria > Burkholderiales > Comamonadaceae > Variovorax > Variovorax sp. GW821-FHT09B01. The sequence goes on along the minus strand of NZ_JBWKPQ010000032.1, from coordinate 72,234 downwards.
GCTTGCCGTCGGGCAATGCTTCCTACCCTCGGGGTGCACACATCGCGCACGCACAACCCAGGGGACTCCACACATGACCACAGCGTCCAAAGGCGCGGCCACCACCGCCTCCAGTTCCAAGTTCGCCACCGTCCTGCGCGTGACCGGCGGCAACTTCATGGAGATGTTCGACTTCTTCCTGTTCGGCTTCTACGCCACGCAGATCTCGAAGGCCTTCTTCCCGGCCGGCGACGAGTTCGCCTCGCTGATGCTGACCTTCATGACGTTCGGCGCCGGCTTCCTGATGCGGCCGCTGGGTGCGATCTTCCTCGGCGCCTACGTCGACCGCGTGGGCCGCCGCAAGGGCCTGATCGTCACGCTCGCGCTGATGGCGCTGGGCACGCTGCTGATCGCCTGCGTGCCCTCCTACGCCACCATCGGCTTCGCGGCGCCGCTCCTGGTGCTGATCGGGCGGCTGCTGCAGGGCTTCTCGGCCGGCGTGGAGCTCGGCGGCGTGTCGGTCTACCTGTCGGAGATGGCCACGCCGGGCCGCAAGGGCTTCTACGTGAGCTGGCAATCGGCCAGCCAGCAGGTCGCCATCGTGGTGGCGGCCGCGCTCGGCTACTGGCTCAACGTGACTTTCAGCGCGCAGGAGATCGGCGACTTCTACTGGCGCGTGCCCTTCTTCGTCGGCTGCCTGATCGTGCCGGTGCTGTTCGTGATCCGCCGCTCGCTGCAGGAGACCGAGGAATTCATGGCGCGCAAGCACCGCCCCGACGCGCGCGAGATCTTCCGCTCGATGGTCGCCAACTGGGGCCTGGTCATCGCCGGGATGATGCTGGTGTCGATGACCACCGTGTCCTTCTACCTGATCACGGTCTACACGCCGACCTTCGGCAAGGCCGTGCTGCACCTGAGCACCACCGACGCGCTGGTCGTCACGCTGTGCGTGGCCATCTCCAACTTCATCTGGCTGCCGATCATGGGCGCGCTGTCGGACCGCGTGGGCCGCAAGCCCCTGTTGATCGCGTTCACCGTGCTGACCATCCTCACGGCCTACCCCTCGCTCAAGTGGCTGGTCGGCGCGCCGAGCTTCGCACGCATGCTCGAGGTCGAGCTGTGGCTCTCGTTCCTCTACGCGAGCTACAACGGCGCGATGGTGGTGGCGCTGACCGAGGTGATGCCGGTCAGCGTGCGCACCGCCGGCTTCTCGCTGGCCTACAGCCTCGCGACCGCGCTGTTCGGCGGCTTCACGCCGGCCGTGGCCACCGGCCTGATCGAAATGACCGGCGACAAGGGCGCACCGGGCCTGTGGATGACCGCGGCCGCGGTCTGCGGGCTGGTCGCGACGCTGGTGCTCTACCGGCGCAACGTGAGCCCGGCCGACGCGCGGCGCGTGCCGGCGGTCTGACGCACCCGCGCTAGAGCGCCTTGCCCTTCCCGAAGTCGCGGAAGTAGGCCTTCAGCAGCCCGACGAAGTCCTCGGCAATGGCCGAGGGCGCCGACTGCGGCGACAGGGCCATCGAGGCCTCGACCGGGCAGCGCGGCCGCAGGGGCAGCACCTTCAGGTCGCGCGCGAACACCGAGGCGACATAGGGATTGACGATGCCGATGCCCGTGCCCTGCGCGGCCATCATGCAGATCGTGACCGAGTAGGTCGTCTCCACCGTCGCCGCCGCCTCCACGCGGTGCTGCTGCAGGGTGCCGAGGAACTGCTGGTGGATCTCGTCGTCGGCATTGAGGGTGAGGAGCACCTGGTCCTTCAGGTCGCGCACGTGCAGGCTGGCGCGGCTCGCGAGCGGATGGCCCGGATGCAGCACGCACACCGCGTCGCTGCGGTGCAGCGGCACGGCCTCGATCTGCGGGTCGCTGATCCCCGAGGTGGTCAGCGCGACGTCGTACAGGCCGTAGAGCAGCCCTTCGCGCAATGCGTGCGAGCCGACGGTCTGCAGGTTCACGTGCACCTGCGGGTAGCGCCGCGAGAAGGCGTGAACGACCGGCGGCATGACGCTCAGGCCCAGCGCCGGCGTGCAGCCCACGCGCAGCGAGCCCGCGCCCGACTTGCGCATGACGGCCACGCTCTGCTCGATGCGGTCGAGCCCGAGGAAATGGCGCTGCACCGTCTCGAACAGCTGCCGCGCCTCGTGCGTGGGCCGCAGCCGCCCCTTGTGGATGTCGAACAGCTTGAGCTGCGTGGCGTTCTGGATCTGCGCGAGCAGGCGGCTCACCGAGGGCTGCGTGGTGTGGAGCATGGCCGCGGCCGCCGTGGTGGTGCCGGTCTGCATGACCGCGCGGAAGGCCTCGATCTGGCGGAAGTTCAATGGTCGCGACATGCAAGGACTCCTGGGACGGCGCCGTGGGCGCGTTCGCGAGGGCATATCTTTTCTGCATAGCCCGGCGACAAGATTGAATTTTCCAGAATGATGCCGCGTTCCTAGACTGCGCCCATTCCCACCATTCATCGCGCCCCACACGCGGCGCGCAGCAAGGAACACGCATGACACAGCAATGGCCGCGCCGGGCCGTCGGCCTCGGCCTTCTCGCAGCCGCCCTCGGCCTCGCCGCGGCGACATCGCAGGCCGCGGAGCCGAAGACCTATCCGGACCAGATGATCCGGCTCGTGGTGCCCTTCACCGCCGGCGGCAGCTCCGACGTGCAGGCCCGCATGCTCGCCGACCGGCTGGGCAAGCTCTACAAGCAGCCGGTGGTGGTCGAGAACCGCCCCGGCGCCGGCGGCCACATCGGCGGCAAGTTCGTGGCCGATGCGCCGGCCGACGGCTACACGCTGCTGCTCGGATCGGTCGGGCTGCACGCGACCTATGGCGTCTTCAAGAAGCTCAGCTACGACCCCGCGAAGGACCTGAAGGTGATCACGGTGCTGGCCGAGATGCCGCACGTGGTGGTGGCCACGCCCTCCCTGCCGGCGGGCGACCTGAAGCAGCTGGTGGCGCTGGCGCGCAAGGCGCCCGACACCCTCAACTTCGGCTCCGCGGGCGTGGGCTCGTCGGTGCACATGATCGGCGAGCTGTTCCGGATCATCGCCGACGCGCCGATCGTGCACGTGCCCTACAAGGGCAGCTCGGCCGCGCTGAACGACCTGCTGGCCGGCCAGATCCAGCTGATGTTCGAGAACCCGCCGACCACCCTGGCCCACATCCGCGGCGGCAAGCTCAAGGCGCTGGCCGTGACGGGCAAGACCCGCCTGCCGGCCCTGCCCGAGGTGCCGACCGCGATCGAGGCCGGCTTCCCGGCCTTCGAGGCCACCTCGTGGACCACCGTGGCGGCCAGCGCCAGGCTGCCGGACGCCATCGCCGACAGGCTCAACGCGGACATCCGCCGCATCGTCTCGTCGAGCGAGTTCGCCCAGGGGCTGGCCGAGCAGGGCATGACCCCGGTGGCCAGCACGCGCGAGGCCGCGACCCGCTTCGTCGCGGCCGAGAAGCTGCGCTGGGACAAGGTGATCCAGCAAGGCCGCATCGCCGCGGAATGAGGAAGCGATGACCGATCCGCTTTTCACGGGCTTCGCACCCGCCGCCTGCCGCCGCGTCGGAACGGACGATGGCCGGCAGCACCACTTCTTCGGCTACTACGACAAGAGCGCCTGGGACCGCAGCGGGCGCTACCTGTTGGCCCAGCAGGTACCCTGGATGGACACCGAACTGCGGCCGGACTCCAGCGCCCGCATCGGCTGCTTCGACCTGCAGGACGGCGACCGTTTCCATGTGCTCGGCGAGACCACGGCCTGGAACTGGCAGATGGGCAGCCAGCTGCAATGGCTGGACGGGGCACCGGGCCGCCAGCTGATCTACAACTGCCGCACGGGCGATGCCGGCGCCTTCTATCCGGGCTTCGGGTCCACGATCGTCGACCTCGACAGCGGCGCCAGGCGCGTGCTGCCGATGCCCGTCTACGTGGTCGCGCCCGACAGCCGCTATGCCCTGAGCGTGGACTACCGGCGCCTGTACGTCACGCACCGAACCATCGGCTACAGCGAGGCCGGCGGCCCCTTCGACCTGCCGCTCGCGCCGGAGGGCGACGGCATCCATGCGATCGACCTCGCCACGGGCGGCACGCGGCTGGTCCTGAGCTACCAGGACCTGCGCCGCTTCCATCCGCGCGCCTCGATGGACCGGGCGATCCACTGGGTCAGCCACATCGAGATCAACCCCTCGTCCTCGCGCGTGCTGTTCCTGCACCGCTGGACCGAGCGCGTCGAGGACGAGACCTGCTTCCTGCACCGGCTGCTAACGATGAACCCCGACGGCTCCGACCTGCGCCTGCTCGAGTGCTCCGACCATCCGCTGCCGCAGCTCGCGCAGGACTTCGACCCCGATGCCGTCGGCACCTTCGACTACGAGAAGTCCGAATACCAGATCTCGCACCCGCTGTGGCGCGACGACGAGCACATCGTCGTCTGGAGCCCGCACGCGGGCAGGATCCGCTACCACCTGTACCACGACAGCGTCGGCGGCGCGGTCGAGGCGATCGGCGAAGGCGTGCTGGTGGAGAACGGCCACATGAGCTTCTCGCCCGTGAACCGGCGCTGGCTGCTGAGCGACACCTACCCCGATGCGCGCACGCACGAGCGCGTGCTGTTCCTGTTCGACATGCAGACCGGCCGGCGCCATGCGCTGGGCAGCTTCTACGCCACGCCCGCGCTGGGCAAGGAGAACCGCTGCGACCTGCATCCGCGCTGGAGCCGCGATGGCCGGCAGGTCTGCATCGACTCGGTGCACGAGTCGCAGCGGCAGATGTACCTCCTCGACGTGTCGGGGATCGTGCAGGCCGGCTGACGCGGAACGGGTGACCCCGGACCCGGTGCGAAGGGCCCTGCGACAATCGCCCGATGCCCTTCGCCCCCCTGCAAAACGACACCTTCCTGCGAGCCTGCTGGCGCCAGGCCACCGACCACACGCCCGTCTGGCTGATGCGCCAGGCCGGCCGCTACCTGCCCGAGTACGTCGCCACCCGCGCACAGGCGGGCAGCTTCATGGGACTGGCCACCAACGTCGACTACGCGACCGAGGTCACGCTGCAGCCGCTGGCGCGCTATCCGCTCGACGCGGCGATCCTGTTCTCCGACATCCTCACTGTGCCCGACGCGATGGGCCTGGGCCTCTCGTTCGAGGCCGGCGAAGGCCCGCGCTTCGCGCGCCCGCTGCGCGACGAGGCCGCCGTGGCCGCGCTCGAGGTGCCCGACATGGACAAGCTGCGCTACGTCTTCGACGCCGTGGCCTCGATCCGCAAGGCGCTCGACGGCCGCGTGCCGCTGATCGGTTTCTCGGGCAGCCCCTGGACGCTGGCCTGCTACATGGTCGAGGGCGCGGGCTCGAGCGACTACCGGCTCGTGAAGAGCATGCTCTACGGCCGCCCCGACCTGATGCACCGCGTGCTCGCGGTCAATGCCGATGCCGTGGCCGCCTACCTCAATGCCCAGATCGACGCCGGCGCGCAGGCCGTGATGGTGTTCGACAGCTGGGGCGGCGTGCTGGCCGACGGCGCGTTCCAGGAATTCAGCCTGGCCTACACCGCGCGCGTGCTCGCCGGCCTCAAGCGCCACGGCCCCGACGGCCAGCCGGTGCCGCGCATCGTCTTCACCAAGGGCGGCGGGCTCTGGCTCGAGGACATGCGCGCGCTCGACTGCCAGGTGCTGGGCGTGGACTGGACCGTGAACCTCGGCGCCGCGCGCCGCCGCGTGGCCGAGGGCAGCGATGGCCAGGCCAAGGCGCTGCAGGGCAACATCGACCCCAACGTGCTGTTCGCGCCGCCCGCGCGCATCGAGGCCGAGGTGGCGAAGGTGCTGCAGGCCTTCGGCGCGCCGCATGCCGACCGCGCGACGGCCGGGCCGACCCACATCTTCAACCTGGGCCACGGCATCAGCCAGTTCACGCCGCCCGAGCACGTGTCGGCGCTGGTGCAGGCGGTGCACACCCAGTCGCGCCAGCTGCGGCAGCCGGCCTGACGCGGCCCGCGGGCCGCCGGCCGCAGCCGTCCGCCGGCATGGCGGATGTGGAAAAGAAGATGGCCAAAATGCGGCGCCGCGGCTTTGTCAAGGCCCAAAACGGGCTTCGGCGACCGACTTATGCACAAAACGCGTGTTGCAGTGCGCAAGATTGCGTTAGGCGGTCCTGGCACCGCTACCAAAGCAATAGCGAAGCTAAGTCGTTGATTTATATGGAGTTTGAACTTTGCCCTTTTTACGGGCATTCCAGCCAGAGCCTTGATTTTCAAGGCTTGGCGGCGAGTCCAGCCCGGTTTTCAACAAAGTTATCCACAGAAACTCTGGACGGACCGCAAAGCACTGAAAAATCAATGACTTAAGTGACTTTGCTCAACACTGCTTTAACAAACCCCGCCAACGAGGACACCATCCCTAACCGGCCCATTCCCCCCGCAGACCTGCTCGGCGAGCCGACGAACGGCAGTCCGGGGACGTCCGGCGCCGCCTTGCCCTGGCGCATCGACGTGGCGGTGCAGACGCCCGCGCACAGCGCGCTGGGCGACGTGCTGAGCTATGGCGGCGATGCGCCGCTGCCGGCCGGCACGCTGGTGCGGGTGCCGCTGGGCCGGCGCGAGGTGCTCGGGGTGGTCTGGCATGCCGAGGCGCGGACGGCCGAGGAACTGGCCGCGCCCGACCTGGCGCTCAAGCCGGTGGCCGCCGCGCTCGATGCGCTCGCGCCGCTGGGCCCGGCCTGGCGCGACCTGGTGGCCTTCGCCGGGCGCTACTACCAGCGCTCGATCGGCGAGATCGCGCTGGCCGCGCTGCCGCCGCAACTGCGCGACCTGAGCACGGTGCAGCTCGCGCGCCGGCTCAAGCGCAAGGGGGCCGACGACGAGGCCGCGGCCGACACCGGCACGCCATCCCCGGTCGAGCCCAGTCCCGAGCAGGCCGCCGCGCTCGCGCGCATCGAGGCCGAGGAAGGCCCGTTCCTGCTGGCCGGCAGCACCGGCAGCGGCAAGACCGAGGTCTACCTGCGCTGCGTGGCCGCGCTGCTGGCGCGCTCGCCCGAGGCGCAGGCGCTGGTGATGGTGCCCGAGATCAACCTCACGCCGCAGCTCGAGGCCCGCTTCAAGGCGCGCTTCGGCGCGCAGGCGGTGGTGTCGCTGCACAGCGGCATGACGAACCCGCAGCGCCTCGCGAGCTGGCTGGCCGCGCATGCGGGCGCCGCGCGCATCGTGCTCGGCACGCGCATGGCGGTGTTCGCCTCGATGCCGGGCCTGGCGCTGATCGTGGTCGACGAGGAGCACGACCCCAGCTACAAGCAGCAGGAAGGCGCGCGCTATTCGGCGCGCGACCTCGCCGTGTGGCGCGGCCACCGCGAGAAGGCCAAGGTGATCCTGGGCTCGGCCACGCCCTCGCTCGAGAGCTGGCACCAGAGCCGTCCGGCCGCCGACGGCGACCCCGGCGGGCGCTACGTGCGGCTGGCCATGCCCTCGCGCATCGGCGCGGGCGAGCTGCCCACGGTGCGGCTGGTCGACATGACGCTGCAGCCCGCGAAGACCGTGCTGTCGGCCAAGCTGCTCGACGCCATCGGCCAGCGCATCGCGCGCGGCGAGCAGAGCATGATCTTCCTCAACCGGCGCGGCTATGCGCCGGTGCTGGCCTGCGGCGACTGCGGCTGGAAGAGCGAGTGCCCGCACTGCAGCGCCTACCGCGTGTTCCACAAGATCGACCGCACGCTGCGCTGCCACCACTGCGGCCACACCGAGCGCGTGCCGCGCGCCTGTCCGGTCTGCGGCAACCTCGACATCGCGCCCGTGGGCCGCGGCACCGAGCGGCTCGAGGAGCACCTGGCCGAGCTGTTCTCGGCCGTGAAGCGGCCCGACGGCAGCGCGGTGAGCATCGCGCGCATCGATGCCGACAGCACGAAGAAGCAGGGCGCGCTCGAATCGCAGCTCGCGGCCGTGCACGCGGGCGAGGTCGACGTGCTGGTCGGCACGCAGATGATCGCCAAGGGCCACGACTTCCGCCGCATCACGCTGGTGGCCGCGGTGAACCCCGACGGCGCGCTGTTCTCGAGCGACTTCCGCGCGCCCGAGCGGCTGTTCAGCCTGCTGATGCAGTCGGCCGGCCGCGCGGGCCGCGACGCCGCCTACCTGGCCACGCAGGGCAGCACGGCCGAGATGTGGATCCAGACGCACCACGCGGAACATCCGCTGTTCCAGGCGCTGCGCCGGCACGACTACCCGGCCTTCGCGGCGCAGCAGCTCGAGGAGCGGCAGGCCGCCGCGATGCCGCCCTTCGCCTACCAGGCGCTGGTGCGCGCCGATGCGCGCACGCAGGAGGCGGCGCAGGCCTTCCTCAACGCGGCGAGCGCCGCGGCCGATGGACTCGAGGGGGCGGCGCAGGTGATGCGCTATCCGGCGGTGCCGCTGGCGATCCAGCGCGTGGCCAACGTGGAGCGCGCGCAGATGCTGCTGGAGAGCCATTCGCGCGCCGCGCTGCAGCGCATGCTCGCGCTGTGGCAGCCGCAGCTGCATGCGTTGCGGCGCACGCCCGAGGGCAAGGGTGTGATCCGCTGGCTGATCGACGTCGATCCGCAGGGGATCTGAACCTCGTCGCCATGGGCCCGCGCTCAGTGCAGGCTCATCGGCTCCTTGCCCATCTCGACATAGCGCAGTTCGCGGTCCGCATGGCGCCGCCGCGCGACGCTGCCGGGCCAGGCGAACACCACCAGGCTCAGCGCGCCGAGCGCCAGCGCCGAGGCCGTGCCGAGCTTGCCGGCCTGCCAGAGCCAGGCCGCGCCGGCGAGCCACGCCAGCCATAAAAGAATTCGGAACAGTGTTGCCATCATCGTGCGAGCTCCCATGCCATCTTCCGGTCTGCGGCCCACTTTAGCAGCGGACATGTGAACTCAAGCATTCATCCGAAGTGGTATCGGATAGCTATGTCTTACGGCCGGCACGGTGCAGGGGAAAAATTCTGCAAAAGGGGTTGACGCCACGCGCGCGCCGCTGCAAAAGACTCCGTGGAGGAGTCCGCAACGGGGCGATCCTCCGGGCCCTCCGCGCCCCTCCAGCCCGCTCTCCTGAAGGCAAAGGTCGCTCGTGAAACCGCTCCATTTCGCAAGTGGGATTCTGTCTTTCGCGGCCTCCGCTTGGGCCTGCTTCCTGGTGCTCGCACCCGTCGCCACGCACGCCGCCGAGATCGAGCGTCAAGGCCGGCTGCTGCTGGTCTCGGGCATGCTCGACGGCAGCGAGATCGCCAGCTTCATCGACCACCTGAGCAGCGGCACGGTACGCACCGTGGTGCTGGAAGATTCCTTCGGCGGCACCGCCGAGGCCGCCGGTGCCTTCGCCGACGCGATCCGCGCGAGCGGCGTCGAGACCGAGGTACGCGGCCAGTGCATGGCGGCCTGCGCCTATGCCTTCCTGGCGGGCAAGACGCACCGCTTCGGCGACGGCTTCCAGGTCAACGGCGTGATGCTGCCGGTGGCTGCACGGCCCACGGCCGCCGAGCTCGCGGTGCGCTGGCGCGACGACGCGCACCGGACGCTGGCCGACTTCACGCCCGGCGCCGCGGCGGCGCCCAAGGTGATCGAGGCCTCGGCCGACGGTCGCGGCGCGCACGACAACTGGCAGCCCGAGCATGGCGTGCTGTTCACCGCCAGCCCCTCGCTGTTCGGCCGCATCTACAACGCCTTCTATTGCGACGGCACGCAGGGCCGCGATTTCTCGAAGTGCGAGCGCCTGCCCGATGCCGATCCGTTCAAGCTGGGCGTGCTGACGCCGTAGCAAGCTTCACTTCAGCAAGCCCACCGCCAGCGGAAAGCTGAAGAAGGCCGCCACCGTCGTCCACAGGATGATGCGCGCGATGCGCCCGTTGTCGGCGCCGAAGCGCTCGGCCAGCATCGACACGTTGCTCGCGCTCGGCAGCGCCGCCACCAGCACGATCGCCACCAGCGCCGGCCACGACAGCGGCAGGCCCAGCGCGATCGCCGCGAGCCCCAGCCCCCACACCAGCAGCGGGTGCGCGAGCAGCTTCACCAGCACCACCGGCAACACGTCGGCCAGCGGCGCCTTCGGCAGGGGCCGCGCGCCGCTGCCCATGGCCTGGGCCACGGCCGCGCTCGCGCCGTGCTCGCGCGCCACCAGCGCCGAGCGCGCGAGCACCGCGCCGATGGTGAACAGGGCCACCGGCGAGGCGGCGTCGGCCAGCATCGCCACCGTGCGCTCCACCGGGCCCGGCAGCGTCCAGCGCGCGGCCGACAGCAGCACGCCGAGCAGGATCGACCACGGCATCGGATTGACCAGGATGCCGCGCAGCGCCTGACGCGCGGCCTGCCGCGGCCCGTGGTGCGCCCCACTCCCGCTGGCGCCGTCGAGCCGCGACAGCGCGATGCACAGCGAGGAGGTGACCACGAGGTCGAAGGCGATGGTGATGATCATCGGCCCGGCCGCCTGTGCGCCGAGGATGGCCACCAGCAGCGGCACGCCCATGAAGCCGGTGTTCGGGAAGGCCGCCACCAGCGCGCCGAAGGCGGCGTCGTTCCAGCCGATGCGCGCATTGCGCGTGAATGCCACCACGCCGCCCACCACCGCCAGCGCGCTCAGGCCCCAGACCAGCGCGACGCTGCCGTCGAGCAGTTGCCCGATCGGCGTGCCCGCGCCGAAGCGCAGCAGCATGCAGGGCAGCGCGAAGTAGAGGACGAAGCTGTTGAGGCCGGGGATCGCATCGAGCGGGAGGATGCGGGCACGGGCGGCGCCGTAGCCGGCGGCGATCAACGCGAAGAAGGGAAAGGTAACGAGAAATACGGGCAGCACGGCTCGATTGTCGCCGCCGGCCCCGGCCCTTCGCAGCAGGCTTCCGATGCCCCTTTACGGTGCGTTTACCGCGCTTCCCACATCGCGGTATCGGCCGACGCCGCGGCCCCTGCGGCCCCCGTATCATTGCCCGCTTTCGCGCCCGCCGCGCCCTGCGGCCCCTGTCGGCTCCCCTCCCCCTTTCCATGTCTCACGGTCTCAACCTCGCGCAACAAGAAGCGGTCAACTACATGCACGGCCCCTGCCTCGTGCTGGCGGGCGCGGGCTCGGGCAAGACGCGGGTGATCACGCACAAGATCGCGCGCCTGATCCAGGCCGGGCTCGAGCCCAAGCGGATCGCGGCCATCACCTTCACCAACAAGGCGGCGGCCGAGATGCGCGAGCGCGCCAAGGGACTGATCGGGCGCGATGCCAAGAAGGTGGTGATCTGCACCTTCCACGCGCTGGGCGTGCGCATGATGCGCGAGGACGGCGCGGTGCTGGGCCTGAAGTCGCAGTTCAGCATCCTCGATGCCGACGACGTGACCAAGATCCTGAAGGACGCGGGCGGCACCAGCGACCTGGCGACCGCGCGCATCTGGCAGTGGACCATCAGCAAGTGGAAGAACATGGGCCTGAACGCGGCCCAGGCCGAGGCCATCGCGGCCGACGACAACGAGCGCATCACGGCCACCATCATGGCGCGCTACGAGGAACGCCTGACCGCCTACCAGAGCGTGGACTTCGACGACCTGATCGGCATGCCGCTCAAGCTGCTGCGCGACTTCGAGGAGGTGCGCAGCAAGTGGCAGTCCACGCTGGGCCACATCCTGGTCGACGAATACCAGGACACCAACGCCACCCAGTACGAGGTGCTCAAGGCGCTGTCGGGCACGCGCGGCCACTTCACCGCGGTGGGCGACGACGACCAGTCGATCTACGGCTGGCGCGGCGCCACGCTCGACAACCTGCGCAAGCTGCCGGTCGACTACCCCACGCTCAAGGTCATCAAGCTCGAGCAGAACTACCGCTCGACCAGCGCCATCCTGCGCGCGGCCAACAACGTGATCGGCCCCAATCCCAAGCTGTTCCCGAAGACGCTGTTCTCCGAGCTCGGCGAGGGCGAACCGGTGCGCGTGGTCGACTGCGACAGCGAGATGCACGAGGCCGAGCGCACGGTGGCGCGCCTCGTGAGCCTGCGCGAGACCTCGAGCCACAAGGAGTTCCGCGACTTCGCGATCCTCTACCGCGCCAACCACCAGGCGCGCGTGTTCGAGCAGGCGCTGCGGCGCGCGCAGGTGCCCTACAAGGTCTCGGGCGGCCAGAGCTTCTTCGACCGCGCCGAGATCAAGGACCTCTGCGGCTGGTTCCGCCTGTGGGTCAACAACGACGACGATCCCGCGTTCCTGCGCGCCATCACCACGCCCAAGCGCGGCATCGGCCACACCACGCTGGCGGCGCTGGGCACCTTTGGCAGCCAGTACAAGCTGAGCCTGTTCGAGGCGCTGTTCTCCTCCTCGCTGCCCAGCGTGATGCCCAAGCGCGCGCTCGAAAGCCTGCACGAGTTCGGCCGCTACATCAACGACCTCGAATACCGCGCGCGCCAGACCATGGGCGCCGAGAACGCGCGTGCCTTCCTCGACACCTGGCTCAAGGAGATCGAGTACGAGAAGCACATCTACGACGGCGAGGACAGCGAGCAGGCCGCGGCCTCGCGCTGGACCAACGTGATGGAGTTCTGCGACTGGATGGCGCAGCGCTGCGGCGGCGAGCTCGACGACGCGGCCGGGGTCAACAACACCAGCGAGCCCAAGAGCCTGCTCGAGGTGGCGCAGACGATCTCGCTGCTGTCGACCATCAGCGAGCGCGAGCAGGACCAGAACGTGGTCACGCTCTCGACGCTGCACGCCTCCAAGGGCCTCGAGTGGCCGCACGTGATGCTGATCGGCTGCAACGAGGGCCTGCTGCCCTTCAAGCTCGACGACGACGATGGCCGCCAGCAGCAGGTCAGCGAGAGCACGCTCGAGCGGCTGCAGGAAGAGCGCCGGCTGATGTACGTGGGCATCACGCGCGCGCAGCGCAGCCTCGCGGTGAGCTGGACCAAGCGCCGCAAGAAGGGCCGCGAGATGGTGCTCGCGCAGCCCAGCCGCTTCATCGCCGAGATGGCGCTCGACAAGAGCACCACGCGCGAGGACCCGCGCGAGAAGCTCAAGGCCCTGCGCGCCGAGTTCGCGCGCAAGGCCCAGGAAGGCGCGGCCGCCGCGGCGGCTTCGTCGGCCGCGCCATGAAGCGCCTCGTTCGAGGCCTGGCCCTCGCGACCCTCGCCCTGCTGGCTTCGGCCGGCGCGCTCGCGCAGGGCAGCAGCTGCCCCGACAGCGTGCAGGACCTGCCGCCCGAGGCGCTCTACGGCCGCTGGGAAGCGCGCTTCGACGGCCTGCCGGCCGTGGCCGTCGTGCAGCTGGCCCGCCATCCCGAATACGCCGGCGTGCGCGGCACCATCGCGCGCCCCGCCGCCACCGGCCGGCCGGCCGCGGTATCGCAACTGGCGGGCGACATCGGCGACGACGGCACGCTGGCCATCGACGAATCGCTCGACGGCCGCAGCATCAGCGGCGTCTGGGTCGGCGCGATGGCGCCCGGCGGTTGCGGCCGCGAATTCCGCGGCACCTGGCGCGATGCCACCGATGAGAGCACGCATCCCTTCGTGCTGACGAAGAAGGAAGGGTCAGGGAAATGAACACCACCATGCAAGGCCGCCTGCGCGCGGTGCTGGCCACCGCGGCGCTGCTGCTGACCGGCGTCGCGCAGGCGCAGGCCGTCGACCAGCCCAAGAGCCCGCTGGCCGACAACCAGCTCACCTGGCAGAGCTGCGCCGCGCTCGGCACCGACAACGGCGCGCGGCTGGCCTGCTACGACCGCTGGGCCCAGCAGCAGACGCTGCCCTCGGTGTCGGTGCCGGTCGCGCCGCCGGTGCTCGCCAACACCCAGCCCGCGCCGCCGGTCGACGGCTCGATCCCGGCCACGCGCGTGGTCTCGGTCGCCACCACCGAAGGCTGCCGCGACCGCCAGTACTCGGCGCTGTCGCGCTTCTGGGAACTGGAGAACGCCACCGACTGCGGCACCTTCGGCTTCCGCGGCTACCGGCCGCTCAACGTCTCGGTCTCGGCCGCCACCCACAAGCCCGACACGCCGACCTCGCCGTCGCCGGACCATACCGGCGACCCGGTGGCCTACCAGGCCAACGAGATGCGCATCGGCCTGTCGGTGCGCACCAAGCTCGCGCAGGGCCTGCTGACGCAGAACGACCCGATCAAGAAGGACTCGCTGTGGTTCGCCTACACGCAGCAGTCGACCTGGCAGCTGTTCAACGGCGCGATCTCGCGGCCCTTCCGCACCACCGACCACGAGCCCGAGCTGATGTATGTCTACCCGACCGACTTCAAGCTGCCGGGCGGCTGGCGCTGGCGCTACACCGGGCTGGGCATCGTGCACCAGTCGAACGGCCAGAGCCTGCCGCTGTCGCGCAGCTGGAACCGCGTCTACCTGATGGCCGGCGCCGAGCTCGACGACCGCTTCAGCATCACGGGCCGGATCTGGAAGCGCATGTCGGAGAACCCGACCAAGGACGACAACCCCGACATCGCCGACTACATCGGCCGCGCCGAAGTCACCGGCCGCTGGAACCTCGACCGCAACAACACGCTGGGCATCACGGTGCGCAACAACCTGCGCGACAGCGGACGCGGCTCGGTGCGGCTCGAATGGCTCAAGGCGATCGGCGACCCGACCAAGAGCAACCTGCGCTTCCACACGCAGCTGTTCCACGGCTACGGCGACACGCTGGTGGACTACAACCGCAAGCGCACGGTGTTGAGCATCGGCCTGAGCCTGGTCGACTTCTGATGTCCGCGAACCCACGGAGACCTTGTCCATGAGCACCGAACTGTCCCCCGTCGACGCCACCCAGCGCGAGATCATCGCGGCGCTGTCCGTCGCGCCCGTGTTCGACGCCGCCGCCGAGCTCGAGCGCCGCGTCGAGTTCCTCGCCGCCTACCTGCGCCGCACCGGCCTGTCGACCTACGTGCTGGGCATCAGCGGCGGCGTGGATTCGCTGACCGCCGGCTGCCTCGCGCAGCGTGCGGTCGAGCGGCTGCGCGCCGAGGGCCGCGAGGCCACCTTCATCGCGATGCGGCTGCCCTACGGCGTGCAGAAGGACGAGGCCGAGGCGCAGGCCTCGCTGGCCGTGATCCGGCCCGACCGCCTGCTGACGGTGGACGTGCGGCCCGCGGCCGACGCGATGCTCGCGGCGCTCAAGGCCGGCGACCTGGCCTTCCGCGACGCGGCGCACGAGGACTTCGTGCTCGGCAACATCAAGGCGCGCCAGCGCATGATCGCGCAGTTCGCGGTGGCGGGCGCGCACAACGGCATCGTGATCGGCACCGACCACGCGGCCGAGGCGCTGATGGGCTTCTTCACCAAGTTCGGCGACGGCGCGGCCGACATCACGCCGCTGACCGGCCTCAACAAACGCCGCGTGCGCGCGGTGGCGCAGCTGCTCGGCGCGCCCGATGCGCTGGTCTACAAGGTGCCCACGGCCGACCTCGAGTCGCTGGTGCCGGGCAAGCCCGACGAGGATGCGTTCGGCGTGACCTACGAGCAGATCGACGACTTCCTCGAGGGCAAGCCGGTGTCGGCCGCGGCGCGCGAGGTCATCCTGTCGACGCACCGCAAGAGCGCGCACAAGCGCGCGCTGCCGGTCGAGCCGCCGGCGGCCTGAGCTACGGCCCGGGCCGCGCCGGCGACTGCGCGCGGAACTCGCGCGGCGTCAGGCCCATGTGCTGCCGGAAGCGCCGGCTGAAATAGACCGCGTCGGCGAAGCCGCATTGCCGCGCGATGTCGGCGATGCGGCCGTCCGAGCCCAGCAGCAGTTCGCGCGCGCGTTCCAGCCGCCTTTCGGTCACGAGCTCGGTGAAGGTGCGCTGGGTCTGCTTCTTCAGCAGGTGCGCGAGGTAGTTCGGCGACAGCATCGCGGCCGCGGCCGCGTCGTTGAGCGACATCTCCTCGCCCAGGTGCTCGCGCACGTAGTGCAGCACGCGCTGCAGCGCATCGCGCCGCGAGCTGTGGCCGCGGTGGCGCGCCGCCTGCTCGTGCAGCGCCGCCTCGTGCCTTCGGCAGGCCAGCGCGACCAGCTGCAGCAGGATGCCGCGGATCGCGCCGCCGGCCGCGAAGCGCCGCTCGCGGTTGAGCGCCGACAGCTCCTCGAGCCAGCCGAGGATGCGCGCGAAGTCCGCGGCCTCGAAATGGAAGTCCACGTACTCCTGGAACAGGAAGGGCGCGAGCTCGGGATGGCGTGCGATCGGCACCTCCTCGAGATCGAGCGGCTCGACCGCCAGCTCGGGCCAGAGGAAGGACTGGTCGAAGTTGACGATGGCGTAGCGCGCGCCCGGCGGATGCGGCACCACGTGCAGCCGGTACGGCAGCACGAAGCTCAGGCAGCCCGCGCCGAAGGGCCGCGCGGCGCCGCCGATCAATTGCTGCGACTCGCCCTCGATGCCGACCTGGATCTGGAAGTACTCGTGGCGGTGCGGGCGCGCGAGCACGTCGCGCGCGCCCTCGAAGCGGATGTCGAAATCGAGGTGGTCGGCGCGCTCCTGCATGCCGTAGAGGCGATGGCTCGTGGTCGAAGCGGGCGGCATCGCGCGATGGTACGCCCGGGCCCCGGGTGTTGCCTGCGTCCTGCTTTTGCGTAGATGCGTGCGCAAGCGCGCGCACCCGGGCTCCCAGAATCGTCCGGCTACCACCGAAGGAGACCGACATGAGCAATTCCTCCCGCCGCGGCCTGCTGGCCGGCGCCGCCATGGCCACCGGCGCCATCGCCGGCTGCGCGCTGCCCGCGGGCGCCGCGCGCAATGCGAAGACGCCGTTCGACGTGCCCGCCGCGACCATCCCGATCGCCGGCAGCGACCAGGTGTTCCCGGTGCGCCGCATCTACTGCATCGGCCGCAACTACGCCGCGCATGCGCGCGAGATGGGCTCCGACCCGACGCGCGAACCGCCGTTCTTCTTCCAGAAGCCGGCCGACGCGGTGCAGGTGGTGCTGCCCGGCACCGTGGCCGACCATCCCTATCCCACGCTGACGAAGAACTACCACTACGAGGCCGAGCTCGTGGTGGCGCTCGGCAAGGGCGGGCGCGACGTGCCGATCGACGATGCGCTGGGCCTGGTCTACGGCTACTCGCTGGGCCTGGACATGACGCGGCGCGACCTGCAGCGCGGCATGGGCGACCAGAAGAAGCCCTGGGAGATCGGCAAGAGCTTCGACCATTCGGCGCCCGTGGGCCCGATCCATCCGGTGTCGCAGGTCGGCCATTTCAGCGACGGCGCGATCTGGCTCAAGGTCAATGGCGAGACGAAGCAGAGCGCCACGCTCAAGCACATGATCTGGTCGGTGGCCGAGCAGATCAGCCGGCTGTCGCAGGCCTTCGAGCTGCAGCCCGGCGACATCATCTACGCCGGCACGCCCGAGAACGTGGGCCCGGTGGTGCGCGGCGACCTGATCGAGATCCACATCGACGGGCTGCCGAACCTGTCGGTGAAGGTGGTCTGAAGCCATGAGGAACACGACACACACGACACGCCTCCTCGGCGCGGCCCTGCTGGCCGGCCTCGCGCTCGGTGCCCAGGCCGCGGGCATGAAGGTCACCTCGAGCGCCTTCGCCGACGGCGCGACCATGCCGAAGATCCATGCGGGCGATGCGCCGGGCTGCGGCGGCCAGGGCGTGTCGCCGCCCGTGGCCTGGAGCGACCTGCCCGCGGGCACGCGCTCGGTCGCGGTGCTGATGAGCGATCCCGATGGCGGCAAGGGCCTCGGCGTCTCGCACTGGGTGGCCTACAACATCCCGGCCGCCAGGGGCCAGCTGCGGCAGGGCGAGGGCCAGGCCGCGAACGCCGGCTTCAGCGTCGGCAAGAACGTGGCCGGCGCCATCGCCTACCGCGGCATGTGCCCGCCGGCCGGCGACCTGCCGCACCACTACGTGCTGACGGTGATCGCCACCGAGGCCGAGCCGGGCTCGCTGCCCGAGGGCCTGACGCGCGACGAACTGCTGGCGGCGCTCAAGGGCCGCGCGCTGATGGGCCAGAGCGTTGTGGGCCTCTACGGGCAGTGAACGAAGCGGCGCGGCGGCTCAGCTGCTCTGCCGCACCACCAGTTCGAAGCCCAGGTCCACGGTGCGATGCGCTTCCGCCACGGGCTCGTCGCGCATCAGCGCGAGCAACATGCCGGCCGCGCGCTCGCCGATCTCGCGGCGCGGCGTGCGCACGGTGGTCAGCGGCGGCAGCATCTGGTCGCTGCCGCCGAGGTCGTTGAAGCCCGCGATCGCCACGCGCTGCGGCACCGGCACGCCGGTGCGCAGCGCGGCCAGCAGCCCGCCCTGGGCCAGGTCGTCGTTGCAATAGAAGATCGCGTCGAGGTCGGGATGACGCGCGCGCAGTTCCTCGAACTGGCGCCCGCCGAGCGCGAGCGAGGTGGGCCCGGGCGTCAGCAGCTCGAGCGCCGGGTCGTGGCAGCCGGCCGCGCGCAGCGCCTCGCGGTAGCCCGCCAGGCGCTGCAGCACGCGCGGATCGAGCTGGCCCGCGGCATAGGCGATGCGGCGGCGGCCGCGCGCGAGCAGGTGCTCGACGATGGCGCGGCCCGCGTCCTGCTGCGAGAAGCCCACGCTGTGGATGCCGGGCGCGTCCGAGGTCTCCATCAGGTGCACGCAGGGCGCGTCGCTGGCCTCGAGCAGGCGCGTGGCGCCCGCGCTGCGGTCGAAGCCGGTCAGCAAGAGGCCCGCGGGTCGCTGCGAGAGATAGCTGCGCAGCAGCGCCTCCTCCTGCGCGGGGTCGTAGTGGGTCACGCCGATCAGCGACTGGAAGCCGTGCGGCGCCAGCGTGTCCTGCACCGCCTCGAGCAGCTCCACGAACAGCTGGTTGGTCAGCGACGGGATCAGCACCGCCACGTGCGAACTGCGCGCCGAGGCCAGCGCGCGCGCCGCCACGTTGGGCACGTAGCCGAGCTCGTCGACCGCGGCCTGCACGCGCGCCCTCAGGTCGGGCGCCACGTTGCGCGCGCCGCGCAGCGCGCGCGAGACGGTGATCGGGCTCACGCCCGAGACGCGCGCCACGTCGTCGAGGGTCACGCGGCTGGAAGAACGGGAGCGCGGGCGCTCGGGAACATCGGCCATGGCGAAATCTAGGGTTACTACCGATCCAGGATTGGACAGCGCTGTCCTAGGATAGCGCTGTCCCGGCCCTTGCCGCCTCGGAAAAACCCGAGGATGCTTCAGAGGCTGGTTTTTTTGGGTTGTGCAGGATAGCGCTATCCCAACCCCGCCGGCCGCCCTTGCAGCGCCCGGCTTCAGGAGACAGACATGTTCGGAATGAGCAAAGAGGTGTTCCTGCTCGTCGACGCCCTGGTGGCGATCCTCGGGCTCATCCTTCTGATCACGCGCTGGCGCGTGCACCCCTTCATCGCGCTGACCCTGGCCGCGGGCTTCCTCGGCCTGACCTCGGGCATGCCGGTGGACCTGGTGATGAAGTCCTTCCAGGACGGCTTCGGCGGCGTGCTGGGCTTCGTGGGCATCGTGCTCGGCCTGGGCACCATGCTCGGCAAGATGATGGCCGAGTCGGGCGGCGCCGACCGCATCGCGCGCACGCTGATCGACGCCTTCGGCAAGGAGCGCGTGCACTGGGCGATGATGTTCGCGGCCTTCCTGGTCGGCATCCCGCTTTTCTTCGAGATCGGCTTCGTGCTGCTGATCCCGCTGGTGTTCATCGTGGCGCGGCGCACCGGCGTGTCGCTGATCCGCATCGGCATTCCGCTCTTGGCGGGCCTGTCGGTGGTGCACGGCCTGGTGCCGCCGCATCCGGGGCCGCTGCTGGCCATCGGCGTGTTCGGCGCCGACATCGGAAAGACCATCTTCTACGGCCTGCTCGTCGGCCTGCCCACCGCGATGATCGCGGGCCCGATCTTCGGCAAGTTCATCTCGAAGTACGTGCCCGGCGAGGCCTCGCCCGAGCTGCTCGAGCAGTTGGCGCGCGAGCCCGAGGCGCGCGAGCTGCCGGGCTTCGGCATCACGCTGCTGACGGTGCTGCTGCCCGTGGGCCTGATGCTGCTGAAGACCTTCGCCGACGTGGCGCTCGACGAGAAGAACATCGTGCGCCAGTGGATGGACTTCATCGGCCATCCGATCACCGCGCTGCTGGCGGCGCTCCTGCTGTCGCTCTACACCTTCGGCTTCGCGCGCGGCTTCACCAGCAAGCAGATCATGAAGTTCGTCGACGACAGCCTGGCGCCCACGGCGGCCATCGTGCTGATCATCGGCGCGGGCGGCGGCTTCAAGCAGATGCTGGTGGCCAGCGGCGTGGGCAACGCGATCGGCCACATGGCGCTGAACGCGCAGGTCTCGCCGATCCTGCTGGCCTGGCTGGTCGCGGGCCTGATCCGCATCGCCACCGGCTCGGCCACGGTCGCCACCATCACGGGCGCGGGCATCGTCGCGCCGCTGGCCACCATGGTGCCGGGCGTGAACCGCGAGCTGCTGGTGCTGGCCACGGGCGCGGGTTCGCTGATCCTGTCGCACGTCAACGACGCGGGCTTCTGGCTGGTCAAGCAGTACTTCAACATGACGGTGGCCGAGACCTTCAAGACCTGGACCGTGATGGAAACGCTGATCTCGGTCGTGGCCATCGTCTTCATCATGCTGCTGAGCATGGTGGTCTGAGGAGGGAGCACCCATGGGCCGCACCGTCATCGGCGTCGACATCGGAACCACCAGCACCAAGGCCGTGGCCTTCACGCCCGCGGGGCGCGTGCTGGCCCATCACGCGGTCGGCTACCCGCTGCTGCAGCCCGAGGCCGGCGCCGCCGAGCAGGATCCCGAACAGATCTTCCAGGCCGTGCTCGCGGCCATCGCGGGCTGCGTGCAGGAGAGCAAGGCCGCGCCCGGCGACGTGCTCGCCGTGTCCTTCAGCGCGGCCATGCACAGCCTGATCCTGGTCGACGGCGCGGGCGCGCCGCTCACGCCCAGCATCACCTGGGCCGACCAGCGCGCCGCGCCCTGGGCCGAGCGCATCCGCGACGAATGGGACGGCCTGGCGATCTACCGCCGCACCGGCACGCCGATCCATCCGATGTCGCCGCTGGCCAAGCTGGTGTGGCTGCGCCACGAGCGCGCCGAGCTGTTCGCGCGCGCCGAGCGCTTCGTCGGCATCAAGGAGTACGTGTTCTTCCGGCTGTTCGGCCAGTGGCAGGTCGACCACTCGATCGCCTCGGCCACGGGTCTCTTCAACATCGAGCGGCTGGCCTGGGACGAAGGCGCGCTCGCGCTGGCCGGCGTGCGCGCCGAGCAGCTCTCGCGCCCGGTGCCCACCACCTGGCACATCGAGGGCCTGGCGGCCGACGTGGCGGCCAAGCTCGGCCTGGCCGAGCACACGCCCTTCGTGATCGGCGCCAACGACGGCGTGCTGTCGAACCTCGGCGTCAACGCGGTCTCGCCCGGCGAGGTGGCCGTGACCATCGGCACCAGCGGCGCGATGCGCACCGTGGTTGACCATCCGATGACCGACCCCGAGGGCCGCACCTTCTGCTATGCGCTGGCCGAGCGGCGCTGGGTGGTGGGCGGCCCGGTGAACAACGGCGGCATCATCCTGCGCTGGGTGCGCGACGAGTTCGCCGCGGCCGAGGCCGAGACCGCCAAGCGCCTGGGCATCGACACCTACGAGGTGCTCACGCGCATCGCCGAGCGCGTGTCGGCCGGCAGCGAGGGGCTGGTGTTCCATCCCTTCCTCACCGGCGAGCGCGCGCCCTACTGGAACGCCAACCTGCGCGGCTCCTTCTTCGGCCTGGGCATCCACCACCGCAAGGAGCACATGATCCGCGCGGTGCTCGAGGGCGTGATCTTCAACCTGCACAGCATCCTGCCGGCGGTCGAGGCGATCGCGGGCCGCAGCGCCCACATCAAGGCCACGGGCGGCTTCGCGCGCTCGGGCATGTGGCGCCAGATGATGGCCGACGTGTTCGACCGCGAGGTGGTCGTGCCCGAGAGCTTCGAGAGCTCCTGCCTCGGCGCCGCGGTGCTGGGCCTGTATGCGCTGGGCCATGTCGATTCGCTCGACGTGGTGGCGGGCATGGTGGGCGCCACGCACCGCCACACGCCCAATGCGAAGAACGCCGCGCTCTACCGGCAACTGCTGCCGGTGTACCTCTCGCTGCCGCGCAAGCTCGGCGAGGAATACCGGCTGCTGGCCGCGTTCCAGCAGCAGACGGCCGCGCCGCCGCCGCCGCGCCGCGGTTGACGCGGCCCCACCCTCGAACGTCCGTTGGAGATTCGGTCTTGCTGAACACGATCCCCCCGGCCTCCGCCTCCCGCGCCCACACGCCCAGCGCGCCGCGCCCCAAGCTGCCGCTGCCCGCGGTGGCACCGCGCCCGCGCGGCGGCGCGCGCGCCCGCGCACTCGATGCGCGGCGCAACGCCGCCGCCGCCGCGCCCGAGCCGGCCGACACGCGCGTCACCCTCCACTGCGAGAGCTCGCCCACCTCGTCGGCCCGCAGCCAGGAAACGAACTGCCTGCACGAGCACGAGCTGCACCTGATCGGCGCCGCGCCCGCGCGCCTGCGCGTGGGCCAGGGCCTCGACGAGGAAACCCATCGCTTCGCGCCCGGCAGCCTGGTGCTGCTGGGACCGCGGCTGCCGCACAGCCTCGCGTTCGAGCACCACCCGCTGCACGGCGGCGGCAATGCCGGCGGCCTGGTGCTGCGCTTCGGCGACGAGCCGCTGCGCCGCGGCATGGAGCTGTTTCCCGAACTGCGCGACGCCGCGCCGCTGCTGGCGCGCGCGCGGCAGGGCGTGCATTTCGTGGGCCTGGGCGAAGGCATCGTCTCGCGGCTGCGGCGCATCGAGATGCTGCAGGGCCTGGCGCGCTTCGCCGAGTTCACGGTGCTGCTCAACGAGCTCTCGCAGTGGTCCGAGTACCGGCTGCTGGCCGACGCCGCCTTCACCGACGATTCGCTCGGCGAGCACGGCGCCGCGCTGCGCATCCACAAGGCGCTCGACCACATCCGCGACAACTATGCCGAGGGGCTGTCGCTGGCCGAGGTGGGCGCCATCGTCGGCATGCGCGAGAACGCCTTCTCGCGCAGCTTCCGCCGCGCCACCGGCCAGACCTTCACCGACTTCGTGATCGGCCTGCGCGTGGCGCGCGCCTGCCGCCTGCTGGCCTCCACGCGCCAGCACGTGAGCAGCATCTGCTACGAGGTGGGCTTCAACAACATCTCGAACTTCAACCGGCATTTCCGGCGCATCAAGGGCATGACGCCCGGCGAGTTCCGCGCCGCGGCGCGCAGCTGAGGAAGATTCGTCGCCCACGGCCTACAGACAGGGCCCGCCGATCGGATCAAGGTCGGGCCATGACACATCCGATCGAACTCATCGTGGACGAGCCGGCACCCGGATCCTTTGTCTGGCGCCTGCTCGAGACCGACGACAGCGGGGGTCATCCCCGCGTGCTGCGCAGCGCCTTCGACCCTGCCGACAGCTACGAAGTGGCGCTCGCGACCGGCGAGCGCGCGCTGCACAGCGAAATACGCCAGCGCGCGGCCGCCGCGGCCTGAGCGCGCTGCGTCTTCTCTCTTCCTGGATCGGCGGGCTCGCGCGGCCCGCGGCGCAGGGCTGCGCCGCACCGGCTCGCGATCGCACCCCGCCCGCTGTCGGCATCGGATGACATGGCCGTGCGCCGTGTGACCGCGCGACAGCCCGGGCTCCCACCGTACGGTGGTCCCCAGACATCGGCACTTCGCCGGTCGATCCCCCCGCTTTTTTATTCCACCCCTGAAGGAGACCCCATGACCGCCACCACCACCGACCAAAGCAAGCTCTGGGACCTGATCAAGGACACGCGCTACGGCATGCTCACGCACCGCCACAGCGACGGCCAGCTGCACAGCCATCCGCTGACCACGCAGAACAAGGACGGCGACGAGGCCGGCACGCTCTACTTCTTCGTGCCGAAGAACGGCGACATCGCGCGCCACGTCGCGAGCGACCCGGTCGTGAACATCGCCTATGCCAACACCGACAGCGACAGCTACGTGTCGATCTCGGGCCGCGCCGAGGTGCGCGAGGACGCCGCCAAGAAGCGCGCGCTGTTCAGCAAGATGGTCGAGGCCTGGTTCCCGAAGGGCGTGGACGATCCCAACCTCGGCCTGCTGGCCGTGAGCGTGGTCGAGGCCGAGTACTGGGACGTGGACGACAGCAAGATGGTCCAGCTCTACAAGATGGCCAAGGCCGCCCTCACCGGCGAACCGCCGAAGAACCTCGGCGAGCACAAGAAGGTCGCGGTCTGAGGGCAGCCGGAGCGATGACAGAGGCAACGACCGCACAAGCCGCCGGTACGCCCGGCGCCACGGCCCCCTCGCCGGCACCGCACCGCTGGCAGTTCATGCGCGCCGGCGGCGTCGACCAGGTGGTGTTCCGCAGCGGCGAGGACATCGCGCGCATCGCCGAGCTCGACCAGAAGCTCTGGGTCGCGCTGGCCTGCCCCACGCGCGGCATCGACTTCGATCCGCGCACGCTGGATTTGATCGACACCGACCATGATGGCCGCGTGCGCCCGCCCGAAGTGATCGCGGCCTGCCAGTGGGCCTGCGAGCGGCTGCGCAGCGCCGACGTGCTGCTCTCGGGCGGCGGCACGCTGTCGCTCGACGACCTCGACGGCGCGAAGGCGCCCGGCGCCGAACTCGCGAAGGAGGGCCGGCGCATCCTCGACCTGCTCGGCCGGGAAGACACGAACACGCTCACGCTGGCCGACATCTCCGACCGCGGCGAATGGCTGGCCGCGATGCGCTTCAACGGTGACGGCGTGGTGACGTCCGAGACCGCCGAGGACGAGGCGCTGCGCGCGACCATCGCCGAGGCGATGCGCAGCCACGGCAGCACGCCCGACCGCCACAAGCAGACCGCCGGCATCGACCGCGCGCGCGCCGAAGCCTTCATGGCCGACGCGGCCGCGATGCGCGACTGGTACGCCAAGGGCGCCGATGCCGCGCTGCTGGCGCTCGGCGACCGCACGCTGGCCGCGGCCGAGGCGATGCGCAAGGTGGCGGCCAAGATCGACGATTTCTTCGCGCGCTGCCGCGTGGCCGCCTACGACGTGCAGGCCGTGACGGCGCTCAACCCTTCCGCCGAGGCCTACGACGCGCTCGCGGGCCACACGCTCGATGCCAACGCGCATCCGATCGCCGAGCTGCCGCTGGCGCCGATCACGCCGCACCGTTCGCTGCCGCTGCGCGGCACCAGCCTCAACCCCGCCTGGGCCGAGGCCATCGCGGTCTTCGCGCGCGACGCGGTGACGCCGCTGCTCGGCGCGCGCGACACGCTCGAGGACGACGAATGGCAGGCACTGCGCCAGCAGCTCGGCGCCTGCGATGACTGGATCGCGTCGCGGCCGGCCAATGCGCTCGCGGGCCTGTCGCACGAACGCATCGAGGCGCTGCTCGCCACGCGCGAAGCCCTGCTCGCGCTGATCGCCGAGGACGAGGCGGCCGAGAGCCACAACAAGCTGCTGGTCGATCTCGAGAAGCTGCTGCGGCTGCAGCGCGACCTCAAGCTGCTGCTCGACAACTTCGTCTCGTTCAAGGCCTTCTACCGGCGCGAGGGCGCGATCTTCCAGGCCGGCACGCTCTACCTCGACGGGCGCAGCTGCGAGCTCACGGTGCAGGTGCAGGACACGGCCAAGCACGCGGTGCTCGCGGGCCTGGCGAAGACCTGCCTGGCCTATTGCGACTGCACGCGGCAGGGGCAGAAGATGAGCATCGTCGCGGCCTTCACCGCGGGCGACGTGGACTTCCTGTTCGTCGGCCGCAACGGCGTGTTCTACGACCGCCAGGGCCGCGACTGGGACGCCACCATCACCAAGCTGATCGAGAACCCGACCAGCGTGGCGCAGGCCTTCTTCGCGCCCTACAAGAAGTTCGTCCGCATGATCGAGGAACAGGTGGCCAAGCGCGCGGCCGCGAGCGAGGCCGGTTCGCAGACGGCGCTGCAGTCGCTGGCCGGCAAGGTCGCGACCGCCGACCAGGCCGCGGGCGCCGATCCCGCGAAGGCGCCGGCCAAGCCGCCGCTGCCCGCCACCAGCCGCGTCGACGTCGGCACGGTGGCCGCGATCGGCGTGGCGCTCGGCAGCATCAGCGCGGTGCTGGTCGGCATCTTCGGCAAGTTCATCGACCTGGGGCAATGGATCCCGGTGGCGCTGATCGGCATCGTGATCGCGATCTCGGGCCCGAGCATGCTGATCGCCTGGCTCAAGCTGCGCCAGCGCAGCCTGGGGCCGATCCTCGATGCCAGCGGCTGGGCCATCAACGGCCGCATGAAGGTCAACGTGCGGCTCGGCGGCATGCTGTCCCAGACCGCGCACGTGCCGCCGGGCGCGCGGCGGATCGCGCCCGATCCCTACCGCGAGCGGCACGGGCTCACGGGCGCGGTGGCGGCCGTCTGCATCGTCGGCGCGGTGGCGGTGCTGGCCTGGCGCATGGACTGGCTCGACGAGCGGCTGCCGCCGCAACTGCAGCACGACCCGGCCGCGGCGAGCGCGCCGGGCGCCTGAGCGCGCCAATAATCGGGCCATGACCCGGCCCGATGCCGCCCCGCCCTGCTGGCACTACGCGCCGGCGCCGCACGACGGCGTCGAGCTCGCCCACTGGCAGGGCACGCAGGTGCCGCTGCTGCAGCCGCATTTCCATCGCCAGACGCAACTGAGCTTCGTGCTGCGCGGCAGCCGCGTCGTCGAGGCCGGCGGCCAGCGCTTCGAACTGCGGGCCGGCGACTGCCTCGCGATCCCGGCGGGCGTGGCGCACCGCGGCCTCGCGCACACGCACGCGGGCACGGTCTGCCTCAACGTCTACGCGCCGGCCGAACGCACGGGCGCGGCCTGCGTGCTCGATGGCCAGGCGCTCGATGCGCTCGAATGGCACGAACCGGTGTCGAGGATCGCGCGGCGGCTCGGCCTGGGCCGCGAGGCCTTCACGCGCCGCTTCGCCGCGCAGACCGGGCTGCCGCCGCATGCCTGGCGACTGGTCGACCGGCTCAACGTCGCGCGCGAACGGCTGCGCGGCGATGCCGAGCTGGCGGATCTCGCGCTCGAGCTGGGCTTCACCGACCAGAGCCACCTGGGTCGCCACTTCCGCCGCGTGTTCGGCGTGTCGCCCGGCCGCTACCGGCGCGGCATGCGGCCTCCCTCACAAACGTCCTAGATCGAAGCCGCGCGCGTTCCTAGCATCCCGTCTTTTGCACGGGAGATGGGCGATGGAACCGATGGTCATGGCGCTGCTGTTCGCGGCCGGCGTGGTGGGCGGGGTGGTCAATGCGATCGCGGGCGGCGCCACGCTGATCACCTTCCCGGCCATGCTCGCGGCCGGCCTGCCGCCGGTGGTGGCCAATGCATCGAACGCGGTCGCGATCTCGCCGGGCCATCTGCTCGCCGCAGTGGCCGATCGCGAGAAGCTGCCCGCGGCCGACCGCCGGCTCGCGCTCTCGCTGGCCGCCGCCACGCTGGGCGGCATCGCGGGCGCGCTGCTGCTGCTCGCACTGCCCGAGGCCGCGTTCCTGCAGCCGGTGCCGCTGCTGATCGGCCTCGCGACCGCGCTGTTCGCGTTCGCGCCGCGGATCCAGGCCTGGGCCGCGCGGCGGCGCGAGGGCGCAGCGCCGAACGCGCTCGCGGGCACGGCCGCGCTCACGGCCGTCTCGGTCTATGGCGGCTTCTTCGGTGCGGGACTCGGCGTGATGCTCAGCGCGCTGCTGGCGATCGAGGACCCCGACGACATCCGACGCGTGAAGGTGCTGAAGAACCTGCTGGCCACGGCCGTCAGCCTGGCGGCGATCGTGATCTTCATCGCGCGCGGCACCGTGCACTGGCAGGCCACGCTCGCGATGCTCGCGGGCGCGCTGCCCGGCGGCTGGGCCGGCGGTCAGCTGGTGCGGGTGCTGCCCGCGCAGGCGGTGCGGCGCGTGGTGATCGCGGCCGGCCTCTTCATGAGCGCGTACTACGCGGCGCGCATCTGGTTCTGAAGCCGCGGCTTCAGTCGATCAGCTGCGCCTTCATCGCGTAGTAGGTCAGGTCGCTGTTGGTGTTGAGGTGCAGCTTCTCGAGCAGCCGGGTGCGGTAGGTGCTCACGGTCTTGACCGACAGCGACAGCGCATCGCCGATGCTGCCCACCGATTCGCCCTTGGCGAGCTTGAGGAACACCTGGAACTCGCGCTCCGACAGGTGCTTGTGCGGCGGCGCGTCGTCCTTGCGGTCGAGCTGGTTGGCGAGGATCTCGGCCACCGAGGGCGTGATGTAGCGCCGGCCCAGCGCCACGGTGCGGATCGCGTTGGCGATCTCCTCGGGCTCGCAGTCCTTGTTGAGGTAGCCCGAGGCACCCTGGCGGATCAGGTTCACCGCGTAGTGCTCCTCGGGGTAGGCGCTCAGCACGAGGATGCCGAGGTCGGGGGCTTTCGCGCGGATCATGCCGAGCGCGTCGATGCCGCTCTGGCCGGGCATCGAGAGGTCCATCAGCAGCACGTCGAGCTCGGTGGTGCGCACGAGGTCGATCGCCTCGCGGCCCGACGAGGCCTCGCCGGCGACGCGGAATTCCACGAAACCCGAGAACAGCGCCTTGAGGCCCTCGCGAACCACGGCATGGTCATCCACTATTCCGATCTTGATCATGATGCGTTTCTCCTGGTCCATTCACATGAGGCGCCCGGAATTCGGGCAGGGCGCAACGATGCCATAGCGAAGGCCCGTGCGGCAGGCCTCGCACCCAACACGGGCCCTTGTCCTGCACGGGAATGGAACGGCGTCTTGCGCGATCGCCGGACTGCGCCGACACGGCGCTGCCTCCGGGTGCGAAAAGGGTAGGAAGCGAGGAATTCCTTGGCGTTCGCCGCGGCCTCGCGCCCGGGCCCGGCCTTCGAGTGCGCGGCGCATTCCCCGCGCCCGCACGCGGTGCCGTCCGACAGACGCATCCTCTTACGCTGGTTAGCTTGGAATGCAATCCCTTCATCCACCACACACATTCATTCGGCATCGCCCTGCCGCCTGTCGCGTCGACGTCTTGCGCCGAAGCCCCGGGTGCACGGCATTTCCGTCATCCCGACATGAACGCCACCGCCAGCACGCCCTCCGCACCTTCGGCACCCTCCGCGAACGCACCGAGCTTCGTCGACCGCCCTTCCTCCTTGTCCTCCGATTCACCACCGTCCGCCGACCCGAACCGATTGCGCATCCTCGTGGTCGAGGACGACGCGGACGCGATGGCCACCTCGCTCGAGGCCCTGCGCGCGATCGGGCACTGGGCCACCGGCGTGCGCAGCGCCGAGTCGGCGATCACGCGCTACATGCGCGGCGCCTTCGACCTGCTGATGCTCGACGTGGGCCTGCCGGGCCTGTCGGGCAAGGACCTCGCGGCCAAGCTGATGGCGATCGAACGCATCCCGGTGATCTTCGCCTCGGGCGAACCCGAGCCCGCGCAGCCGCCGGCCGGCAGCGTGTGGCTGCGCAAGGCCTACGCGCTCGAGGATCTGAACCGCGCACTCACGCGCGCCTGCTCGGGCCCGGTGCGCGACGCGGCCTGATCGATTGAAAGGGGCCGCGCGGCCCCTTCTTTTTTTCTCTCTTCCCGCTCGCCAGCCCGCGCGAGCGCACCGTCCTTCGCATCGCCCGCGCGTTGCATCGGTGTTCCATTTTTCCGGACGGCTTCTTCTCCGACAGATCGAAGCGGTGAACGCTTCGACGCAAGCACGCGCGCTTCGGGGGAAATGGATTTCTCCCCGCCTTACCGGTCTTCGGCGATGGACCCGCGAAGAGGTCCGCGCCCGGGACACCGTTCCAAGGAATCACCGTGCTTGCTGTCCACCCCCCCGCTGTCTTCGATGACACCGACGCCTATCTTTTTCGCGAAGGAACCCACGCGCGCCTGTTCGACAAGCTCGGCTGCCATCCGCACGAGGACGGCGGCGCCGACTTCGCCGTGTGGGCGCCCAATGCCGAGTCGGTCTCGGTGGTGGGCGACTGGAACGGCTGGAACGGCGACGCCGATCCGCTGAGCCCCGTGCCCGGCGACAGCGGCGTGTGGCGCGGCCATGTCGACGAAGTGCGGCCGGGCCAGACCTACAAGTACCGCATCCGCTCGCGCCAGCGCGGCCACGTCGAGGACAAGGCCGATCCCTTCGCCTTCTCGTCGGAACTCGCGCCGGCCACCGCCTCGCGCGTGCACCGCCTCGGCGAAGGCCACGACTGGGCGGACGGCGACTGGATGGCCACGCGCCATGCGCGCAACGCGCTCGATGCGCCGATGGCGATGTACGAGGTGCACCTGGGCTCGTGGCGGCGCGAGGACGGCCAGTTCATGGGCTACCGCGCGCTGGCCCATGCGCTGGCCGACTACGTGAACGACATGGGCTTCACGCACGTGGAGCTGATGCCCGTGACCGAGCATCCGTTCTACGGTTCCTGGGGCTACCAGACCACGGGCTACTTCGCGCCGACCGCGCGCTACGGCACGCCCGAGGACTTCATGTACTTCGTCGACCACCTGCACCAGCGCGGCATCGGCGTGCTGCTGGACTGGGTGCCCTCGCACTTCCCGACCGACGCGCACGGCCTCGCCTTCTTCGACGGCACGCACCTGTTCGAGCATGCCGATCCGCGCCAGGGCTTCCATCCCGAATGGAACTCGGCGATCTTCAACTACGGCCGGCCCGAGGTGCGCAGCTTCCTGGTGTCGTCGGCGCTGTTCTGGCTCGACAAGTACCACATCGACGGCCTGCGCGTGGACGCGGTGGCCTCGATGCTCTACCTCGACTACGCGCGCGGCCCGGGCGGCTGGGTGCCCAACCGCCATGGCGGGCGCGAGAACCTCGAGGCCATCGAGTTCCTGCAGACACTCAACCGCGCGGTCTACCGCGACCATCCCGACACCTTCACCGTGGCCGAGGAATCGACCGCCTGGCCGCGCGTGTCGCGCCCGATCGAAATGGACGGGCTGGGCTTCGGCCTCAAGTGGAACATGGGCTGGATGCACGACACGCTGGACTACATGCGCCACGACCCGGTGCATCGCCGCCACCACCACCATGCGCTGACCTTCTCGCTGGTCTATGCGTTTCACGAGAACTTCGTGCTGCCGCTCTCGCACGACGAGGTGGTGCACGGCAAGGGCTCGCTGATCAACAAGATGCCGGGCGACGACTGGCAGCAGTTCGCCAACCTGCGCGCGCTGCTGGCCTTCATGTGGGCGCATCCGGGCAAGAAGCTGCTGTTCATGGGCGCCGAGTTCGGCCAGCGCCGCGAATGGACGCACGACGGCGAGCTCGAATGGTGGCTCTGCGGCCTGCCGGCCCATGCCGGGCTGCAGCGCATGGTGCGCCAGCTCAACCGCGTCTACCGCGAGCAGCCGGCGCTGCACAGCCAGGACTTCACGCCCGCGGGCTTCGAATGGATCGAGGCCGACGATGCCGAGCGCAGCGTGTTCGTGTTCCTGCGCAAGCCCGCGCACGACGGTCCGCCGGTGCTGGTAGCCGTGAACATGACGCCGGTGCCGCGCACCGACCTGCTGGTCGGCGTGCCGTGCGGCGGCATCTGGCGCGAGGTGCTCAACACCGACGCCACCGAGTTCGGCGGCGCGGGCTGGGGCAACTTCGGCGAGGTCGAGGCATCGCCCGTGCGCGCGCACGGCCGGCGCCACTCGCTGAGCCTCACGCTGCCGCCGCTGTCCACCGTGATCCTGCTATCCGAGGGCCAACGATGAAGCGTGAAACCACCCCGATCGGCGCCAAGGCGCCCAAGGGCAAGACCCAGACCCAGACCGCGAGCGAAAGCACCCCCATCCCCCGCACCGAGACCAAGGCCCCCGCGCGCAAGCGTTCACTGCCGCCGCCAGAGCCGCCGCTGAGCTTCGCGCCGGCAACCGTCGCGCCCGATGCACCCGCCCCCGCCGATGGATCCGACGGCCGCATCCGCGCGGTGATCGGCGCGGTGCTGCCCTCGGTCGACGAGGGCCGCTTCCCGGTCAAGGCCATCGTGGGCCAGCGCACGACGATCACGGCGCACTGCTTCACCGACGGCCACGACGTGCTGCGCGTGATGCTGCGCTGGCGCCCCGAAGCGAGCAACGGGGCACGCGACGCGGTGCGCGAACTGCCAATGCGCGCACTCGGCAACGATGTCTGGGAGGCTGCGTTCGCGCCGCCCGCGATCGGGCGCTACCTCTACAGCGTGAGCGCCTGGGTCGATTCCTTCGAGTCGTGGCGCCACGAGATGGCGCGCCGCGTGGGCGAGGACATCCGCATCGCGGCGCTGGCCGCGGCCAAGGACATCGTGGCGGCCGCGGGCCGCGCCGACGGCGCCGACCGCGAAGCGCTCGCGCGCTGGGGCGAGGAACTCGCGCGCGCCGCGGCCGATGGCGCGACCGAACTCCGCGCGGTGCAGGCACTCGCGCTCGACGCCACGCTGGCCGAGGTGGCACGCCGCCATCCCGACCGCAGCCTCGCCGTGACCTCGGCCGAGCTGCCGCTGTGGGCGCAGCGCACGCGCGCGGGCTTCAGCACCTGGTACGAGCTCTTTCCGCGCTCGGCCTCGCCCGAGCCCGGCCGCCACGGCACCTTCCGCGACGTCGAGACACGGCTGTCAGCGATCGCCGCGATGGGCTTCGACGTGCTCTACATGCCGCCGATCCATCCGATCGGCCGCGAGCAGCGCAAGGGCCCGAACAACACGCTGGTGGCCGGTCCCGACGACGTCGGCAGCCCCTGGGCCATCGGCGCCAAGGAAGGCGGGCACAAGGCCATCCTGCCCGCGCTCGGCACGCCCGAGGACTTCCGCCACCTGGTGCAGGCCGCGAACGCGCAGGGCATCGAGATCGCGCTCGACATCGCCTTCCAGTGCGCGCCCGACCATCCCTACGTGAAGGAACACCCCGAGTGGTTCCGCCGCCGGCCCGACGGCAGCGTGCAGTACGCGGAGAACCCGCCGAAGAAGTACCAGGACATCTATCCCTTCCACTTCGAGAGCGAGGACTGGCGCGCGCTGTGGGCCGAGCTCAAGAGCGTGCTCGACCACTGGATCGGCGAGGGCGTGCGCATCTTCCGCGTCGACAACCCGCACACCAAGTCCTTCGCGTTCTGGCAGTGGGCGATCGGCGAAGTGAATCGCGAGCATCCCGAGGTGATCTTCCTGGCCGAGGCCTTCACGCGGCCGAAGGTGATGCACCGGCTCGCGAAGCTGGGCTTCACCCAGTCCTACACCTACTTCACCTGGCGCACCGGCAAGGCCGAGCTGGTCGAGTACTTCACCGAGCTGTCGAGCGGCCCGGGCGCCGACTACTTCCGCCCCAACGCCTGGCCCAACACGCCCGACATCCTGCACGAGCAGCTGCAGGCCGGCGACGCTCCGACCTACATGGCGCGGCTGGTGCTCGCGGCCACGCTCGCGGGCAGCTACGGCATCTACGGGCCGGCCTACGAGCTGCGCGAGCACCGCCCGCGCGAGCACGGCAGCGAGGAGTACCTCGACTCCGAGAAGTACCAGCTGCGGCACTGGAACCACGACGATCCCGAGAGCCTCGCGCCCTTCATCGCGCGCGTGAACCGCATCCGCCACGACAACCCCGCGCTGCAGACGCACCGCGGCGTGCGCTTCCTGCCGGTCGAGAACGACATGCTGCTGGCCTATGCGCGCGAGTCCGTGCCCGACAACGACGAAGCCGAGGCCAACGTGGTGATCGTCGCGGTCAACCTCGATCCGCACCAGGTGCAGTCGGGCTGGATCCACCTCGACCCGGCCAGCATCGGCGTCGACCCCGACGAGGAGTTCCAGGTGCACGACCTGCTGACGAACCAGCGCTACACCTGGCGCGGCCACCACCACTACGTGAAGCTCGATCCGCACAGCGTGCCCGCCCACATCCTCGTGGTGCGCCGGCGCGTGCGCAGCGAGCGCGATTTCGATTACTTCCTCTGAGGGAGAGAGCTATGAATGCACCCGTCTCGCGCATCGCGCTGGAAACCGTCGAGATCGACAACAGCGACGATCCGCTGTGGTACCGCGATGCGGTGATCTACCAGCTCAACGTCAAGGCCTTCTTCGACACCAACAACGACGGCGTCGGCGACTTCAAGGGCGTGACCGCGAAGCTCGACTACGTGAAGGAGCTGGGCGTCAACACGATCTGGCTGATGCCCTTCTATCCCTCGCCGCTGCGCGACGACGGCTACGACATCTCGGCCTACGAGGACGTGAACCCGCAGTTCGGCACGCTCGATGACTTCCGCGAGATGCTCGACGAGGCGCACAAGCGCGGGCTGCGCGTGATCACCGAGCTGGTCATCAACCACACCTCGAGCGAGCACCCATGGTTCCAGGCCGCGCGCAAGGCGCCGCCGGGCTCGCCCGAGCGCGACTTCTACGTCTGGAGCGACACCGACCAGCTCTACCAGGGCACGCGGATCATCTTCACCGACACCGAAACCTCGAACTGGTCGTGGGACCCGGTGGCCAAGGCCTACTACTGGCATCGCTTCTTCAGCCACCAGCCGGACCTGAACTTCGACAACCCGGCGGTGCTGGAGGCGGTGCTCAAGGTCATGCGCTTCTGGCTCGACATGGGCGTGGACGGCTTCCGGCTCGACGCCATCCCCTACCTGGTGGAGCGCGACGGCACCAGCAACGAGAACCTGCCCGAGACGCACGCGGTGATCAAGAAGCTGCGCGCGGCGATCGACGCCGAGTACAAGAACCGCTTCCTGCTGGCCGAGGCCAACATGTGGCCCGAGGACGTGCGCGAGTACTTCGGCGATGGCGATGAATGCCACATGGCCTACCACTTCCCGCTGATGCCGCGCATGTACATGGCGATCGCGCAGGAGGACCGGCACCCGGTGGTCGAGATCCTGCAGCAGACGCCCGACATCCCCGAGGGCTGCCAGTGGGCGATCTTCCTGCGCAACCACGACGAGCTCACGCTCGAGATGGTGACCAGCAAGGAGCGCGACTACATGTACAACATGTACGCGGCCGATCAGCGCGCGCGCATCAACCTCGGCATCCGCCGGCGGCTGGCGCCGCTGATGGAGAACGACCTCGACCGCGTGAAGCTCATGAACGGCATGCTGCTGTCGATGCCGGGCTCGCCGATCATCTACTACGGCGACGAGATCGGCATGGGCGACAACGTGTTCGTCGGCGACCGCAACGGCGTGCGCACGCCGATGCAGTGGAGCCCCGACCGCAACGCCGGCTTCTCGCGCGCCGATCCGCAGCGCCTGTACCTGCAGCCGATCATGGACGCCATGTTCGGCTACGAGGCGCTCAACGTGGAGGCGCAGGCGCGCGACGCGAGCTCGCTGCTGAACTGGACCCGCCGCATGCTCGCGGTGCGCAAGACCAGCCATGCCTTCGGGCGCGGCCGGCGCCGCTTCCTCAAGCCCGGCAACCGCAAGATCCTGGCCTACGTCAGCGAGTACGACGACGACATCATCCTGACGGTGTTCAACCTGTCGCGCGCGGCGCAGCCGGTCGAGCTCGACCTCGCGGCCTTCAAGGGCCGCGTGCCGGTGGAGATGCTCGGGCGCGCGCCGTTCCCGCCGATCGGCGAGCTGCCCTACCTGCTCACGCTGGCCTCGTACGGCTTCTACTGGTTCAAGCTCACGCTCGATGCCGAGATGCCGGTGTGGCACCAGGAGGGCGTGGCGCTGCAGGAGCAGCCGACGCTGGTGCTGTTCGACGGCTGGGACAGCTTCTTCCGCGAGCGCGTGATGCCGTGGCGCATCGGCATGGCCGAGCGCATGCGCACGCAGTTCGAGACCGACACGCTGCCGCGCCACATCGAGATCCAGCGCTGGTATGCCTCCAAGGGCGAGACCATCGAGCGCGCGCGGCTGGCCGACCACGCGGTGTGGGAGGACGGCACCGACCGCTACCTGCTGCCGCTGTTCGACCTCGAGGGCCCGCGCGAGAGCGCCACCTACTTCATGCCGCTGACCCTGGCCTGGGAGGAACGCGAGGAAGAACGCATGAACCGCCTGGCGCAGGCCGGCCTCGCGAAGGTACGCCAGCAGGCCCAGGTGGGACTGATGGGCGACGCCTTCTACGACGAGCCCTTCTGCCGCGCGCTGGTGCGCACCATCGCGCAGGGACTGGAGCTGCCGACGGCCGCGGGCCGGCTGCACTTCCGTCCCACGGCGGCGTTCGCGAAGCTCGGGCTGGACATCGATGCGCTGCCGGTGGGCCGGCCGAGCGCGCAGAGCAGCAACACGGTGGTGACGCTCAACGACACGCTGTTCCTCAAGGGCTACCGCCGGGTGCGCTGGGGCATCAACCCCGAGCTCGAGATGGGCCGCTTCCTGACCGACGTGGTGCAGTACGCCAACTGCGTGCCGGTGCTCGGCGCGCTCGAGTACGTGGGCAACGACGGCCGGGTGATGGCGCTCGCGATGGTGCAGTCGTACATGGCGAACCAGGGCGACGGCTGGACCTTCACGCGCGACTACGTCGAGCGCTACCTCGAGGAGCTGCGCACCGCGCCGGCCGACGCGCTGGCGCCGGCCGATGCGCACGGCGGCTTCGTGGCGCTGGCCGCGACGCTGGGCCAGCGCACCGCCGAGCTGCACCTCGCGCTGGCGCGCCGCACCGGCGACCCGGCCTTCGATCCCGAGCCCACCAGCGCGGCCGATGCCACGGCGCTGCAGACGCATGCGCAGGCCGAGGTCGACACCACGCTGGCGCTGCTTCAGCAGCGGCTGGGCCAGTTGAGCGACCCGGTGCGCGAGCAGGCGCAGCAGCTGCTGGGCCTGCGCGAGGCGCTGCACGCGGCGGTGGCCGCCAGCGTGCCCGCGCAGGGCGGCGGCCTCAAGACCCGCTACCACGGCGACTACCACCTGGGCCAGGTGCTGGTGAGCGGCAACGACTTCGTGATCATCGATTTCGAGGGCGAGCCCGCGCGCGACTTCGAGGAGCGCCGCGCCAAGGCCTCGCCGCTGCGCGACGTGGCGGGCATGCTGCGCTCGTTCAACTACGCGCGCTGGACCGCGCTGCGGCGCGTGGCGCAGAACGCCGAGGAGGCGGCGCGCCTCGATGCCGCGGTGCGCGACTGGGAGCGCGTGACGCGCGACGCTTTTCTCTCGGCCTACACCGGCACGCTGGCCGGCGCGGCCGAGGCGGTGCCGGCCGATGCCGGGCTGCTGCGCCTGTTCGAGATCGAGAAGGCGCTCTACGAGCTGCGCTACGAGCTCAACAACCGCAACGACTGGGTCGAGGTGCCGCTGCACGGCCTGCTCGCCCTGGTCTCGCCCAACCATCGGGCCGCGCGCTGACGCGGACCACAGAAGGAGGAACTCATCATGGACAACTTCGGTTTCCACCTGGAACCCCTGCGCGCGATCCTCTACCAGATCGGCGCCTACCTGCCGCGGCTGCTGGTCGCGCTGGTGGTCGTGTTCGCGGGCTGGCTGATCGCCAAGGTGGTGCGCTTCGCGGTCATCAAGGCGCTGCGCGCGTTCAACTTCAACGTGCTGACCGAGCGCTCGGGGCTGGACAACTTCTGGCGCCAGGGCGGGCTCACGAGCGACACCTCGGCCATCATCGGCGTGCTGTTCTACTGGCTCGTGATCCTGGCCGCGCTGCTGATCGCCTTCAACGGGCTGGGGCTGAGCTACATCGCCGACCTGCTGGGGCGCGCAGTCTGGTTCGTGCCCAACATCTTCATCGCGCTGCTGGTGCTGGCCTTCGGCGCCTACTTCGCGCGCTTCGTCGGCGGCGCCGTGCAGACCTACTGCCGCAATGCCGGCATGCAGGACGGCCAGCTGCTGGGCAAGGCCGCGCAGTATGCGGTGATGGTGTTCGTGGTGCTGATCGCGCTCGACCAGGTGAAGGTGGGCGGCGACATCGTGCGCGAGACCTTCCTCGTGATGCTCGCCGGCATCGTTCTTGCTCTTGCACTGGCCTTCGGCCTCGCGGGCAAGGACTGGGCGGCCGAGCGCATCGAGCACTGGTGGCCGCGCGAACGCCCGCGCGCACCCGGGGTGCCGGCGCGCACACCGGTGACGCCGACCACGCCGGTCACGCCCGTCACACCGACAACGCCTGCCGCCACCGGCACCGAAAGCGCACCGGCACCCGCCGTGCGCCAGCCCGTGGCACCGCGCAGCGACCACGCGCCGGGCCCGTACGACAGCGGCGAGCGCTGGCCGCCACCGCGCTGAACGCGGCCATCGGCACTTCGACCTTTTTCGTGTTTCCCGACCCCGACCGATTCCTCGCATTGACCCATTCATGAAGAAGGCCACCTACAGCCCCATTTCCGCCGTCTGGCCCGGCGAGCCCTATCCGCGCGGCGCAACCTGGGACGGCCAGGGCGTGAACTTCGCGCTGTTCACGCAGCATGCGCACAAGGTCGAGCTGTGCCTGTTCGACGAGAGCGGCCGGCGCGAGCTGCAGCGCATCGAGCTGCGCGACCGCACCGACGACGTGTGGCACTGCTACCTGCCCGAGGCGCGCCCCGGCCTGGCCTACGGCTACCGCGTGCACGGCCCCTACAAGCCCGAGGAGGGCCACCGCTTCAACCCGAACAAGCTGCTGGTCGACCCCTATGCGAAGGACCTCGTGGGTTCGCTGCGCTGGGGCGACGCGCTCTACGGCTACACCGTGGGCGGCCGGCGCGAGGACCTGTCCTTCGACCGCCGCGACAGCGCGCCGCTGATGCCCAAGAGCCGCGTGCTCGAGACCGCCTTCACCTGGGGCGAGGACCGCCGGCCGTCGATCCCCTGGCAGGACATGGTGATCTACGAGCTGCACGTGCGCGGCTTCACGATGCAGCATCCCGAGGTGCCGCCGCAGCTGCGCGGCACCTACGCGGGCCTGGGCTGCGCGCCGGTGATCGACCACCTGCGGCGCCTGGGCGTGACCACGGTCGAGCTGCTGCCGGTGCACGGCTTCCTCAACGACCGCCACCTGGCCGAGCGCGGCCTGCAGAACTACTGGGGCTACAACACGCTGACCTACTTCGCGCCCGAGATGCGCTACAGCGCCTCGGGCAAGGTCAAGGAATTCAAGACCCTGGTGAAGACGCTGCACTCGGCCGGCATCGAGGTGATCCTCGACGTGGTCTACAACCACAGCTGCGAGGGCAACCAGCTCGGGCCCACGCTGTCGATGCGCGGCGTGGACAACGCCTCCTACTACATCCTCAACGGCGACCAGCGCCGCTACTACGACGACTTCACGGGCTGCGGCAACACCGTCAACCTCGAGCATCCGCGCGCGCTGCAGCTGGTGATGGACTCGCTGCGCTACTGGGTCGAGGAGATGCATGTCGACGGCTTCCGCTTCGACCTGGCCTCGGCGCTGGCGCGCGAGTCGGGCCGGGTCGAGAACCTCGGCGGCTTCTTCGACGCGATCCGGCAGGACCCGACCCTGAGCCGCGTGAAGCTGATCGCGGAGCCCTGGGACCTGGGCCACGGCGGCTACCAGGTCGGCAACTTCCCGCTAGGCTGGGCCGAGTGGAACGACCGCTACCGCGACGGCATGCGCGGCTTCTGGAAGGGCGACGCAGGCGTCACCGGCGAGATGGCGCAGCGCCTCACGGGCTCGCAGGACCTCTACGGCTGGTCGGGCAAGCGGCCGTTCGCGAGCATCAACTTCGTGACCGCGCACGACGGCTTCAACCTCGAAGACCTGGTCTCCTACAACGACAAGCACAACGAGGCCAACGGCGAAGAGAACCGCGACGGCAGCAACCACAACGTGTCGTGGAACTGCGGCGCCGAGGGCCCGACCGACGATGCCGAAGTGAACGCGCTGCGCGCGCGGCAGAAGCGCAACCTGCTGGCCACCCTGCTGCTGTCGCAAGGCGTGCCGATGCTGCTGGCGGGCGACGAGCGCGGCCACAGCCAGAACGGCAACAACAACGCCTACTGCCAGGACAACGCGCTGAGCTGGATCGACTGGAGCGACACGCCCGAACGCACCGCGCTCACGCGCTTCGTGCAGCGCGCCATCGCGCTGCGGCGCCGGCATCCGGCGTTCCGCCGCCGCAGCTTCTTCGAGGGCCGCGTGCCCGAGGGGCAGTCGGCCAAGGACATCTGCTGGCTGCGCCCCGACGGCGACGAGATGAGCTCCGAGGACTGGAACACCGACCATGTGCGCTGCCTCGCGGCGCTGGTCTCGGGCAGCGCCCTGCCCGACCGCGGGCCGCGCGGCGAGACGCTGCGCGACGACGACTTCCTGCTGCTGCTCAACGCGCACCACGACGCGATCCCGTTCCAGCTGCCGCCGAGCGCGGCGCCCTGGCGCGTGCTGCTCGACACCACGACGGACGATGGCGCCGGCGAGGCAGGCAAGCTGGAGGGCGCCACCTATGCGCTGCCGAGCCGCTCGCTGGTGCTGCTGGGCCGAGAGAACACGGGAGCTTCCGAATGAACGATGCCATCCTCACGCAGCCGCGCACGCACGCGATGCCCTTCGGCGCCTTGCCGAATCCCGCCGGCGGCGTCGACTTCCGCTTCTGGGCGCCCGATGCGCCGCAGGTGCAGCTCGAGCTCGGCACCGAGGCGCACGCCATGGCGCGCGATGCCGAGGGCTGGCACCGGCTGCGGCTCGCGCAGGCGCGCGCCGGCGACCGCTACCGCTTCCGCATGCCCGACGGGCAGCAGGTGCCCGACCCGGCCTCGCGCTTCAACCCCGACGACGTGCACGGCCCGAGCGAGGTGATCGACCCCGCCGCCTACGCCTGGCGCGACGGCGGCTGGCGCGGCCGGCCCTGGTCCGAGGCCGTGATCTACGAACTGCACGTGGGCAGCTTCACGCCCGAGGGCACCTTCGACGCCACGCGCGCGCGGCTGCCCGAGCTCGCGGCGCTGGGCATCACGGCCATCGAGCTGATGCCGCTGGCGGACTTCCCGGGCCGGCGCGGCTGGGGCTACGACGGCGTGCTGCCCTTCGCGCCCGATGCCATCTACGGCCGGCCCGAGGCGCTCAAGGCTCTGATCGACGAGGCCCACGCGCTCGGCATGATGGTGCTGGTCGACGTGGTCTACAACCACTTCGGCCCCGAAGGCAACTACCTGCATGCCTGCTGCCCGCAGTTCTTCAACGACGCGCACCGCACGCCCTGGGGCGCCGCGATCAACTACGACGGGCCCGGCAGCGCGACCGTGCGCGACTTCTTCATCCACAACGCGCTCTACTGGGTCGAGGAGTTCCATGCCGACGGCCTGCGCATGGACGCGGTGCATGCGATCCGCGACGACTCGCCGGTGGGCATCGTGCAGGCCATCTGCGATGCGCTGCGCGAAGGCCCGGGCCGCACGCGCGAAGTGCACGTGGTGCTCGAGGAAGACCGCAACCTTGCGCATCTGCTCGAGCGCGACGCGCAGGGCCGGCCACGCATCGCCACCGCGCAATGGAACGACGACCTGCACCATGCGGCGCACGTGCTCTTGACCGGCGAGCGCGACGGCTACTACGCCGACTATGCGCAGCAGCCGCTCGAACTGTTCGCGCGCGCGCTGGCCGAGGGCTTCGTCTACCAGGGCCAGGCCTCGGTGTTCCGCGAGGGCGAGACGCGCGGCGAGCCGAGCGCCAACCTGCCCTCGGGCGCCTTCGTGTCCTACCTGCAGACGCACGACCAGGTCGGCAACCGCGCCTTCGGCGAACGCATCGATGCGCTGGCCGACCCGGTGCTGGTGCGCGCCGCGCGCGCCTGCCTGCTGCTGTCGCCGCACACGCCGATGCTGTTCATGGGCGAGGAGTACGCGGCCGCCACGCCCTTCCCCTACTTCTGCGACTTCGGGCCCGAGCTCGCGGCTGCGGTGTCGCAGGGCCGGCGCGACGAGTTCGGCCGCTTC
This sequence comes from Variovorax sp. GW821-FHT09B01, assembly GCF_059418345.1. Taxonomy (NCBI): domain Bacteria; kingdom Pseudomonadati; phylum Pseudomonadota; class Betaproteobacteria; order Burkholderiales; family Comamonadaceae; genus Variovorax; species Variovorax sp. GW821-FHT09B01. The sequence goes on along the minus strand of NZ_JBWKPQ010000032.1, from coordinate 30,598 downwards.
GCCGCCTTCGCCGACGAGGCCGCGCGCGCGGCGATCCCCGACTGCAACGCGCCCGAGAGCTTCGCGCTCGCCAAGCTCGACTGGAGCGAACGCGAGCGCTCGCCGCATCGCGAGAACCTCGAGGGCGTGCGGCAGCTGCTGCAGCTGCGCCGCGAGCGGCTGGTGCCGCACTTCGGCGGCCGCCAGCACGGCGGCGACTACGACGTCGAGGACGACCTGCTGCGCGTGCGCTGGACGCTGTCGGACGGCACGGTGCTGCACCTGCTGGCCTGCTTCGGCGAGCACCAGCATGCGGTCGACGCGCCACCGGGCGAGACGCTGCATTCGGTCGGCGCGCTCGGCGAGGCGGTGGATGCCGCGAGCGCACCCGACGAACATCCGCAACGGCTGCGCCTCGCGCGCGGCGCGGTGCATCTGAGCCTGCAGGTGTCCGATGTCGAGTGAATCCCGCGAGCCCCCCACGATCGAGGCGCTGTGCGCGCGCTTCGGCATCGACACCCGCTACCACGACGTCTTCGGCACCGAGCACCAGGCGCCGCGCGCCACGCTGCGCGCGCTGTTGTCGACCTTCGGCGTGGCCTGGCGCGGCGACGACGACGACACGCCGGCCGCGGTGCCGCCCGAGGCCGGCGCCGTGCTGCCCGCGGTGCACGTGGTGCGCGCCGAGCAGGCGCCGTGGTCGCTGACGCTCGATCCTGCCGTCCTGCCACCTTCGGCCGATGGCCGTCACCTTTGGCACCTGCGCGACGAATACGGCGAGCCCAGCACGGGCGATGCGCGGATCGAGGCCGATGGCACGCTGAGCTTCGACGTCGAGCTGCAGCCCGGCTACCACCGCCTGTCGATCGAAGGCGCCGAAGGCGAGACGCTGCTGATCGCGACACCGGGGCGCTGCTACCGGCCGCCCTCGCTCGCGCCGGAAGGCGGCGGCCGCGCCTGGGGTCTCGCGGTGCAGCTGCCCGCGCTGCGCTCGCGGCGCAACTGGGGCATCGGCGACTTCGGCGATCTCTCGGAGCTGGCCGCGCGCATGGCGCCGCTGGGCGTGGATGCGATCGGCCTCAATCCGCTGCATGCGCTGTTCGCCCACAACCCGCTGCATGCGAGCCCCTACAGCCCCTCGACGCGGCAACAGATCGACGCGCTCTACATCGCGGTGGAAGCAGTGCCCGACTTCGCCGAATGCGAGGAGGCGCGGCGCATGGTCGCCGAGCCCGCGTTCCAGACCCGGCTGAAGGCGCTGCGCGCCGCGCCGCTGGTCGACCGCGCGGGCGTGGCGCAGGCCAAGCACGAGGTGCTGCGCTGCCTGTTCGCGCACTTCGAACGCGCGCACCTGGGCCCCGACACCGAGCCCGGCAGCGACCGCGCGCGCATCTTCCGCTCCTTCGTGGCCGATCGCGGCGAGGCGCTGCACCGCCATGCGCTGTTCGAGGCGCTGCAGGCGCATTTCCATGCCGCCGATGCCTCGGTGCATGGCTGGACCGGCTGGCCCGAGGCCTACCGCGACCCGGCCTCGGAGGCGGTGACGCAGTTCGAGCGCACGCATGCGAGCGAGCTGCACTTCCACCAGTACCTGCAGTGGCTGGCCTCGATGCAGCTGGCGGAGGCCGGGGCGCGCTGCCGCGCGCTCGGCATGCGCGTGGGCCTGTACCTCGACCTCGCGATCTCGGTCGACCGCGCGGGCTCGGACGCCTGGGGCGGCCAGTCGGTGTTCGCGCTCGGCGCGAGCGTGGGCGCGCCGCCCGACGAGTTCAATCCCCAGGGCCAGGGCTGGGGCCTGCCGCCGCTGCGCGCCGACCGGCTGCGCACGAGCGGCTACCGGCTGTTCGCCGACACGCTGCGCGCCAACATGCGCCATGGCGGCGCGCTGCGCATCGACCATGTGATGGGACTGATGCGGCTGTTCTGGATTCCCGAGGGCAGCTCGCCGCGCGATGGCGCCTACGTGCAGTACCCGCTCGAGGAGATGCTCGCGATCCTCACGCTCGAGAGCCACCGCCACCGCTGCATGGTGATCGGCGAGGACCTGGGCACGGTGGCGCCGCGCGTGCGCGAGGCGCTGGCCCGGGCCGACGTGCTGTCGTACCGCGTGCTCGTCTTCGAGACGCGCGGCAGCGAGTTCCTGCCGCCCGCAGACTACCCGGGCGCGGCGCTCGCGACCTTCGGCACGCACGACCTCGCGACGCTGGCCGGCTGGTGGTCGGGCCATGACCTGCGGCTGCGCGCGCAGCTCGGGCTGTTCCCCTCGCAGGAACTGTTCGAACAGCAGCAGGCCGACCGCGCGGCACAGCGCGTGGGCCTCCTGCGCGCGCTGCATCGGCAGGGCCTGCTGTCGGCCGAGCAGATGGCCGCGGCCGCCACGGCCACGCAGCCCGATGCCGCGCTGACGGCCGCCGTGCATGCCTACATCGCTGCCACGCCCTGCACGCTGGCGATGGTGCAGCCCGAGGACCTGCTGGGCACGCTCGACCAGGCGAACCTGCCAGGCACCACCGACGAGCTGCAGCCCAACTGGCGGCGCAAGCTCGAGGCCGAGCTCGAGACCCTGGCCACGCGCGAGACGGTGCGCGCGGTGGCGGCGCGGCTGGCCGTCGAACGGCCGCGTGCGAGCCCCACGCAGGACACCGGGCAGCGCGTGCCCGCGGCGCGCATTCCGCGCGCCACCTACCGACTGCAGCTGCACCGCGACTTCGGCTTCGATGCCGCGGCGGCGATCGTGCCCTACCTCGCGCGGCTGGGCATCAGCCATGTCTACTGCTCGCCGATCCAGCGCGCGCGCGCCGGCAGCATGCACGGCTACGACGTGGTCGCGCACGACCAGATCAATCCCGAGCTCGGCGGGGCCGAGGGCTTCGAGCGCTTCACGCGCACCTTGCATGCGCAGGGCCTGGGGCTGCTGCTCGACATGGTGCCCAACCACATGGGCGTGTTCGGCGCCGACAACGGTTGGTGGATGGACGTGCTCGAGCACGGACCGGCCTCGGTCTATGCGCAGCACTTCGACATCGACTGGGAGCCGCTGAACCCGGAGCTGCGCGGCAAGGTTCTGCTGCCGGTGCTCGGCGTGCCCTACGGCGAGGCGCTCGCCGAGGGCGCGCTGGTGCTGCACTTCGAGCGCGGCGAAGGCACGGCACGCGGCGAGGCCGGCTTCGCGCTGCGCTACTACGAGCACCGCTTCCCGATCGCGCCGCGCAGCCATGCCACGGTGCTGGCGCGCGCCGCCGAACGGCTCGCGGAAGGACCGCGCGCGCGGCTGCTGGCGCTGGCCGAGGCCTGGGCGCAATGGCCGGTGCACGATGCCAGCGCCGACGATGCGCCCGCGGCCGACTCGGCCGTGCGCGAGGCGCGCTCGCGCGAGCATGCGCTGCTGAAGGCGCGGCTGGGCGAACTCGCCGATGCGCATGCCGAGGTGGCGCAGGCGCTGGCGCAGGCCACGGCCGCCTTCAACGACGGCGCCGCGCGCGATGCGCTGCATGCGCTGATCGAGGCCCAGCACTGGCGCCTGACCTACTGGCGCGTGGCGGCCGACGAGATCAACTACCGGCGCTTCTTCGACATCAACGACCTCGCGGCACTGCGCATGGAGCGCGACGAGGTGTTCGAGGCCACGCAGTCGCTGGCGCTGGACCTCGCGGCGCAGGGCATCGTCGACGGGCTGCGCATCGACCATCCCGACGGCCTGCACGATCCGGCGCGCTACTTCCGCCAGCTGCAGGAAGGCTATGCGCGCCGCGCCGGCCTGCCGCTGGCCGGCGACGATGCACAGGGCCGCCCGGCGCGGCCGCTGTACGTGGTGGCCGAGAAGATCGTGGCGCGCGGCGAGGAGGTGCCCGAGGACTGGCACGTGCACGGCACCACCGGCTACCGCTTTGCGAACGTGGCCAACGGCGTGCTGATCGACACCGCCGCCGCCGGGCGCTTCGCGGTGCTGTGGCATCGCTTCACCGGATCGCCCGCGCACTTCGAGGCCCATGTGCGCGACGGCAAGGCGGCCGTGATGCGCCATGCGCTGGCCTCGGAACTCTCGGTGCTGTCGAACGCGCTGCTGCGCATCGCGCGCGCCGACCGCGACACGCGCGACCACACGCTCAACACGCTGCGCCGCGCGCTCGCGGCGGTGGTGGCCTGCCTGCCGGTCTACCGCAGCTACATCGTCGACGTGCCCTCGGCGCAGGACCGCCGCTTCATCGACGAAGCGGTGGCCGCGGCCGAGCGGCACTTCGGCGACGGCGACACCTCGGTCTACGAGTTCCTGCGCCAGACCCTGAGCGGCGAGGCCGTGCCCACGGCCGGCGCCGCGCTGCGCGACCGGGTGCGGCGCTTCGCGGTGCGCTTCCAGCAGTTCAGCGCGCCGGTGGCGGCCAAGGGCGTGGAAGACACGGCCTTCTACCGCTACTTTCCGCTCGCCGCGCTCAACGAGGTGGGCGGCGATCCCGACGTGTTCGGCGTCGACGTGGAGGACTTCCACGCGGCGAGCGCCGACCGCGCCGCGCGCTGGCCGCACACCATGCTCGCGACCTCGACGCACGACAACAAGCGCTCGGAGGACGTGCGCACGCGCATCGACGTGCTGTCGGAGATCCCGCGCGAATGGCGCGCCGCGCTGATGCGCTGGCGCCGGCTGCAGCAGCCGCTGCGCGAGCGCATGGCCGCCGAGGGCGCGCCGGCCGATGCGCCCTCGGGCGCCGACCTCTACCTGCTGTGCCAGACGCTGGTCGGCACGCTGCCCGCCGAAGGGCTCGAAGGCGAGGCGCTGGCCGACTACAGCGAACGCATCGTGCAGTACATGCACAAGGCCGCGCGCGAAGCCAAGCTGCGCACCGCGTGGACCCGGCCCGACGCGGGCTACGAAGATGCGCTGCGGCGCTTCGTGGAACTGACGCTCGATGCGGCGCAGCCGGCCGCGTGGTGGACGGACCTGCGGGCCTTCGCGTCGCGCATCGCGCTGTTCGGCGCCTGGAACAGCCTCTCGCTGACGCTGCTGAAGTTCGCCTCGCCGGGCGTGCCCGACGTCTACCAGGGCACCGAGCTGATGCCGCTGACACTGGTGGACCCCGACAACCGACGCGCCGTGGACTATGCGTGCCGCGAAGACCTGCTCGAGGACTTCGAGCAGCGCGCGGCGGGCGCGCGCTCCGCCGAGAGCGTGGAGGCGTTCGCGCGCGCGCCGCACGACGGCCGCGCCAAGCTCTGGTTTGCCTGGCGACTGCTGGCGCTGCGCCGCGCGCAGGATGCGTTCTTTCGCGATGCCGACTACCGCGGGCTGCGCGTCGAAGGACCGCTCGCGCGACACGTGGTCGCGTTCGAGCGGCGCCACGAGGGACGCACGCTGGTGGTGGTGGCCGCGCGCTTCTTCGCGGGGCTGTGCGGCGGCATGGCCGACGAGGCCGCGCCGGAGCTGCCGGTGGGCGAGGCCTGGCGCGGCACGCGGGTATGGCTGTCCGATGAAGGCACGACCGATGCGCGGGCGGGCTTCAGCGAGCTGCTGACCGATGCGCCGTTCGAATCGGGCAGCGAGGTCGATCTCGCGCTGCTGTTCGCACGCCTGCCATGGGCCGCGCTGTGGCGCGGCGCGCCGGGCGACTGAGCCGCGCGCGGCGGCGCGGTCCTACGCGCTGTCGCGACGAAGGGCGCCTCGTGGGGCGGCGGCGTGGCCCCACAGTGCCAGCACACCGCTCCACGCCCCTTTGCCATGCCCACCGCATCCGCCACGACCCGCCGCGCGCGCCCGCCGCGCGGCCCGCTCTCCATCTTCATGGTGGAGGACGAGCCGCTGGTGCAGGACAGCCTGCGCGTGGTGCTCGGCGGCTTCCTCGGTGCCGAGGTGGTGGGCTCGGCCCACAGCGAGACCGAGGCGATCTCGTGGCTGCAGGCGCACGACGATGCCTGGCGGCTCGCGGTGGTGGACCTGTTCCTGCAGCAGGGCACCGGCCTGGGCGTGCTGTCGTGGCTCGCGCCGATGAAGAACGGCCGCACGGTGATCGCGCTGACCAACGCGGCCACGCGCGCGAACCGCGCGCAGTGCCTGCAGCTCGGCGCCGACGCGGTGTTCGACAAGTCCGAAGAGATCAACGAGTTCCTGAGCTTCTGCGAGAGCAGGTCGACGGGTTTGCCGGCGGCGCAGCCCACGGCCACGTCGCGCGCGACCGGACGCGCCTGAGCGGCGCGCGCCACCGCCTACAGCGATGCAGGCGGCGCACCGACGATGCGCGGCCGGTGCGGTCCCAGGATGAAGTTTCTTTCCCCACTTCATCCACCGACCTTACTCACCGAAAGGAGTCAGACATGGCCAAGGAAAAGCATCTGCTCGACACGAACAACAACCTGCACCGCGACCCGATCACCGGCGAGCCCGGCTCGCACCCGGTGGGCACCGGCGTCGGCGCCACCGGTGGCGCGCTCGCGGGCGCGGCGGTCGGCGCGGTCGGCGGCCCCGCGGGCGCGGCGGCCGGCCTGATCGCGGGTGCCGTGCTCGGCGGCATGGGCGGCAAGGCCGTCGCCGAACGCGTGAACCCGAGCGTGGAACGCGAGCACTGGGCCTCGGCCTACGAACGCGAGCCTTACTACGAGGCCGGCCGCAGCTTCGACGACTACGCACCGGCCTACGAACTGGGCTGGAGCGGACGTGCCGCGGGCCATGACGAGTTCGCGTCCGTCGAGCCCTCGCTCGCGCGCGAATGGGAAGCGCGCCGCGGTGCTTCGACGCTCGACTGGACGCGCGCCCGGCCCGCGTCGCAGGCCGCGTGGGAGCGGGCCGACCGTCTCTACTACAGCGACGAGGACAGCGCGATTCCCGCGGTGGATGGAATTCCGCTGGCCAACGACGACGTGGTCGACGTGATCAACGACCTGCTCGAAACCAGCCGCGACGGCGAATACGGCTTCCGTGTCTGCGCCGAGGAGGTCGATGACGCGCAACTCAAGCGCGTGTTCGCGGCGCGCGCCGTCGAATGCGCCGATGCGGCGGCGCAGTTGGTGCGCGTCGTGGAGTCCTATGGCGGCCAGCCGGCCGCGGGCGGCACGGCCAGCGGCGCCATGCATCGCGGCTGGGTGCATGTGAAGGGCGCGGTCGGCGCCAACAGCAAGCTGTCGATCCTCGAGGAATGCGAGCGCGGCGAAGATACGGCCGTAGCGCGCTACCGGAAGGCGCTCAAGCAGATGCTGCCGGCGGGCGTGCGCGAGATCGTCGCGACGCAGGCACGCGGGGCGCAGCGCAACCATGACCAGATCCGCGACCTGCGCAACGCGGAGCGCGCGGCGCGTTGACCGCGGCGTCATGAACGAGAAAGAGCCCGGCATGCCGGGCTCTTTTTTTGGGGGCCGCGTGGCGATTACTTGCAGTTGAGCTTCATCGCCTCGATGCGCCCGCCGAAGCCGAGCCGGCTGATCAGCCCGCCTTCTCGGCTGTTGGCCGGGAAGCTCACGGTGCGGTCGCGGAACATCGCGTGCTGGTAGACCTCGAGCGTGGCGCGCGGGCCCACGGTCACGCTGTCGATGTCGCGCTGCAGTTGCCGCGCCGTGCCCTTGTCGAGGCTTTGCAGGGTGGCCGGACCGACCAGCGTCACGACGTCGCCCTGGAAGTCGCGCTTCGAATAGAACTGGGCCCAGCAGCCGGAGCCGTGCGCCGGGTCTTCGACGCGCAGCGGCACGAGCAGCACGGTGGGCTCGGCCTGGTTGTCGACGGCCGAGACCTTGGGCGTGCCGGTGGAACAGGCGCCGAGCGCGAGCGCGGCGGCGAGGCCCAGGGGCCAGAGGGTGCGAGAAGTCTTCATGATGGATGCAAAGGCTGGGATCGGGGAATGGCGCCGGCGGGCGGATCGAGGATCCGCCTGGCTCGAAGGAGGCCGAAGGCCTGCGCCGCGAAGCTTCAAGATAGCGGTCGAACGGCGCGAGGCCGTAGGAGAAAGGCGCGCGGCGCCGTCGCAGGCGGGCGTGCCTTTCTCCTACGGCATCGCACCTCGGCAATAAACCGCTTGCAATTGAATCGCATGCGATCTAATATTCGGCCCATGCCAGCCAAGAAAGCCGCCACCGCCCAGCCTGTCGCCCCCAGTGCCGACAAGCTCACGCTGGACGAGCAGCTGTGCTTCTCCGTCTACTCGACCATGTTGAGCCTCAACAAGGTCTACCGCGGCCTGCTGCGCGATCTCGATCTCACCTACCTGCAGTACCTCGTGATGCTGGTGCTGTGGGAGCGCGACGGCCTCAACGTGTCCGAGATCTGCACCCGCCTCTCGCTCGAGACCACCACGCTCACGCCCCTGCTCAAGCGGCTCGAGGCCCGCGGCCTCATCACGCGGGCACGCTCGGCACTCGACGAGCGCCAGGTCATCGTGTCGCTCACGGCCGAGGGGCGCGCGCTGCGCACCAAGGCCAAGGCCATCCCGGCCTGCGTCGCGCAGGCGATGGAGCTGTCGAGCGACGAGATCGACGGCCTGCGCCAACAACTGCAGACGCTGCGCGCCAGCCTCGACAGGAACGCATGACCACTCCACTCCCTCGCGAGGCAGTCCTTGCCGGCTGCCTTTTTTCAAGGCATTTATATCGCATGCGATATTCATTCATACGCTAGTTCTCCCGTCCACCCGTTCCCTCCCCTCCAGCCAAAAGGAAATCACCATGTCCTCGAACCAGACCACCTCTTCTTCCACCACGCGCCGCAGCCTGCTGACCGGCAGTGCCGCCACGCTCGCGACCGGTGCCCTCGTCGGCGCGGGCCTCGCGCGCAACGCCGAGGCCGCCCCCGCGCGCGCGGTCAAGGGCCAGCGCAGCTCGGGCAACACCATCGTCACCAAGGACGGCACGCAGCTCTACTTCAAGGACTGGGGCAGCGGGCAGCCCGTGGTCTTCAGCCATGGCTGGCCGCTGAATTCCGACAGCTGGGAATCGCAGATGCTGTTCCTCGCCTCGCAGGGCTTCCGCGCCGTGGCGCACGACCGCCGCGGCCATGGCCGCTCGAGCCAGCCGTGGAACGGCAACGACATGGACACCTACGCCGACGACCTCGCCACCGTCATCGAGACGCTGGACCTGAAGAACGTGGTGCTGGTCGGCTTCTCGACCGGCGGCGGCGAAGTCGCGCGCTACATCGGCCGCCATGGCACGAAGCGCGTGGCCAAGGCCGCGCTGATCTCGGCCGTACCGCCGCTGATGCTCAAGACGGCCGCCAACCCCGGTGGCCTGCCGATCGAGGTGTTCGACGGCCTGCGCGCGGCGCAGCTCGCGAACCGTTCGCAGTTCTACAAGGACGTGCCCTCGGGTCCCTTCTTCGGCTTCAACCGGCCCGGTGCCAAGCCCTCGCAGGGCCTGATCGATTCGTGGTGGGCGCAGGGCATGCAAGGGGGCCACAAGAACACCTACGACTCGATCAAGGCCTTCTCGGAAACCGACTTCACCGAGGACCTGAAGAAGTTCGACGTGCCCACGCTGATCGTGCACGGCGACGACGACCAGATCGTGCCGATCGGCGCCGCCGGCCTGGCCTCGGCCAAGCTCGTGAAGAACAACAAGCTGATCGTCTATCCCGGCGCGCCGCACGGCCTGACCGACACGCACAAGGACCGTTTCAACGCGGACCTGCTCGCGTTCATCAAGTCCTGAGCGGGACATCCGGCGCGCGGGCTTGACGCGCGCGCCGGGCTTGCGTCTGATGCGGGCATGCACATGCCGCATCCACCAAGGACCTCGAGATGACATCGACCCCCTGGGACCTCGAACGCTTCGTGAGCGCGCAGGACCCGGTGTACGCCGAGGTCTGCGCCGAACTCGCCGCGGGGCGCAAGCGCAGCCACTGGATCTGGTTCGTGTTCCCGCAGCTCGCGGCGCTGGGACGCAGCTCGACGGCGCGCTTCTTCGGGCTCGAGGGCATAGCTGAGGCGGCGGCCTATTGGGCGCATCCGGTGCTCTCGCAACGGTTGCGGCAGTGCACGCAGCTCGTGCTCGACGTGCAGGGCAAGAGCGCGCACCAGATCTTCGGCTCTCCCGACGATCTGAAGCTGTGTTCGTGCATGACGCTGTTCGAGGTCGCCGCGCGCGGCGAGCCGGTCTTCGGCGAGGTGCTCGCGCGCTACTACGGCGGGGTGCGCGACGAAGCGACGCTCGCGCTGCTCGGCGCCTGATTCAGAGCGCCATCAACCCGCCGGCGACAGCCGCCAGCGCGACCACCAGCACCGGCGACATGCGCGCCCAGACCAGCAACCCGAAGGCCGCGAGCGCCAACCCGAAATCGGCGCGCGTGTGGATGGCGCTGGTCCACACCGGGTCGTAGAGCGCCGCCACCAGCACGCCGACCACGGCCGCGTTGACGCCGGCCATCGCGCGCTGCACGCCATCGCGCTGGCGCAGCGTCTCCCAGAACGGCAGCGCACCCGCCACCAGCAGGAACGCGGGCAGGAAGATCGCGAGCAGCAAGGCCAGTCCACCGAGCCAGCCACCGAAGGGGCCGGGCATGACGGCGCCGAGGAATGCGGCGAAGGTGAACAAGGGGCCCGGCACCGCCTGCGCGGCGCCGTAGCCCGCGAGAAAGACATCGTTCGACACCAGCCCGCTCGGCACCACCCCGGCCTGCAGCAGAGGGAGCACGACGTGCCCGCCGCCGAACACCAGAGCACCGGCCCGGTAGAAGTCGGCAACGACGGCAAGCCCTGGCGAGTGCCATGCGGCGGCCACGAAGGGCAGCGCCACGAGCAGCACGACGAACAGCCCGAGCAGCACGGCGCCGGTCGTCTTGCCCACGCCGTAGTCCCGATGCCGGGCCGCGGGCAGAGGGACCAGCTGCAGTGCCCATCGGCCCACCACGCCACCCGCGGCGATGGCCGCGAGCTGCCCCCATGCCGAAGGCACCGCGAGCACCAGCAGCGCCGCGACGATGGCCACGCCCGCGCGCAAGCGATCGGGACACAAGGTCCTGGCCATGCCCCAGACCGCCTGCGCGACCACGGCCACCGCGACCACCTTCAGCCCATGCACGGCGCCCGACTGCGAGAGCGCGGACCACTGCGTGACGCCGGCCGCGAACAGCACGAGCGCCACGGCCGAAGGCAGCGTGAACCCGATCCACGCCGCGATCGCCCCACCCCAGCCCGCGCGCCCCAGCCCGAGCGCGATGCCCACCTGGCTGCTCGCGGGCCCGGGCAGGAACTGGCACAGCGCCACCAGGTCCGAGTAGCTCCTGTCGTCGAGCCAGCCGCGGCGTTCGACGAAGGCCGCGCGGAAGTAGCCCAGATGGGCCACCGGGCCGCCGAAGGAGCTGAGGCCGAGCTGGAGGAAGGCGAGAAAGACCTCGAGCACCGAGCCGCGTGCGCGGGCGGTGTCGTGGCCTTCATCGACGGAAGGGCCTGGGTCGGATTGCTGCTGCGGGTTCATGGGGCGGCGCGGCAGTATCGGTCACGCCCATGAAAGTTCGACCGGCCCCGCATCGACAAGATGTCTCCCAGATCGATCGCCAGAATCCATCCGCCCACCTCTCCTCCTCCCTCGGGTGGGCTTCCTCCCTGGTCCCATGCGAGTACGGACCATTCGGCCCGCCTCGTGCGGGCTTTTTTTCGGCCCGCGTTCCACCGCCCTTTTCAGACGTCAATGCGCGCGCGACAACGCCAACCGGATTCCGTAGGCAAAATCCAGGCATGCGAAACGTAGAGGGACTGTCGGACCGAGAACTCGAGGAGCAGGCACGCGTCTGGCGCAAGCGCGCGCTCGAGGGCGAGCTGCACGCCAGGGGCACGGCCCATCTGCTCGAGACCGAGGCCCGGCGCCGTGTTGGCCTCGCGCGCTTCGACCCCGATGCCCTCGACCTGCGCTCGCTGGCGGACCGGCAGTTTCTGCCGCACCAGGGGCTGGGCGGCAGGCTGCTCAAGGCCGGCATGCTCGCCGCGGGGATCACGCTGATTCTGCTGCTGCTCGTGGCCTATCGCTGAGCGGGCCCGCTCCCGCTGGCGCGCTCGAACCAACGCCCAAAGCAAAAGGCGCTGCAACTCGAAAAGTTGCAGCGCCTCGCAATTTGGTGGCCTGGGGCGGAATCGAACCACCGACACGCGGATTTTCAATCCGCTGCTCTACCAACTGAGCTACCGGGCCTGGTAGACACCTCACCGAATCACCGGGAGAACCGGCTTTGAGGCCTGTTCAACCACCGTGCTGCGGTGTGGAGCCTGCGATTATACAGCGCTTCTGCGGCCTCGCGAAAGATCCACACCAAGTTGTTTGAGCTTTCGGTACAGATGGGTGCGCTCGAGGCCGGTCTTTTCGGCCACGCGGGTCATCGAACCGTTCTCCATCGCGAGGTGGAACTCGAAGTAGGCCTTCTCGAAACCGTCTCGCGCATCGCGCAGCGGACGATCGAGATCGAAGCTCTGCGTGGATTGCGGGCCCTGGTCGGGCACGGGCACCGACGCGAGCGACGCCATCAGCAGGCTGTCGCCGGTGGTGGTGATGGCGCTCGGCTGGCCATGGCCGGTGGGCGTGGGCACGACACCGGCCGCGGCGCGGCGTGCGCTCTCGCGCGCGAGTCCCTGCTCGACGGCCTTCAGCAGCTTCTGCAGGGTGATGGGCTTTTCGAGGAACGCGAAGGCACCGATGCGCGTGGCATCGACGGCGGTGTCGATGGTGGCGTGGCCGCTCATCATGATGACGGGCATCGTGAGCAGGCCCGCGGTGGACCACTCCTTGAGCAAGGTCACGCCATCGGTGTCGGGCATCCAGATGTCGAGCAGCACGAGATCGGGACGCGCACGCTGACGCGCGGCACGTGCCTCGGCCGCGTTCTCCGCGAGTTCGACGTTGTGGCCTTCGTCATTGAGAATTTCGAAGAGCAGGTCCCTGATGCCCAGCTCGTCATCGACCACGAGAATGTTTGCCATGAGTGCTGCTTGTTGTATGCGCTGGTGTGTTGGTGCGACGGCCTCTTTCGGTCGCGCCGCGCGGCGGAAGACTTACTTCGAATCTTCGGTGTGAGCGGCCGCTGCCTGCGGCTCGCCTGCCAGCGCGAATGATAGCGAGACTTGCGCCCCGGCTATAGCCCCGTCGACGACGCGGTTGGACAGCTCGATGCGCGCGCCGTGCTCGTCGGCGATCTTCTTGACGACCGCGAGCCCCAAACCTGTACCTTTTGTTTTCGTCGTGACGTAGGGCTCGAACGCGCGCTTGAGAATGTTCTCGGCGAAGCCTGGTCCGCTGTCCTGCACGGTGAGCCGCACGCGCTGTCCCGAATCGCCGAGCCGCGTGCGGATGACGACCTCGCCGCGCCGTCCGGTGGCACCGGCCGCGGCCTCGGCGGCATCCTGCGCGTTCTGCAGCAGGTTGTGGATGACCTGGCGCAGTTGCTGCGCGTCGCCGCGGATCGGTCGGCAGCGCTCGTCGGGTTCGAAGCGCAGCGCGATCGGCATGGTCTCGACGTTGTAGAGATGGAGCACGTCGACCAGCAGCGCATTGAGGTCGACGGGCTTGAGGTCGGCGGCCGGCAGGCGCGCGTAGTCGCGGAATTCGTTGACCAGCCGCTTCATCGCATCGACCTGGTCGACGATGGTCTTCACCGACTTGACCAGCACCGCCTGCTCGGGCGCGGCGACCTTGCCCGAGAGCTTCATCTCGAGCCGTTCGGCCGAGAGCTGGATCGGCGTGAGCGGGTTCTTGATCTCGTGCGCGAGCCGCCGCGCGACCTCGCCCCAGGCCTGCGCGCGCTGCGCCGAGACGATCTCGGAGATGTCGTCGAACACCAGCAGCCGCGCGGCGCCCGGCAGCTCGGCACCGCGCGCCACGATGTTGATGGCGCCCTCCTGCTGCGGCAGGTCGGTGCCGGTGGCGTGCAGCTCGAAGGCATGCTGCCAGTGGTCGAGGCCATGTTGCATGCGCTCGACGAGGAAATCCTCGAACTGCTGCTGCACGGCGGCGCCGAAGTCGGCCAGGCCCGGCACCTCGGTGAGCAACTGGCCTTCGTAGGCCGCGAGCGGCGCGCGCAGCACGCGCGTGGCGCCGGGGTTGGTCGACAGCACGGTGCCGCCGGCATCGAGCACGATCACGCCCGAGGTCAGGTTGTCGAGGATGGTCTGCAGGTTGGCGCGCGCGGCATCGAGCTGGCCCATGGTCTTCTCGACCGCGGTGCGCGCCTCGGCCAGCTGCTGCGTCATGACGGCGAACGAGCGCGTGAGGCCGCCGAGTTCGTCCTTGCCCTGCGACACGGCCGTGGGCCGCAGGTCGCCGGCGGCCACCTGGCGCACGCCGTCGGCCAGCACCAGCAGCGGCCGCGCGAGCTGGTTGCCGAACAGCACCGCGAGCAGCACGGCACCGAACACGGCGAGGAACAGGCTCAGCGTGAGCGTGCCGATGTACATGCGGCGCAGGCCCACGCGCCCGAGCGCGCGCTCCTGGTATTCGCGGTTGGCCTTGTCGACCGCGAGCGCGTTGGCCACCACGTTGGGCGGCAGCGGCCGCGTGACCTGCAGGAAGCGCGGCGCGGCATCGAGGTCGAAGCCCGGGCGCTGCACCATCGCGAGCGCACGCACGGTGGCCGGCGGCAGCAGGATGCCCGGCGGCGGCTCGTCGAGTCCCTCGATGTGGGCGATCGCGCGGTCGGCGCGCACCTGGCGCAGCTGCTGCGGCGTGGGCCGCTCGGGATTGAGCTGGAAACGCGACGCACCCGCGGTGGCGATGAGCTGGCCCGCATTGGTCCACAGCACCACGTCGGTCGCCTCGAGCTGGTCGCGGATGCGTTCGAGCGCGAGGCCCGCGCTGGCATCGGAGACCTGCGCGAGCTGGCCGCCGGCCGCGCGCGTCTTGGCCGCGAGGTCGTCGGACAGCGCATCGAGCGTGGCGCGCCCGAGGTTCAGGCCCGAGTTCAGCGCGCCCTCGACCTTGACGTCGAACCAGCTCTCGATCGAGCGCTCGACGAACTGGTAGGACACGACGTAGACCAGCGCGCCCGGCACCACGCCCACCAGCGCGAAGATGGCGGCGAGCTTGATCAGCAGCCGGCTGCCGAACTTGCCCTGCCGCAACCGGCGCAGCAGCCGGAACGCGACCCAGCCGATCACCAGCACCAGCACCACCGCCACCACGACGTTGATGCCGAACAGGCGCACGTAGTAGCGCTCGTAGAGCTCGCGGTTGTTGGTGGCCTGGGCCAGCAGGAACATCAGCACCAGGCCGATGGCGGTGACCAGCGCGGCGCCGACGCCCACGGCCCAGCGCATCGCGCGCGAGCGGCGCGCGGCGGGCGTGGCCGCGGCACCGCTGCGCGGCTTGGAACTCACCGCTGCTTCTCCACCGCCAGGCGCGCGCTGCGCTCGGCGGAGATGTTCCAGTCGGCCTGGCCGGCCACGCCGATCTGGAACGGCCGCGGCAGCTGCGAGGTGTCGAGCCGGAAGCGGAAGGTGACCTGGTGCAGCGGGTCGTCGCCGATCTCGGCCGGATCGCCCATGCGCAGCCGGCCCACGCGGCGCACGGCCTCGAGCGCATCGGCCAGGCTGTCGAAGTTCTGGTTCAGCGACAGGCTGAAGCTGGCCGAGCCCGACAGCGGCAGCGGCGAGATGTTGAGCCGCCAGCGGCGGGTCAGCGGCTGGTAGGCCAGCCGCATGTGGCGCGTGGCCTGCGCGACCTTGCGGTCGGTCCAGTACCAGCGCTCCTGGAACATCTCGGCTTCGGCCACGAAGTAGATCGCGATGCCCTTGTCGAGCACGTCCTCGACCAGCGCGGGCAGCTCGAACTGCACGGCGGCATTGAGGTAGACGGCATCGTCGGATTGCTCGAGCCGCATCTGGGTGACGGCGGCGGCATTGCGCGTCTGGGCCAGCACGGGCGGCGCCAGCACCGTGACGAGCAGCACGACCACCAGCGCCAGCAGCACCAGCCACCGGGGCTTGCGCGGTTCAACCCGGGTGCTTTTCAAGCAGGGCGTAGAAAAAGCCGTCGTGGTCACCCAGGGGATTGTCCTGGACGGCACGGGCATTCGCCCCGCTTTGAGGCAGCAAATGCCCCGGCGATGGCCGCAATCGGGCGTCGGTGTTGTGTGCAAGAAACGCATCGATCTGTTGCGAACCCTCTTCCCGAAACACCGAACAGGTGCAGTAAAGCAGCCGTCCGCCGGGCCGGACCAGGGGCCAGAGCGCCGCCAGCAGCGCGGCCTGCTGCAGGGCGAGCTGGGCGGTATCGCTCTCGCGGCGCAGCCAGCGCACGTCCGGATGGCGGCGCACGATGCCCGAGGCGGTGCACGGGGCATCGAGCAGGATGGCGTCGAAAGGCTGGCCGTCCCACCAGTCGGCGGGCCGTCCCGCGTCGGCCACCACCACCTTGGCCTGCAGGTCCAGGCGGGCCAGGGTCTCGTCGATGCGGCGGCTGCGCACGGCATCGACCTCGAGCGCGGTCAGTTCGAGCGCATCGGGGCCCGCGAGTTCGAGCAGGTGGGCGGTCTTGCCGCCGGGCGCGGCGCAGGCATCGAGCACGCGCAGCCGCCGGCCGGTCGGCGCCGCGAGCCCGTCGAGCAACAGCGGCGCAGCGAGCTGGGCCGCGGCGTCCTGCACCGAGCAGGCGCCGTCGGCGAAACCGGGCAACTGCTGCACCGGCCGCGCGCGCGCGAGCTGCAATCCGCTGGCCGCGACCGGCGTGGCCGGCATGTCGAGTGCCGCAAGTTCGTTGCGGTAAGGGCCGGCGGCCGTCTTGCGCAGGTTCACGCGCAAGGTCATCGGCGCCTGGGCGTTGTCGGCCTGCAGCACGCGCTGCCAGTCGCGCGGATGGTCGCGCTTGAGCTTCTCGATCCACCAGCGCGGATGGTTCCAGTGCGCCACCGGTTCGGCATCGGTCGCGGCCACGAGTTCGTCGCGCTCGCGCAGGAAGCGCCGCAGGCAGGCATTGATGAAACTGGCCTGCGCGCGCGTGGCCGGGTTGCGCTTGGCGGCTTCCACGGTCTGGTCGACCAGCGTGAAGGGCTCGTAGGGCGACTGCCCCGCGTCCCAGGCCAGCGCGAGCGCGGTGCACAGCAGCGCATCGGGCAGCGGCGGCGGCGTGCGCTTGGCGAGGTGGCGGCGCAGGGCTTCGGCGCGGCCCAGCCAGCGCAGCACCTGGAAGCCCAGGGCCTGGACGCCGGGGCGCAGCGCCGGTTCGACGGCCTCGAAGGCGACCGAGCCCGAGGTGCCGGCGCGGATCGACGCCAGCGCCCCTGCGGTCAATTGCAGTTGGCGCCAGAGCGGCGGTTGCAGCGGCGAAGCGCCGCCGTGCGAGGGGTCAGAAGGAAGAGCAGGCAATGCGGGCGATGTTAAAGGGCCCGGATGTCCGCCACCCAGGCAATGTCATGAACGAAATCGGCGGCCGAAGTTCAGTGCAGCGGCGCCGCAGGCCTCAAACGCACGGCCCATGCCACCAGCAGCGCCGGGAACTGGGCGAGCGCCGCGTTGTAGCTGGCGACCGCGAGGTTGAACTGGGTGCGCGCGATCTCGGCGGCGGCCGAGGGTTCGGGCCAGGCCATCGGCTCGGCCGCGATCGCGCCGGTGGCCGTCACGGGCACCAGCGCGTTCGCCGTCGAAGCCTGGCCCGCGGGACGCGACAGCGTGCCGTCGGGATGGAAGGAGGTCACCGCATCCGGATGCCGGCGCTGCCAGGCGGTCAGCAGCACCTGCAGCGCGGTCGCGAGCGCCGACATGCTGCCGGCCTCGAGCGGGCGCTGCCGGGTCGCGCCGAGCAGGGTGGCCATCTGCGTGGTCGCGGCCTGCAGCGAAGAGGCGCCCGCCGCGGGATCGGTCGACTCCTCGGCGGCCGACGGCGCGCTCAGGCTGGTCTGCACGAACTCGAGCTGGCGCGTCAGCGCGGCGTCCAGCGTGGCATAGGCCTGCAGCACCGCGGCCCGCAGGCGCACCAGCCGGTTGTAAGCGCCGACAAACCAGAACAGCAGCACGGCCACGACGATCCAGCCGGCCAGCGAATCGGGCAACACGCTCATCGATGGCACTCCAGGAAAAGCTCAGAAGGAAGACGCAAGGACGCGCGGAAAACCGCGGCCCCCCATGAAAAACGCCTCCCGACCGTCAAGCCGGGAGGCGTTCACGACCGGTCACGGCCGGGCGATGCTAACCAGTTATTCGGTCGCGGCGCCTTCGCTGGCGTCGACCGTGCTGGTGGCATCGCTGGACGAACCGGCGAGCTCGGCGGCTTCGGACTCGGCGATGGCGCGGCGCTCGGCCTCGTCCATCTCGTCCTTGGCCTTGCGTGCCAGGTGGTACGCCATGCCGGTGCCCGCGGGGATCAGGCGGCCGACGATGACGTTTTCCTTCAGGCCGCGCAGCTCGTCGCGCTTGCCCATGATCGCGGCTTCGGTCAGCACGCGCGTCGTTTCCTGGAACGAAGCGGCGGAGATGAACGAGTCGGTCGACAGCGACGCCTTCGTGATACCGAGCAGCAGGTTGGTGAACGTCGCGGGGATCTTGCCTTCGGCGCGCAGGGCGTCGTTGGTGTTGAGCATTTCGCTGCGTTCGACCTGTTCGCCCGAGATGTAGCTGGTGTCGCCGACGTTGTCGACCACGACGCGGCGCAGCATCTGGCGAACGATCACCTCGATGTGCTTGTCGTTGATCTTCACGCCCTGCAGGCGGTACACGTCCTGCACCTCGTCCACGATGTAGCGCGCGAGTTCTTCCGAACCCAGCAGGCGCAGGATGTCCTGCGGATCCGCCGGACCGTCGACCACGCTTTCGCCCTTGTTCACCACCTGGCCTTCGTGCACCAGGATGTTCTTTTCCTTCGGCACGAGTTCTTCCCAGACCTTGCCTTCCGGGTCGGTGATCTGCAGGCGGATCTTGCCCTTCGTTTCCTTGCCGAACGACACGGTGCCGGTCATCTCGGCCAGCATGCCCTTGTCCTTCGGCGAACGGGCTTCGAACAGCTCGGCCACGCGCGGCAGACCGCCGGTGATGTCGCGGGTCTTCTGGCCTTCGACCGGAATACGCGCCAGCACTTCGCCGGGGCCCACGTCCTGGCCGTCACGCACCTGGATCAGCGCGCCGATCGGGAAGCCGATCGTCACCGAGTGGTCGGTGCCGGGGATCTTCACCTCGGCGCCCGAGGCGTCGATCAGCTTGACCTGCGGACGCACGACCTTGGCAGCGCCGCGGCGCTTCGGGTCGATCACGACCAGGGTCGACAGACCGGTCACTTCGTCCACCTGCTTGGCGACCGTGAGGCCTTCCTCGACGTTCTCGAACTGGGTCTTGCCGGCGAATTCCGTGATGATCGGGCGCGTCAGCGGGTCCCAGTTGGCGAGCACGTGGCCGGCCTTGATCTGCTGGTCGGCCTTGACCGTCAGCGTCGCGCCGTACGGCACCTTGTGGCGTTCGCGCTCGCGGCCGTGCTCGTCATGGATGACGATCTCGCCCGAACGTGCGATCACCACCAGCTCGTTCTTGCTGTTGGTCACGTAGCGCATCGTGGCGTTGAAGCCGATCACGCCGTTGGACTTGGCCTCGACGCTCGAAGCGACAGCCGCGCGCGAAGCCGCACCACCGATGTGGAAGGTACGCATCGTGAGCTGCGTGCCCGGTTCGCCGATCGACTGCGCCGCGATCACGCCGACCGCTTCGCCGTTGTTCACCAGGCCGCCGCGGCCGAGGTCGCGGCCGTAGCACTTGGCGCAGATGCCGAAGCGCGTGGCGCAGGTCAGCGCGGTGCGGACCTTGACTTCGTCCACGCCGTCGGCTTCGATGGCGTCGATCGTGTCTTCGTCGAGCATGTCGCCGGCCTTGACCAGCACGGCACGCGTCTCGGGGTGCAGCACGTCTTCGGCCACGCTGCGGCCAAGGATACGGTCGCGCAGCGATTCGATGACTTCACCGCCCTCCACGATCGCGCGCATCAGCGCGCCGTCGTGCGTACCGCAGTCCTGCTCGATCACCACCAGATCCTGCGTCACGTCGACCAGACGGCGGGTCAGGTAACCCGAGTTCGCCGTCTTCAGCGCCGTGTCGGCCAGACCCTTACGGGCACCGTGGGTGGAGATGAAGTACTCCAGCACGTTCAGGCCTTCGCGGAAGTTCGCGGTGATGGGCGTCTCGATGATCGAGCCGTCGGGCTTGGCCATCAGGCCACGCATGCCGGCCACCTGGCGAATCTGGGCCGCGGAACCGCGGGCACCCGAGTCGGCCATCATGTAGATCGAGTTGAAGGACTCCTGCTCGACTTCCTTGCCGTGGCGGTCGATGACCTTCTGCTTCGACAGCTTGGCCATCATGACCTTCGACACTTCGTCGCCGGCCTTGCCCCAGATGTCCACCACCTTGTTGTAGCGCTCGCCGGAGGTCACGAGACCGGAGACGTACTGCTGTTCGATCTCCTTCACTTCCTTGGCCGAGCGGTCGATGATGCCGTGCTTCTCGGCCGGCACCAGCATGTCGTCGATGGCGATCGAGATGCCGGCCTTGGTCGCGAGACGGAAACCGTTCTGCAGCAGCTTGTCGGCGAAGACCACGGTCTCCTTCAGGCCGCACTTGCGGAAGCTCACGTTGATGAGCTTGGAGATTTCCTTCTTCTTCAGCGCCTTGTTGATGTTCGAGAACGGCAGGCCCTTCGGCAGGATCTCGGACAGCAGGGCGCGGCCCACGGTGGTGTCCACGAGCGAGGTCGACGGCTCGAATTCGCCGCTTTCCTTGTTCTTGGTGTACTCCGTGATGCGCACGGCGACCTTGGCGGTCAGCTCGACCACGTTGGCGTCGAGCGCGCGCTGCACTTCACCGATGTCCGAGAAGATCAGGCCTTCGCCCTTGCCGTTGATGCGGTCGCGGGTCGTGTAGTACAGACCCAGCACCACGTCCTGCGAGGGAACGATCGACGGTTCGCCCGACGCCGGGAACAGCACGTTGTTGGAGGCCAGCATCAGCGTGCGGGCTTCCATCTGCGCTTCCACCGACAGCGGCACGTGGACGGCCATCTGGTCGCCGTCGAAGTCGGCGTTGAAGGCCGCGCACACCAGCGGGTGCAGCTGGATCGCCTTGCCTTCGATCAGGATAGGCTCGAAGGCCTGGATGCCCAGACGGTGCAGCGTAGGCGCACGGTTCAGCATCACCGGGTGTTCCTTGATGACCTCTTCCAGGATGTCCCAGACCACCGGCGTGCCCGATTCGACTTCCTTCTTGGCAGCCTTGATCGTGGTCGCGATGCCCATGGCTTCGAGGCGCGAGAAGATGAAGGGCTTGAACAGCTCGAGCGCCATCAGCTTCGGCAGGCCGCACTGGTGCAGCTTGAGCGTCGGACCCACCACGATGACCGAACGGCCCGAGTAGTCGACGCGCTTGCCCAGCAGGTTCTGGCGGAAGCGACCGCTCTTGCCCTTGATCATGTCGGCCAGCGACTTGAGCGCGCGCTTGTTGGCGCCCGTCATGGCCTTGCCACGGCGGCCGTTGTCCAGCAGCGAGTCGACGGCTTCCTGCAGCATCCGCTTTTCGTTGCGCGCGATGATTTCCGGGGCCTTGAGCTCCAGCAGGCGACGCAGACGCGAGTTGCGGTTGATGACGCGGCGGTACAGGTCATTCAGGTCGGAGGTCGCGAAGCGGCCGCCGTCCAGCGGCACCAGCGGACGCAGGTCCGGCGGCAGCACGGGCAGCACGTCGAGCACCATCCAGTTGGGCTTGATGCCCGACTTGCGGAAGGCCTCGAGCACCTTCAGGCGCTTGGAGTTCTTCTTGACCTTGACTTCGGAACCGGTCAGGTCGCCGCGCAGCTTCTCGATCTCGCTGTCGAGCTCGATGCCTTCCAGCAGGTCCTTGATGCCTTCGGCGCCCATCTTGGCGATGAACTCGTCACCGTATTCCTTGCGCTTCGTGTCGTAGTCGTCCTCGGACATGATGCTGAACTTCTTCAGCGGGGTCATGCCGGGGTCGGTCACCACGTAGGCTTCGAAGTACAGCACGCGTTCGATGTCGCGCAGCGTCATGTCGAGCACGAGGCCCAGGCGCGACGGCAGCGACTTTAGGAACCAGATGTGCGCGCAGGGAGCGGCCAGGTCGATGTGACCCATGCGCTCGCGGCGGACCTTGGTCTGCGTGACTTCGACGCCGCACTTCTCGCAGATCACACCGCGATGCTTGAGGCGCTTGTACTTGCCGCACAGGCACTCGTAGTCCTTGATCGGGCCGAAGATCTTGGCGCAGAACAGGCCGTCGCGTTCGGGCTTGAACGTGCGGTAGTTGATCGTCTCGGGCTTCTTCACCTCGCCGAAAGACCACGAGCGGATCTTTTCGGGCGAAGCCATGCCGATCTTGATGGCATCGAAATGCTCATCCGGGGTGAACTGCTTGAACAGGTCGAGTAGCGATTTCATAAGACTCTATCCCCTTCGTTTACGAACGCTCGAGCTCGATGTCGAGACCCAGCGAACGGATTTCCTTGACCAGCACGTTGAACGATTCCGGCATGCCGGCTTCGATCGAATGCTCGCCCTTGACGATGCTTTCGTAGACCTTGGTACGGCCCTGCACGTCGTCGGACTTCACGGTCAGCATTTCCTGCAGGACGTAGGCAGCGCCGTACGCTTCGAGCGCCCACACTTCCATTTCCCCGAAACGCTGGCCGCCGAATTGCGCCTTGCCGCCCAGCGGCTGCTGCGTGACCAGCGAGTACGGGCCGGTCGAGCGGGCGTGCATCTTGTCGTCCACCAGGTGATGCAGCTTCAGGAAGTGCATGTAGCCGACGGTGACGGGACGCTCGAACTGGTCGCCGGTGCGGCCGTCGAACAGGTAGGCCTGCGTGCGCGTCTCGGTCAGGCCCTTGGCCTTCGCGATGTCGTCCGGGTAGGCCAGCTTCAGCATGCCGCGGATTTCCTCTTCCGAGGCGCCGTCGAACACGGGCGTCGCGAAGGTAGCGCCGTTTTGCAGGTTCGATGCCATCTCGAGCACTTCGCCGTCGCTCAGCGAGGCGATGTTCTCTTCGCGGCCCGAGCCGTTGTACAGCTGCTCCATGAACTTGCGCAGCTCGGCCGCCTTGGCCTCCTGCTGCAGCAGGTCGCCGATGCGCTGGCCGATGCCCTTGCCGGCCCAGCCCAGATGCACCTCGAGCACCTGCCCCACGTTCATCCGCGAGGGCACGCCCAGCGGGTTCAGGCAGATGTCGCACGGCGTGCCGTCGGCCATGTGCGGCATGTCTTCGATCGGAACGATCTTCGACACCACGCCCTTGTTGCCGTGGCGGCCGGCCATCTTGTCGCCGGGTTGCAGGCGGCGCTTGACGGCCAGGTAGACCTTGACCATCTTGAGCACGCCCGCGGGCAGCTCGTCGCCCTGCGTGAGCTTCTTGCGCTTTTCTTCGAACGCGAGGTCGAAGCTGTGGCGCGTCTGCTCGAGCGAGTTCTTGATCGATTCCAGCTGCGAGGCCACTTCCTCGTCGGCCGGACGGATGTCGAACCAGTGGAACTTCTCGACCGACGACAGGTAGGCCTTGTCGAGCTTGGTGCCCTTGGCGAGCTTGTTCGGGCCGCCGTTGGCGGCCTTGCCGATCAGCAGCTTCTCGATCCGGTCGAACGCGTCGGCCTCGACGATGCGAAGCTGGTCGTTCAGGTCGAGGCGGAAGCGCTTGAGCTCGTCGTCGATGATCTGCTGGGCGCGCTTGTCGCGCTGGATGCCTTCGCGGGTGAACACCTGCACGTCGATCACGGTGCCTTGCGAGCCCTGGTCCACGCGCAGCGAGGTGTCCTTCACGTCCGAAGCCTTCTCGCCGAAGATGGCGCGCAGCAGCTTCTCTTCCGGCGTCAGCGTGGTCTCGCCCTTCGGCGTGACCTTGCCCACCAGCGTGTCGCCGGGCATGACTTCGGCACCCACGTAGATGATGCCGGACTCGTCGAGGCGGTTGAGCTGCTGTTCGGCCAGGTTCGGGATGTCGCGCGTGATTTCCTCGGCACCGAGCTTGGTGTCGCGGGCCATCACCACCAGTTCCTCGATGTGGATCGAGGTGTAGCGGTCGTCGGCCACGATGCGTTCGGAGATCAGGATCGAGTCTTCGAAGTTGTAGCCGTTCCAGGGCATGAACGCGATCAGCATGTTCTGGCCCAGGGCCAGTTCGCCGAGGTCGGTCGATGCACCGTCGGCCACCACGTCGCCCTTGGCGATCTTGTCGCCGCGCTTGACGATCGGACGCTGGTGGATGTTGGTGTTCTGGTTCGAACGCTGATACTTGATCAGGTTGTAGATGTCCACGCCGACTTCGCCGGCCGCGGCCTCGTCGTCGTTCACGCGCACCACGACACGGGTCGCGTCGACGTAGTCGACGATACCGCCGCGGGTGGCCGTGACCACGGTGCCGGAGTCGACCGCGGAGACGCGCTCGATGCCGGTGCCGACCATCGGCTTCTCGGGACGCAGCACGGGCACGGCCTGACGCTGCATGTTGGCGCCCATCAGCGCGCGGTTCGCGTCGTCGTGCTCGAGGAACGGAACCAGCGAGGCGGCCACCGACACGATCTGTGCGGGCGACACGTCCATGTACTGGATGCGCTCGGCACCGACCAGGATCGATTCGCCGGCTTCACGCGCCGAGACCAGGTCGCCGGTCAGCACGCCGTCCTTGTCCAGGGCCGCGTTGGCCTGGGCGATGACGTACTTGCCTTCCTCGATGGCCGACAGGTAGTCGATCTCGTTCGTGACCTTGCTGTCGACCACGCGACGGTACGGCGTTTCGATGAAGCCGTATTCGTTCAGGCGGGCGTACAGGGCCAGCGAGTTGATCAGGCCGATGTTCGGGCCTTCGGGCGTTTCGATCGGGCACACGCGGCCGTAGTGGGTCACATGCACGTCGCGCACTTCGAAGCCGGCACGTTCGCGCGTCAGACCGCCCGGGCCAAGGGCCGACACGCGGCGCTTGTGGGTGATTTCGGACAGCGGGTTCGTCTGGTCCATGAACTGCGACAGCTGCGAGGCGCCGAAGAATTCCTTCAGCGCGGCCGAGATCGGCTTGCTGTTGATCAGGTCGTGCGGCATCAGCGGCTCTTGCTCCGCCTGACCCAGACGTTCCTTCACGGCCTTCTCGATACGGGCCAGGCCGGTGCGGTACTGGTTCTCGGCCAGTTCGCCGACGCAACGCACGCGGCGGTTGCCGAGGTGGTCGATGTCGTCGACTTCGCCGTTGCCGTTGCGCAGGTCGACGAGGATCTTGACGACGGCCAGGATGTCCTCGTTGGTCAGCACCATCGGGCCGGTCGACTCGTCGCGGCCGACCTTGGCGTTGAACTTCATGCGGCCGACGCGCGACAGGTCGTACGTGTCCGGGTTGTAGAACAGGCGCTGGAACAGGGCCTGCACCGCGTCTTCCGTCGGCGGCTCGCCGGGGCGCATCATGCGGTAGATCGCCACGCGCGCGGCGAACTCGTCCACCGTTTCGTCGATGCGCAGGGTCTGCGAGATGTACGCGCCCTGGTCGAGTTCGTTGGTGTAGATGACCTGGATGTCCTGCACGCCGGCGCCGCGCAGCTTCTTCAGCAGCGCTTCGGTCAGCTCGTCGTTGGCCTTGGACAGGATCTCGCCCGAATCGGCATCGACGATGTTGCGTGCGATCACGCGGCCGATCAGGAAGTCTTCCGGCACGCTGATGTGCGTGGTGCCGCCCTGCTCGAGTTCGCGCGTGTGGCGCGCGGTGACCCGCTTGTCCTTGGCGACCACGACCTTGCCCGACTTGTCGGTGATGTCGAAGCGCGCGACTTCGCCACGCAGGCGCTCGGAGACGAACTCCATCTGCGCGCCGCTGTCCATCAGGCGGAAGTTGTCGTTGACGAAGAAGTTCGCGAGGATCGATTCCGGGTTCAGGCCGATGGCCTTCAGCAGGATCGTGACCGGCATCTTGCGGCGACGGTCGACGCGGAAGTACAGCATGTCCTTCGGGTCGAACTCGAAGTCGAGCCACGAACCGCGGTAGGGAATCACGCGGGCCGAGAACAGCAGCTTGCCCGAGCTGTGCGTCTTGCCCTTGTCGTGTTCGAAGAACACGCCCGGCGAACGGTGCAGCTGCGAAACGATCACGCGTTCCGTGCCGTTGATGATGAACGAGCCCTTCTCGGTCATGAGCGGCACTTCGCCCATGTAGACCTCTTGCTCCTTCACTTCCTTGACCACCTTCGACTGCGAGGTCGACGATTCGCGGTCATAGATGATGAGCTGGACCTTGGCGCGCACCGCCGAGGCGAAGGTCAGACCGCGGGTCTGGCACTCGCGCACATCGAACGCCGGCTTCGCCAGGTTGTACTCGAGGAACTTCATCTCGACGAAACCGTTGTGCGAGACGATCGGGAAGGCGGCGTCGAACGCGGCCTGCAGGCCTTCGACGGTACGTTTTTGCGGAGCGATGCCCGCTTGCAGGAACGCCGTGTAGGCGTCCTTCTGCATCTGCAGCAGGTAGGGAATTTCGACGACGCTGTCGCGGCTGCCGAAACTTTTTCGGATGCGCTTGCGTTCGGTGTAACTGTACGCGGACGATTGGGCCATGAGAGCTCCGGTGCTTGAGATCTTCAGCGACTTGTCAGCAATGCCGGGACGAACGGCACCACTGCTTGGCGGCTGGCCACTACCAGCCGTTGGCGGACAGCGATGCGTTGCACATCGCCCGAACCAAGGGGTCTTCTGCAGTCGGGGTCAGAAGACACTCAAAAAACGTCTTGATTTGGCATTTCCCTCGACCTCTTGGTCTCCGGGAAAGCCTCGGTGAGGCTTTTCCGGAGTCCTTCGGGCCTCCGGGAAAGCCGGCATCAAGCCGACTTTTGAGTGCGCTCTGAAAGCGGCAAAGGCTGGAGGGCCTTTTTCAGGCACCTCCAGCCCTCGAGGGGGTCTGAATTACTTCAGTTCCACCTTGGCGCCGGCTTCTTCCAGCTTCTTCTTGGCAGCGTCGGCGTCAGCCTTCGACAGGCCTTCCTTGACGGCCTTGGGAGCGGCTTCCACCAGGTCCTTGGCTTCCTTGAGGCCCAGGCCGGTGATTTCGCGCACGGCCTTGATGACCGACACCTTGTTCGCGCCGACATCGGCCAGCACGACGTTGAATTCGGTCTTTTCTTCGACCACGGCAGCGGCTGCGCCACCACCTTGGGCCGGAGCCGACATTGCAGCGGCGCTCACGCCGAACTTCTCTTCGATGGCCTTGACCAGGTCGTTGAGCTCGAGGACCGTCATGCTGTCCAGCGCGGTCAGAAATGCGTCTTTATCGAATGCCATTTTGGTTTCCTAACAATTGGGTTGAATTTTTCAAACGCAAGGCTTGGGCTATCAAGCCGCCTGCGCTTCTGCCGGTGCATCGGCGGGTGCAGCTTCGCCACCACCGCGCTTCTCGGCCAGCGCCGCGAGCACGCGGGCGGTACGAGAGATCGGCGATTGCATCAAGCCCAGCAGTTGCGCCAGCAGCACTTCCTTGGAAGGGATGTTGGCCAGTTGCTTCACGCCGTCGACGTCCAGGGCCTTGCCACCGAATGCGCCACCGCGAATCACCAGCTTGTCGTTGGTTTTCGCGAAATCGGCCACCACCTTCGCGGCGGCCACAGCGTCTTCGGAGAAGCCATAGATCAGCGGACCGGTCATCTGGTCGCCGACGATCTCAAACGAGCTGCCAGCCACAGCACGGCGGGCCAGGGTGTTCTTCAGAACACTCAGGCTCACACCCTTGCTGCGAGCTTCGGCGCGCAGTTTGGTCATATCGGCCACCGTGATGCCACGGTATTCCGCCATCACGAGCGTTTGAGCTTTTGCGGCGAGGCTGGTCACTTCATTGATGACCGCTTCTTTCTCACTGCGATTCAGACTCAAGGTCTACTCCTTTTCAATGCGGTCTTCGGTTGTTTCATGAACCTCGGACCGCGCCTCATGCAGCGACCAACTGTTTCGGAACCCATTCGTCAGAAAACTCGAATTCCTTGCAGCGGGATCGCCATCTGCGCTGGCTGCCCGGCGGGGGCCGGGTGATTAAGTGCAGGCGACCTGCACACCAGCGGTCTTGGATGGCCCGCGGCAACCGAAGCCGCCGCGACCCACCACATTCGCCCTGTTCCGAATCCTTGCGGAGCCGGAGCCGGGCCAATCTACATTTGCCTTCGCTTCCGCCCGATCAGGCAGCGGCGATGGTCTGCGTGTCCACGCGGACACCCACGCCCATCGTCGACGACACGGCGACCTTGCGCAGGTAGATACCCTTGCTCGAGGCCGGCTTGGCCTTGACCAGGGCATCGATCAGCGCGGCGAGGTTGCCTTGCAGCTTGTCGGTGTCGAACGAACGACGGCCGATCGTGCCGTGCACGATGCCGGCCTTGTCGACGCGGAACTGAACCTGGCCAGCCTTGGCGTTCTTCACGGCGGTCGCGACGTCGGGCGTCACGGTGCCGACCTTCGGGTTCGGCATCAGGCCGCGCGGGCCGAGGATCTGGCCGAGCGTACCGACCACGCGCATGGCGTCGGGTGCGGCGATCACGATGTCGAAGGGCATGTCGCCCGCCTTGACCATGGCAGCCAGGTCGTCCATGCCGACGATGTCGGCGCCGGCGGCCTTGGCTTCTTCAGCCTTGGCGCCTTGGGCGAACACGGCCACGCGCTTGGTCTTGCCGGTGCCATTGGGCAGCACGACGGCGCCACGCACGACCTGGTCCGACTTCTTCGCGTCGATGCCGAGCTGCACGGCCACGTCGATCGATTCGTCGAACTTGGCGGTGGCGGCTTCCTTGACGATGGTGATCGCGTCAGTCAGCGGGTACAGCTTGGTGCTGTCGACCTTGCCTTCGAGCGACTTCTGCTTCTTGGTGATCTTGGCCATTTACACGCCCTCCACATTCACGCCCATGGAACGGGCCGTACCAGCGATGGTGCGAACTGCTGCGTCCATGTCGGCAGCGGTCAGGTCCTTCATCTTGGTCTTTGCGATCTCTTCGAGCTGGGCGCGCGTGATCTTGCCGACCTTGTCGGTGTGCGGGCGCGCGGAGCCCTTCTCGAGCTTGATGGCCTTCTTGATCAGGACGCCAGCGGGCGGCGACTTGATGATGAAGGTGAAGCTCTTGTCGGCGAAGGCGGTGATGACCACCGGCAGCGCCAGACCCGGCTCGTAGCTCTGCGTCTGGGCGTTGAACGCCTTGCAGAATTCCATGATGTTCAGACCGCGCTGACCGAGTGCGGGACCGATCGGCGGGGACGGGTTGGCCTTACCAGCTGGCACTTGCAGCTTGATGAAGCCGACGATTTTTTTCGCCATGCTTTACTCCTTGCGGGTGATATCGCCGAGGCCTGCGGCCTGGGCTCCCCGGGGTGAACGACTCTTCGATCAAGGCCGCGCGCCGAGTCGGATAGCGCGCTGCCGGAATGGGGCCCGATCCGAAGACCGGGCGGGCGTCAGGTCTTCTCGACCTGACTGAATTCGAGTTCCACCGGGGTGGCGCGGCCGAAAATCATGACCGAGACGCGCACCTTGCTCTTCTCGTAGTTGACTTCCTCGACCGAGCCGTTGAAGTCGGTGAACGGACCTTCCTTGACGCGCACGAGTTCGCCCACGGTGAACTCGACCTTGTGGCGCGGCTTCTCGGTGCCCTGCTGCATCTGGCTGACGATGTCCTCGACCTCTTTCTGCGAGATCGGAGCCGGACGGTTCTTGGCGCCGCCCACGAAGCCCGTCACCTTGTTGGTGTGCTTCACCAGGTGCCAGCTCTCGTCGTCCATGATCATTTCGACCAGCACGTAGCCCGGGAAGAAGCGGCGCTCGGTGGTGCGCTTCTGGCCGTTCTTGATCTCGACCACTTCCTCGGTCGGGACCAGGATGCGGCCGAACTTGTCCTGCATGCCGGCGCGGTTGATGCGCTCGGTGATGTTCCGCTCGACGGCCTTCTCCATGCCCGAATAGGCATGCACCACATACCAACGCAGATCGGGATTGGCAGCAGGCGCAAGGACGGAGGCGTTTTCCTCCGGCGGCGTGGTTTCAACAGCGTCGTCGGTCATTGGTTCTTACTTTTTCCAGCCCAGAATGAGGTCAAAAAACACCCATTCGAGCGTTTTGTCGGTGAGCCAGAGGAAGACGGACATGATCGCCACGAAGGCGAACACATAAGCCGTCATCTGCATCGCTTCCTTGCGGGTCGGCCAGACGACCTTCTTGACCTCGCGCCACGAATCGCGGCCGAAAGCCCAGAGCTGGCGGCCGTTCTCGGAACTGCCGAAGGTCGCCACGGCGGCGGCCAGGCCCACGAGCAGCGCGGCCCACTGAACCAGCGAGCCTTGGCGCGACAGCAGATAGAACGCCACGATGGCGCCCAATGCCAGCAGTGCTGCCACGGCCAGCTTGGCCTTGTCGGCACCGGTGCTCACGGTTTCGATTTGAGAAGTGGCCATGTTCGGCTGATTTCCTGCGGCCTTTCGGCCTCAATTCATGCCGCCGTTTTGAGACGGCGAAGCCCGTCGGGTCTCGACGGGCTTTTTTGCCTTCCCGCCGGAGTCCGGCGGGTCGTTTTCGGAGGCCACCCTAGGTGGCAGGGGCAGTAGGAATCGAACCTACAACCTTCGGTTTTGGAGACCGACGCTCTGCCAATTGAGCTATACCCCTCCGGTACTCTTGCCCGACTTAGATGTCGAGGATCTTGGCCACGACGCCCGAACCCACGGTACGGCCGCCTTCGCGGATGGCGAAGCGCAGGCCT
>NZ_JBWKPQ010000031.1:0-92607 GCF_059418345.1 Variovorax sp. GW821-FHT09B01 | reverse complement strand
GCCGGCTTCTTCTTGCTTGGCATAGATGCTCCTGTTCGTCATGCTATGCCTCAAACACAAAATTTCTGACAGGCTCATCCTGCTGGATGAAGGATGTCCACCGGACTAGCCACTATCGCTCAGCGATAGATTTTCTGGCCCGGCTCAGCAGAGATATCGTGCTCGACGGCCACGTGACTATGCAACTTCACGAATTCCCCTCACGTCTTGCAACAGGTGAACGGGCTGCAATCACTTTGCGAGGCGTGCTCGTCCTCGCGCATGGACAGGCATACTTGGTCTCGTGCATGGATGAAAAAGACGACATTTCGCGATCGATCACACTCGACCACGAAAGGCTCAAAGCCCTTCTTTTGTCGAGCGTTCCGGCCTATGGCGGTGGACCTTACTTGTACTGCGATCAGGTCATCGTGACGGGCACGCTATCGTCAAGAGCCCATGGTGCAAGACCGTCCCTTCTCTTCGACGATATCGATACGTTAACGCTGAGCAGAAGAGACCATACCTTCCAGGTATTGCCCTGAACTCTCGAACGACCTCCATGCATAAACATGATTCACGGGGCCTCGTCGGCACTTGGAAACAAGTCGCGAGACAGCCTACTTGAGAGAACACTACGCCCGTCTGTCCACCTGAACATCATTGTGGAACCATTCCGCCAACCACAAGAAATGGTTTGCCTCCTAGCAGCTTTGCTATCCAAGAGCTCTGCTTCTTGCCTTTCTTGAGTACAGCCGATGTCCCTCCGCACTCTCCTCTCATCGCTCGGCAAGAACAAACCCACCGAACCCCAAGCCGAGGTGGTTCACACGACCCAAGGCTGCCAACGCTTCGGTCACCCCGAATTCCGCATTCGCGTCGGCAACAAGGCCATTCCCGATGCGGACGTCGCCTGGTTCCTCCACTTCCTCGAAAGTCGGGTGGCGGAGGGAGAGAAGTTCAGCGGCGGCCAAAGCCTTCAGGTCGGCTGGATGTACACGATGATCGAGGAGACCGACGACGGCTTCCTGCGGATCACCGAACCGGACATGCAGCAGATCCCCGTGCGCTTCATCGATTCGGTGGACAGCACCTTGATGCACCTGCGCAACCAGAAGGACGTCGTCGAGAGCCTCGTCGCGGAGGTCGTGCCGGACTTTCCTTCCTTGCAGAAAAGCGTCGTGGTGCACGTGCAGTACAAGACCGCGTCGCGCATCCTGCTCACGCGCGCGGAACCTCACGACGCGAGCGACTCGGGCTGGTGGCTCAGCGATCTCGACGACAAGGAAGGTTCTCAAGACCCGTCGCGCTTCACGAAGACCTCGCTCTATCAGCTGGCCATCGACCGGCCGGACCTGGTGAAGTTCTTCGCCGTGCCGGCGGACCTTCAGGTCTTCATCAATGGGCCCGTCGTCGCCGTGCTGGGGCCCGAGAGCGAGATCGAGCAGAAGCCCGGCTCCTACCTGAGCGAACTGAACCGCGCCAGACAGGCGCACGCCTGACAAAGGAACCCCAGCCATGACCATCAAGCGAATGGACAACATCCTGATCGTCGTCGACGATCTCGAAGCCGTGAAGGCGTTCTTCATCGAACTGGGCCTCGCGCTCGAAGGCCAGACCACGGTGGAAGGACCCGACGTCGGCAAGCTCGTCGGGCTCGGCAACGTGAAATCCACCATCGCGATGCTGCGCACGCCCGATGGCCAAGGCATCGAGCTCGACAAGTTCCACACGCCCGAGGCCGTGAGGTTCGGGCCCGTGGCAACGCCGGTGAACGCCCTGGGACTTCGCCGTGTGATGTTCGCCGTCGATGGCCTCGACGATGTCGTCGCACGTATCCAGGCCCATGGTGCCGAAATCATCGGCCAGATGCAGTACGGGGAGTCGTACCGGCTCGCCTACATTCGCGGCCCCGAGGGCATCATCGTGGGGCTGGCCGAGCAGCTCGGGTAGTCGCCCACATCTTCAGGCATTCGTCTACGGCGACCCATGCGATGTTCTTCTTCAAAAAACCCCCGCAGCGTCACCCCAAGCTCCTTCAGCTCTCCGAGTATCTCGACCTCCTGGAAGGTGGCTTGATCAGCACCGCCATTTCAGATGCAACGAAAGTCTCCGCCCTGAATCTCGCGCGTGAAGTGTGGGATTCGCTCGCTCTGGGCGCATGGATCGCGGTCAACCCCACCGCGGTCATTGCTTGGCGCAACAAGTCGAGTGGCCGTGTCCTCGTTCATGTACCAGTTGCCGGGGACGATTGCTTTCTGATCGTTCCGCTCGTCGATGAAGCGGCCACACCGGACTCCTACATTTTGTTCGACATAGGAGCCGAGTATGTGAATGCGACGTTCGCCTGCCCAGCGTTTCAACTCGCAGGCATCGCCACTGAAAACGACATTCGCCAAACAATCCCAGAATTGCCTGGAAAGGCTGATCCCTTTGCCATTCTGGACTTGCGCGGAGGTACCTACATGCAGGTCTACGCCGATGCGCAAGGTTTTCATCTCGAGCATCAACTCGTGACTTCCGCTGCGCACTACCGCTGCGTGGAGGTTGTTGGCCCCGATGAAGCGGTCGATGCATTTCTTTCGTACGCTTTCGGCAATTACGCCTGGGCGTACAAGAGACGTTGGGAAAGAATCGCGGTATGACGGCAAATATTGCCTTCGAACTACTGACGGTAGAGGAGCGATTTCAGACCTCAGACATCGGCCTGATCTTGACGCCTGATTTCCCGGTGCGCGATGGCTGGAAGAATGTTGAGGAACAGGTCGTGGTGGTTACCCCGGTCGGCCAGAAAATCACAGTGCGCGCCCAACTCCACATGATGCACTTCAAATTTGGCGTCGCTCCCACAGAGGAGCAGCGAAAGCGGACGTGGCGCGTGGTCGTATCTTTGCCCGATGTCGACAAGGCGGCCGTTCCTGTCGGCAGTCGCGTATTAGTCTCGCCTGCGATCCACCGCGCCGTTTTGGGTTCGGACCTCGAGCCATGTCGAGACGGCTACACAGACTCGAAATGATCCGAGCGCAATCCTTCAGGCAGGCTCTGGCTGTCGGCGCAAGAGGTAGCTTGCTGCATGACATCGTGGTGTCGAACGCATGGAGCGCCTTTACCCGTCCCAGGTCGCGGTAGCATTCATGGCGATGTCTATCGCCCCACCTAGTTCAATAGACACCTTTCGGGCACCAGGGAAAGTCCTCTTCGAGAGCAATTCGGCTTCCAGGACGTTCGCCCCTGCGCCAGGAACACCATGAAACGCGGCCTCGCCCTCCCCGAACTCAACCCCACGTTCGGCCCTTTCGGTCGACGCGTCAAGTTCTACGGTGCGCTGGCGATCGTTGCCATCTTCATATGGTTGGTGGCACGCCCACGCCCTTACTGGGTGGCGATCTCCACGGCCTAT
Organism: Variovorax sp. GW821-FHT09B01; assembly: GCF_059418345.1. Classification (NCBI taxonomy): domain Bacteria; kingdom Pseudomonadati; phylum Pseudomonadota; class Betaproteobacteria; order Burkholderiales; family Comamonadaceae; genus Variovorax; species Variovorax sp. GW821-FHT09B01. Next base: position 89,228 of record NZ_JBWKPQ010000031.1, on the reverse strand, counting down.
GCCACGCTTCTTTGCATCACCGTCGCGCCACTTTTCGCGAACGACTATTTCCGTTTGAAAGGCGACGGAGGTTTTACAGACAAGGCCAGGATCAACATGACCGAGCCGTTGTCCTGCCTGACGGCTGCGCTGGTCTGGCGCGCGGTTCTGGATACGAGCACGGACGACATTTCCAAAGCGATCTTCCTCGGCTTGCTCGTGGGCTTGCCGTACGCCTTGTTCCTGTGGGTCATCGTCCGGCGGGCGTCGTTCTTGATCGCGGCAGGAATCGGCATGGCCCTGGGACCAGCCATCTTGCTTCACTTGAACGCGCTGACCCTCCCAGCGCATGGCTACGTCGAGCGAGGAGTCGTCTCCAGCACATACACGTCAACGAAGCCATGGCGCCACGTCGTGGTTGCATCGATCGAAGGAAGCAAGGTGGAACTGGTAGTGCCCGCGGACTCCCTTTCGAGCTATAAGGTCGGCCGGCGGATATGCACCGAGGTGCGCGCCGGCATGTTCGGCATTCGCCAGCGCTCCATTCAAGCTTGCTGATCAGTCTTTGCACCGATACGGTTTCGTCGCGCTGGTGTAAAGTCCCCCCGCCGAGCCCACAAACTCGCCGCGTAGCAAATCGCACGCACCCTCATCCAGCCCCAAAGGCCCGATGAACCACAGCTCCTGTTGACCCGACGAGAGCCACCACGTACCCATCCTCGACGGATGGCTCTTGTTGTCAGGTCACCGCATCCCCGCAAGAGGAATGCGCGCAAAGGAGTCGCCCCGTGCCCCCTCTTCATCGAAACGCCCCACCCCTCTGGCTGCTGATTGCGCTGTCGGCGCTCGGCGTTCTGCCGCTGAACATGTTCGTTCCTTCCTTGCCGAGCATCGCGAGGGAGTTCGACGCCGAGTTCGCGACGGTCAATGTCGCCGTGGCCGGCTACGCCGTCGTCACCGCGTTGACGCACCTGATCGCCGGCGCGCTGTCCGACCGGTTCGGGCGCAAGCCCGTTCTGCTGGTCGCGCTGCTCGTCTTCGTGATCGGCTCCATCGGATGCTTCTTCGCGCGCAGCATCGAGGTGTTCCTGGCCTGCAGGCTGCTCCAGGGCAGCGCCATTGCCGGATACGCCATGTCGCTGGCTGCGATCCGCGACACGGCGGGCGAAGGGATGGTCAGCCAGATCGGCTATGTCTCGTCCGCCTGGGCGATCGCCCCGATGCTCGGCCCTTCCGCGGGTGGCGTTCTCGATAGCTGGCTGGGCTGGCGCGCGAACTTCGCCGCTTTCGCGCTCATGGGCACCGCGGCGCTCTGCCTGGCCCTGCGCTACCTGCCGGAGACCCACCACCATCGCTCCACGACGATGTCGAAACAGCTCGACGGGTACGGCCAGCTGCTTCGGTCCGCGCAGCTCTGGGCCTATGGGCTCTGCATGGCCTCTTCCATCGGCACGCTCTACGTCTTCATCGGCGGCGCGCCTGCCGTGGCCATGCAGGCCTATGGAACCTCCGCCGCGATGGTGGGTGCCTACATGGGACTGGTTCCCGCGGGCTTCATCGTCGGAAGCTTCACGCTCGCGCGCTGCGGGCACCGGTGGCAGCCCATCCGGTTCATCGTTGCCGGGCGGTTGCTGACCTGCGCTGGCCTGCTGGCGGCCGTGGCGTTGGCAGTGCTGGGGATTGCTCATCCACTCGCGTTCTTCGGCCCCTGCGTGTGCGTGGGACTCGGCAACGGATTGACGATGCCCGCGGCCAACAGCCGGGTGCTGTCGATCCACGCGGGCTTCGCCGGCACCGCGCTGGGCCTGGCTTCGGCCATGACGGCCATCGGTGCCGGCGCGACGGCCTTTACGGCCGGGCTGTTCGTCGACGAGTCCCATCCACGCAACGCCCTGCTCGCGGCTATGTCGACCACGTCGCTACTCTCGTTGGGCATCGCCGTGTTCATCGCTCGTTCGGAACGGCGGCAACGGTGCATTCGATCGCAACCAGACTGAGGTTTTCCAGATGAACGTCAATCCGACCATCGATCCCACGCTCCGTGTCGCGTTGGTCACAGGGTCCACTTCCGGCATCGGTGCCGCCATCGCGCGCAGGCTGAATCACGCGGGCTATGCCGTGGTCCTTCACTCCCGAAGTTCCGCGGAGACAGGCCGCTCAATGGCCGCCGAGATGAAGCAGGCCATCTACGTTCAAGCCGACCTTGCCCTGGAAGCAGACAGGGTGCGGCTCGTCAGCGAAGCAATCGCCGCGTGGGGCCAACTCGACGTGCTGGTCAACAACGCCGGCATCAGCAAAGTCATTCCGCATGCGGACCTTGCCGCCGCCACTTCCGCTGTGTGGCACGAACTCCACGAAGTCAACGTCGTGGCTCCGTTCCATCTCATCACGTTGGCCGAGTCGGCCTTGCGCGAGGCCGCCCTGCGCCGTCGAGCAGGCTGCGTCGTCAACATCAGCTCACATGCGGGCGTTCGCCCCAAGGGCGCATCCATTCCCTACGCGGTCAGCAAGGCCGCGCTCAATCACATGACCCGCCTGCTCGCACTGTCGCTGGGGCCGGACATTCGCGTCAACGCCGTCGCGCCAGGTCTGGTCGACACGCCGCTCACCGTCGACTGGACCGCCGCACAGGCGCTATGGCGCGAGCGTGCGCCCATGCACCGGGCCGCAAGCCCGGACGACATCGCGCACGCCGTTGCGATGCTGGTTGACTCGGACTACCTCACCGGCGAAGTGCTGCTGTCGGACGGCGGGTTGAATATGACCTAGGTGGGGTCGCAGGCACCCGCGATGGCCGCCAGCGCTTTCTGTGAGAAGACTAGGTGGCTCCCACAGGGGGCTTCGCAATGAAGGCCTGCTTTCCGTGCCGATCGAAGCCGGCCGACTCGTAGAACTTCAACGTTGCCTCATCCTTGCGACCGGTCATCAGCATCACCTTGTAGCAGCCCGCGGACCAGGCCGTGTCGAGCACTTTAGCCAACAAAGCCTTTGCGTAACCTCTGCCGCGGTACGCCGCATGCGTCACCACGTTCTCGATCACGCCGTAGGACCTGCAGCCTCGCGTGAGGTTGGGAATCAAGGTCAGATTGCAGCTGGAGACCAGCTCGGCGCCCTTGAATCCTCCGAAGTAGTGGAAGTGCCGGCTTGCCAGGATCTCCTGCCAGACTGCCTCGACGACAACCGGGGCGGGCCGTGGATCGTCCGTCTCGTGAAGGTGCTGGTAGAGATCGAGCAACGCTGGAAGGTCGGTCTCGAGGAGCTTGCGAGTTTTCATGTTCGGCGTGGACAGTGGGTCGAGTACCTTACAGCGCGCGGGCCATGTCCGCGATTCTCGCCAGTACACCCGCACCAGGCCAGCACCACGCCGCCGTGGAGATCGCTGCAATCGCGACATAGACCGCCCGCTCCATGCCCCCCAATGCAGGCGCCGGAAGAATGCACACTGGGAGAGGTTCTTGCGCGACGCCTTGCAGCGGCTCCGAACAAGTACCCAGGTCCGCCGCTGATAAACGAGGCAGCCTTCCAAGACGAGAACCGATCAGCGTCAGCAGCAGCATCGGCCACCAGAGCAACGAGATCAGCAGCAACGCGGCTGAAGACAGCACCTTTCCCAGCATGGATCTTTCATCCCATGGCCGATAGTTCGTCATCTGCGTCCACAGGTTGTTGCCGAACTCCCGCAACAGCGGCCTTCTGATGCCTTCCAGGCATTCGACCTTCGGCAGCCACTGCCAGTCACCGGCCATGTACCTGCGCAGAAACTCGTAGTGCGCAAGGCAATCGACGGGACTGTTGTTTGCGTTGCTCACGAGGATCATCTGCGCGGCACCGACTTCCGTTGGCCCCTTCAGGCAAAGACGGTAGCGCAGCGCGCCGCCCACCGTGATTGAGTCCACCTGGGGAACCAGTTGCGCCCACGGCACCTCGATGCGCTCCCTGCCCCTGAGCTGAACGACCTTGCCGGTCGCCCGATTGAAGAGCGTAGGAAACGCATAGGGCGCGGTCACTGCCTGCACCAGCGCGGCAACGGCAATCAGCGCAAACACGGCGATCGATACCGACATGATGAGCACGAAGGCCGTGTCGGCCATGTCTTGCCGAAATGCGTCGGCGAGCATCGAGCAGAACCACGCCGCGATCCCCAGCGGCATGAGCCCCAGAAAAAGAACGATGCTCTTGATCGCCGAAGACATGTTGCCGTGCGGCAGCGTCTGCAGCCGTACCGAATCCATCGACAGGACAAGCCCATCGCCAGAAGGGGCCGGCGGCATGGGGTCGACGTCCAACTCCTCATCCTCTCTGTTCTTGACGATGCGCAAGGCGGGCTCGATGTTCTCGCCAGATCGGACATAGGCGGCAGCCGCCCCGCGGACCTGCAGGCAGCCCGCTCATCTCGGGCACCAACGAAGCTAGCTTCTTTTTCATGAGCCTCCCAGTGCCTAAAGTCATTCCTCTGTGCGACTCGCGAGTTCTGCCACGGTTGGCCTTGTCCGATGGTTCCGATGCGGCGATCATTCCTCGCGCCAGGTACAAGAAATCACTGACGCCACACACCGATGAGTACAAAGCGATTCCCCACGATAAGCATTGCGGTGACGGTGGTCCTGGCCGTCGTTCTCACCGCATCCAACACGATATACGAGCGCTACTGCGCCTTCGGCTTCGGTGGCTTTCAGTGCAACGATCCCGTTTCCGGCTATGGCAGCGCGCTGATCACGACATCACTGGTCTCCATCGCCCTCCTCGTCGTATCGGCGGCAATTGCGGTATGGAAGCTCATCGCTTGGGCTCGAAGCTAAAAACGGCGGCCTACAGCCATTGCTCACGTTGGGCCTCAGGCAACAGCTAGGCGGCAAAGGCCGGCGTGACTTTCGATACTGGCGCACGACGCTCGCCGTGCGCACAGTGACGCGCTGTGACATCGCACAAGAGACTCCGATGGCTTCTGGCAGCCACATGCCTGGGCATCATGGGCATGCCGTTGTCCCAGACATCGGCGTGCGCGCCGGCCGCCCCTCGCGATCCGGGGTGGCAAGGCATCGTCATCGAGGCACCTCCCCTGATCCGGACGAAGCCTGGCCAGGCCGCCGCTGTGTGGGTGTGCGGGCTGGCGGTCATGCCCATCATCGCGCCCACCCCGCCCCAGATGAGGCTTGTTGCGGTGGACAGCACCACCGGCCAGCGCTACGTCGGCCCCGTTCCCGCGCCGACACCGCAAGACAGCGAGATACCCAATCCCATGCAGCGCCCGTCCCGGCAGCCGCACGAGGTTTCCGGAATGACGGGACAGGTGCGCTTCGACCTGGACCTGATGGCGGTACTTCGCCTACCCCAGATGAATGCGGACTACCGGGTGCATGTCGAAAGAGGCGCGCTTTCGTCCAATGTGGTACGGGTGCGGGTTCGAATCGCCGGTTGAGACGACCGCGGTGAGCCCGTCGAAAGATCCGCTGGACGCCGTTTCGTCTTCGGCGGCGCGACGACTTCAATCTGGCCAAAGCAAGGCTCGGCAGCTTGCGCACCTAGCCAGACCGCACGACGACTACCATTTTTCAGCGCCCATGTGCGTCGAGTCTCTTCCTCGTGCTCTTTGGCGCGTTTGAAACCCGCTGCGAGAGGGAGCTCAGCCAAGAGTAGCCGTTCGCGCTGGCGGCAAACTCGGCCATGATGGTCCCTGGAATTGATCCGCGGTCTCTGGAGCCGAGCCCAACAGGAGCAACGATGAATGATCGCAAGAGCGAAGTGACGATAGATCTGAGCGACGTAGCCAGTCCACTCGAGCTCCAGCAACGGCTCTCGAGATCTCTCGAGTTTCCGAACTGGTACGGTAAGAACTGGGACGCTTTCTGGGACGCCATCACCGGCTTGGTGGACATGCCGCATCAGCTACGACTGCTCGGATGGCAGACTCTCGAGAACCGCCTGCCTCTCGATGCCGAGCTGCTCCGGGCATGTCTCGAGAAGATGCAGAAGGCGCTACCCGGCTCGGCTTCGACCGTGGTCTACGACAGCGAACGCGATACCCTCCCCGATGCGGTTCGGTCGAGCGGTCGAGTGAAAGGTTTTTAATGCCAGTCCTCCCCAAAGTGGTTCCGGGCAACGATCCACCCGGCGTTGTGGACGCAAGCTTCGATCGCTACAGCGGTGGCGAATTCGTCGGCAAGAAGCACATATTGCGGTCGATCCCGGCCGCGCTGGAGCGGGTGCTCCCGGACTTCCGCTACATGAGCAGCATGGCCCAGTACCGACGGCCATTCGAAGGTGGAACCAGCTACATCATCCTCGGCGTTTCCAAGATGGTCCTGACTCTCGATTTCGGCACGAACATCGATGCAGTGGAGGACATCAGGAAGCACCTTTTTTCATGCACTCAGGTCAGGAACAGCCCCAATACCATATCGCTGAGAACCGGGAGCATGGGACTGGACAGCACACGATGGCGACAACCTGAACACGCGATCTGGCCCATCACGGGTTCCGAAGGCTTGCAGCTCGCTGGGCCGGAGATCGCTGCTGTCGTCGAAGACATTGTTCTGCCGTACCTTGCGCGTCACGAGCACCCCGAACATGTTCGAGAGACGCTTCTGAATCATCCGGGCAATGCATCTGGCGCCCACCTCTACCGGGCCGTGCCATTCGCCATCGATGTGCTTCGCGGAAGAATGGATTGGCTCGAGGATGACTTTGCGCACTACAGAGCATTGCTTCCCTCCCACGGTGCGGAAGCCCGCTCCGCCCTCGAAGAACTCTACAACCTCGCGAAAGAGGCGATACGGGTACGCGGCTGACGCTCCTGCGCTATTCGATGCGTTGAAGGCCGGCCTTCAATGGAACCGCATCCATTTCCCCTCAGGCCATCTTGGTGACTTCGCACTGAGTTTGCATTCCACCACCTTTTCCGCGCTCTAAATCTCTACTGCTGAGTTTTTCAATCCGAGCAAGGAGAACGGAAATGACGAAGACAAAAAGAGCGCGCTATCGTGCAGGATCGCTCCCGACGGCAATAACCTTCAGCAACTCGATGAAGCGAGGGCTGTCGTAGTTCAGAGATGCCACGAACTGTCGGGCTTCAACCCAGGTCAGCACCTGCACCACTTTGCCGCCATCCACCCCTTCTAGATAAATCACTGGTGGATGGTGGGTAGACCGCCTACTCCGGTGGAGTTGGACCCGCAAGAACAGTTCGTACCAACGCCCGTCATCCGCGTCGAAGCACAGGCTGTAGGAACCTCCATCCCGACAGACGTCGACCTCCCAGATCCTTTGTACGTTCACGGCAATTTTCGCTCTCGATCGCTTTTTCTGACCGCTACGGGACAGGCGCGTAGAAGACAACCGTCAGATCCACGTCGTCGACGATCGCAAGGAGTCCACATTGTGAACATATCGCAACGATAGGCGACTGGGCGACGATGTGGTCCAAGAGAGCATCAACACTCGTCGACTCGCTTGCAACATCAGTGAGCTCTTCGGGAACCAGCAAACGCAGCCCGCTTCCTTCATAAAGGTTCTTGCGGATCAATGCACCGCACCGACACTCGAATTTGCTCGCCATGGATCGTGAAGGGATTTTGAATTTCCTGCGCAATTATCTCAGTCAGCGTTCGTCTGACGCTGGTTTGCCCCGTCCAACTCCCTTCGTCAGTCGCTCACCACACAACCTCCGACCGTCAACGGCAAGCGCACTTTAGTGACTTCGCACCGAGTTTGCATTCGGCCACCTTTTCCGCGCGGTAGATCTCTACGGTAGATGCCCCTCTCCCCCAACGACCCGCTATGTGGGCAAGGAAGGCAGCACACACGACACGCTGAACGGATGGATGAACGAATCAACCGCTTCGCCTCACGGCGGGCCGTCAGTGCATGGGGATAGCGGCGAACGTGGAGCACAAAAGGCGACGGCCAAGGTGCTGACACACCCTGGCCGCCTAACCACATGACGTGCACAACTTTGGAGAGAGAGCACACCAAATGGCTAGACGGATTATGGCCCGACGTCGCACGCTGGTATCTCGCAACGCGGCAACGCCCACTTACACGGGGCCGGGGCCCGAGGATCTTCTGGAGAACAAGCTGGAGCAGCTGAACTCGCTGCTTTGGTTTTGCCATGGGGGAATCGGTGGTGTGAAGATGCGGAGCCAGAGACGAAGCATCTCAACAATTTGATCTGGCTGGCCTATGAACTCGCACGGGAAGCAAGAGAATTATTTCAACAGCATCCACGCCTGCTCACCGAAAAGTCGTGACTTATCGTTAGGAATTTTCTGCACTTCCGAATCAAGCGACTTATATGAGCGCCATATTAATTCCCTTTCTCGCACTTACTCCACATGGCCCTTGGACCAAAAACAAAATCTAGAGTAAACGCCAATTAAAAAATCCTCCCAAGCATTACTTTCGGCGATAAAATTCGAGAGCTTACGCTAAAATCCGCCCAAGGGCGTTGGCAACCAACAGCATAATTTCAAATAAATCGAGGAGGCTCTTCATGGCCGTTGAAAAGGAAAGTGCGAACCTGAGCGAGTTTGGGCTCAATGTTTTCAATGCTTTGTGGGAATGGACCGGAACCAGTGAGACATGGCGTGTTGCAATCGTTGGGGTCTTGCTAGCGGCAGTATTGCTTGGAATGTTGGCAAGCTGTCTTGGTGCTCTAAGCAAAGTAGTTGACAGCTTGATAAAACTTCTTGAGGCAATAAGAGCAAGTGGAGTTCCGCGCTTCATGAAACGAGAGGATCGAATAAAAATTCGCCGCCGCTCGCAGTTTTGCGCGGTCCTAGAGGCAGACCTTACAAGCATCGCAAAGGCCGAAAGCTGGAACGATCAGTACTTTACCGATCTTGAAGCAGAAGTAGAAACTGAAGGCGGATATTACATATCTGCATTACATCGATTCTTAGGAAAAGTTACAACCGGCTTGCGCAAAGAAAAGTCACTTATCAAAGCCATCTCCTCGAGTACCGAAAGAGCGATTCAATTAACAGGAGAGCCTGGCTCTGGGAAAAGCGTCGCACTTAGACATCTTGCCAGCCAGTTAGCGGTGCGCGCAAAAGCGAGTAAATCTAAAAATATTCGCATCCCACTGTATGTGAATCTCCGTGAAATATCTGTTCCTGCGGGCACGTCAATCAATACAGATACGATTCGCGACTTCATACTTGATAATATTCGGCGAGGCGATAGCGACACAACAGCCTATGTAAGAGAAAATTGGGCAGATTATCGTGAGCGTGGCATTTGGTTTTTTTTGTTTGATTCTTTTGATGAAATTCCCGCAGTACTGCATGCCGAAAAAGGCAGCCCGGCAACCAGAGATTATGCTGAAGCCATTCGCATGTTTCTTGAAGGCATGGGAGCATGCGGGGGAATTTTGGCGTCGCGTGAGTTCAAAGGTCCTGAATCCCTCCCATGGAAAAAATTTCGTATTCTGCGCCTGACATCTAGCAAGCAACAGGAGTTGGTAAAAAATTCTTTTTTATCTCAGGTGCAAGAGCGTGCCGTACTGCATCACATTGCAGCCAACAAAAGCACCTTAGCAAACACGCCGTTATTTCTAACGCTACTCTGTCGCTATGTAAAAGAAGCATCCGAAGCTCCAAGAAATGACTACGAGCTTCTATCGCTGCAAATTGATCGACTTGCTCACCGCGACCCGACATATCTCAAACGAGCTTATGGTCTAACTCCTGCCAACCTTCTTGCAGGGGCTCAGCGATTTGCGCGACTTTTCGCGGAAGAGTCTTCATTGGGGCTAGCCCCAACAATTGATCAAGTCGAGGCTGTACTCGATAAATCTGAGATCCCCGGAGGTGAAATTCAGAGGTTTGTCGCGGCCATGGTGGACTCCAAGATTGCCAGGGCTGATGTTGCAAATGCTGCCCCTGGGGATCGAAGGTTTGCCTTCGCTCATCGTCGTTATCAAGAAGCACTGTTCGTTCGCCATCTCGTTGCTCATCCGAATTACCTTTCGAGCCAGGAACTTCTCACTGATCCTCGTTGGCGTGAATATGCGGTGACATTGCTGGAGACGCAGCCGACCGAGAATCTAGCGGACATATTCAAAACAGCTACTCAATTACTTCTCAAGGAAAGTGTTTTGCAACGCCGTCAAGACGCCCTAGCGCCAATACAAAAATATTGCGGCTATTTCGACTGGTCAGGAGAAATACCGCAGATGTTGACATTGTTGCAAGAAGGTTTGGTGCGGCGTGTTTCCGCACTGCCTAGCGATTTTTCTTTTCAAGTCGAGCAATTTCTTAAAGTCCGCTGGGAAACGGGTGATTCCTTCGACAGGCTAAGAGTTATGCAAGTTGCTTCGCTTTTACCTCAACTTACCTTAAGCAATTATTTGAAAGAAGTTTTTTTAAAAGGAAGCGATAAGGCTCAGAATGAAGGATTCAATCAAACCACATCTCTCGTTGGACCGTTTCCCAGTTCTGTTCGACAAGCTGTTCTCAAGCGACTCGCTAATGAAATTCTCGGAGCGAAAGATGCATCATCGCTCTTACGCGTAGAAGCCCTTGCCGCTCGGCTTCCCCGTGACTTAGGGGCCGAGTACGTGCAGCGCCGTTGCCTACTACTTTGGCGATTAACAACGCTCGTCAATGGCACTGCATTACTGGCTTTTCCAAAAGCACTTACTCGTACGTTATTAGCTCGTTTTGATCTACACGCGAGCGCAAAAGAGATAGCCACCGAACGCACGCGAGCAGCCCTAGTCTTCGGTACCATGGTTATTACCTATATACCTGTGCTCCTTTCAGTCGCCGTTCTTGGAAAACGCAGGTCAGCCGAGCTTACGCCAGCCATCGAGTTACTTTTTGTAGGAGATTCATCGTATTTAGCCTCCTGGATAAGTAAAGGGACGTGGATAGAGCACGCCATCGTCATTTTCTCTTTTGCCGTCACGCTAATTTACTTAGTATTTCCCGTACTTTTTCGATTTAGAGCTACTGGCGAACCACTTAGCGCTAGCTTTTTTGCCCGGCGGTTGCGCCGCAAAAAAGCCATCCTCGAAACCGGCCAATCGATCGGCATCGCTCTCCTCGGAGTGTCCGCTGCAGGCGCCGTCGCGTACCTGCTTGGCTGGGGCATGAGCTTTCTTTCACACTATGCATTAAATGTAACTCTGTCTACTCCGAACATCCTCCTCGGCATCGCCGCCCTAGCCATTTTAAGCGTAATTTTTTTTATAATCGTCGCGATACTTCTTGCTCGCTGGAAGCACAAATCCCAACAATTTTATAAAGCAGCACTAGCGGAGACGAGCAACGATCATTTCCTTGCCTTGCTATCTGCGCAAGACTGGGAGCAACTAGAGTCTTGGTTGAAATTCTGGGAAATCACCGTATTAGAGGAGGAGAAAATTAAAAGCACCGAAGAAAAATCCAGATCTTTATCCGCCATGTTGCAGCATTCGCAACGCGGGGGAATTTTTCCGGATTCAATATTTTTACCGACCTCGGAGTCAAATCCCAAGATTCAATTAAATTGTATAAACACAATTGAAAAAATAAACTCTCACCTCGGCACTTTACAATTCAAAAATTAGTCGATGTATGCCAGCTGCGGAGTGCGTTTTTTAAAATTCTTTGTGCACTCACTCTTCACTACACCCCCTCCACCACCCTCTCCCTCACCCACCGATGCCCCGCATCCCGATGCTTCCTCTCATGCCAAAGCATCGCCATCTCATACCCCGGCACCTCCAGCGGCGCCTCCACCACGCGTAGCCCCGCAGCCCCGCGCGCCAGCCGCTCGGGCAGCATCGCGACCATGTCGGTGGTCTGCAGCACCGAGATCATGAAAAGGAAGTGCGGCACCGACAACGCCACGCGCCGCGTGAGGCCCTTCTCGGCCAGGGCCTCGTCGGTGGGGCCGCTGAAGCCACCGCCGCCGAGTGACACCACGACGTGCTCGAGCGCGCAGAACTGCGCGAGCGTAGGCCGGCGCTTCAGGCGCGGGTGGCCGGCACGGCCGGCGAGCACATAACGTTCGTGGAACAGCACGCGCCGGTGCAGGCCCGGCGGCGCGCCCACGCTGGTGTGAAAGAACAGGTCGACCTCGCCCTGCTCCAGCTGCCGCGCCATGCGCAGCGGCACGGCCTCGACCACGGCCAGCCGGGTGTGGGGCGCGGCGGCGCGGATGGCGGCGAGCGCGGGCAGCAGGATGGCCGACTCGGCATAGTCGGCGGCGGCCACGCGCCAGGTGGTGGTGGCCTCGGCGGGGTCGAAGGGCTTGCTGGGCGCGACGGCGCGGCCCAGCGATTCGAGGGCCTCGCGCAGCGGCTCGCGCAACTCGTCGGCGCGCGCGGTGGGCCGCATGCCGCGCTGGGCGGGCACGAGCAGCGGGTCCTTGAACACCTCGCGCAGCTTGGCGAGCTGCACGCTCACCGAAGGCTGCGACAGGTTCAGTCGCTCGGCGGCGCGGGTGACGTTGCGCTCGGCCAGCAGGGTGTCTAGGGTGAGCAGCAGGTTGAGGTCGAGGCGGCTCAAATTGTTCATGGCAATTCCTGGAATTCGAACTATTCATTTCCAATATATCGCCACGCTGCCTAACCTGCGGTCATCGCTTCTCTTCTCTTCTTTCCTCATGACCTCAGGTGAATCCATGAACGTACTCCTCGTGCTCGCGCATCCCGAACCCGCCTCGCTCAACGGCTCGCTGCATCGCTTCATGCGCGAACGGCTCGAGGCCCAGGGCCATTCGGTGCGCACTTCCGATCTCTATGCGATGCGCTGGAAGCCGACGCTCGAAGCGGCGGACTTTCCGTCGCGCGACGCGGCAGCCCCCTTCGACCCCGCGCTCGATTCGCTGCGTGCCTTCGAAACCGGCACGCAGGTGGCCGACATCGAGGCCGAGCAGCAGAAGCTGCTGTGGGCCGACGCGGTGATCCTGCAGTTTCCGCTCTGGTGGTACTAGATGCCGGCGATCATCAAGGGCTGGATCGAGCGCATCTATGCCTATGGCTTCGCCTACGGGGTGGGCGAGCATTCCGACAGCCACTGGGGCGACCGCTTCGGCGAAGGCTCGATGGCGGGCAAGCGCGCGATGGTGGTCACCACCACGGGCGGCTGGGCCTCGCACTACGCGCCGCGCGGCATCAACGGGCCGATGGACGACCTGCTGTTCCCGATCCATCACGGGATCCTCTACTACCCGGGCTTCGAGGTGCTGCCGCCCTACGTGGTGCACCGCACGGGCAAGGTCGACGCGGCCGCCTATGCGCGCATCGAGCAGGAACTGGGGGCGAGGATGGACACGCTGTTCAGCACGGCGCCGATCCCGTTTCGCCGCCAGAACCATGGCGACTACGAGATTCCCGCCCTCACCCTGCGGCCCGACATCGCGCCGGGCCGCTCGGGCTTCGGGGTGCACCAGGCACCGGCCGAAGCCCAGGCTGTCGCCGAGGCTTAGGGCAGCACCGGCGTGGCGGCCGCGGCGGCGATCGCCGCGTCGGCATCCACGCGCAGCATGAAGCGCCGGGCGACGAGGTCGTTGGCGGCGGCGGTCACGGCCGACACGTAGCCCGCCTGGTCGGTGTAGCGCTCCTGCAGCGACAGGCGCGGGTCGCCGCTGCCGGTGCGCGCGGCGGTGGTCTTGGCGAACGGGAAGTACGCGCCGAACAGGCCGGCCTGATCGATGGTGGCGGGCTTGCTGGTGTAGTTCCAGCCGGTGTTGGTGCCCAGGGGCACGGCCACGTCGAGGCTGCGGATGCCGGCGATGTCGTTGCCGTCGGCATCGACCTGCGGCACGAGGATGGCGTAGTCGCGGCCCAGGTAGGCCGGCGGCACCTGGGTGGGAATGCCGCTCTCGTCCTGCGGACGGTAGCTCGGGCCCCAGTCGAGCAGCGAGAAGGTGTTGACGAGGCCGGTGTAGCCCACGCCCGGAATGGCCGGGAACTTCACCTGCTGCGGCCGCACCAGGGTGCTGTCGACGAGCCTGGGTACCTGGCTGTCGGGCGGGTTGGTGCCCTTCACGACCCAGTCCTCGAGGTTCTGGTAGAGCGCGCGCACCACCGGGATCACGCCGGCATTGCCGTTGGTGGCGTAGAGCGCGCCGGCCGCGCTGCCGGGCATCGAGGGCAGGCCCAGCAGGTGATGGCTGCTGGCGTAGTAGTACACGCGCGCATTGGCGGGCTGCGCGAGGTCGATGGTGCCCCAGGCGTCGGTCAGGAGCGGCGATCCCTGCAGCACGTAGAACTCGGTGCCGCTGAAGCCGATGAAGAGCTTGGGGCAGGTGCCGCTGGCTTCGCAGCGCGACAGGATGCCGCCGCGGCGCTGGGCCACGTCGTCGACGTAGTCCTTCGACAGACCACGCGTGCCGGCCTGGCCGAAGGCGGTGTGGTCGCTGCGCACGCCACCGCCGCCGCCCGGAATGGCGAAGCGGGTGTTGATGTTGGTCTGGCGCGCGGCGATCTGCGCGAACACGCCGTCGAACACCTTGCGGCCCGCGCGGTCCTCGTTGAAACCGAGGTGCACGAAGGTCTTCATGAAGTTGCCGCACTGCGACACGCCCGATGCCATGGTGTTGCGGATGGCGCTGGCCACGGGGTTGGCGGTGCCGGCGGCATCGCTGGCCTCGTGGTGGAAGAAGGCGATCATGTCGCGCAGCGCCGCGAGGCCCAGGCCCATCACCTTGGGGTCCTTGGCGACGTAGACGAGCTCGTACATGTAGGCCGGGTCCCAGCCGGCCTTGAGGCATACGCTGGTTTCGTCGGGCGTGCCCGGGAACGGGTTGCCGGCGGCGCACCTGGCGAACTTCCATTCGCTGGCCGGGATGAGCTGGCGCGCGTCTTCCTCGTTGATGCGGCGCGTGAGCACGTAGCCCGGCTTCGTGTTGTCGAGGCTGGCGGTGGCGTAGGCCTGCATCGCGGCATTGAACGGGCCGCCGGGCAGCGGCAGCGAATCGCCGGTGGCCACGGTGGGCAGCAGCTCGGCGCGGTACGGGCCGGTGATGGTGCTGCCATCGGGGTTCTTCGCCACGGGCACGGTCAGCGTGACCTTGCCGGCGGCGGCGGGCACGTCGCCCTGCCAGGCGGCGGTGAGGAACACGTAGCCGCGCGATGCGAAGTAGGGATCGAGGTTGACGATGTTGCCGCGGTTGGGCGCGTCGTAGCGCAGCACGCCGCTGGCCTTGCTCATGTCCTTGGGCTTGAAGAGCACGAACTCGGACTTGTATTCGACCTTGCCGTTGGCATTGGTCGGCGCGAGCGCGAGGTCCTGGATGATGGCGTTGTGCGTGTCCTTGGGGTCGACCTCGCCGGTGAAGGTGCCGGTGATCTTCTCGTAGGCGCCGGCGCTGCCGAAGCTGCCGGGCACGTCCTCGGTCCTGGCGATCGAGAGCGTGTACTTGGGCGCGCTGGCCGCGGGCGGTGGGTTGGTGGCGGGCGGGTTGCTGGCGGGCGGGGGCAACAGCAGGCCGCCGCCGCCTCCACCGCTGCCGCCGCAGGCGGTCAGGAAAAGCGCGGCCGTGACCGCGCTGGCAGCCGCGAGGCTCCATCGATTCATGTCTGTCTCCTGTGGTTGTGATGTATCGGCGCCGGGCGCCTGTGTGCGGCACGATGCGCGCCGCCGCCGCGCGGCCGGCAAGCCGGTCGGCGGGTGTCGTGGGGCCGGGGAAGAAAACCCCGGCCCTGGAACTCGTTTACTCGGCCTCGATGCCGGCCGCCTTCACGATGCGGCCCCACTTCTGCGATTCGCCGGCCTGGAACTTCGCCAGTTCCTCGGGCGAGGTGGTAAAGACCTCGGTGCCGCTCGGCTCGTAGAAGGCGGTCTTCGCGCTGTCGCTCTTCGCGGCCTTCACCAGCAGCTCGTTGAGGCGCTTGACCACGGCCGGCGGTGTCCTGGCGGGTGCGTAGGCGGCGAACCAGTAGCCCATCTCGTAGCCCTTGACGCCAGCCTCGGCGATGGTGGGCACGTCGGGCGCGAGCGGCGAGCGGCTGGCGCTCGACATGCCGAGCGCGCGCAGCTTGCCGCCCTTGACCTGCGGCAGGCCGGTGGCGGTGTCGGTGATCATCATGTCGATCTGGCCGCCGAGCAGGTCGGTCACGGCCAGCGTGTTGCTCTTGTAGGGCACGTGCAGCAGCTTGATGTCGGCCATCTGCTGCAGCAGCTCGCCGGCCATGCGGCTCGACGAACTGCCGCTGCCGAAGCTCAGCTTGCCCGGCTCCTTCTTCGCGAGCGCGATGAAGTCGGCCACGCTCTTCACGTTCGAGGCGGGGTTCACCACCATGATCTGGCCGCCCTTGCCCAGGCCGGCTACGGGCGCGAAGTCCTTCACGGGGTCGTAGGGCAGCTTCTTGTAGAGATGCTCGTTGGCCGCGTGCGTGGTGTTGGTGGTGACGAGCACGGTGTAGCCGTCGGCCGGCGCCTTGGCGACGAACTGCGAGGCGATGAAGCCGCTGGCGCCGGCGCGGTTGTCGATGACGACGGCCTGCTTGGTCTCCGCCGTGATGACGTTGCCGAGGGCGCGCGCGATCTGGTCGGTGGCGGTGCCGGCCGCGAAGGGCACGACGAAGGTGATCGGCTTCTCGGGGAAGGACTGCGCCTGGCCCAGCAGCGGGGCCAGGGCCAGCGCGGCGCCGAGCAGGGTGAGGGAACGTCGGTTCATGGTCTTGTTGTCTCCGGGATCGATGGTTGGAAATGCGGTGAAGGTTTTCGGCGCTCAGGGGCCGGCCAGGTGGTGCGCAAGCTCGCTCGGAACGCGCACGGGCATGTCGAGCAGCAGGAACGAGAGCGCCTTGCCGTGGGTGTCGAGGTTGAGCGCATCGTTGACGCCGCCGTCGAGCACGGCGTCGAGCACGAAGTTCATGGCGTGCAGCTTCGGCAGCAGGAAGCGCTGCACCTGCGAAGGCGCGCGGTGGCGGAACTGCTCGGCCACGCGCTCGGGCGTGAGCTGCTCGGCGAGCACGGGATAGAGCGCGGGATGCCAGGCGATGACGCTGATGTTCGAGCGATCGCCCTTGTCGCCGGTGCGGCCGTGGGCGGCGCGGTAAAGAGGGACTTCGAGGTTCATGGCTTGGCTCCTTCCCCCTCTGGGGGAAGGTCGGGATGGGGGCAGCGGGCGGTGGAGAGGCAACGGCGGTCGCGAAGGCCCGGTGCCCCCACCCCGGCCCTCCCCCAGAGGGGGAGGGAGAAAGAGACAGCCTTGCTCATGCGCCCTCTCCTTCGTCGAGCAGCTCGAAGCGCACCGGCACCGCCTCGCGCGGCAGCAGGCACGAGATGGTGTTGAGCCGCGGCGTGAGCGCGGTGCGCACGCCACCACCGCCCGCGGGCCCGCAGGTGTAGAGGGCCGTGATCTCGCGCGCCAGCCGCTCGGCCTGCGCGCGCTCGGCATGGGTGGCGGCCACGCGCAGCCGCACGTCGCGCAATCCGCTGTCGGGCGTGGCCGCGAGCGCCTGGCCGGCGTCGTCGCCGAAGATGCTCAGCGCGCCGATCAGGTCCACGCGCAGCGCGAGCCCCTCGAGCCGTTCGCGCAACACCTGCGCCGCGAGCCGCGCCCGTGCCTCGGCGCGCGGGCCGGCATAGGAGATCTCGCCCTCGGCGAGCCAGCCGCCCTCGTGGCAGACGTTGACCTTGTAGTGCGCCGGCCGCGCATGGCCGCGCACGCCCGAGAGCGCCACGCGGTCGGGCCCGGGCAGCGCATGCACCTCGGCCTCGGCGATGTCGGCCACCACGTCGGGCGTGAGGTAGGCGGCGGGGTCGTGCACCTCGTAGAGCAGCTGCTCCTTCACCGTGGCCTCGCTCACGAGACCGCCGGTGCCGTCGGCCTTGCCGATGGTGCAGTGGCCGTCGGCATCGATCTCGGCAATGGGAAAGCCCACGGCCGCGAGGCCCGGCACGTCCTTGTAGCCGGGGTCGGCAAAGTAGCCACCGCAGACCTGCGCGCCGCATTCGAGCAGGTGCCCGGCCATGGTCGCGCGGCCGAGCCGGTGCCAGTCGTCGGCGCGCCAGCCGAAGTGCGACAGCACGGGGCCGACGGTCAGCGAGGGATCGGCCACGCGGCCGCACACCACCACCTGCGCGCCCGCGTCGAGCGCGGCGGCGATCGGCTCGGCGCCGATGTAGGCATTGGCGCTGACCACCTGCAGCCCGTCCATCGCGGCGCCGAGCGCCTCGCGCAGCAGCGCGCGGTGGGCCGGGCCCGAGAGGTCGTCGCCCTCCACCACCGCGATGCGCGGCACTGGCGCGCCGAGCTCGCGGGCCATGCGCGCGATGTGGCGCGCGGCGGCGCGCGGGTTGGCGGCGCCGAAGTTGCTGACGATACGGATGCCGTGGGCGAGGCAGCGCGCGAGCACCGGGCGCAGCATGGCGTCGAGCAGCGGCTCGTAGCCGGCCTCGGGGTCGGCGCGCCGGCGCAGTTGCGCCAGCGCGAGCGTGCGCTCGGCCAGCGTCTCGAAGATCAGGAAGGCGCGCTGCCCGGCGGGGCCGTGGCGCAGGCGCGCGATCAGGGTGTCGACCACCGGTCCGGCGGCGTCGGTGCGGTCGCCGGAGAAACCGGCGGCGCATCCGATCAGGAGGGGCGGCGATGCGGGGGAGTCCATGGCCGGCGACTGTAGGCACCCGTACCTGATCCGTAAAATCGAAAGTTCAGATCGATTGATCTGGATTTCGAATAACAACGACCGAGCCCCGGAGACAAGCGATGAGCACCAGCAGCACCGCCGCGCGCAAGACACCCGATCTCTCGACCCGCCAGCTGCGTGCCTTCCTCGCGCTGGCCGAGCTGCGCAGCTTCACGCGCGCGGCGCAGGCCAGCCACCTGTCGCAACCGGCCTTCAGCGCGCTGATCCGCACGCTCGAGGACGCGGTGGGCACGCGGCTGTTCGACCGCGACACGCGCAGCGTGCAGCTCACGCCCGAGGGCCGCCTGTTCGAGGGCTCGGCGCGCCGGCTGCTCGACGACATGGGCGGCGCCATGGCCGACCTGGCCGACCACGTGGAGCGCCGCAAGGGCCGGGTGCGCGTGGCCGCCCTGCCCTCGCTGGCCGCGGGCTGGCTGCCGAGCGTGTTCGCCGAGTTCATGCAGGCCTGGCCGGGCATCCGCGTCGACCTCGACGATGCGCTGTCCGATGCCTGCATCGCGCTGGTGCGCAGCGGCCAGGCCGACTTCGCGCTCGCGGCCTCGGGCGCGGGCGAGGCGGCCTACAGCGACCTGCGCGGCCAGCGGCTGTGCGCCGACCGCTTCCACCTGGTGTGCCGCACCGACCATCCGCTCGCGCGCGAGACCCGGCTCACGGCCAAGAAACTCGCGCCCTGGCCCTTCATCCAGATGGCGCGCAACAGCAGCGTGCGGCAGGCGCTCGACGTGGCGCTGCATCCGCTGCGGCTCAACGCGGTGTTCGAGGTCGAGCACCTGGCCACGGTGATGGGGCTGGTCGAGGCCGGGCTCGGCATCAGCGTGGTGCCGGCGCTCACGCTGTTCCACTTCCGGCGTGAGACGCTGGTGACGCGGCCGCTGCCGCTGCCCGCGCTCACGCGCACGGTCTACCTAGTGCAGCGCAGCGAGGGCAGCCTGTCGGTGGCGGCGCAGACGCTGCACGACCTGATCGTGGCGCGGCTGGGCAAGCTGAAGCTCGACGACTTCTAGCGCTTCAGCCCTCGCCGCCGGCCGCCCTGGCCGCCGCGGCCACCATCTCGCGCAACCAGGCATGCGCGGCGTCGTGGTCGTTGCGCCCGTGCCAGACCGCGCGCGTGACCACGGTGGCGGCGCGGTATGGCGGCTGGCGCTGCAGCAGTTCGCCGGCGCGCGCGAGGTAGGCGCCGAGCGAGGCCGGCACGATCGACAGCATGTCGCTCTCGCGCAGCAGCGCGGGAATGGCCAGCGAATGCGGCACGGTCACGCGCAGGCGCGGCGCCTGGCCGATCGCGGCCAGGGCCTCGGCGAGCGCGGAGCGGTCGAACATCTCGGACTGGCGCGCGAGGCCGCGCTCGAGGATGAAGCCGTCGACGGCGCCCTCCTCCTGCCCGCCGAGCGAGGTGGTGACCAGCGCGTACTTCGCGAGGTCGCGCACCGCGAGCTTGCGCCTGGCCGCCGGATGGCCCTTGCGCATCAGGATCACCTCGCCCTGCGACAGCAGCGTGCGCGCATTGAGCCGCGCCGGCACCTGCGAGAAGGTGCCGATGGCGAGGTGGATGCGGCCCAGGTCGATCTGCTCGGCGAGGTCGAGCCGGGTCGAGGGCCGGATCACCAGGTCGACGCCGGGCGCGGCCTGCTGCAGCGCGCGCGTGAGGCCGGCGACGATGACTGCCGTGATGTGGTCGTTGGCCGCGATCGTGAAGCGGCGCGACGACAGCGCGGGCTCGAAGGGCTCGACGCCGAGCGTGGCCTCGATGCGGCGCAGCGCATCGCGCAGCGCGGGCGCCATCGCGCTCGCGCGGCCGGTGGGCTGCATGCCCTTGCCGGTGCGCACGAACAGCTCGTCGCCCACCAGCTCGCGCAGCCGCGTGAGCGCATGGCTCACGGCCGACTGGCTGAGGTTGAGCCGGCGGCCGGCCAGGATCAGGTTGCGGTCCTCGAAGACCGCGTCGAAGACCTTCAGCAGGTTGAGGTCCATGCGTCCGATGCTCATGGCGCGCTTCTTCGTGAGTTGAATGCCGTGCATTCTGCGCTTGCAAAAGCGCCAGTTCCATTCAATTCGGGGCCGGCCGATCATTCGGCCACTTCACACCACGAGGCCCGCCATGAACGCACTCACACGCCGCCACTTCACGCAGGCCGCGCTCGCCCTTCCGGCCGCCGGCTGGCTGCCGCGCGCCTTCGCGCAATCGCAGGGCAGCCCGGGCAAGCTGCTGGTCGGCTACCCGGCCGGCGGCACGCTCGACACCACGGCGCGGCAGCTCGCCGAGGCCTGGCGCAAGCAGGGCCGGCACTACATCGTCGACAACCGCGCGGGCGCGGCCGGGCGCATCGCGAGCGGCCAGCTCAAGCGCGAGAAGCCCGATGCGAGCGTGCTGCTGTGCACGCAGGCCTCGGCGCTCACGATCTACCCGCATGTCTACAGCAAGCTGGCCTACGACCCGGCCACCGACTTCGTGCCGGTCTCGCCGCTGGTGATCGCGACCTGCGCGCTCGCGGTGAGCGCAGCGGTGCCGGCCTCGGTGAAGACACTGCAGGACTACGTGGCCTGGGTGCGCGCCACGCCCACGGGCGCCAGCTACGCCTCGCCGGCCGCGGGATCGGTGGCGCACTTTCTCGGCTGGCAGCTGTCGGAGGCCGGCGGGCTGAAGCTGCAGCACGTGGGCTACCGCGGCTCGGCGCCGGCGATGCAGGACCTGCTGGGTGGCCAGATCCCGGCCTACCTCGGCTTCGTGGCCGACTTCCTGCCCTACCTGCAGCAGGGCAAGCTGCGCATCCTCGCCGTGAGCGGCGAGCAGCGCTCGCGCTTCATGCCGGCCGTGCCCAGCTTCGCCGAGCAGGGCTTCGTGCAGATCCGCGGCGCCGAGAACTACGGCGTGTTCGCGCCGCCCGGCACGCCCGAGGCCGGCGTGCGCGCGCTGCACGAGGCGATGGTCGTGGCCAGCAAGGACCCGGGCCTGCGCGCGGCCTTCGACCAGGTCGGGCTCGAGGTCCACACGCTGGCGCCCGACGACTACGCACGCCAGATCCGGCGCGAGCGCGAAGCCTGGGGACCCGTGGTGCGGGCCTCGGGCTTCCGCTCGGACGAATGAAGCTTTCAACCCCCACGAGCAAAGACATGAGCACGACACACACCGACCGCGAGGAACTGATCGAGCGAAGCCTTCCCTTCCTCGAGGAGATCAAGGACATGACCACCGGCACCGAGGTCGAGCAGTGGCTCAACCGCACCCATGGCCCCGACAGCGCGCTCTACCAGTCGCTCGCGCGGCTGGTGAGGCAAGGCGTGCGCGACGGCTGGGCCGCCAATGTCGAACTCGACGGGCCCATCTACCGCCGCAGCCGCATCGCCGAGCCCTCGGAGCGCACCTTGGGCTTCAGCATCACGGCCGTCTACATGGACAGCACCGGCAACACGCAGGGCAACCCGGGCCACGCCTACCGCGGCCAGTACCACGCCCATCCCTACGGCGAGTTCAACATGGTGGTGCCGCTCGACGACGGCGCCGCGCTCAACGGACCCAACGGCTGGTGCGAAGCCGGCTGGACCGCGCCCGCGCCGGGCAGCCACCACTACCCCGAGGCGCGCGGCGGCGCGGTGATCGCGCTGTTCTTCCTGCCGGCGGGGCGCATCGCCTACCACCCGGCACCACGGGACTGAGCGATGCAGCGGGCCGACGCTCCCACCGACAGCGCACGCCATGTCGACGCGGTGCTGCGCGCGCGCCGCTCGGTGCGCGCCTTCGCGCCGCGGCCGCTGCCGCAGGCGCTCGTGCGCGAGATCCTGCAGGTGGCGGCCACGGCGCCGAGCAATTCGAACACCCAGCCCTGGCGCGTGCACGTGCTGGCCGGCGCGCCGCTGAAGGCGCTCGGCGATGCGCTCGACGCGGCCTTCGTGGCGGGCGATTTCGAGGCACCCGCGCACTTTCCCGATCCGCTGCCCGGCCCCTTCTGCGATCACCAGTCGGCCTTCGCGGCGTGCTACTACGGCGCGCTGGGCATCGACCGCGCGGACGCCGCGGCCCGCGCGCGGCAGACGCGGCGCAACTACGGCTTCTTCGGCGCGCCGGTCGGGCTGATCTTCGGCATCGACGCGCGGCTCGCGCGCCACAGCTGGCTCGACCTCGGCCTGTTCGTGCAGAACGTGATGATCGCGGCCAAGGCACGCGGCATCGACACCTGCCCGCAGGTCTCGTTCGCGCCCTTCCATGCGCTGATCGCCGAGCGGCTGGGCATGCCTCCCGAGGAGGTCACGGCCTGCGGCATGTCGATGGGCTGGGGCGATCCGTCGGCCGAGGTCAACCGGATGGCGATGCCGCGGCGGGCGGTCGAGGACTTCGCGCGCTTCGAGGGATTCGAGGGATTCGGCGAAGCCTCGACCAGTTGAGACAAGCCGCGCCGGGCGCCGCTGGCCACAATGAAGCCCCCACCCGTGGAGGCCGCATCGATGGCACAGGCGCATGCAGCATGACGAACAGAAGGCGCTGATCCGGCGCGCGCTGGCATTGATCGCCAGCGGCGGCAGCGAGCGCGGCGAACCCTCGCTGAGCCCGGTGTCGCGCTACCTCGACCCCGAGCGCCATGCGCGCGAGATCGAGCGCATCTTCCGCCGCCATCCGCTGGCGCTGTGCCCCTCGGCCGCGCTCGCGCGGCCCGGCGACACGCTGGCCATCGACGCGGCCGGCATGCCGCTGTTGCTGGTGCGCACGCGCGAGGGCGAGCTGCGCGGCTTCGTCAATGCCTGCCGCCATCGCGGCGCGCGGCTGCGGCCGGCCGGCGCGTCGAACCAGCGCGTGTTCGTGTGCCCGTACCACAGCTGGACCTACGGGCTCGACGGCAACCTGCGCGGACGGCCCGGCGAGGCCGACTTTCCGCATGCGCCAGCCGCCGACTGCCAGCTCGCGCGCGTGCCGGTGGCCGAGGCGCTGGGCTTCGTCTGGGCGATTCCGCGCGTGGCCCATGGCGAGGACGATGCGCGCATCGACATGGAAGGCTGGCTCGGCCGCTTCGGCGCCGACCTGCGCCACTGGGGCTACGACCGCTGGGTGCCGTTCGACCAGCGCGAGTTCGCGAACGCCGCCAACTGGAAGATCCCGTTCGAGGCCAACCTCGAGACCTACCACTTCCAGTACGCGCACCGCGACAGCATCGCGGGCCTGTTCCACGACAACCTGCTGATCGCCGACCACGAGGGCGCGCACCAGCGCCTCTTCCTGCCCAAGCGCGGCATCGAGCGGCTGAGCGAGCTGCCCGAGGACCAGTGGCAGCTCGGGCCGCATTCGAACGTCATCTACTACTTCTTTCCCGCCACCTTCATCCTGCACGAGGGCGACCATGCGAACGCATTCACCGTGCTGCCCGAGGCCCCCGAGCGCTCGCGCGTGATCGCGACCATGCTGATCCCCGAGCCGCCCGCGAACGAGAAGGCGCAGCGGCACTGGCGCCGCAACCTCGACTCGTACCGGGGGGCGCTGGCCGAGGATTTCGCGCTCGGCGTGTCGGTGCAGTCCACGCTCGCGAGCGGCGCGCAGGCCTCGCTGTACCTGGGCGCGACCGAGTGCTGCTCGGCGAAGTTCCACGCGGACGTGGAAGCGGCGATCGCCTGAGACAACCCCTCGGCCATCGTCGCGGCACGGGTCGGCTTGACATGCAGGTATTTGCCTGCATATCATCCGCTCACGCACGAACAACGACGAATGGACGCTGACAAGGTTTTCAAGGCACTGGGCGACCCGACCCGCAGGAAGCTGCTCGATCTGCTGCACGACCACAACGGGCAGACGCTCGGCGAGCTCTGCGAGCACCTGGACATGGCGCGGCAATCGGTCACGCAGCACATCGGGCTGCTCGAGACGGCCAACCTGGTGACCACGGTCTGGCGCGGCCGCGAGAAGCTGCACTTCATCAACCCGGTGCCGCTGCACGAGGTCTACGAGCGTTGGGTGCGCAAGTTCGAACATCAGCGGCTCACGCTGCTGCACGACCTCAAGAAGGAACTCGAAGGAGAGTGACGATGAAGCCAGAGAAGATCAGCTATGTCTACGTGACCTACATCCGCTCGACGCCCGAGAAGGTGTTCGAGGCCATCACCCGGCCCGAGATCGCGCGGCGCTACTGGGGCCACGAGAACGTCTCCGACTGGAAACCCGGCTCGCCGTGGCAGCACGTGCGCGCCAACGACGAGCGCCCGGTCGAGCTGGTGGGCCAGGTGGTCGAGATCGCGCCGCCGACGCGGCTGGTCATCACCTGGGCCGGCGCCTCGCAGGCGGCCGACCCCCAGGCCTACAGCCGCGTGGCCTTCGACATCGTGCCGTACGAGGACATGGTGCGACTCACCGTCACGCACGACGAGCTCGAGGCCGGCAGCGGCATGGCCAAGGGCATCCAGCAGGGCTGGCCGATCGTGCTGTCGAGCCTCAAGTCGCTGCTCGAGACCGGCGAGGGCATCGACGTCTTCGCGAAACCCAAGGCGGCCTGAGGCCGCGCACCCGGAGAAACGCCATGACCCAGCCCTACACCGGCGGTTGCGCCTGCGGCGCGATCCGCTACAGCACGCCGCATGCGCCGATCTTCCAGAACCATTGCCAGTGCAGCGACTGCCGGCGGCGCAGCGGCACCGGGCATGGTTCGTACCTGACCTTTCCCGCGCGCGCCGAAATGGCGATCACCGGCGAGGCCACCGAATGGGAGATCGCCGCCGACAGCGGCCAGCAGAAAAGCCATGCCTTCTGCCCGGTCTGCGGCACGCCGCTGTTCGTGCGTTTCTCGGGCATGCCCGAGCTGATCGCGGTGCATGCGGGCAGCCTCGACGAGCCCGAACGCTTCGCGCCGCAGGTGCTCACGTACCGCGTGCGCGGGCTGGCGTGGGATGCGCTCGATCCCGCGCTGCAGGCCTTCGAGCGGATGCCGACGGCTTAGGCGAGGTTCAGGCCAGCGCGTCGGGCACGCCCGGCACCGCGGGCTTCACGCTGTCGTCGGCGGGCGGAATCGGAATCATCGTGTCCCCTGCTTCGGCAGCAGCGACCGCCGACGCCACCGATCCTGCGGCCTCGGCCAGCGCCGCCTGCGCGGTCGGGTTCGGCGTCGGCTCGCCGATCTTGCGCAGCGTGTTGCGGTCGGTGTGGGCGAAGGGCTCGGGCTTGCCGCGCACGTCGAGCAGCGTGGTCTGCTCGTACGACCAGCTGCCGTCGTCGTGCAGCGTCACGTCGATGGTGTAGCGCAGGGTCTTGAACGCATGCTCGAGGAAGGGGTTGGCGACGATGCCGTTGGTGTCGCCGCCGCGCACGGCCTCGAGGCGGAAGCTGCGCGCGTCGGGCGCGGCCTGACCGGTGGCCATGGCCGTGAGGCCGCGCGGGATCGACAGGGTCTGCACCAGCGCGCCGGTGGCCGGCTCCCAGAGCCAGTAGCCGACCTGGTCGTGGAAGGTCTCGACGTCGTCGGGCTTCACGATGCGCAGGTGGTAGCGCAGGCCGTAGAAGATCTGCGGGCCGTTGGTCTGCGCGTCGATCGGCTGGAACTCGGCGTGCTCGATGAAGGCCTCGGCCTCGGGGCCGTCCTCCTTCGGGCTCACGTCGTGGCCCATGGTGCCCATCCAGATGCCGGCCAGGCCGGTCAGCGGGCCGAGGTTGGCGAGCGTGTGCGGATCGGGCTCGGGTTCGGTGTAGATGTCCTGCGGAAAATCGGCCATGGGGCACTCCTCTTGTTCGTTGTTCGTGATGCGATGGGAAACGGATCGGGGGCCGGGATCACTGGTCGAGCCGGATGCCGACCTTGGCGATGATCGCGCCCCACTTGCGGCCTTCGCTGTCGATGAAGGCCTTGAACTCATCGGGCGAGCCGCCGCCCACGGCCAGCCCCTGGTTGGCAAGCAGTTCGCGCACGGCGGGATCGCGCAGCACGGCGTTGACGTCGGCATTGATGCGGCGCACCACCTCGCCCGGCGTGCCGGCGGGCGCGAACAGGCCGTTCCAGGCCAGCGACTCGAAGCCGGGGTAGCCCGACTCGGCGACCGTGGGCAGCTCCTTCATGAGCTCGAAGCGCTGCGCGCTGGTGATCGCGATCAGCTTCACGCGCTGGCCCTGGATCAGCGGCAGCAGCGCGGGCGCCACGGTGAAGAGGGCCTGCGTGTCGCCCGAGGCCAGCGAGAGCCCGGCCGGCGGCGAGCCCGCGTAGGGCACGTGCACCGCCTCGATGTGCGTGACGCTGCGCAGCAACTCCATCGTGAGGTGCGAGGAACTGCCCGCGCCCACCGAGGCATAGCTGAAGCGGTCGCGCTGCCCCTTCACCCAGGCGATGAACTCGGGCAGCGTGTTGGCCGGGTTGCTGGCCTGCACCGCGAGCACGTTGGGCTGCGAGGTGGTCAGCACGATCGGCAGCAGGTCGCGCGCCGGTGCGTACGGCATGCGCGCGTACATGTAGGGGCCGAAGGCGATCGGGCCGTTGAAGCCGATGCCCAGCACATGGCCGTCGGGCGGCGCCTTCGCCACCGCGTCCATGCCGATCAGCCCGCCCGCGCCGGCCTTGGTCTCGACCACCACCGGCTGCTTCCACACGGTGCGCAGGCGGTCGGCCAGGGTGCGCGCGATCAGGTCGAGCGAGCTGCCCGCGGGCGCGGGCACGACGATGCGCACGGGCTTCACGGGCCAGTCCTGGGCCTGCGCGCCCAGCGACAGCGTGCAGGCGCACAGCAGCGCGGCGAGGCGGTGGAGCAAGCGGGCCATGGCAGTCTCAACGCGCGGGCGACGCCGCGTGGAAGCGCTCGCGCGCCTGCCCCAGCAGCTCGACGCAGCGCGCGTCGAACTCCGGCGTGTAGCGCACGTCGGGCACCACGATGTTGAAGGCCGCGGGCGCGGCCGGGTCGCCCGAATCGATGGCGATGGCGATGCCCACCACGCCCGGCGTGTGCTCGCCGCGCGAATAGGCGATGCCGCTTTCGCCGACCTCCTCGAGCTGGCGCTTGAGCACCGCGAGCGTGGTGGCGGTGGCGGGCGTCTGGGCCTGCAGCCGCACGTTCTTGAGGTAGGCCTGGCGCCGCGCCGCGGGCATGGCCGCGAGGATCGCCTTGCCGGCCGAGGTCGAGTAGAGCGGAAAGCTGTCGCCCACCGCCATGCGGTAGGACAGCGGCGCGCGCGACTCGGCCACGCAGGCGCGTTCGACCTCATCGCCGCGCAGCACCGAGAACGAGGTGGCCTCGCCCGCGGTGCGCGCGAGCCAGTCGACGATGGGCCGGGCCTGCGCCATCAGCCGTTCGCGCAGGCCGCTGCCGCGCACCAGCTCGAACACGGCCGGGCCCAGCGCATAGGTGCTCTGCGCGCCATCGAAGCCGAGGAACTCGCGCGCCACCAGGTTGCGCAGCAGGTGCGTGAGGCTGCTCTTGGGGATGCCGAGCGCGATGCCGATCTCGTGATGGGTCAGCGCCCCGCCCTGGCGCGCGAGGAGCTGGAGGATGTCGAGCACCCGGTCCGCCGACTTCACGGCGGCCGATTCGGGGGGCTTGCTGTCTGCTGCGTCCATGGGTGCCTGTGCTGTGAGGTGCGCCGATTCTAGGAAGCGCGCGGCCGAAGCCCCGCCGATCGGCGCGCCGGGTGTTTGACAGCCGCGGTTTGCGTGTTTATATTCTGGAACAGTTCATATACATGAACAAACACCGATTCCAGGCCACCTCGCGTTCAAGCATCGAAACACCTCGCCGTCTTATGCAGCGCCTCTATTTCCACGAAATCCTCGACCCCGTGCGCCAGCCCGGCGCCCACACCCGCTATCTCGAGACCCTGGGCCGCCTGGTGCGCACCGAGGGCAATGCGCGCGGTTCGGCCAGCAACGGCTGCATGGCGGCCTGGGTGCCGGTGTTCCTCACGGGCCGCTGGCCCGAGATCGTGACCTTCTGGGAGATGCAGGGCGGCTGGGAGGGCTTCGGGCGCCACTTCGATGCCACGCCCGACCTGTTCCACGAGCCGCTCGAGCGCTTCTACGGCGAGCGCACGGGCGGCTTCGACCGCGTGCTGGTGGCGGCCGACTACAGCATCGACCGCGCGCGGCTGCTGGCCGAGGGCATGCGCGCGCCGGTGGTGCTGCAGCAGACCATCGGCCTCGAGGCCGGCGGCGCGAGCGACTACCTCGCGCGGCTCGGCGAGGCCGCCGCGCGCATCGAGGGCCCGGGCGCGCCGCGCCTCTTCGGCGCCTACGAGACCGCGCTGCGCAACGGCAGCGAGGCGCTGGTGCTGTGGGCCTTCGACGACTTCGCCGCGCTCGCCGCCTTGCAGGCGCGGCCCGATGCAGTACCCGGCTGGGCCGACTGGGCGCGCGCCGCGCGGCAGCACGAACGCACGCACACCGGCCTGGTGCTGCGGCCGGCCGACTGGTCGCCGCTGCGCTGAATCCCTTTTTCTTTTCATGACCTTCGAACCTGGAGACAACCCAATGGAACGCAGACGATTCCTCGAAAGCAGCGGCGCGCTCGGTGCCGCGGCGGCAGCCACGGTCGCCTCGGCGGCCGCGACCGCCCTGCCCGGCTGCAGCAGCGCCGCGCCGGCAGCGCGCCCCTCGGGCAAGACCTTCGTGCTGGTGCACGGTGCCTGGCATGGCGCCTGGTCGTGGGAGCGGCTGACCCCGCTGCTGCGCGCCCGGGGCCACGAGGTGCGCGTGCTCACGCTCGCGGGCGTCGGCGAACGCATCGGCGAGATCTCGACCGCGATCGACCTCGAGACCCACATCGCCGACGTGACCGGCTTCATCCGCAGCCAGGACCTGCGCCAGGTGGTGCTGGTGGGCCACAGCTATGGCGGCTACCCGATCACGGGCGCGCTCGACCGGCTCGCCGCCGAGCGCCGCATCGACACGGTGGTGTACCTCGATGCCTTCGCGCCGCACAACGGCGAACGCATGCTCGACTACCTCGACGCCACCGGCAAGGCCGAGCTGCAGGCCGCGCACCGCGCGGGCAATCCGCGCTGGCCCAAGCTGCCGGCCAAGGCCTTCGGTCTCGGCAATCCGGCCGACATCGCCTGGGTCGACGCGCGCCTGACCGACCACCCGAACGGCACCTACCTGCAGCCGATCTCGCTGCGCGCCGCGCCCGGCGCGGCCGCGCGCAAGCGGCTTTACATCGCGGCCTCGGCGCCCGCCATGCCGGTGTTCGACGCGCACAAGGCGCGGCTGCGCAACGACCCGGCCTGGACCTTCGTCGAGGTGCAGGGCGGCCACGACGCGATGGTCGACCACGCCGACACGATCGCGCGGCTGCTCGATGCGCATGCCTGATTCCCCTCACCTCCTTCTCTTGCTCCCATGAAGCTCCTTCCCCAACCCGCCGCCGCGATCGCCTACCTGGCGCTGGCCGGCGCCACGCACGCGCAGCCCGCGCCCATGCCCACGCTGCTCGAGGCCGCCACCGCGATCCGCGAGCACACCACCACCAGCTGCGAACTGGTCGAGCGCTCGCTGCGCGCGGCCGACCTGCACCAGGACCTGCACGCCTTCATCACCATCGACCGCATCGGCGCGCGCCGTGCCTGCGCCGAGGCCGACCGCGCCGTGGCGCAGGGCCGCAAGCTCGGGCGGCTGCATGGCGTGCCGGTCGCGATCAAGGACAACATCCTCGTCAAGGGCCTGCCCTTCACCGGCGGCACGCGCGCGCTGCAGGGCTACGTGGCGACGCAGGACGCGCCGGCCGTGGCGCGGCTGCGCGCCGAGGGCGCGATCGTGATCGGCAAGCTCAACCTGCACGAACTGGCCTTCGGCGCCACCGGCAACAACTTCGCCTACGGCGCGGTGGGCAATGCCTACGACCCGAGCCGCTTCGCGGGCGGCTCCAGCGGCGGCTCGGGCGCGGCCGTGGGCGCGCGCATCGTGCCGGCCGCGCTCGGCACCGACACCGGCGGCTCGGTGCGCATCCCGGCCGCGCTCAACGGCGTCGTGGGGCTGCGGCCGACCGCGGGCCGCTATTCGGGCGAAGGCGTGCTGCCGGTCTCGACCGCGCGCGACACCATCGGCCCGCTGGCACGCAGCGTGGCCGACCTGGCGCTGCTCGACGAAATCCTTTCGGGCAGCCGCGGCGAGGTGCAGCCGAAGCCGCCCCCGGGCCTGCGCCTGGGCGTGGCGCGCGCGGCCTTCTACGACAACGCCGACGAGGCCACGCGCCGCGCCTTCGACGCCGCGCTCGACAAGCTCAAGGGCGCGGGCGCGCAGATCGTCGAGATCGAGATCCCTCAACTGCGCGAAGTCGCGGCCAAGGTCGCGCCGGTCACCGACTACGAAGCGCGCGTGGGCATCGCCGCCTTTCTCGCGAAGTACAAGACCGGCGTGAGCCTCGACCGGCTGGTGGCCGACATCGCGAGCCCCGACGTGGCGGCGGGTTTTCGCAACCGCATCGTGTCGGCCAGCGCGCCGACGCGCGAGGCCTACGAGACCGCGCTGAAGGTCGAGCGACCGAAGCTGCAGGCGCTGCTGCGCGGTGCGTTCGAGAGCAACCGGCTCGACGCCCTGCTCTACCCCGTGACGCTGGCGCCGGCGCTGCCGATCCGCGGCACCGAGATGAGCGTGACGATCAACGGCCGCACCACCAGCACGTTGGCCGCCTACATCGCCAACACCGGCCCCACCAGCACGGCCGTGCTGCCGGGCGTGACGGTGCCGATCGCGCTGTCCGACGAGGGCCTGCCGATCGGCCTGGCCATCGACGGCCTGTGGAACAGCGACCGCGCACTGCTCGCGATCGCGATGGGCATGGAAACGATCTTCCCGGCGCTGCCGGCTCCCAAGCAATGAAAGAAAGCATGAAGGACAGACAAGACATCCCCGGCGAGAACCGCTTCGACGTGATCGTGATCGGCGGCGGCAGCGCCGGCGTGGCGGCCGCGATCTCGGCCGCGCGCGGCGGCGCGCGCACTCTGCTGGTCGAATCGGCGCCGATGATCGGCGGCGAGCTGATCAGCGGCATCTCGATGCTCGGCTGCCTTTCGACGCGCGGCGACTGGATCGTGGGCGGCGTGGTCACCGAGCTGCTCGACCGGCTCAAGCCACTGGGCGGCTACATCGGCCCGGTGTTCGACTACCGCGCGCTGCACCTGGTGTGCTTCGACACCGAGCTCATGAAGATCGCCGTGATGCAGGCCGTGGCCGAGGCCGGCGTGCACCTGCGCGTGCAGGCCTTCTTCTGCGGCATCGAGACCGGTGGCGACGAAACCCGCGTGCGGCTGATGCACAAGGGCGGCGAGGCCTGGTACGCGGCGCGTGTGGTGATCGACTGCTCGGGCGACGGCGACGTGGCCGTGGCCGCGGGCGCACCGAGCGAGAAAGGCGCGCCCGGCACCGGCGCGCTGCAGCCGCCGAGCCTGGTCTACCGCGTGTGCGGCGTCGAGACCGAGCCGCTGCTGCGCTTCGTGCGCGACAACCCCGCGCACTTCGGCCTCGGCGACTATCCGGGCCTGGGCATGGATGCGCGCCAGTGCGCCGAGGCGCTGTACGCCCAGGGCCAGCCCAAGGTGCTGCTGCGCGGCACGCAGGGCCTGCTGAAGCAGGCAATCGATGCCGGCGAGATGTACCCGACCTCGGTGCTCGCGATCGTGCCGACCTCGACCGCGCGCAAGGAGGTCAGCATCAACTCGACCCAGCTCGCGGGCGTGGACGGCACGCGCGCGGCCTCGCTGAGCGAGGCGCTGCCGCAGCTGATGGCGCAGGTGTCGCAGGGCCTGGCCTTCCTGCGCCGGCGCGTGCCGGGCTTCGAGCAGGCCGCGCTGGCGGCCGTGGCGCCGAAGATCGGCGTGCGCGAGACGCGGCGCATCCTCGGCGAGCACGTGCTCGACGAGGCCGACATCATGCAGGGCCGCAAGCGCGCCGACGGCATCGCCAAGGGCGGCCACGAGCTCGACATCCTCGCGGTCGACGGCCACCGGCACGAGACCATCGCCGAAGGCGGCTCCTACGACATCCCCTACGAATGCCTGGTGCCGCGCGGCCAGCGCCAGCTGCTGGTGGCGGGGCGCTGCATCTCGAGCACGCGCGAGGCGCAGAGCTCGGTGCGCGTGATGGGCACCTGCATGGCGATGGGCCAGGCCGCCGGCACCGCGGCGGCGCTGTGCGCGCTCGACGACGGCTGGAGCGGCGACGTGCGCGACGTGGACCGCGCGCGACTGCGCCGCACCCTGATCGCCGACGGCGCCGTGCTCGAGGGGACGCTGTAGTGGGCCGCATGCTGTCGCTCGCGCACCTGAGCCTGCTCGACGCCACGCCGCCCGAGCTGGTGCGCGCGGCCGGCGAGGCGGGCTTCCGCTCGGTCGGCCTGCGCCTGCACCCGGCGCGGCCGGGCGAGGCGCCGCACCCGATGCACGCGGGCTCGCCGATGCTGGCCGAGACGCGCGCGCTGATGAGCGCGCTGGACGTGGCGGTGCACGACGTCGAGGTGGTGCGGCTGTCGGCCGGCTTCGAGGCGCGGCGCTTCGAGCCGATGCTGGCGGTGGCGGCGTCGCTGGGGGCGCGCTGGCTGGTGGTGAACGGCGACGACGACGATCACGCGCGCGCCGCCGCCCACCTCGCGGCGCTCGGCGAGATCGCGGGTGCGCATGGCCTCTCGCTCGGGCTCGAGTTCATGGTCTACACGGCCGTGCCCACGCTCGATGCCGCGCTGCGGCTGGTGCGCGAGACCGGACGATCGAACGTGCATGTGCTGATCGACACGCTGCACTTCTTTCGCAGCGGCGCGACGGTAGATCGCATCGCGCGCACGCCGGGAATCGCGCGCGGCTGGGCGCAGTTCAGCGACGCGCCCGCGCGGCGCCATCCGGCCCTGTCGCCCGGCGAGGAGGCACGCGCGCACCGCCTGCTGCCGGGCGAAGGCGCGCTGCCGCTGGCGGATGTGCTCGATGCGGTGGCGGCCGACGCCGTGCTGTCGATCGAGGCACCCTCGGCCGTGCGCCGCCATCACCTCGGCATGGCAAGGCGCGCCGAACTGGCGTACACCACGGCCAGGCGCTGGCTCGATGTCGTCGCACGACCGCAGCAGGAACACGCACATGCCCTCCACTGACACGAACGTCTCTCTTCAACCCGCGCTGCGGCTCGACGGCCGCACCGCGGTGCTCGGCATCCTCGGCGACCCGGTCGCGCAAGTGAAGGCGCCCGCGCCACTCACGGCCCGGCTGCAGCAGGCGGGCCTCAATGCCGTGCTGGTGCCGATGCATGTGCGCGCCGACGACGTGGCGGCCCTGCTGCCCGCGCTGCTCACGCTGCACAACCTCGCGGGCTTCATCGTCACCGTGCCGCACAAGCAGCGCGTGGCGGACCTGCTCGGCGATGGCCTGCTGCCCGGCGCCCGGCGTGCCAACGCCTCCAACGTGGTGCGCCGCACCGTGCAGGGCGGCTGGCAGGGCGAACTGCTCGATGGCACCGGCTTCGTGGCGGGACTGCGCGCCGCGGGCTTCGATCCGCGCGGACGCGCGGCCTGCATCGCGGGCGCGGGCGGCGCGGCCTCGGCCATTGCCTTCGCGCTCGCCGATGCCGGGGCGCGCTCGGTGCGTGTGTGCGACATCGACACGGCGAAGGCCGAGGCACTCGCACGGCAGTTGCAATTGCATGGCGTCGAGGCCGGCACCTGGAACGGCCGCGAGCCCGGCGAGGCCGAACTGCTGGTGAACGCCACGCCCGTCGGCATGCGAGTCGACGATCCGCGGCCCGTGCCCGCCAGCGCGCTGCGCGCCGGCCTCTGGGTGGCCGAGGTCATCATGGCGCCAGCCGTCACGCCGCTGCTGCAGCTGGCGCGCGAGCGCGGCTGCATCGCGCACGAAGGCCGCCACATGATGGAGCGGCAGCTCGGGTTGATGGCCGACTTCTTCGAGCCCGCGATCCTCGCGATCGCGCCCGAGCGGCTGGAGGTGGCGGCATGACGCGCGCCTTCATCGACGGCTTCGAGCCGCGCCTCGTCGACGTGGGCGAGGCCCGGATCTTCGCGGAGATCGGCGGCTCGGGCCCGCCCCTGCTGCTGCTCCACGGCTACCCGCAGACGCATGCGGCCTGGCACCGCGTGGCGCCGGTGCTCGCGCGCCACTACACGGTGGTGGCGGCCGACCTGCGCGGCTATGGCGAGAGCCTCGGCCCGTCCGGCGATCCGCTGCACGCGACGCACAGCAAGCGCACGGTGGCGGCCGACCAGGCGGCGCTGATGCGCGCGCTGGGCTTCGAGCGCTTCGCGGTGATCGGCCACGACCGCGGCGCGCGCGTGGCGCACCGGCTGTGCCTCGACCATCCGGACCGCGTCGCGGCCTTCGGCTCGATCACCGTGATCCCCACCGTCGACATGTGGGCGCGCGCGAACAAGGACTTCGGCCTCAAGAGCTGGCACTGGTTCATGCTGGCCCAGCCCTTCGACCTGCCCGAGCGCCTGCTCGCGGCCGATCCGGCCTACTTCCTCGACTGGACGCTGCGCAACATGGTGCGGCGCTTCGACGCGGTGACGCCCGAGGCCCATGCCGAGTACCTGCGCGCCTTCTCGCGCGAGAGCGTGCGCCACGCGATGATCGAGGACTACCGCGCCGCCGCGTCGATCGACCTCGAGCACGACGAACACGGCCGAGCCGCCGGCGAGCGCGTGCGCTGCCCGGTGCATGTGCTGTGGGAGCGCGGGCGCTTCCCGGCCGAACGCACGCCGGTCCACATCTGGCGCGACGCGGCCGCCGAAGGCACGCCGGTGGGTGGCGGCGAGATCGACTGCGGCCACCTGATGATGGAAGAGGCCCCCGAGGCGGTGCTCGCCGAGCTGCTGCCCTTCCTGCGCGCGCACTGGCCGTCGCCAAGCACCGCGCATCCAAGCCACATCCCCTGAACACGAACCCGAGGGCGCATCCGAACGCCCTCTTCCTGGAGACATGCCATGACTTTCAGCCACCGCCTTCTTTCGCCGCGCCGCGCGCTGCTGCTCGCCGCCGGCCTCGCGCTGGCCACGCCCCTGCACGCCATCGCGCAGGGCGCCTATCCCTCGAAGCCGATCCACCTGGTGGTGGGCTTCCCGCCCGGCGGGCCGGCCGACCTCGCGGCACGCATCGTCGGCGAGAAGCTCGCGCAGGACCTGCGCCAGCCGGTGCTGGTCGAGAACCGGCCCGGCGCCTCGCAGAACATCGCGGCCGACTACGTGGCCAAGAGCACGGCCGACGGCTACACGCTGCTGATGGGCAGCACCGCGGTGGTGGTGAACCACTTCCTCTACAAAGACATGCGCTTCGACGTGTTCAACGACCTGGTGCCCGTGGGCACGGCCGCGCGCACGCCGCTGATGGTGGTGGCCAATCCGCGCTTCACGGCGAAGAACATGAAGGAGCTGGTGGCCGCCGCCAAGGCCGCGCCCGGCAAGATCAACTACGGCTCGGGCGTGCGCGCGAGCACCACGCACCTGGCGGTGGAAGCCTTCAAGGCGCAGGCCGGCATCGAAGTCTCGAACATCCCCTACCAGGGCGCGGGCCCGATGCTCACCGACCTGATGGGCGGCCAGGTCAGCTTCGCCTTCGACACCATGGTGACCTCGATGCCGCTGGTGAAGGCCGGTCGGCTGCATGCGCTGGCGGTCACCAGCGCCACGCGCTCGCCGATCGCGCCCGAGCTGCCGACCGTGGCCGAGTCGGGCTACCCAGGCTTCGAGGCCATCGGCTGGTTCGGCATCCTCGCGCCCAAGGGCACGCCGCAGCCTGTGGTGCAGCGGCTCAACGCCTCGCTGCAGAAGGTGCTGGCCGCGCCCGACGTGGCCCAGCGCCTGGCCGGCGCGGGCGGCGACGTGATGCCGGGCACGCCCGAGGACTTCGCGCGGCTGATGCGCAGCGAGTCGGAGAAATGGGGCGGCGTGATCAAGCGCGTGGGCATCACGCTCGACTGAGAAGGAGTGAATGAACCTGCTGCGCGCCCCGATCTCGCATCTGCGGTCCTCGCCGTACGTGAGTACGGCTCCGGTCCTCGACGCGACCTCGGGGCGCTCGCGACGGTTCCTTCACACCTTCTGAGCGCCAGCTTCAGAGCGCTGCGATCGCGGCCTGCCGCGCGCGGTCGATCTCCGCGTGGTGGGCCTCGGCCCAGCGGTCGACCGCGATCAGCGTGCGGCTCAGCGACAGCCCGAGCGTGCTCAGCCGGTACTCGACGTGCGGCGGCACGGTCTGGTGGTCCTCGCGCAGCACCAGGCCATTGATCTCGAGATCGCGCAGGGTCTGCGTGAGCATCTTCTGCGAGATGCCGCCGACCCGGCGCAGCAGCTCGTTGTTGCGCAGCGGCTCGTCGCGCAGCAGCGGAA
This sequence comes from Variovorax sp. GW821-FHT09B01, assembly GCF_059418345.1. Lineage (NCBI taxonomy): Bacteria > Pseudomonadati > Pseudomonadota > Betaproteobacteria > Burkholderiales > Comamonadaceae > Variovorax > Variovorax sp. GW821-FHT09B01. Next base: position 52,411 of record NZ_JBWKPQ010000031.1, on the reverse strand, counting down.
TGATCAGCAGCGCCCACTTGTTGGCGACGAGCTCGAGCACGCGGCGCGAGGGGCAGCCGGCGCTCCAGACGTCGGCGGGCGCGGGCTCTGCCACGGCGGCGGGTTTCTTCGATGCGGGCATGGCGATTCCCATGGTTACCAGAAGGTGCGTACTTGTGGCTTGGTGCCTGGACCGGAATTATCCGTCTCCACATCAACCCTGCACACAACGGAGGAACGGATCATGGGATGGTTGTTACTGCTGGCGGCCGGCGTGGTCGAGATCGCGATGGCCGCGGCGCTCAAGCGCTCGGAGGACTGGACCCGGCTCTGGCCCTCGGTCGTCGGCGTGGCGAGCGCGCTGCTGAGCATCTTCCTGCTCGCCAGGTCGCTGCGCTATCTGCCGTTGGGCCCGGCCTATGCGGTGTGGACCGGCATCGGCTCGGTCGGCGTGGTGCTGATGGGCGTGCTCGCCTTCGGCGAGGCGCTGTCGGGCCCGCGCCTGGCCTGCATCGCGCTGGTGGTGGCGGGCACCGTCGGCCTGCGCACGCTGGAGGGCTGAGCGGCATGGCTTCGACGATCCTCCACATCCAGGCCTCGCCCTCGGGCGCGCGCTCGCGCTCGATCGACACGGCGGAGCATTTCCTGCAGCGGCTGCGCGAGCGCGACCCCTCGGCCGAGATCCGCACCCTCGACGTCTGGTCGCTCGACCTGCCGCCCTTCGACGCCACCATGATCGACGCCAAGTTCGCGGTGCTGCGCGCGCAAGCCGCCACCGACGAGCAACGGCGCCACTGGCAGCGCGCCGTGCGCCTCGCGCAGGAGTTCAACGCGGCCGACAAGTACGTGTTCAGCCTGCCGATGTGGAACTTCGGCTTGCCCTACCGGCTGAAGCACTACATCGACGTCGTGACCCTGCCGGGCGAGAACTGGCGCTGGTCGGCGCAGGAGGGCTACACCGGCCTGCTGCGAGGCAAGCGCGCGGCGCTGGTCTATTCGAGCGCGGGCGACTACCCGGTGGGCCTGCCCTCGCATGCGCGCGATTTCCAGAAGCCGTACATGCGCACCTGGCTCGAGTTCCTCGGCATCGTCGACGTGGTGGAGCTGGCCGTGGCACCGACGCTGGCACCGCCCGAGGCGGTGGCCGCGAACCTCGCGCGCGCCAGGGCGCGGGCCGACGAACTCGCGCGCGACTTCTAACTTCTAGCGCGGCGGCTCGCCCACGCCATCGAAGCGCTGCGCGAGCCACACCAGCAGCGGCATCGCCACGGCCCAGACGACGGCCAGCACCACGAGCGCCGGCCCCCGGTCGACGAACTGGGCCGCGCCGAGCTTCACGCCCGCCACGAACGACGCCGGCCCGCAGACCGCGCCCAGCACCGCCGCGAGCAGGTAGCGCCGGTGCAGCCAGCGCAAGGTGACGTTGAGCGCGATCGCGAACAGGCCCCACAGCGCGACCATCCAGTACGGCGCGAGCTGCGCGATCGGCTGGCCCGAGGGATAGCGCACCAGCCCGCCGAGGGCATGGCCGGTCTCGATCGCCACGCCCAGCGCGCAGGCGATGGCCACCAGCCGGGCCTCCTGCGCCGGCCGGGCCGACACCCACAGGTGCCAGGCGATCGCCGCCGCGATGCAGGCCGTGCCCCACAGCGGATGGCCATGGGCCGCGCCGAGCACGGCCGCGAACCAGGCGAGCTGGAACACGACGAAATTGGTAATCCGAACGGCGGTCATGGCAACAGGTACGCGCGCCGCGGCGATCCGGATGCCGCGATCTACATCGCGGGTGCGTGCGTGCGCGCCGCCGCGCGGCGCAGGCTCTGCGGCGGCTGGCCGAAGGCGCGGTGGAACGCGCGCCGCATGCGCTCGGGATCGGAGAAGCCGGTCTGCGCCGCGATGCGGTCGACCGACTGGCCGCCCTCCTCGATCAGGATGCGCGCGGTCTCCACGCGCAGCTTCTCGATCGCGCGCGCCGGCGACTGGCCGGTTTCGGCCAGGAAGGCGCGGCTGAACTGGCGCGGGCTCAGGTGCGCCACCTCGGCGAGCTGGTCGACCGAGAGGTTCTTGTGCAGGTTCTTCTTCGCGTAGTCGAGCGCCTGCTGGATGCGGTCGGTGCGCGGTTCGAGCTCGAGCAGCGCCGAGAACTGAGACTGCCCGCCCGCGCGCCGGTGGTAGATCACCAGCTTGCGCGCCACCGCGCGCGACAGCTCGAGGCCCAGGTCGCCCTCGACCAGCGCGAGCGCGAGGTCGATGCAGGCGGTCATGCCGGCCGAGGTCCAGACCGGGCCGTCCTGGATGAAGATGCCGTCCTCCTCCACCTTGATCGCCGGGAAGCCGCGCTGCAGCTCGCGCGCGAAATGCCAGTGCGTGGTGGCGCGGCGACCGTCGAGCAGGCCGGCCTCGGCCAACACGAAGGCGCCGGTGCAGATGCTGCCCAGGCGCCGCGTGCGCGGCAGCGCGCGGCGCAGGAAGTCGAGCAGGCCGCCCGAGCTCGGCGGCACCGTGGTCGAGCCCGCGACCAGCAGCGTGTCGAAGCGGCGCCGGTCGAAGGCGCGCGAATCGACCGTGACGCCGGCCGTGCTGGCCACCGGGCCGCCGTGCTCCGACAGCACCTCGAGCTCGTAGACCGTGCGCCCGGCCTCGGCGTTCGCGAGCTCGAAGACCGAGAGGGCCACTAGGTCGAGGATCTGGAAACCGGGAAAGACGACGAGGCCGATGCGCTGGGTCATGATGTCTTTAAAGGAGGGAAACATGTCATTTGAGACATCAGTGTCCGACCCAAACTCCTGGCTGTCAAACCACCTTTCCTCATCCCCTTCGACATCCAAGGACCTTTCCCATGAGCTCGCAAGACATCGCCATCTCCGCCCCCGGCAAGGGCACCGCGCTGATCACCGGCGCTTCCACCGGCATCGGCGCCGTCTACGCCGAGCGCCTCGCGCGCCGCGGCTACGACCTCGTGCTGGTCGCGCGCAACAAGGAGCGCCTCGAGGCGCTGGCCGAACGGCTGGTGCGGGAGACCGGCCGCCGCGTCGAGGTGCTCGCGGCCGACCTCACGGCCACCGCCGACCTGCGCCGGGTCGAGGAGCGGCTGCGCAGCGACGAACGCATCACCCTGCTGCTCAACAACGCCGGCCTCGGCGCCACCGCGACCCTGCTCGATTCCGACCCCGACCAGATCGATACCATGATCCAGCTCAACGTGGTCGCGCTCACGCGCCTCACGCGCGCCGTGGCGCCCGGCTTCGTCGCGCGCGGCGGCGGCGCGCTGATCAACATCGCCTCGATCGTCGCGCTCTCGCCCGAGCTGCTCAACGGCAGCTACAGCGGCAGCAAGGCCTACGTGGTCAACCTGAGCCAGTCGCTGCACCACGAGCTCGGCGCCAAGGGCGTGAAGGTGCAGGCCGTGCTGCCGGGCGCCACGCGCACCGACTTCTGGGGCATCGCGGGCGTGCCGGTCGAGCACCTGCCGCAGGAGATCGTGATGTCGGCCGAGGACCTGGTCGACAGTGCCCTGGCCGGCTTCGACGCGGGCGAGCTGATCACCATCCCCTCGCTGCCCGACGTGGAAGACTGGCAACGCTTCGACGCCGCGCGGCAGGCGCTGGGCCCGAACCTGTCGCGCAGCGTGCCGGCCGCGCGCTACGCGAACGCGGCGACAGCAACAGCAGCCTGAGCGGCGCGCGCTCGCGGCCCGCGCCTTGACCTTGGCGCGGGCAGGTGGATTCGCGCGGGCGGCGCGGCCCGCGCCCGGCCGGCGGCAAGATGGCCGGCCATCCCCAGGAGCCCGCCCCATGAACAGCCCCCGAAGCATCAAGATCCCCGGCCCCGACCATCCGATCACCGTCGCGCCCAACCCCGCGCGCGTGGTCGTGACCCTCGGCGGCCGCACCATCGCCGACACCCGCGCCGCCCTCACCCTGCGCGAGGCCTCGTACCCGGCCGTGCAGTACATCCCGCGCGCCGACGTCGACATGTCGCTGCTCGAGCGCAGCACGCACACGACCTACTGCCCGTACAAGGGCGAGTGCAACTACTTCAGCATCCCGGCCGGCGGGGAGCGCTCGGTCAATGCGGTGTGGACCTACGAGTCGCCGTATGACGCGGTGGCGGGGATCAAGGACCATGTGGCGTTTTATGTGGATCGGGTGGATGGGGTCGAGGAGCGGGCGGGCTGAGCTGTTCGCCTGATCCGCAACGTCCCCCTTGTGCAAAACCCCGGCGATGAGCCAGCATCGGGGCCACGAACAAGGGAGGACGTGCCATGTGCACCAGAGAGGCGGCGGTCGTTTCATCCACTGGGGCATGGGCGAATCGTCGCACCGCGTCCCTGCCTCCTGAGCCGGAACGCCCGCCCTCGCTCAGAGCACCCTCGACCCTGCGCCGGTCCGCCAAGTGGATCGCCATGACACTGCTGTCGGGGTGGCTCGCAAGCAGTGCCATCGCCGCCCCGCGTTGCGCCAACCTCTTGCCCAAGGAAGGCACGTGCGGCCGGTACAACGTATCGCTGGTGGACCTGACCGCCAACTCGGAGCAGTTCGACGGAAAACGCGTTGTCGTCGCGGGTTTTCTCAGCCTTGAGTTCGAAGGCCATGCCCTGTATTCCGATAGTCGCCCAAACCTTGCGGGAAGCGCGCAAGGATACTTGCGTTGTCTCCGTCTTCATCGGATAGCTCTTGCTTCAACGCTTCAGGCGACGACTCATGCATCTCACCATCGACCGTGAACATTACGCTGCATTGGAAGCCCGGTTCTTTCTGCTGTATGCAGACCCCTCCCATTCGATCGACCAGTGGAAAGACGAGGTCGATCGCTACGGCCTGCTGGAGGCCTGCAGTGCCGGTCGTTCCTACTATCTCGATGCCGAAACCCTGGCCGAGGGCGCGGCCGACATTGCGCTGAAGGACCTCGAGCGCGTGCTCGCCATGAATGGGGTGGCGATCGGCAATCCGACAGTGGAATACGATCCTCTCAAAGATGAAACCATCCTGAGGGTCGACGGAAAATGCTGGCCCTTGTGCGCGCATCCTTCCTCCTCCCTGGACAGCTGGGCCGACTTCTCACGGGGATTCTTTTCCATGGTGAACGGCCTGCTGGCGTCTGTTGGATCGCAGGAGCGGCTCTACGCTTTCAGACCCTATGCCAACGACCAGATGGGCATCTTCCTCACACCGCCGCTGTTCGAAGCACTCGCGGACATTGGCTTGGCCGCCCGTCTGGAACGCATCGACGTGCCGAGCTTCTGAACGGCAAGCAGACATCGATACAGCACCCGAGCAAAGGATTCACAACCGATGACCGCCATCTTCACCTTCAAGTGCAGCCGTTGTGGCGACATCCACGAAGGTTCGCCCAGCTTTGCTTTCAGAGCGCCCGACCACTATGCCTGCCTCTCGGACGAGCAGAAGGCCTCCTTGGGGAAACTCAGCGATGATTTCTGCACCATCACGCACGACGAGGGTACCGACTACTTTGTCCGAGCCATCCTCGAAGTCCCCATTCACGGGGTCGAGGAGCCATTCCTCTGGGGAGTCTGGGTCTCGCTGAGCAAGAAGAGCTTCGATCGCTATGACGAGACCTTCGACGATCCGGTCGAGGGAGAAGGATTCTTCGGTTGGGTCTGCAATGACATCGACGTCTATCCGTATCCGTCGACGCGGCCCGCCGATGTCCGGGTTCAGCTCGGCAACCAACGCCCCAAGGTGATCCTGCACAAGAGAGACTCGGAGGATGACCCCTTGGTCATCGACCAGACCCGAGGTATCTCGGTGGCACGTGCGCAAGAACTGGCCGAGCAGGTGCTGCACAGGACTTGAAGAGGGCGGCGTGCGGAAGAGACGTTACGGACCGTTTCGTTCACCGGCTCTTTCCAGAGGGGCCACAGACTCACTTCAGCGCTTCATGCCCGTACTGCACATCACGAAGAACGACATCCACCTCTGCAGCGTCGGCTCGGACAACGTGTGGATGTTCTCCGCCTCCGTCCACGCAGACATCTGGGGGCCGGCTTGCTCCGAACTCACGGTCACGGGCGGCGGAAAACGACGCTCCGACGGCTCCTTCGACTTCCTGATCTGGGAAATGGCGCACGAGTTGCGCAAGGGTGACCGCATCGTCTTCTCGTTCGAGGAGGGTTCGACCTCATCGCCCAGGCAGCCCGCCATCGATGACGAGACGCCGTCCGAGGACATGCCGACCGATCTCGTCGCTTCCGAGGAGGACATCACCCGGCTGGCGGCGCGACCGAAGTCGAACCAGGATTGCAGGTGGCGATGCGTCGTGTCCGGCGAACCGGAAATCCTCGTGCTTCCGGACGACCACCGCCAGAACCTGGACCTCCACTTGCTCTGGAACGAAATGCGCGCCCACCGGGTTCGGGTCGGCCTGTCCAGATCGTCGCTGGACGAGGTCATGAGCCGAAGCGGGGGCGAGGACGTCGTTCTCGCGTACATCGAGGGAGCTGCTCGCATCGAGCTCGGCATCGAATGAACCCCGCCCTCCGCCACGCCCTCCAGGTCTTCCTCCGCGCGATCCTGGCCCTGTGCGTAGCCGCCGCGCTGCCCTTGGCGCATGTCGAATGGGGAGAGCCCTATCCAGGCGAAGGCCAGAAATCCTTCGGGATGGTGCTGATGTTTTTCCTGGTCGGCATGGGCGTTGCGCTCGTCTACTTCATCGTCGGTACGGTGGCGCAAGTGCTCCTGCAGCGAAGACCGCCCAAGGTCTCGCTGGGCATCGATCTAGGGCTTGCCTTGCTGCTGGGTTTGCTGCTCGCCTACGGCGGCGTCACGGCCCACTATCTCGATGAGTCACCCACCCGGCCCGAAGCCGACACCACGGCTCACGCACCCCCACCCCGCCGATAGACCCCCGGCGCGCTCCCGGTCCAGACCTTGAAGGCCCGCTGAAACGCCGAGCTGTTGGCGAAGCCGAGTTCGTCGGCCAGTTCGGCCAACGGAACGGCGCTGGTGCTGAGCCGGACGATGGCGGTGTCGCGGCGCAGCTCGTCCTTCAGCGCCTGGAACGAAGTCCCCTCCAGCGCGAGCCGCCGCTGCAAGGTGGAGACCGTGACATGCAGCGCGTTCGCCGTGGCCACGAGGTCGGACCATGCGGGCTGCATGAACTGAAGATGGGCCCGCACGCGCGCACTGACCGCGTCGCTGCCTCGGCGCGGCACGAGCATGTGGAGCTGCGCATCGGCGAGAAAGCTGCGCAGCGCGGCCTCGTCGCGGCGCACGGCGTCGTTCAGGCGCCTGGCATCGAACCAGAAGGCCGAGCGCTCGCTGTCGAACTGCTGCAGCGCGGGGAAGATCTTTCCGTAGCCGCCGGCATGCGCGGGCGGACCGAATGCGAAGTCGAAGCGCACGACCGGCAGCTGGCCGCCCACCACCCAGGCCATCAGGCGCCACGTGGTGCGCAGCAGCACCTCCTGCAGGAACACGGTCTGCAGGGCGGCGGGACCGTTGAAGCGCATCACCACGCCGGCCAGGTCGTCCCTGCACACGGCCTCCAGCACCACGTCGTCCTGCAGCAGGTGGAAGGTTCGCGTGGCGCGGCGGATGGCGACCTCCAGGGTCGGGGCGCCCAGCGTCGAGCGCGCGATCAGCGCGAAGCTGCCGCGCTTGAGTGGGCGACTCAGCAAGCCGATGAAGTCATCGTCCAGGCCTTCGGTGAGCGCACGGAACAGCTTCGCGTACTGCTGCGCCGTGACGCGTGCATCGGCCTGGGGAAGCAGTTCGGGGGCGATGCCGGCCTCGGCGAGGAAGGGCTCGCAGGGCCGGCCGCTGGCGCGGACGCCCGACAGCATGCCGTGCACGAAGCTGATGGAGACCGTCTGGGGAGGATGAAGCATCGAAGGCAAGGCGCTGGAACGGAACGGCATCGACTGTGCACCGGCAGGCACCGCCGAGGCAAGCGCCGCGACCCGCACGGGGGCACGAGGGCGACATCAGATTGAGGTCTTCCGACATTCGAACAACGCAAAGCGGCATCGTGCAAACGGCGATCGATTCCTAGCATTGGCGGCATGGGCATGAGCCCGCGAACGAAGACCAACGAGAAGGAGACGATGCCATGTACGTGACCCAGGCACTGCACCGCGCGGTGCAGCAGCACCCCGACAAGGTGGCGGTGCGCTTCGCCGGCCGCACGCGCACTTTCGGCGCCTATGTCGAGCGCGTCGCCCGCCTCGCCGGTGCGCTGCAGCAGCTCGGCATGCGGCCGGGCGACCGCGTGGCCATGCTGGCGCTCAACTCCGACCGCTACCTCGAATATCAGATGGCCGTGCCCTGGGGCGGCGGCGTGCTCAATCCCTGCAACATCCGCTGGTCGGCCGCGGAGATCCTCTACTCGCTCGAGGACTCGGGCTCGACCCTGCTGCTGGTCGACGAGACCTTCCGCCCGATGGTCGAGAAGATGCGCGCCGAGTCCGGCAGCCTGCGCGAAGTGATCTATTGCGGCAGCGGCGTGGAAGACGGCGAGGTGCCGCGCGGCATGCATGGCTACGAGGCGCTGCTGGCGGCGGCCTCGCCCGTCGCCGACGCAATCCGGCGCGACGAGGACCTGGCCGGCATCTTCTACACCGGCGGCACCACGGGCTTCCCCAAGGGCGTGATGCTGAGCCATGCCAACCTGTGCAGCTCGGCGATGGCGATGCAGGCCGAAGGGCTGGCGGCATCGGGCGGCAACTACCTGCATGCGGCGCCGATGTTCCACCTCGGCGATATGGGCCTCGCGATGCCGCACTGGCCCGCGGGCAACACGCACACGATCATCCCGATGTTCAGCCCGCAGGGCGTGCTCGATGCGATCGAGCGCGACCGCGTGACCAACACGCTGCTGGTGCCGACCATGATCCAGATGCTGGTCGACCACCCGTGCATGAAGGAGCCGCGCGACCTCTCCAGCCTCAGGTGCATCTTCTACGGCGCTTCGCCGATGCAGGAGGCCGTGCTCGAACGCGCGATGGCCGCGCTGCCCCACGTGGCCTTCGTGCAGGGCTACGGCATGACGGAGCTGGCGCCGCTGGCCACCATCAATCCGCCGAGCTCCTACACGGCCGAGGGCCACGCGCTGGGCCGTCATCGCTCCGCGGGGCGCGCGAGCGTGTGCATGGAAGTGCGCATCCTCGACCCCGAGGGCATCGAGGTGCCGCGCGGCACGGTGGGCGAAGTGGCGGTGCGCGGCCCCAACGTGATGCAGGGCTACTGGGGCAAGCCCGAGCAGACGGCCGCGGCGGTGCGCGAGGGCTGGATGCACACCGGCGACGGTGCCTGGATGGACGACGGCGGCTATATCTACGTGGTCGACCGCATCAAGGACATGATCATCAGCGGCGGCGAGAACGTCTACTCGGCCGAGGTCGAGAACGCCATCGCCCAGCACCCGGCCGTGGTGGCCTGCGCGATCATCGGCATCCCCAGCGACGAATGGGGCGAAAGCGTGCACGCGGCGCTGATCCTCAAGCCGGGGCACGGCGTCACAAGCGACGAGGTCATTGCCCACTGCAAGGCGCTGATCGCGGGCTACAAGTGCCCGCGCAGCGTGGCCTTCGTCGATGCCCTGCCGATGTCGGGCGCCGGCAAGGTGCTCAAGACCCAGCTGCGCGAGCCGTTCTGGCAAGGCCGCCAGCGCAACGTCGCCTGAGCCTTTTCACCCCTCCCCTTCCTCTCCACTTTCAGGAAATCTCCATGCATCACGATGTGTTCGTCAGCGGGGTCGGCATGATCCCCTTCACCAAGCCCGGTGCCAGCGAGTCCTACCAGGCGATGGCGGCCGAGGCCACGCGCCGCGCGCTGGCCGATGCCGGCATCGGCTACGAGCTGGTGCAGCAGGCCTACGTGGGCTATGTCTATGCCGACTCGACCGCGGGCCAGAGCGCGCTCTACGCGGTCGGCATGACCGGCATCCCGGTGGTCAACGTCAACAACAACTGCTCGACCGGTTCCACCGCGCTGTTCCTGGCGCGCCAGGCCGTGGCCAGCGGCGCCGCTGATTGCGTGCTGGCCCTGGGCTTCGAGCAGATGACGCCGGGCGCGCTGGGCGCGGTGTTCAAGGACCGGCCCAGTCCCTTCGAGCGCTTCGACCAAGCCACCGACGAGCTGGTCGAGGAAGCGGGCATTCCGCTCGCGCTGCGCTACTTCGGCGGCGCGGGGCTGGCCCACATGCAGCAGTACGGCACCAAGCTGTCGACCTTCGCGAAGATCCGCGCCAAGGCCAGCCGCCATGCGGCCAACAACCCGGTCGCGCTGTTCCGCAACGTGGTGAGCGAGGACGAGGTGCTGGCCACGCCCGTGATGTGGCCCGGCGTGATGACGCGGCTGATGGCCTGCCCACCGACCTGCGGCGCGGCCGCCGCCATCGTCTGCTCGGCCGGGTTCGCGCAGCGCCATGGCCTGGACCGCAGCGTGCGCATCAAGGCGCAGGCCATGACCACCGACAAGCCGGTGAGCTTCGAGGCGCGCGACATGCGCGAGGTGGTCGGCTTCAGCATGGCGCGCGAGGCGGCGCAGAAGGTCTACGAGGCGGCAGGCGTCGGTCCGCAGGACATCGACGTGGTCGAGCTGCACGACTGCTTCGCGCACAACGAACTGATCAGCTACGAGGCGCTGGGCCTGTGCCCGGTGGGCGGGGCCGAGAAGTTCGTGGTCGACGGCGACAACACCTATGGCGGCCAGGTCGTGACCAATCCCTCGGGCGGCCTGCTGTCCAAGGGCCATCCGCTGGGCGCGACCGGCCTCGCCCAATGCACCGAGCTGGTCGAGCAACTGCGTGGCACGGCCGACAAGCGCCAGGTCGAGGGTGCGCGGCTCGCGCTGCAGCACAACCTGGGCCTGGGCGGCGCCTGCGTGGTCACGCTCTACGAACGCGTCTGAACCCCCTCAACGACAAAGGAGACCTTCCCATGATCGACAAGAAATGGATCGGCCACGAGCTGCCGGCCTCGGTGCTGCCGATCGAGCGCAGCCGGCTGCAGTTCTTCGCCAAGGCGATCGGCGAGACCGACCCGGTCTACACCGACGCCGCCGCCGCGCGCGATGCCGGCTACCCCGACCTGCCGGCACCGCCCACCTTCCTGTTCGCGGCCGAGCTCGACTCGGGCGCGTCCGACCGGCTGCTGGCCGACCTGCAGATCCCGCTGGCCAAGCTGCTGCATGGCGAGCAGAGCTTCAGCTACCACCGCCCTGCCTGCGTGGGCGACACCGTGACGGTGCGCTCCACCATCGGCGACATCTACGACAAGAAGAACGGCGCGCTCGAGTTCGTGGTGAAGACCTCGCGCGCCACCAACCAGCGCAACGAACTGGTGGCCGAACTGCGCACCGTCATCGTCTGCCGCAACTGAAGGAACACGCCCATGACCTCCCCCACCTTCGACACCGTGCAGGTCGGCGACGAACTGCCCGCCGTGCAACTGCCGGCCGTGAACCGCGGCACGCTCGCGCTGTTCGCGGGCGCCTCGGGCGACCACAACCCGATCCACATCGACACCGACATGGCGCGCCGCTCGGGCATGCCCGACGTGTTCGCGCAGGGCATGCTGGGCATGGCCTGGCTCGGCCGCGTGCTCACGCAGTGGGCGCCGCAGAGCCGGCTGCGCCACTTCGAGGCGCGCTTCCAGGGCATCACGCACCTGGGCAACGCCATGCGCTGCAGCGGCCGCATCGCCGAGAAGACCGAACGCAACGGCGAACGCGGCGTGCGCATCGAGCTGCAGAGCACCAACCAGTTCGGCCAGACCAGGATCGTCGGCGAAGCCTTCGTCGCCCTGCCCTGACACCCCATCCCCCGCAAAGAAAAGAGAACACCATGACACGCAAACTCGAAGGCAAGGTCGCCCTCATCACCGGTTCGGGCCGCGGCATCGGCCGCTCGATCGCGCTCAAGCTCGCCAGCGAAGGCGCGCGCATCGTCCTCAACGACCTCGACGCCGAACCCGCGCAGGAGGCGGTGCAGGCCATCCGCGAGGCCGGCGGCCAGGCCGTGGCCTGCGTGGGCAACGTGACGGCGCCCGACTTCGCCGAGCGCTTCGTCGGCACGGCGGTGAGCGAATTCAAGGGCCTGGACATCCTCATCAACAACGCCGGCTACACCTGGGACAACGTGATCCAGAAGATGACCGACGAGCAGTGGTACGCGATGATCGATTGCCACCTGACAGCGCCGTTCCGCATCCTGCGCGCCGCGCAGCCGGTGATCCGCGCGCTCGGCAAGGCCGAGACCGAGGCCGGGCAGCGCATGATGCGCAAGGTGGTCAACATCTCGTCGATGGCGGGCCTGTTCGGCAACCCGGGCCAGACCAACTACGCGGCGGGCAAGGCCGGCATCGTCGGCATGACGCAGACGTTGGCCAAGGAATGGGGCCGCATGAACGTCACCGTCAACTGCGTGGCCTACGGCCTGATCAAGACCCGGCTGACCGGCAATGCGGCCGAGGGCGGCACGGCCCATATCGACGGCCGCGACATCAAGGTGGGCGTCAACCCCGACCTGATGGCCGCGATGGAGCGCGGCATTCCGCTGGGCCGCGGCGGCACGCCCGAGGAAGCGGCCGGCGCGGTGTACCTGCTGTGCATTCCGGAATCGGACTACGTGAGCGGCCAGACGCTGGTGTGCAGCGGCGGCCTCACGGGGTTCTGAGCGATGGCTGCCGCTGTGCGCAGCGAGGTGCGCGAAGGCATCGCGACCCTGGTGCTCGACCGGGCCGAGGCCCTCAACGCGCTGGGCCCGCCGCTGCTCGACGCGCTGCTGGCGGCGCTGCGCGCCTGCCAGGCCGACGCGCAGGTGCGTGCCATCGTGCTGACCGGCGCGGGCCGCGCCTTCTCGGGCGGCGGCGACATCGGCTACTTCGGCGACGTGCTGGCCGGTGGTCCGCAGCATGCGCAGGAGCAGATCGGCCGCGGCATGGAACAGGTGGGCAACCCCATCGCGCAGGCCATTTCCGACAGCGCGGTGCCGGTGGTGGTGGCCGTCAACGGGCCCTGCGTGGGCGCGGGCGTCGGCATCGCGCTGGCGGCCGACGTCGTGATCGCGGCGCGCTCGGCCTACTTCCTCGTGCCGCAGGTGGCGCAGCTCGGGGCCGTGCCCGACCTGGGCGCGACCTGGTCGCTGCCGCGGCTGGTCGGACGCAGCCGGGCGCTCGGCATCGCGCTGCTCGGCGATCGCATCGATGCGGCGCGGGCCGAGCAATGGGGGCTGATCTGGCGCTGCGTCGACGATGCCGCCCTGCTCGACGAGGCGCATGCACTGGCCCGGCGGCTGGGCAGCGCATCGGCCGCGGCGCTGCGCGACACGCGCCAGCTGATCGACGCGGCCACCGACCGCACGCTGGCCGAGCAACTGGCCGGCGAATGCGAGGCCCAGCGCCGGCACGTGGCCGGCGCATTCTTCAACGACGCCTGCGCGCGCTTTCTCGCGCGCGCCAGGGCCTGAACGAGCACCCGAAAGAACCATGCTGCCCCAACTGCTGCGCCATCGCTGGATGGACGAAGACATCGATGCCTTTCGCGAACAGGTGCGCCGCTACATCGCGGCCGAGCTCTCGCCGCAACTGGAAGGCTGGCGCCGCCAGGGCTTCATTCCGCGCGAGGTCTGGCGCCCGTTCGGCCGGATGGGCTTCCTGCTGCCCGAGATCGACGAGGCCTACGGCGGCGCCGGTGCCTCGCTCGCCTACCAGATGGTGGTGCAGGACGAACTGGCGAAGGCCGAGTTCCCTGCCAACACCGGCGTGCACAACCTCGCCGCGCACTACATCCTCGACTACGGCACCGAGGCGCAGAAGCAGCGCTGGCTGCCGCGGCTCGCGAGCGGCGAGCTGCTGGCCGGCATCGCGCTCACCGAGCCCGGCTGCGGCTCGGACCTGAAGGCGCTGCGCACCCGCGCGCGGCGCGAAGGCGAGCACTACGTGATCGACGGCGCCAAGACCTTCATCACCAACGGCTTCTCGGGCAACCTGCTGGTGGTGGCGGTGCGCACCGGCGAGGCGGGCAGCCGCGGCGTGTCGCTGGTCGTGCTCGAGACCGAAGACCTGCCGGGCTTTCGCGTAGGACGGCGGCTCGAGAAGCTGGGCCAGCATGCGTCGGACACGGCCGAGCTCTTCTTCGACGGCGTGCGCGTGCCGGCCGACCATCTGCTCGGCGGCAAGGAAGGCGACGGCTTCATCCAGCTCATGAGCCAGCTCTCGTACGAGCGGCTGTTCCTGTGCGTGCCGGCCGCGGGGGTGATCGAGCGCGCGGTGGAACTGACGGTGGAATACACGCAGCAGCGCAAGGCCTTCGGCCACAGCGTGTTCGATTTCCAGAACACGCGCTTCAAGCTCGCCGAGTGCGCCACCATCGCGCACGTGGTGCGCAGCTTCGTCAACGACTGCATCCAGCGCCTGGTCGACGGCACCCTCGACCAGGAGGCCGCCTACATGGCCAAGCTGTGGTGCACCGAGCAGCAGGGCAAGGTGACCGACGAGTGCCTGCAGCTGTTCGGCGGCTACGGCTACATGGTCGAGTACCCGATCGCGCGCATGTATGCCGATGCGCGCGTGCAGCGCATCTACGGTGGCACCAGCGAGATCATGAAGGACCTGATCGCGCGCAAGCTGGGCGCGTGAAGCGCGCAGCGCGCGGGCGCCCCCCATAAAAAAGCCGGCCCCTGCTTTCGCAAGGGCCGGCTTCTTGTTGGCTGAACCGCTGGCCTCAGTGCGGGGCTGACCCCGCGGTGCGACCTGGTTCTATGCGCCGATTACAGCGGCAGCGAGTCGCCGCGGGCAGCAGCGCGGGCTTGTGCGCGCACTGCGTTGCGGTCCACAGTGCTGGCGACCAGCGGAGCCACGCCCGACGAAGCGCCTTCGGCGTAGGGGTTGTCGCTGTGTGCAGCAGCAACCGCTTCGGCACGCACGGCAGCACGGCTGGTCTGCGACACGATCACTTGGGCCGGGCCGGCGTTCGCGCCTTCGGCATAGGGATCGGCGCTGCGAGCGGCGATGACGGCTTGGCCGGCGACTTCGGCGCGGCTGGCGGCCGAGGTCAGGGGATGCACACCCTCATAGGTTTCTGCATGGGCTGCACCGGCAGCGGCCAGCAGGGAGAGGGCAACGGCGGAGAGGAGCTTCGAGGCGTTCATTTGAGTATTCCTTCAATTCTTGTGACTTGACTTTGGATGATTCGAACCGGTCTTGGTGGGGCGCCGTCCCTTCGGGGGCGGCCACCTCGTCAGTGCCTGTTCACCCAGATCAGTCGCTGCCTTCTGCTTGTCTTGGAGTCGGCGGCTGGTCCGTGAGATGAATTGTGCGCCTCGAATCTAGGTAAAAACCCTAGGCAAATGGAACCGCGGCGTTCACGGGAAGGAAACAATCGATCGCCTGCGCCCCGCCTGCCCCCTCCTGCCTCCTCTTCATCGGTCCTCGAGGAAATCGACCACCGCGCCCACGAACTCCTTCGGAAACTCCACGTTCGACAGGTGCACCGCGGGCAAGGTCAGCAGCCGCGCGCCCGGCACGGTGGCCGCGATCAGCTCGCCATGGCTCGCGGCCGTGACCGGGTCGAACTCGCCCGCGATCACCAGCGTGGGCCGCTCGATCAGCGCGATGGGCCGGCGCAGGTCGGCGTCGCGCACGGCGGCGAGCGCGCCGGCCAGGCCCTGCGGGTCGATCTCGAGCAGCACCTGGCGCAAGGCCTGCACCACCGGGCCGTTCTCGATCAGCAGCCGCTCGGGGAACCAGTTGCGCAGGAAGCCCTCGGCCGTCTCCTTCATGTCCGGGGCGGCGAGCACGCCGACGATGCGCTCGTCGAACACGCTGGCCGGACCGAGCCACGAGGAGGTGTTGGCCAGCACCAGCCGGTCGATGCGCTCGGGCGCATGCACGCCCAGCCACTGGCCGATGAAGCCGCCGAGCGAGAGGCCGAGGAAATGCGCGCGCTCGATCTTCAGCGCGTCGAGCAGCTCGATCGCGTCGCGGCCGAGCCGGTCCATCGAATAGGCGCCCGGCGTGACGCCCGAGCCGCCATGGCCGCGCGTGTCGTAGCGCAGCACGTGGAAATGCCGGCCCAGCGCCTCGAACTCGCCGTCCCACATCGAGAGCGTGGTGCCGATGGAGTTCGACAGCAGCAGCACGGGCTTGCCGGCATCGCCATCGAAGCGGTAGGCGATGCGGGCGCCGTCGCCGGCGGTGGTGGTGTGGGTGAAGTGGCTCATGGCGTGCTTTCCTTGGCATGGCTTCGGAGCCTCGGGCCCCTGCAACGGCGATCACCGTGGCACAAATCGTAGTTGCGCCCCTTGGCGAAAGAAATTACAAAGTTCGATCAATCCTTGTCAGCAAATCGAACATGAGCGAATTCACCCTGCACGACCTCCAATGCTTCGACGCGGTGGTGCGCGCGGGCGGCTTCCAGGCCGCCGCCACGCAGTTGCATCGCTCGCATCCGGCGGTGTTCGCGGCCGTGGCCAAGCTCGAGCGCCAGCTCGGCCTGGTGCTGCTCGACCGCGGCGGCTACCGCGTGCAGCCCACCGAGGCCGGCCGTTCCTTCCATGCGCGCGCGCAGTCGCTGCTGCGCGAGCTCGAGGGCCTGCGCGGCCATGCGCGCCAGCTCGCGGTGGGCGAGGAAAGCGAACTGCGCGTGGTGATCGGCGACCTGTGCCCGCGGCCGCAGGTGCTGGCGATGCTGGCGCGCTTCTTCGCGCAGTGCCCGGGCACGCGGCTCGCGCTCTATTTCGAGGCGGTGGCCGGTCCGGCCGAGCGGCTGTTCGACGGCGAGGCCGACCTGATCCTGCACGGCATCGACAAGCGCGATCCGCGGCTCGAATGGATCGACCTGTGCAAGGTGCCCTTCGTGCCGGTGGTAGCACCGGCCCTGCTGGCCGAGCCGCTGCCGCGCGCGCCGGGGCCCGAGCGCATGCGCGCCTACACCCAGTGCGTGATGCGCGACACCGCGCGCCACACGCCGCCCCAGGACCACTTCCTGATCGAGGGCGCGCACCAGTGCACCGTGGCCGACCAGCTCATGAAGAAGGAAGTGATCCTGCTGGGCCTGGGCTGGGGCCACATGCCGCGCTTCCTGATCGAGAAGGAACTGCGCGACGGCCGGCTGCGCTCGATCGCGGGCCGCCACCTGCCCGGCAGCGTCGAGGAACTGGTGGCGGCGCGCCGGCGCGACCGCTCGCCGGGGCCGGTCGCGAGCCGGCTCTGGGCCCACATCGAGGCCGAGGCGCCGACGCTGCGCCGTGCGCTGGCCGGCACTGGCGAGGCGGCTAGCGCCCCAGGTCCTTCGCCGACACCCCGGCGATCCCCCAGTTCTCCTTCGGCACGTCGTGCAGCCACACGCGCACGTTCTCCTTCGGCGCGTTGACGGCCTCGACGATGGCGGCCGTGACCTTCTCGATCAGCGCGCGCTTCTGGTCCTCGGTGCGACCTTCGATCAGGTAGATCTGTGCAAACGGCATGGTCTGGCTCCTTCCGTGTTCAGACGAAGCGCAGCCCGACGCTGCCCATGCCCTGCACCTTGAGCGTGACCGAGTCGCCCGCCTGCACGGCCACCGCCTCGGTGATGCCGCCCGACAGGATCAGCGTGCCGGCAGGAATCTCCTCGCCGCGCGCGCCCAGGTGGTTGGCCAGCATCGCGATGGCCGCGGCCGGATGGCCGAGCACCGCCGCGCCGGCGCCGAAGGCCACGGGCTGGCCGTTCTTCTCGAGCACGATGCCCACGGTGCGCAGGTCGACTTCGCTCGCGGGCACGGCCCGGCCGCCGACCACGAAGCGCGAGGCCGAGGTGTTGTCGGCCACCACGCTCTTGAGGTCGAACTTGAAGTCGCGGTATCGGCTGTCGATCACCTCGATGCCCGGCAGCACGAAGTCGGTGGCCGCGAGCACCGCGCCGATGTGGCAGCCCGGGCCCCTGAGCGCGCGCTTCGTCACGAAGGCGATCTCGGGCTCGACCTTCGGATGGATCAGCTCGCTCACCCGGCACTCGCCGCCCTCGGGCACGGCGTAGTTCTCGGCCATGAAGCCGAAGACCGGCGTGGTCACGCCCATCTGCTTCATCTTGGCGTGCGAGGTCAGGCCGGCCTTGAGGCCGACGATGCGCAGGCCGCGCGACGTCTTGCGGCGGCGGATCTCGTCCTGGATCGCATAGGCGTCGTCCCAGTCCATCTGCGGGTATTCGTCGGTGATCTTGGGCGTGTCGCGCGCCTCGAGCTCGCAGGTCTCGAGGTGCTCGGCGAGCGCGGCGATGGTCTTCGCATCGAGCTTCATGCCGCCACCTCCTGACGCGAGCGCGCCAGCGTGATCGCCGTGTCCTCGATCATGTCCTCCTGCCCGCCGACCATGCCGCGCCGGCCCAGCTCGACCAGGATCTCGCGCGCCGGCACGCCGTACTTCTTCTCGGCGCGCTTGGCGAACAGCAGGAAGCTCGAGTACACGCCCGCGTAGCCCAGCGTCAGCGAGTCGCGGTCGACGCGGATCAGGTGGTCCATGATCGGCACCACGCGGTCCTCGGCCACGTCCTGGATGCCGAACACGTCGACGCCGGTCTCGATGCCCATGCGGTCGCAGACCGCGACGAACACCTCCATCGGCGTGTTGCCCGCGCCCGCGCCCAGCCCCGCGGCGGCGGCGTCGATGCGGTTCGCGCCCGCCTCCACCGCGGCGATCGAGTTGGCGATGCCCATCGCGAGGTTGTGGTGACCATGGAAGCCCAGCTCGGTGTCGGGCTTCAATGCCGCGCGCACCGCGCCCAGCCGCGCCTTCACGTCCTCGGGCAGCATGTGGCCGGCCGAGTCGGTCACGTAGATGCAGTTGGCGCCATAGCCTTCCATCAGCAGCGCCTGGCGCACCAGCAGTTCGGGCGAGGCCATGTGGGCCATCATCAGGAAGCCGACCGTGTCGAGGCCGAGCTTGCGCGCCATCGCGATGTGCTGCTCCGACACGTCGGCCTCGGTGCAGTGCGTGGCCACGCGCACCGTGTGCACGCCCAGGCCGTGCGCCATGCGCAGGTGGTCGACGGTGCCGATGCCCGGGATCAGCAGCGCCGAGACCTTGGCGCGCTTCATCAGCGGGACCACCGTGCCGAGGTACTCCTCGTCGGAGTGGGCCGGAAAGCCGTAGTTGACCGAGCTGCCGCCCAGGCCGTCGCCATGCGTGACCTCGATCAGCGGCACGCCCGCCTCGTCGAGGCCGGTGGCGATGTGCTTCATCTGTTCGAGCGTCATCAGGTGGCGCTTGGGATGCATGCCGTCGCGCAGCGTCATGTCGTGCACGGTGACGCGGCGGCCCTTCAGGGTGGTGGTGTTCATGGGGTGGGTGCTCCTATGCCGCGACGGCTTCGGGTTGCGGGGCGCCGGCGAGCATCGCCTCGGCGAACATCTCCGCCGTGCGCGCCGCGGCGGCGGTCATGATGTCGAGGTTGCCGGCGTACCTGGGCAGGTAGTCGCCCAGGCCCTCGACCTCGAGGTAGATCGACACGCGCTTGCCGTCGAACACCGGCCCATTGACCAGCTTGTAGCCCGGCACGTAGCGCCGCACCTCGGCGATCATGGCGTGCACCGAGGCCGTGATGCGCGCCTCGTCGGGCGTGTCCTCGGTCAGGCAGTGCACCGTGTCGCGCATGATCAGCGGCGGCTCGGCGGGGTTGACGATGATGATCGCCTTGCCCTTTGCGGCGCCGCCCACGCGCTCGACCGCGCCGGCCGTGGTGCGGGTGAACTCGTCGATGTTCTTGCGCGTGCCCGGGCCGACCGAGCGGCTGGCCACCGTGGCCACGATCTCGCCATAGGCCACGGGCTGCACGCGCGACACCGCCGCCACCATCGGGATGGTGGCCTGGCCGCCGCAGGTGACCATGTTGACGTTGGCGGGCCGTTCGCCGGCATCGGCCATCAGCGCCTGCAGATTGACCGGTGGCACGCAGAACGGGCCGATGGCCGCGGGCGTGAGGTCGATCATCAGCACGCCGAGCGCATGGAGCTTCGCGCTGTTCTCGGCATGCACGTAGGCGCTGGTGGCATCGAAGGCGATCCGCACGCCGTCGGCCTCCACGTGCGGCAGCAGGCCGTCCACCCCCTCGGCGGTGGTCTTCAGGCCCATCTCGCTGGCGCGCTTCAGGCCGTCGGACTCGGGGTCGATGCCCACCATCCACACCGGCTCGAGCACCGGGCTGCGCTGCAGCTTCGCGAGCAGGTCGGTGCCGATGTTGCCCGGGCCGATCAGCGCGCACTTGATCTTGTTCGTCATGGGTTTTTCTCCGTCAATGGAAGCGCACCGAGCAGCCGCCGAGGCCGCCGATCGAGACGCGGAAGTTGTCGCCGGCCTGGGCCGGGAACATGGCGGCGAGCGCGCCCGAGAGGATCACCTCACCGGCCTTGAGGCCGATGCCGAGCGCGCCGAGGGTGTTGGCCAGCCACGCGACCGCGTTGACCGGCGAGCCGAGCGCGGCGGCGCCCGCGCCGGTGGCGATGATCTCGCCGTTCTTCTCGAGCACCATGCCGCAGGTCGAGAGGTCGACGCGGCGCGGATCGACCGCGCTGTCGCCGAGCACGAACACGCCGCACGAGGCGTTGTCGGCCACGGTGTCGGCGATCTTGATCTTCCAGTCGCGGATGCGCGAGTCGACGATCTCGAAGCAGGGCATCACGCATTCGGTGGCGGCCAGCACGTCGGCATTGCCGATGCCCGGGCCCATCAGGTCGCGCTTGAGGATGAAGGCGATCTCGCCCTCGGCCTTGGGCTGGATCAGCGTGGTGCTGTCGATCGATTCGCCCTCGCCGACGATCATGCCGTCGAGCAGGTAGCCGAAGTCGGGCTGGAACACGCCGAGCATGTTCATCACGGCGCGCGAGGTCACGCCGATCTTCTTGCCGACGATGCGCTCGCCGGCATCGAGGCGGCGCGCGATCATGCGCTGCTGCACGCCGTAGGCATCGGCCACGGTGATGCCCTCGTGCCGGCTGGTGAGCGGATCGACGACGCCGCGCGCGCGCAGCGCCTCGTAGAGCTCGTCGCCGAGCTGCTGGATCAGTGTGGGGTCCATGGTCTCTCTTTGCGTTGGGATGGAAGAAATCAGTCGGCCTCGGCCAGGAAGTCGCCGACCAGCCGGGCGAAGCGCGCGGCATGCTCGATCTGGGTCCAGTGGCCGCAGCGGCCGAACACGTGCAGCTGGCTGTCGGCGATCCACTCGGACAAGGTCAGCGAGGTGGCGAGCGGGATCACGCGGTCCTCGCGGCCGTGGATCAGCAACGTCGGATGCGGCAGCGCGCGGATGTCGGCCTCGGGACTGGCCAGCGCATCGACCCAGCGCTGGCGCGGTGCCGGGAACATGGCGCCGAAGGACTCCTGGAAGCCAGGCCGGATGCTGGCCTCGTAGCGCAGCTGCGCGAGCTCGTCGCTGACCAGCGTGCGGTCGAAGGCGAACACGTCCATGATGCGGCGCATGTTCTCGAACGAGGGCGTGTAGCCCCAGACGGCGTCGAGGCCCGGCGTGATCGCGAAGGGCACGCCCACGCTGCCCATCAGGACCAGCCGGCGCACACGATGCGGCGCGCGGATGGCCAGCGCCAGCGCGAGCGCGCCGCCGAAGGAGTTGCCGATCAGGTCGGTGCGTTCGATGTCGAGCGCATCGAGCAGGTCGAGCGCCTGGCGCACCCAGCCGTCCATGTCGTAGGCCGCGCCCGACACGCGCTCGGTGAAGCCAAAGCCGGCCATGTCGGGCGCGATCGCGCGCCGGCTCGCCGCCAGCACCGGCAGCACGAGCCGCCAGTTGGCCCAGGCGCTGACGCCCGGGCCCGAGCCGTGGATTAGCAGCACGGGCGCGCCCTGCCCCAGGTCGTGCACGTTGGTGGCGAAGCCGCCGGTGCGCACGCTGTGGGCGATCTCGGGATGGGTCACTGCCGTGTCCTCAGAGCTTGATGCAGACGTTGCGGAGCTCGGTATAGAACTCCAGCGAATGCACGCCGCCCTCGCGGCCGATGCCCGAGGCCTTGGCGCCGCCGAAGGCGGTGCGCAGGTCGCGCAGGAACCAGCTGTTGACCCAGCAGATGCCGACCTCGACGCGCTTGGCGACGCGGTGCGCGCGGCCGAGGTTCTCGGTCCACACGGTGGTGGCGAGGCCGTAGTCGGTGGCGTTGGCGAGCGCGATCGCTTCCTCCTCGGTGTCGAAGGGTGCGATGTGGCAGCAGGGGCCGAAGATCTCCTCGCGGATCACGGCGGCCGTCTCGGGCAAGCCGGTCCAGATGGTGGGCTGCACCCAGTTGCCCTCGGCCAGCGCGCCCTTCATGGCGGGCACGCCGCCGCCCGTGACGACGGTGGAGCCCTCCTTCACGGCCTTCTCGTAGTACGACAGCACCTTGCGCTGATGCTCGCGCGAGATCAGCGGGCCGAGGCCGACGCCGGGTTCTTCCGAAGGACCCGGCTTCAACGCCTCGGCCTTGATCTTGAGCGCCGCGACGAACTTCTCGAAGATCGGCCGCTGCACATAGACCCGCTCGGTGCCCAGGCAGACCTGGCCGCAGTTCTCGAAGGCCGAGCGCGTGATGCCGGCCACGGCCTTGTCGAAGTCGGCATCGGCGAACACGATGCCGGCGTTCTTGCCGCCGAGCTCGAAGGACACGGGCCGCACGCCCTTGGCGGCCGCGGCCATGATGGCCTCGCCGGTGCGGGTCTCGCCGGTGAAGGTGATGCCGTTCACGCCCGGATGCCGGGTCAGGAACTCGCCGGCCGAGTCGGGCCCGAAACCGTGCACGACGTTGTAGACGCCCGGCGGAATGCCGACGGCGTTCATCACTTCGCCGAGCAGGGTGGCGGTGGCGGGCGTTTCCTCCGAGGGCTTGACGACGACGGTGTTGCCGCAGGCGAGCGCGGGGCCGACCTTCCAGGTCATCAGCAGCAGCGGCAGGTTCCAGGGGCAGACGACGCCGATGACGCCCAGTGGCGAGCGCACGGCATAGTTGAGCGCCTGGCCGCCGTCGGGCGTGGCCATCTCGAAGCTCTCGGTGGGCACGTTCTTCACGATGTCGGCGAACACCTTGAAGTTGGCCGCGCCGCGCGGGATGTCGACATGCGAGGCCAGCGCATGCGGCTTGCCGGTGTCGGCCATCTCGGCGGCGAGGAAGTCGTCGAAGCGCCGATTGATCTCGTCGGCCACCGCATGCAGCAGCTCGACGCGGCGCGCGACGCTCATGCGGCCCCACTCGCCGTCGAGCGCGGCGCGGGCCGCGCGCACGGCGGCATCGACCTCGGCCGCGCCGGCTTCGTGCACCAGGCCGATCAGGCGGTTGTCGACCGGTGCCCGGTTCTCGAAGGTCTTCGCGCCGGCGACGAACTCGCCGCCGATGAAGTTCATGAACTGCTTCATCGAGCGCTCCTCAGGTCAGCACGCTCAGGAAGTTCTCGTTGAGCTTGCGGTCGTGATAGAAGATCGCGCGCCCGAGCTCGTCGTCGGTCCACACCAGCGGCGGCTTGTCGGGGTAGTAGATGTAGCCGCCCGAGAACACCTCGTTGCGGTTGCCGCTCGGGTCGAAGAAGTAGATGGTCTCGCCGCGCGTGATGCCGTGGCGCGTGGGACCGATGTCGAGCGACACGCGCTTCTTCGAGATGATGTCGGCCGCCTTCAGCACCTCGCCCCAGTTGTCGAGCAGGAAGGACGCGTGGTGGAACTTGTTCTTCTCGGCATGGCGGATGAAGGCGATGTCGTGCGGCTTGGTCGAGCAGGTCAGGAAGGCCGCGATGTACATGCGCTCGGGACCGGCCACCACGCTCTCGGCGAGCTGGAAGCCCAGCACGTCGATGAACAGCTTCATGGTGCCGTCGAGGTCGTCGCCGTACAGCAGGCAATGGTCGAAGCGCGAGGGCGCCATGCCCTTGAGATCGTCGGGATAGACCTCGGGGTTCTCGTAGGACATGCCGTTGCCGACCTTCTCCTTCTCGGCGAACAGTTCGATCGAATGGCCGGTGGGCACGGTGAAGCGGAAGCGCCGGCCGGTGCGCAGATGCTCGCCGGCCTCGATCCACTGCGGCTCGGTCGCGAGGCCGCTGGCCTTGACGTCGGCCGCGAGCTTCTCGAGCGTGGCGGGCGAATCGACGCGAAAGCCCATGAAGTCCATGCCGGCCTCGTCGGCCTCGCGCAGCACCACGCTGTGGTGATCGTGCTCGTCCCAGGCCTTGAGGTAGATGCGGCCCTGCGGGTCGCGCGCGGTTTCGATCAGGCCCAGCACGTCGCGGTAGTGCTTGAGCGCGGCCTCGATGTCGAGCACGCGCAGTTGCACGTGTCCGGGACGGATGACGCCGGTGATTGCCATGAGAGTCTCCTTGGTGGTTGAAAAGGTTCAGGTGGGGGAACTGGAATTTCTGGAAGCCGTTGCTGCATGCCGTTCGATGCAGCGGGCCAACTTGTCGACGGCGCGCAGGGCAAGATCGCTTTGCGGATAGGCCCTGCAGGCGAGCACATAGCCCTGGGCTTCTTCCGCGGCGCTGACGTGGCAGCGGCTCATGCGGTCGTGGCGCACGTGGCCCGATTCGATGCGGACCTTGCAGACGCCGCAGCCGCCGCCTCGGCAGCCGACGGGGATGCCTTTGCGGCCCAGTTGCTCCATGCCGCCGAGCAGGGTCTGGTCGGGTTTGCAGGGGTAGCGTTCGCCGGTGTTGTCTATGGCTACGGAGAAGCTCGCTGGATTTGCCATGTTTCGTCCTTGTTCTTTTGAGGTAGGCCGGGGCGCGTGCACAGGACAGCGGGTACTTCCCTCCGCGAATGTCCCCCGCCCTTCGGGCTCCTCCTTGATTTCGCTGCGGGAAGCACCCACTGCCCTGTGCACGTGGGCGCTGCGGTGGTGCGGGCGGTTCAACAGCCGTTGCGTCCAGGCGCACGTCGATGGGGTACTCCCCGCAGCGAAATAAAGGAGGAGCCGAAGGCGGGGGACATTCGCGGAGGGGAGTACCCCGTCGGCGTGCGCCCGCCCCGATGCATCCAAAAAAAGACGAGCCATCGCTAGAGCGCCTTGAACAAGGGACTGCGAGGCGCAGCAGAAGCCGCATCCGCCGCCGTAAAGAACTTCTCGGTATAGATATCGCGCTCGAACAGCCGCCCCTGCATCAGCGTTGCGATACAGGCCTCGGTCATCGGTGGCGGACCGCACAGGTAGGCCTTGTGCCCCCGGAAGTCGTTCGCGAAATGCGCCTTCAACGCTTCGTGCGCATAGCCCCGCGCACCGGCCCAGTCCGAGCCTTCGGGCAGGTCCGACAGCACCGGCAGATAGGTGAAGTTCGGATGCGCATCGGCCAGCTGCTCGAACAGCTCGCGGTAGTACAGCTCCTCGGGATTGCGCGCCCCCTGGATCAGCGTGATCGGCAAGGTGCAGCCCTCGGCCAGCAGGTCGAGCACCATCGACTTCGGGCTCGACAGCCCCGAGCCGCCGGCCACGAAGATCATCGGCAGCCGCGCCGACTTGCGCACGAAGAAGCGGCCGTTGGGAGCCGTGAAGCGCAGCCGCTGGCCCGGCTGCAGCTCGTCGTGCAGCCAGCCCGTGGCGCGGCCGCCGGGCACGCGGCGGATGTGCAGCTCGATCAGGTCCTCGCCCGGCGCATTCGCGATCGAGAAGGCGCGCTCCCCTTCCACCCCCGGCACCTGCAGCATCACGTACTGCCCGGCCTGGAACGAGGCCGCGCGTTCCGTGCGCAGCCACAGGCCGCGGATCGTTGGCGTCAGCATGCGCGCCTCCACCACCTCGGCATCGAAGTCCTCGAGCGGCAGGAAGCGCGCGTCGGGGTCCTCGTCGATCTCGGCCTCGATCACCAGGTCGGCCTGCGCCATCGCGCAGCACGCCAGGATCTTGCCCTCGTCGCGCTCGAAATCCATCAGCGCGAAGTTCGAGGCCTCGCCGTGGTCGCATTCGCCCTCGAGCACCTGCACCTTGCAGGTGCCGCACACCCCGTGGCCGCAGGCGTGCGGCAACCACACGCCCGCGCGCAGGCAGGCATCGAGCACCGTCTGGCCGTCGCGCGCCGCCACGCCCTGGCCCAGCGGCTCGATCATGATCTGGAAGCTCATGGCATCGCTCCTTGCTCGGTGGGCAGCCTCAGCTGCACGAACCCTCGATGCCGCGCAGGCCCGGCGTGCGGAAGCGGATCGCCGACTTGTGGACCAGGCCGTTGTCGGCCAGCGACTTCGCGGCATCGGGCACGAAGGGCTTGCCCGAGTCGAACCACTCGGCCGTGGTCCAGTCGATCTTTTCGAAATCGGGATGGCTGCCGTAGACGCCGGGCAGCACCTCCGACAGCAGCGCGCCGAAGGGCATGGCCGCGGGCAGCGGCAGGCACACGGGCGAACAGAACAGCAGGTGGTCTTCCCAGCCGATGTAGAGCAGGCGGTTGCCGTGGAAGCGCTCCTCGGCATCGGCGACGGTGCCGGTGTAGCCCGGGGCGAGTGCAATGACGGACATGTTTTTTCTCCTTGATGAGTGACGGCTTCGGCAGCGCGGCTTCGCCCTGCCGTTCAGGCGACGATCGCCTCTTGCTCGGGCGGGGCGCGGCGCTCGCCCGAGGTGTCCTGTCCCGTCCACCGATCCCAGTTCACCTGGTCCGGGGAGCCGTTGAACTCGCCGTTGTCCGCGCCCACGTTGATGTGGTAGTAGTCGAGCACCGCCGCGAGCGGGTTGAAGCCCTCGACCGTCGGGTCGGTGCCCTCGGGGAAGCAGTTGCCCTGGTAGATCTGGTGCACCGGCAGCCAGGCCTGCACGTACTTCTCGGGCTCGCCGTCGAACACGTCCTTGCAGCCGTCGGAGCAGAAGTGGTACTTCATGCCGTGGTAGCTGCTCTCGCGATAGCAGATCTTGGTCGGGTCGTCGGGCTCGGTGAAGGCCATCGGGATCTGGCAGGTCTGGCACAGCATCGGCAGCGTGTTGTTGAACCAGCGCTTGCCCTGCTGCTCCTGCGCGGCCAGCCATTCGAAGCGCGGGCGGTACAGCGCGTCGAAGGTGTCGGGGTACTTGGCCGACAGCCACTCCATCTCGTCGGGGCGCGGTGCCCACACGTTGATGTTGGCCGCGTGGCCGTAGTTGTTGAAGATGGCCCAGGCCTCGTGCGAGAGGCGGCCCTTCTCCTTGCTCGCCACCTCGTGGTACTTGGGCATGCGGATGCCGTACCGCGAGAGGTCCTGGAACAGCGCGCCGCCGTTCTTCTCGAAGTACATCTCCCAGGCCTCGGACCAGCTCATCACCCGCTTGGGCAGCATGTAGTCCATCATCATCGACACCAGCGTCAGCAGCCGGTAGCCGCGCCAGAACCACTTGTCGACCCACTTCTGCACGATCGGCACGTTGCCCGGGTCCTGCTCGAGGATGAACTTCACCACCTCCAGGCCCAGCGTCATGTGGCGCGACTCGTCGCTCTGGGCCGAGAAGCCGAAGGTCACGGTGGCCATGTCGCCGTTGTAGGCGGCGCCGCTCATGAAGGGCATGAACAGCAGGTTGGTCAGCACGTACTCGAACGAGAACGAGATCGCGGTCACGAACTCGAAGGGCCCCGCGCTCATCGCGTCCTCGAAGTAGCTCTTGGGCACCGACAGGTACCACACGCGGTCGTGCATGTGCTGCGGATCGTGCAGGCCGTTGAAGTACTTGTTGAAGTGGCTGATGGTGTGGAACTGCGTCTGCGCATGGCGCAGCTCGTCGATCGACTGCATCTGGCAGGCCACGCGCGCGCCCACGCCGCGAAACGACCGCCCGGCCATCGCATAGCCGCGGTGCGCCGCGTACTCGAGCGGCGACACGCCCGTGAGGAACAGCTTCAGCGTGTTCAGGTAGCGCGGGTCGCTGATATTGAACTGGCCGTTGTTCTGCTGGAACGCGTCGATGATCGCGTAGAGCTTCTTCTCCTTCTCGCCCTGGAACTTCCAGTAGGCGTCCATCGTGAGGCGGAACGGGTCCTCCCATTTGTCCCAGTCGTGGATCTTGATGCCCTCGAACTGGTCGAAGGGGAACACGTCGTCCATCGACTGGTAGCTGGTCTCCCAGCCGAGGCCGCGGGTCATCATGGCGTAGCGTTCCTTGAGGCCGAGGCGCTTGCCGGTGCTGCTGTTGGGGGTCGTCATGGCGTTGTCGTCCTGTGCGTTGTCGTTGTGGGTGCGGTGGTCGTCGGGGTGCGCGCGCTCAGGCGCCCCAGTGCAGCGTGAACTCGTCGTCGGTCTCCTCGATGCTTCCCGACAGCGAGATCAGGCTCAGGTGCAGTTCCTGCAGGTCCCAGCGGCGGCCGAGCAGCGACTCGACCGTGGCGCGACGCAGCGTGAGCCGGCCGGGCGCGTCGATCTTGACCATGGCGGGGTACTCGCTGACGATGGCCTCGGGGTTGTCGGCCACGATGGCCTCGACGATGGCGCGGGCGCTCTCGCTGATCTGCAGTGCGATGAAGACCGGCGTGCGGGACAGTGCCGCGGTGGCGGTGGCGGTGGTCATGGGGATGGGTTTCCTTGCGGTGGTGATTCAGGCGGTGCGCACCGAGCGCGCGAAGCGGGCGTCGAGCGCCGTGGCGAGTTCCTGCAGCGCGGGCACGCCCTGGGCGCCGAGCGCCAGCGCGGCCAGCGGCGCGAGCGCCTCGGCGATCTGCGCGCGCCAGTCGGCGTACCAGGCCGCGAGCTTCTGGGCATTGGCCGGCGACTCGTCGGCCGCGGTCTTCAACGTGGCATCGACCCAGCGCGCGTTCTCTTCGAACCACTCGTTCATGAACTCGGTCAGCATCGCCAGCGCATGGCCGGCGGCCGCGCCCTGCGCGTTCACGTAGTGGCGATAGACCAGCGGATACAGCAGGCCGTCGAACACCAGGTTCTGCGCCACGAACAACTCGAACCAGTCCTTGGTGACGAACAGGTTCTCCATCGTGCGGCGCACGCCCTGCCAGGCCGGGTGCGACATCCAGGCCTCCTTGCCCGCGTCGAGCGCCTGGCCCGAGTTGCCGTCGAGCTGCAGCCCGATGCGCGAGAGGTACTGCGCGATGCCGAGCCGGTCCATGGCCGCGAAGACGAAGGGCTGCGTGATCGCGGTGCCGTAGCCGTAGCCGCAGCAGTAGCTGTGGTTCATGTTCGCGCCCCACTCGTAGTGGCGCAGCGGCACCAGCACCTGCTGCAGCGACTCGCGCACGCCGGCATCGGCCTGCGCCAGCAGCTGGCGCTTGTCGGCGAACTCGAACTGCCGGTCGGCGCCCTCCTGCTGGCGCGCGCGCGTCATCGTGTAGACGCCGTAATAGAAATGGCGCGGATCCTTGAACGCATACCAGTCGGCCATGACGATCGCGGTGCGGCGCTTGTCGTAGAGCTCGTGCTGCGGATCCCACAGCGGCCGGTAGTGGAAGTTGGCCGTGGGCTGCATGTCCAGCGTGGCTTCCTGGTAGCGCGAGGCCGGCTTGTCGCCGAGCCGCCGCGCCACGTGCGAGAAGGTCTGGCGGATCGGCCGGATGTCCGAGGTCTTGATGTCGACTTGCACGGTGGGGTCTCCTTGGGTTGTCTTCGGGAAAACGGTGGGTGGGCGTGTCAGTGCTCGATGCCGGGCGCGCCGAAGCGCCACTTCATGCGCTCGAAGTCCAGGCGCGCGCCCTCCTCGGTCGTCAGGTGGCGCACCTCGTGGCGGGTGCAGAACTCGCGGAACTGGTCGAACAGCAGCACCAGCTCGACCGCGAGCTCGGGGTCGCCGATGGCGAACTCGAACTCGACGAAGCGGGCATCGCGGGTACCAGTCACGCGCACGAAACAGGGCTGACCGGTCATCCGGGCCGCGCTGTCGCTGGGGTGGCTCGCAGGCATCGAAGGCATCACTTGTTCAATCCATCACTTGGTGGACGACAACGGCGCCGCCCGTGCCTACAGGGGCAACGGGCGTGCCAGCGCGGCTAAGTGATTGATTTGCAAAGGCCCGCGATGCCGGCGTGCCGCGAGCACCGGGTAGTCCCGGATGCTCGTTTGATCATTTGCTGCGGTGCAGCTTGATCAAATGGTGAAAAAGCCGCGAACGGCTCAGGAGGCCGGCAGGCCTTCCTTCTTGAGGCGGTAGGCGAGCTGCGGCCGCGTGATGCCGAGCAGGCGCGCGGCCTGCGAGAGATTGCCCTTGGCGCGCTGCATCGCGGTCTGCATCAGGCGCCGCTCGAGCGAGGCGATATCGATGTTCTGCTCGAGCACGCGCTGGCACAGCGCGTCGAGCTCGCTGCCCTCGCCCGCGGCCTCGGCCACCGCGCCGACCTGGCCCTTCGCATCGAGCCCGCTGCCGTCGGGCGTGCCGGGCGGCGACATCCACAAGTGGCTGGCCTCGATGTCGCCGTGGTCGCTCGCCAGCAGCACGGCGCGCTCGATCACGTTCTCGAGCTCGCGGATGTTGCCGGGCCAGGCGTGCTTCTGAACGTCGCGCGCGGCCTTGTCGGTCAGGCCGCGCAGCTTCTTGCCATAGAGCGCGCTGTACTTCTCGACGAAGCGCGTCACCAGCGCCGGAATGTCGGCCGTGCGCTCGCGCAGCGGCGGGATCGAGATCGGGAAGGTGTTGAGCCGGTAGAACAGGTCGGTGCGGAAGCGCCCGGCCTGCATCGCCTGCTGCAGGTTGACGTTGGTGGCGGCGACGATGCGCACGTCGACCTTGATCGGCTGCTCGGCGCCCAGGCGCTCGACCTCGCCGGTCTGCAGCACGCGCAGCAGCTTGACCTGCGCGGCCAGCGGCAGGTCGCCGACCTCGTCGAGGAACAGCGTGCCGCCGTGCGCGCGCTCGAAGCGGCCGGCTCGCGCATGGTGCGCGCCGGTGTAGGCGCCCTTCTCCACGCCGAACAGCTCGGCCTCCATCAGCTCGGCCGGGATCGCGGCGCAGTTCACCGCGATGAAGGGCTGGCGCGCGCGCGGCCCGTTGTCGTGCAGCCAGCGCGCGAACACCTCCTTGCCCACGCCGGTCTCGCCGAGCAGCAGCACCGTGATCGCGCTGTCGACCGCGCTGCGCATCAGCTCGAAGGCGGCGCGGAAGCCCGGCGACACGCCCACCAGCTTCTGGTCGTACTCGCGCCGCGGCTGCAGCCGGCGGATGTGCTGCAGCCCGAGGTTGAACTCGATCAGGTTCTCGGCCACGTGGTGCTGGCGGAAGTAGTCGAGGTAGTGGTCGTCGTGCCAGTCCTCGGCCGGCTGGCCGACGATGCGGCAGCGGCTGTCGCCCATGCTCGTGCACTCGACCTCCTTGAACACCACCATGCGCCCCATGAAGGCCGTGGTGTAGCCCGAGGCATAGCCGATCTGCGACCAGCACTGCGGGTCCTCGCCATAGCCGAAGTCGGCCACGTGGGCCTCGCACTCCCACGAGTTCTCCCAGAGGAATTCGCCGTAGAACTGCCTGGTCGCGATGTCGAACTCGAGCTGCGTCTTCTGCACCGAGACGATGCCCTCGATGGAATGCAGGCGCGGGCCGAGCATGAAGGCGTCTTCGGCGCGCATGCCGGCGCGGCGTTCGCGCACCGCCACCTCGCCGTCGCGCAGGCCCGATGCGAAGCCCATGCGCACCAGCAGGCCGCGCGCGCGCTCGATGCCGAGCGAGTCGAGCAGTTCCTTGCGCAGCTCGGCGAAGGCGCGCGCATGCAGGAGCAGCATGCGCTGCTCGTCCAGCCAGATATGGCCCGAGCCGGCGCTGAAGCGCAGGAGCGAGAGAAGTTCTCCCACGGGGTGTCTCCTAGTTTTTGGGGGCGTTCGGTGCGCATTGTGCGGCACGCACCGCGGAAAACGCCACGCCCTTTCAGTCCGCCCCGTCGAGCGGCAGCAGCCTGTTCGACACCAGCGTCGACTTGACGATCGAAGTGCTGGTGGTCGCGAAACTGGCGATCTTGCGCAGGCAATGGTCGAGTTCCTCGATGCCGCGCAGGTGCATGCGGCAGACGAAGGCATCGTCGCCGGTCACCTTGTCGCACTGGACGATCTCGTCGATCTCGGTGATGAGCTTTTCGACCCGGGCCAGTTCTCCGGGCAGCGGACGAACGCGGACGATCGCCGCGATGGGGAAGCCCAGGGCCTTGGGCGAGACCTGGATCGAGCACTTCTCGATGATTCCCTGCTCGATCAGGCGCCGCAGCCGCTCGGCACAGCTGGGCTGCGACAGGTGGACTTTCTCGCTGAGCGCCTTGACCGTGATCCGGCTGTCCTGGTGCAGGATCTTGAGGATTCTTCTGTCGATTTTGTCCATCGTCATTAAATAAGGAGAAGCTGGAAGAGAAGGTTATTTAAATGAGGCGATTCATTCCACATCGAAGATAAATCGATTCCGCCGCCAGCCGGCACTTCATAGGATCAGGCCTCACTTTTCGAGTCCTTCCATGAAGCAATCCGGTGTCTTCGAAATGCTCGCCGCCATGGCCATCTGCGGCACCATCGGCATCACGGTCCTGATGTCCGGCCAATCCGAAGTCAGCCTCATCTTCTACCGCTGCTTCTTCGGCGCGCTGGTGCTGCTGGCGATCTGCCTGCTGCGCGGCTACATCAGTGCCTCGATCCTCAAGCCCAGGCTCATCGCCTATTCCCTCGTGGGCGGCATCGCGTTGCTGGCGAACTGGTATTTTCTTTTCGCGGCCTACGAGAAGACCTCCATCGGCGTTGCGACCACCGTCTACAACACGCAGCCGATCATCATGATCGTGCTGGGCTTCCTGGTCTTCAAGGAACGCATCACCGCCAACATCGCGCTGTGGACGGCGGTATCGCTGACCGGTCTCTTCTTCATCTCCAACCTCACGGCAGCTCCCTCCATCGACGCTCACGGCGCTGGTTCGCCTGCCGGCAACTCCGCCGATGCTCGTTATTTCCTGGGCGTACTTCAAGCGTTGGCAGCCGCCTCGCTCTATGCCGTGGCCGCGCTTTTCGCACGACTGCTCAAGGGTAATCCGCCAACGCTCATCGCGCTCCTTCAGATGGTGCTCGGGGCAGCCGTTCTGTGGCCTTTCGCCGATTTCGGCGCGCTGCTTTCGCAGGGATTCACCCGTCAGGCCATCGCCACGGTGCTGCTGGGCGTCTTTCACACCGGCGTCATGTACATCCTTCTTTACGGTGCGCTGCAAAAACTCGAGGCCTCCCAGGCCGCCTCCCTCTCGTTCCTGTATCCCGCGCTCGCCATCTTCATCGATTCGACCTTCCTCGATGTGAAGCTGTCGCTGCATCAGTACGTCGGCATCGCATTGATTCTGCTGGGTGCGGCGGGGATCAATCTGAAATGGAATTTGACTGCGGTTTTGACAACAAAGGGAGCGTTAGCGAATGATGAGAATGGTAGAAATTGACGGCGATCACGAACAAAAACTGATCGGCCGTGCCGCGCACGAACTGGTACGCAACAGGGTCGATGCCGTCTGGATTCATGGTTTTGTCAAAGGCGATGTCTGCGACGCGATCGCTGGAAACTTCCAAAAATCCAGCGCCCTCCTTCCCCGCAAGGACAATGTTCCGGGCCTGATGGTCGGAGAGTCGCACTATGCCAAGACACCGTCCGCCTACTACGAGACGTGCAGGCAATCCTGCGAATCCGTCGATTCGTTGTTCGAAGGCACGGAAGACCCGGTGCGCCGGCTGTACACGACCGTCGGACGGCACCTCGAACGAAACGTCCGCGCCGCCCACTTCGCGCACGGCGAAGCGCTGCACACGCGGGCCATCGCATGGCAGGACCGCCCCTCCTCCAGCTTTCTGCTCCAGCCTCATGACGATGTCTCGCAGGTCTTCTGCGAACGCAACAGGGGCTGGGAGATCGTCGACATACGAACCCTGCTCGCCGTCAACTTCTATGCAAGCTGCAAAGCAGGCCAAGGCATGCTCCGGGTCTACGACCTCCGGCACTCGCCGGAACTTGCGATGCAGGCCAAGGTGGAAGGCGTGGGCTATCCCTATCCCGCGGAGCTTCTTTCGAGCACCCGCTACACGGACCTCGCCGTTCGAACCGGCGATCTCGTGCTGCTCAACGGCGCATTCATCCACGGCGTCACGAGGAGCCAGGAGCACCGCATCGTGCTGAACAGTTTTCTGGGTGACCTGCGCGACGGTGAGCTGATCTACTGGACTTGAGTGCGAGACGTGGCACTTGCCGGCGTCAAGCCTGCGCCTTGCGCGTCTCGATCCAATGCACGATCTTGCCCGCGTGGCTGTGCGGTGCCTTGGCGCCGACGCGCCGGGCCAGGTCGGCCAGCGTCTGGGAGGACAGCACCTGGCGCATCCGGTCCTCGGCCTCGAGCATCACTGCATGGATCGAGCAGACACCGTCCATCGCCCAGCGCGGCGCCGCGCCGTCGAAGACCGCGCAGCGTCCGCGGATCTCGCGGCACTCGAACAGCGCCTTCGGTCCGTCGATGGCTTCCACCACGTCGAGCACGCTGATCCGGTCGGCGGGCTTGGCCAGGCGGAAGCCGCCGTTCTTTCCCTCGGTCGCCTCGGTCAGGCCGGCCTTGCGCAGCTTGGTGAAGAGCTTGGCCACGAATTCCACCGACAGGCCCTGGAGCTCGGCGAGGTCGCGCACGCTGGCTTCGGTGCCTCCGGTGGGAGGCCCCGACAAGTAGAGAAGGCAATGCAGTCCGTATTCGACACCGGCACTGATGTGGCTCAAGCTGGCTCCCGTGGGAATGGAGGGGCGGATCGTAACTGAGCCCCCCCCCCCCTCGCGCGCGCCGACGCGCGGCGGCGCTCACTTCTTGTCGAGCGTGACCAGGTTCTTCTCCTTCGAATCGGCCACGAAGATCGCGAGCAGCTTCGCGGGCTCGGTGGCGCTCGCGTTGTCGCTCACCGCGTGGTGGGCACCGGGCTGCTCGGTCCAGCTTTCGCCCGCGCGGTAGACGACCTCCTGGCCGTTGTCGAGCTTGCTGCGGACCGCGCCTTCCAGCACATAGCCCACGACGAAGGCCTGGCCGTGACGATGCGCGGGCGTCTTCGCGCCGGGTGCATAGCTGACGACCAGCGCCGTGAGCGTCTTGCCGGGCACGTTGGCGATCGCATGGGCGAAGGCCGGAACGATGACTTCGCGTTGCGGATCGGGCGGTGCCGCGACGGCGGTGCCTGTGCTTGCTGCGGTGAAGGCGAGGAGTGCGAGTGCGAGCGATGCGGTTTTCATGAGAGGTCTTCCTTGGGTTGGCGTTGCGGATATGCACGAGCCGATGCCGTGCGTCTAACTCGGGTCGTTGGCGGCGACCCGCATGGATTCGCCGTCGGCATGAACGTCGACCACCAGCCGTTCGAACGCCCGCTGCTCCTCGGCGCTCAGCCCCCGGGCCAACACCTTCAGCGCGTTGCGATAGCACGGCAGCATCAGCGCGGCGATCGAGCGCCAGGTCTCGTCGCCCGCCGCGATCGCGGACTCGCATCGAAGGATGTTTGTGTACGCGCCCAGCATGGCGAGGGGTCGGTTCATGAAATCGGCGATTGAATTTTTTACTACGACCAGTATAGTCGTAGTTAAGCGATCCACATCGGATCGTCTTGAAGACCCCGCGCGCACCGCACCCTTCGCGCTGCGCCGCGGGACATGAACCTCGAAGAACCGAACCATCCAAAATGACCCAACGAATCCTGGTTGTAGGCGCCGGCTTTGCCGGCATGTGGAGCGCCTTGAGCGCCGCGCGCGCCCTCGACATGGCAGCCCATGCGAACGACGGCGTGGAGATCCTGCTGGTCGCGCCCGAGCCCACGCTGCATGTGCGCCCTCGTCTCTACGAAGTGCCGCAGGAGGCGATGAAGGCGCCGCTGCAGTCCGTCTTCGATACCGTCGGCGTGCGCTTCCTCGCGGCACGCGCGGAGCAGATCCGCACCGATGCGCAGGAGGTCGACGTGGTCGACGTCGCGGGCGCACGACAGACGCTCGCCTACGACAGGCTGGTGCTCGCGGCGGGCAGCCAGCTCTTCCGCCCGCCGGTGCCCGGCCTGCATGCGCACGCGCTGAGCGTCGACCAGTACGAGGACGCCGTGGCGCTCGACGCGCACCTGCGCAAGCTCGCGCTGCAGCCCTCCTCGCTCGCGCGCAACACCATCGTGGTGGTCGGCGGCGGCTTCACCGGCATCGAGACCGCGGCCGAGATGCCCGCGCGGCTGCGCGAGATCATGGGCGGCGACATCGAGCCGCGCGTGATCGTCGTCGAGCGCGCCGATGCGATCGGTCCCGACCTCGGACCGGGCCCGCGACCGGTGATCGAGAAGGCGCTGAAGTCGCAAGGCGTCAGCTGGCGGCTGGGCGTGGAGGTCGAGAGCATCGACGCCGAGGGAATCACCACCTCGGGCGGCGAACGCATCGAGGCAGCGACGGTGATCTGGACCGCCGGCATGCGCGCGACCGCGCTGACGCAGCAGATCCCCGCCGAGCGCGATGCCGCGGGCCGGATCCTCGTCGACCGCAACCTGCAGGTGCCGGGCGTTCCGAATGTCTTCGTCACGGGCGATGCCGCGCGCGCCGCCACCGACGACGAGGGCAACGTCGCGATGATGTCGTGCCAGCACGCGATGGCGCTCGGACGCTCGGCCGGCCACAACGTCGCGGCCGACCTGCTGGGGCTGCCCAAGATCGCCTATTCGCAGCCGAAGTACGTGACCTGCCTGGACCTCGGTCCCTGGGGCGCCGTGTACACCGAGGGCTGGTCGCGCGAAGTGAAGATGGAAGGTGCCGAGGCCAAGGCGCTCAAGCACCAGATCAACACCGAGTGGATCTATCCGCCCACCGGCGACCGGGCCGAGATCCTGCGCTCGGCGGACCCGGGCCGCATCGTCGTGGCTTGAGCCGCGTCGCGGCTGCCGGGTGTCAGTACCCGGTCCGCTTCCAGGCGATGCCGTCGGTGGAGCGGTAGGTGCCGCCGGTGGCGCAGCAACCGCCGGCACCGACCGCCATGCGGCCCAGTTGGGCCGTCATCACGCTGCCCTCGACCTGCAGCGACTGGCGCTGGCAGACGCTGAAGAAGGGATAGAAGTCGGGCTTGAGCACCGAGGTCCATTCGACCTCGCCGCCCTCGAGGCTGCGCACGCTGTAGACCTCGCAGTCGTTCACGACGAGGTGGATCGGCCGCCCGGCGAAGGTGCCGCGGAACATCAGCTCGGGCGGTGCGTCGCGCGTGATCTGTGCTTCTTTGCTCAGCGGCGGTGGCGGCGGCGCGGGCTTCTCGCAGCCCGCGAGCGCGACGATCATGGCCAGGCCGCAGGCGATGTGGTGCAGGCCCCTCACGCGACGTCGCTCCCGTCGTCGCGCTCTTCTTCCGCGACCGCACCGCGGTCCTTGATGCGCGTGACCTGCGTGAGCAGTGCATCTTCGGCCGCCATGTCGGGCCGCTGCCCGCGATACACCGGCTGCTCGAAGCTGCCACCCGCATAGCGATAGAGATAGCGCACCTCGACCAGCGTGCCGGGCGCGGGCAGCGCCTCGTTCGGCGGCACGGTCACGTTGCCGAGGTCGACCAGCACGCCGGCCTCGTCGCGCAAGCCCACGGCCACCGAGCGCTGCGCATTGACGCGCAACACCTCGCAGGTGGCGCTCTGCTGGAACTTGAACTTGAGGCTCGCGGCACTGCGCCCCGCGGCGAAGGGCGCGGCCAGCGCCTTGAGCACGAAGCCCTCGCCATGCGCGGCACGCAGCTCGGCCGCGCGCCGGTGCTTGGCCGAAGCCTCGGTCTCGAGCGGCAACACGGCCATCCATGGCAGCGCGGCGGCGAAGACCTCGAGCCGCCGGAAGCGTTCGACGAAAGCCTGCGCGCGCAGATCCTCGCCGCCGGCCTCGAGCAGGTCGAAGGCCAGGAAGCCATCGCCCACGTGTTCGCCCGCGATCACCGCGCGGCCCGCTGGCAGCGCGGCGGTCGCGACCCAGGCCTGCGGGATGTCGACGAACAGGCCGCGGCGGTTGGTGCCGCGCACGGCGCCTTCCTCGATCAGCAACATGCGGTTCTCGCCATCGGCCTTTTCCTGCAGACCCCATCCGGGGTCGTCGAGGTAGCGCGCGAGCTGCGTCTCGGCGATC
The DNA here is from genome assembly GCF_059418345.1 of Variovorax sp. GW821-FHT09B01. Classification (NCBI taxonomy): domain Bacteria; kingdom Pseudomonadati; phylum Pseudomonadota; class Betaproteobacteria; order Burkholderiales; family Comamonadaceae; genus Variovorax; species Variovorax sp. GW821-FHT09B01. Next base: position 14,503 of record NZ_JBWKPQ010000031.1, on the reverse strand, counting down.
AGCGTCGGCAGCTGCGGCAGCTCGCCGCTCCTGCGGCCCGCGAACTCGGACGCGGTGTAGAGCGCGCCCGAGGCATCGGTGGTGTAGCCCTTGCCGGTCTTCTCCTTCACCACCTTCTGGTAGATCTTGAGCGCGGCCTCGTAGCCGACCGGACTGCTGGTCTTGGTGCCGGTGGCCAGCGTGCCGCCGCGCCGGCCATTGCCGTAGTCGACCACCCAGCCCTCGTCCTTCGGCCGCAGGTGGACCTGGTAGACCTTGTCGGAGCCCTGGCCCGTGAAGTAGAGGAAGCTGGATTGCGCGAGAGGTTCGGTGCTGGACATGGCGGCGGATGCGATGGAACGAACGGCGCCGTGGCGGAACCGCACGACGCTGCGATGCTACACAGCACGCGCCACGCCGCCGAATGACTTTAGGCACTGGTGCCGCTCGCCCGGCGCACCTAGCCTACGCCCGCACAGGCGAACACAAGGGGACGGCGCCATGGGATTTCTGGACAAGGTCCGCAAGCTTTTTTCATTCAGTTTCAATCGGCTCGAGGACGGCACGCCGCTGACGCCCGCGCAGCATCGCGGCCTCGCGCTCGGCGCGGTCTATGCGGCCGAGTCCTACCTGCCGATCAACGCGCTCACCGCGGAATCCGACCGCGCCACCGCCGTGGCGCTGCTGGCCTCGGCCTGGGGCGTCACCAGTGCCGGCAGCGCGCGCGAGGTCACCGAGTCGCTGCTCTCGCAAGGCCATCGCGCCCACTACGCGGTGGTGAACCCGCGCGTGGAGCGCCTCCACCGTGGCAGCCGAAGCGACGCGGCGGCGGTCGCGCAAGCCAACCTCGCGGCACTGCCCGGCGAGGCCGTGGCGCGCGGCCTCGATCTCGAGAGCACGCGCGACTACTACGAAAGTTGGCACGAGGCCGCCGAGGAAGGCCTGTTCGACAAGCTGCCGCGGCCGCTGCCCGCGAGCATCATGGCCTGGGACATGGGCCGGCTGGTGCAGCTGCATCGGCTGATCCAGGACGCACGGCTGCTGCGTGCCGAAGAATCATGGAACGCGATCGCGAGCGCGGCGCGCCTCGCGCAGCCCGCCTACCAGTCGTGGCGCGACTTCGGCGACAGCTTCGTGGTCGGGCGCGCGTTCTGGCTCGCCACCCACGATCTCGACCGCATCGCCGAGGACACCGACACCTTCCAGCGCGCCACGGCCCACCTGCTCTCGCACGAGCACAGCCCGTGGCGGCAGATGGCGTGGTGAGCCGCCGCTCATTCGCGCGTCATCGAAGCATGCAGCTGCAGGGCCTAAGATAGGCGAATGCCCCGATCGGCCACACCGCGCGATCGAGGGCATTCAACCGAAGGCAGGGAGGCCTCCGCGTGAAGCGCATTCGATCCGAGAAACTCACACGAACGAGACCGGGGACATCGACGGTCACGGAACACGTCACCATCGAACTGTTCGAGCTGCCCGCCGACGCCGGGCACGTGGTGCACCTGAGCAGCAGCCGCGACGGACTGCAGTGGCGCGAGACCGTGCTGACGCCCGCGCCGCTCGCGCTCGACAAGGCGATGGCCGTGTTCGGCGATGCGCTCGCCGCGCAGCTCTCGCGCGGCCTCGCGCTCGAAGGCGCGCCCATCGTTGCATCGGCACCGGCCGCGCCCATCGCCGCCGCTGCTTCTATTTCACCGGCCGACACCATCCTGCTCGAGCGCATCGCGCCCGATGCCTGGCGCTTGCTGCCGCCGCTGCGCCGCAGCCGCACCGTGTGGCGCCTTGGCGAACGCCGTCTCGCGCAGGCGGTGCCGCGCCTGGTCGAGCTGATCGAGACCGGCGACGCGATGCTCGACTACTGCATCGCCTGGGCCATCGGCCGCTGCGGCGACGCGGGCGCCTTCGAGGCGATGGTCGAGCTCTCGCGCCGCGCGACCGACCCCAAGGTGACGCGCGTCGCGCGCTGGGCCGCGCTCGCGCTGTGGCCCTCCGAACGTCGCGCCGCGGAGGCCGAGCGCATCGTCGACGACTGGCCCGGCTCGCTGCGCCGCGCCTGGACCGAGGCACAGGTCGTGCCGGTGGCCGAGGCCGCCGCGCTGCTGCGCGAACGGCTCGCCGATCCCGCGCACTGGCAGAGCCTCGCGCACACCGACTGGACGCAGCAGCTGTTCGAACTCGCACTGCTCGAAGGCCTCGACGAGGACCAGCCCGCCGGCCTGGCGCGCCGTGCGCTGCACGACGTGGCGCAGCAGCTGTCGCTGGCCGCGGGCAGCTTCCGCGCCTGGCGCCGGCTCTACAAGGGCGCCGAGTTCGCGGGCGACTACCGCCTGCTGGGCCTGCTGAACCAGCGTCTCGAAACGCAGCGCGCGGGCTTTCGCGGCACCAGCCAATGGGCGATGCTCAACGGCCGCTATGTCGACATCGCGAAGGAGATCGTGCGCCCCGACAGCCGGCTCGCGCTGAGCCAGCGCACGCACGACTACCTGCGCCGCCGCACCTGGCGCACCCTGCGCCGGCTCGCGCTGCGCGGCGCGGCCGACGAGCGCGACTGGCTGCGGCTCGCGATGGGCGTGCTGCTCGCCGCCGACGATGCGAACGCGGCCGTCGCGGCGCGCCATGAAGATGCGGGCTGGAACCGCGAGACGCGCGTCTGGCACAGCGGACCCTACAGCCGCTGGCTGGTCGTGATGCAGCTGCTGCACCGCCACGACCCCGAATGGACCGCGCTGGCCGGCGGCCTCTACTGGCGCCGCGAGACGCCGCCGGCCGAGCACCGCGCGCAACGCGGCGAAGCCTGGCCCGAGCGCTGGGACCGCCATCCCGAGGCGCTGCTGCAGCTGATGCAGCAGTCGCGCTGCGCCGGCGTGCATGCCTTCGCGGCGCGCGCGCTGCAGGACAACCGCGCCTTCTGCCAGGCGCTCGATGGCACCGTCCTGCGCGAGCTGCTCGCGAGCGCCTGGAGCGACACGGCGCGCTTCGCGTTGACACTGGTGCGCGAGCGCATCGAGGCTGGCGAGCCGGCCAGCCCGTGGCTCGTGCCACTGATCGATTCGCCACTGGACGAAGCACGTCGCCATGCGCTCGACCTGATCGCCGAGGACCCGGCGCGCTACAGCCGCGATGTCGAGCTGCTGCTGCGCCTGCTGGTCTCGGCCGATGCCGAGGTGCGCCGCGCCTCGCGCCTGCTGCTGCAGGCCGCGGCCGGCCAGCCCGAGGCCGCGGACAGCTTCGACGCGCTGTGCACCGCGCTGCTCGACTGGCTCGCGCGCTGCGATGCGCAGGCTCCCGAGCTCGCCGCCATCTGCGAGAACCTGCAGTGGGCGCTGCAGAACCCGCTGCGCGAAGCCGGCGCGAAGGCGCCGCTGGCCGCGCTGCTGGCCCTGTTCGACCACGCGAGCCCCGACGTGGTCGCGCTCGCGGCCGAGTGGCTGCTGCTGCATCCGGCGTCCGTGCAAGGCCTGCCGATCGAGGTGCTGACGCGATTGCTGCAGTCGGACGACGAGCGGCTGCGCGGCGCCGGCGTGCGCCTGTTCACCGCGCTGCCCGACGACACGCTGCTCGCGCAGCCGGCGCTGTTCGCCGTGTTCTGCGCCAGCCCGATGCCGCGCGTGCGCAGCGCGGTCGCGCCCAAGCTCGCGCAGTTGCTGCCCGGCCATCCGGACTTCGGCGCGGCGCTGATGCCGATGCTGCGCGACGAGCTGTTCCGCACCGAGGCCGCCGAGGGCGTGTTCGATTCGCTGCTGCAGTGGCTGTGCGGCCCGCTGGCCGAGCACACGCGCGCGGGCGACAGCGCCACCACCGTGCGGCTGCTCGAGGCGCGCAGCAAGGGTGCGCAGCGCCTGGGCGCCTGGTTGCTGCCGCAGCAGCCGGCCGAGGCCTTCGACGTGCTGCAGACCGCGAGCCTGGGGCTGGTCGATGCCGCCGTCGCGCGCCAATGGGCCTGCGAACGGCTCGCCGCGCAACCCGAGCGCACGCTCGCGCAACTCGACGACGCACTGCGCATCTTCGACAGCCGCTGGGACGATTCGCTCGCCTGGGCGCGCCAGTGGTTCGCGGCGCAAGGCCAGTCGCCGCAATGGACGCCCGCGCTGCTGGTGCGCCTGTGCGACCACAAGGATCCCGGCGCGCAGCGCCTGGGCCGCGAACTGCTGACTGCCCATTTCGAACTCACCGACGTCACCACCTACATGCTGCAGCTGAGCCAGCATCCCTCGAGCGGCATGCAGCTGTTCGTGACCAACTGGCTGGCGGCCGCCGCGGGCGGCAAGCCCGAGGTGCTGGCGCGGCTCGAGCCCTACTTCCTCACCGTGCTGTCGCAGGCCAACCGTGGCCGGCTCGCGAAGGCGCGCGTGAGCGAATTCCTCGCGGCGCAGGCCGAGCAGTCCGAAGAGGCGGCGCGCATCGTCGCGCGCGTGTTCGCGCGCCAGGCCGTGAGCGGCGCCATCACCGAGCGCGCCCGCTACGTGGCCGGCCTGCGCAGCATCCAGCAACGCTATCCGGCGCTCGAGAACCCGCTGCAGGCCGCGCCCGTGCGCGCCGTCGCGCCGCGCCGGGCCGCCGTCGCCGGGGGTCCCGCCGCATGAAGTTCCAGTACCGCTATTTCGGCCACTCGGGCGCGCAGCAGACGCCCACCAGCACCGCGCTGCAGTTCGCGCCCGACACCTTGCGCGCGCCCGTGCACTTCATCGGCGAGGTCAACCGCCACCTGCCGTTTCGCGAAGGCATGTCGGCGCTGCACGACGTGGTGGTGGGCGACCTGCGCTTCCAGCCGCGCGACAAGAGCGCCTACCTCGAATGGCTCGCGAGCCAGGAAGGCGAGCTGCTCGCGCAGTACATGGCGCGCAGCGACGAGCTCAAGGCCCGCATGGCGCCGCTGCGCGAGGAGCTCGACGTGCTGCGCCAGCGCAAGTCGGCCATGCTGCAGCCCTTCTACAAGGCGCAGAAGCGCTACTTCGACCACCTCTACAAGGTCAACCGCGAAGCCTGGTTCGTGCTCGACCCGGTGATCACGGTGCATCCCGACCGCGTGTTCTTCGAGTGCTTCAGCCAGGACGAGTCGAGCTACGGCATGTTCTCCTGCGGCCACGAGGTCTTCGACCGCGTGAGCGACCATGCCTTCGGCACCACCAACGTCGACTACTCCGAGTCGCTCTACGACGAGTTCCAGAAGATCCGCGACTACAAGGCCACGCGGCTGGCGATCGATCCCGGCGGCTTCCAGGTACAGAGCGGCAACGACCCGGCCTTCCACGAGCCCAAGATCGAGGTGCCCGACAGCTGGGTGCGTGGCTTCCTGCAGGTCAGCAGCGCGATGCTGCTGCCCGCGCACCGGCTGCAGCTGCATCCGATGGACGTGCACAACATCTGCCTGGTGCTGCGCCGGCGCAAGGAACGCGCGGGTCCGCGCTCGCTGCGCTTCATCCTGCGGCCCGGGCAGCCGGTGCGCATCCTGTTCGAGCCCTGGGGCCATGAACTGGTGTGCCCGCGTTCCTCGCACGACGCGCCCGCCGACATCGACATCCGCGTCTGGGGCCGGCGCCGGCTGCTGCAGCTCGAACGGCTGGTGCCGGTGGCGCAGGGCTTCACGGTGCACCTGCTGGGCACCGGCATGCCGAGCTTCTGGGTCGCGCGGCTGCCCGACATGGAGTTCACGCTGGGCCTGTCGGGCTGGACCGCCAACGACTGGTCGCGCAACGGCCACTTCGAGCTGCTGCAGCCGCGCCACGACGTCGACCAGGACAGCCTGCTGCGCGTGTTCGCGGCGCTGGGCGAACGCTGGCGCGCCACCACCGCCGAGCTGGCCGCGGCCACCGGGCTCTCGCCGCTCACGGTCGAGTCGGCGCTCGGCGGCTATGTGCAGGCCGGTCGCGTGGTGTACGACATCGCGCACGGCGTGTGGCGGCTGCGCGAGCTGAGCCGCGAGCCGCTGCCGATGGAACGGCTGCGCCATGCCAGCCCCGAGGAAGCGGCCGCGGCCGAACTGGTGCAGGCCGGGCGCCTGAAGGACACGAAGGTCGAGGCCCGTGCCGATGGCGGCCTGCTGCTCAGCGGTCTGTGCGGCACCCAATCCTCGCGCCAGTACCAGGTGCGGCTGCAGCTCGATGCCGACCAGCGCGTGGCCACCGGCGAATGCCAGTGCGACCACTTCATCCGCCTGCGCATGACGAAGGGGCCGTGCGAACACATGCTCGCGCTGCGCCTGGCCACGGCCTCGGCCGCGCTGGCCCTTGGCACCACCGCGGGCGCACCGACGCCCGCGACCGACTCGGAAGAAAGGACTGCAAGCATCGGCTGATACACTGGTTTTGCGAACGGGGCGGGAAGGCTCTTGCAATCCGGATGGCGCATCGCCATCCTCGATCTCAGCACTTCCCAGGCTTCACTGGACATCTCTTCACTGTGCCGTACGCGCATGGTGGCGCGATGACGGTGCGGCTTCTTCGAAGCTCATCGCGCCACCATGCGCGTACGGCGTCGAGTGGAGCTGTCCAGTCTTCAGGCTCTTCGACGAGATTCCCGTCCCGTTCGCATCTTTTTCTTCCAGTGCATCGGTCCATGCGGCGCACACCGCCCATGACCCCACCCTCTCCCTCCTCCGTACCCGATTCGGCGCTCACGCGCGAGGAACTCTACGCGCGCATCCGCGCGAGCTCCAAGCAGGAGGTCGTGCTCGAGGAGATGCAGCGCCTGGGCTTCTGGCCGCGCGACACGGCGCAGCCCACGGTCGAGGCGCAACTGATCCGCCGCGAGGGCGAGCTGCAGACCGCGCTGCGCGATCTGGGCGACGAGCTGCGCGGCATCGAGGACCGCGAGACCGCGCTCAAGGCCATGCGCAAGGAACGCATGGCGCGGGCGCGCGAACGCCGTGAAGAAACCCGCCAGCGCCTCGCGCAGCAGCGCCATGCGCGCGCGCTCGACTGGCATGGCAGGCGTCAGCGCGAGCTGCTGTACCTGGGCGAAGGCGTCTCGGGCGGGCTCAACGCGGCGCGCAGCGACGAGCAGGCGCTCGCGCGCCATGCGCTGCCGGCGCTGCACGACGCCACCGATCTCGCGCGCGCCATGGGCCTGGAACTGGGCGAGCTGCGCTTCCTGGCCTGGCACCGCGAGGTCGCGCGCGTGAGCCACTACCAGCGCTTCACCGTGCCCAAGAAGACCGGCGGCGAACGCCAGATCTCGGCGCCGATGCCGCGGCTCAAGCGCGCGCAGTACTGGGTGCTCGACAACGTGCTGGCCAAGGTGCCGGTGCACGAAGCCGTGCACGGCTTCCTGCCGGGCCGCTCGATCCTCAGCAATGCCGCGCCGCACGTGGGGCAGGCGGTGGTGGTCAACCTCGACCTCAAGGACTTCTTTCCCTCGATCGGCCTGCGCCGCGTGCGCGGCGTGTTCCGCCAGCTCGGCTACTCGCCGCAGGTCGCGACCCTGTTCGCGCTGCTCGCGACCGAGGCGCCGACCGACGAGGTCGAGCTCGACGGCGAACGCTACTTCGTCGCGCGCGGCGAGCGCGTGCTGCCGCAGGGCGCGCCCACCAGCCCGATGCTCACCAACGTGCTGTGCCGCCGGCTCGACGCGCGGCTGGCCGCCTGCGCCGCCAAGCTGGGCTTTCGCTACACGCGCTATGCCGACGACCTGAGCTTCTCGGCCGATGCCGAGCATGGCCGCGATGTCGGCAAGCTGCTGTGGCGCGCCAAGCAGATCGTGGCCAGCGAAGGCCTCGTGGTGCATCCCGAGAAACAGCAGGTGATGCGCCGCCATCAGCAGCAGCACGTGACCGGCATCGTGGTCAACGACAAGCTCTCGACCGACCGCGACACCCTGCGGCGCTTTCGCGCCGTGCTGCACCAGGCCGAACGCCACGGCCCGCAGGGGCTGCACTGGAACGGCCAGCACGACCTGATCGCCGCGCTGCGCGGCTATGCGAACTTCATCGCGATGGCCGATCCCGCGCGCGCCGAACCCTACCTGCGGCGCGTGAAGGCGCTGGCCGCGAAGCATGCATCGGCGCCCGCGACGGTCGCGGCGCCGGCCCGCGCGCCGCTGCCCGCGGGCCACTTCCGCCAGCATTCGGCCGCCGGGCTCGCGCCGCTGCCCACGTGGTGGCAGCCCGCGCGCGCGCCCGAGCCGGTGCTCGAGAAGACACCCGAGCAGATCGCGGCCGAGAAGAAGGCGAAGCGCGAGGCCGAGCGCGAACGCCAGCGCGCGCTCGACGACACGCAGCGGCGCGAACAGGCACCGCCACGCAACGACACGCGCGCGGCCGAGCCCGTGGCGGCCCCGCAGCCCGCGAAACCGCGCAGCGCGCTGTCGCTGCTGGGCCTGTGGGTCAGCATCGCGATACAGGGCACCTACGTGCTGGGCTTCCTGCTGTCGCTGCGCGATGCCTGGCTGATCGGCCTCGTGACGGGCGCGATCTGGGTCGCCAACATCTACCAGCGCAAAGCCGGCTGGATGCGCTTCTTCATCGCGCTGATCGCCGGCTCGGGACTCTCGGCGGTGCTGCGCAAGATGTGGTCCTGAAAAGGCCGGCCCCCAAAGAAAAATCGCCCCGAAGGGCGATGTGCTTCTAGGACGTGGCCGATGTCGAGGGCCGCGACGCCACCGCGGGTGCCTGCGCCTGCGCCGGCGCGCGCATGTCGAACAGCCGGCACTCGGTGGTGGCCTTGGCATACAGCGTGCCGTCCGGACCCACGAGGCTGGCTTCGGCCAGCGCCACGCGGCCTTCGATGCGCGTGACCGTGGCCTCGGCGCGCACGCGCCGCACGTCGAGCGTGAGGCCTTTCAGGTAACGGGTCTCGAGGCTGGCCGTGGTGTAGACCTGCCCCGGCGGCAGCGATGCGAGCACCGCGCAGCCCAGCGCCGAATCGAGGATCGAGGTCATCCAGCCGCCATGGATGGTGCCCATGGGATTGAGGTATTCGCGCTGCGGCGTGCCCTGGAACACGGCCGAGCCCGGGCGCGCGACGATCGCATAGAAGGTCAGGTGCTTGGCGAACTCCGCATAGGGAAGCTGGCCGTTCATCATCGCGTGCATCACTTCGAGGCCGCTCTTGCCGACGAGCTGCGCGGGCCGTGCCACACCGACACCGGGACCCGAATTAAGCAGTTCGACTACCTCGCGTTCCTCGGAGAGCCACAGGTCCAGTCGTTGTTCAGGCGTCATTTGAAAAGATCTCGAAAGCAATGCGGATCGGATCGGGAGAAGTGGCACGCGACGGTGCTTTCTCATGCATCTTCTTGTCGCGGCCAGTTTAGCAATTGCCTGCTGCGAAGACGATGCTTTCAAGCGCCTGCACCACGCATTCCTTGTCGAATCCTTAAGCCGCGTGCGTTAAGTGGCGCTGTCGCGCGCCGAACACAGCGCCGGCCCCGCGCGAACGATGGGCTTCACAGTTCGCGCGCATGCGACTACATTCGCATCCCCGACAACCACGCACCACAGGAGGTATGCGCAATGAACAAGCCAGTCCTTGCCCCCACCACCGTCTCGGTGCCCGGCCGCTCGATCGCATTGCGCACACGCCGCTGATGCCTTCGCCTCGCTGAGCGTCGCAGTCCCCGCGCTGCACGCGACGCCGCCCCGCCCGAGATTCGCCAAGCCCGCCGCGCGCGCCATCGCGTGCGGCGCCCGGTCTTTCGTTTCCGAATCAAGGTGCCCACACCCATGCTCGATACAGCAGCCGCCCACGCGCGGCATCGTTTCGTTTTTCTCTCGACCGTCCGCATCGCCATCCTCCCCGCCCGCGCCAGGAAGGAGGTGGCCCCATGAAGATCCCGCCCCGACTCCAACCCCTGGTCGACGAAGGCCTGATCGACGGCGTCAGCCGCCAGCTCATGAGCGGCAAGGAGGCGATGGTCTACGTCGTGCACAGCGGCGACGAAGCCCGTTGCGCCAAGGTCTACAAGGAGGCCGACAAGCGCGCCTTCCGCCAGGCCGTGGACTACACCGAGAACCGCAAGATCCGCAACTCGCGCGAGCGCCGCGCCATCGCCAAGGGCACGCGCTTCGGCCGCCGCATGACCGAGAGCCACTGGCAGAGCGCCGAGGTCGATGCGCTGTACCGGCTGGCCGACGCGGGCGTGCGCGTGCCCGAGCCCTTCGGCTTCTGGGAAGGCGTGCTGCTGATGGAGCTCGTGACCGATGCCGAGGGCGCCGCCGCGCCGCGGCTCAACGACGCCGAGTTCACGCCCGACGAGGCACGACGCCATCACGCCACGCTGGTGCGCGAGGTGATGCGCATGCTGTGCGCGGGCATCGTGCACGGCGACCTCTCGGAGTTCAACGTGCTGCTCGGCGCCGGCGGCCCGGTGATCATCGACCTGCCGCAGGCCGTCGATGCCGCGGGCAACAACCATGCGCAGCGCATGCTGCTGCGCGACGTGGCGAACCTGCGCGAGTTCTTCGGCCGCTTCGCGCCCGAGCTGCACGAGACGCGCCATGGCGAGGAGATCTGGCATCTCTACGAGCGCGGCCTGCTGCGGCCCGAGACGCAGCTCAGCGGCGCGCTGCCACGCGACACCGGGCCGGTCGACCTCGGCGAGGTGCTGCGCGCCGTCAACGACGCGCGCGCCGAGGAGGCGCTTCGGCGCGAGCGGCTGGCGAACCGGGGCGAGCCCTGAACCCGGCGGCGACAATCGGCGCAGCACCGCCCTTCCTCCTCCACGATGTTCCAGCCCCCCGACCTCGCGCCCTCCCCGCGTCCCGCGCGCCACTTCGCCTCGGCGCTCTCGCTGGCCGCGGCCTTCGCGCTCGGCGGACCGGCGCTGGTCCATGCGGGCGTGCGGCTCGACGACGACCGCGGCAGCGTGCTCGAGCTGCCGGCGCCCGCGCGGCGCATCGTCTCGCTGATGCCCTCGCTGACCGAGACCGTCTGCGCGCTCGATGCCTGCGACCGGCTGGTGGGCATCGACCGCCACGCCAACTGGCCGGTGGCGGTGCAGCGGCTGCCGCAGGTGGGCGGCATCGACGACGCGAACATCGAGCGCATCGTCGCGCTCAAGCCCGACCTCGTCCTGCTGCGCCCGCGCAGCCGTGCCGCCGAACCGCTCGAGCGGCTCGGCATCCGCGTGCTGGCGCTCGATGCCAAGACCCATGCCGACATGCGCCGCGTGATGGAGACCGTGGCGCGCGCCACCGGCCAGCCCGGCAAGGGCGAGGCCTACTGGCGCCGGCTCGATGCCGGCCTCGATGCCGCGCGGGCACGCGTGCCCGCGGGCTGGCAGGGTCGGCGCGTCTATTTCGAGGTGCATGGCGGCATGGCGGCCGCGAGCGAGAGCTCCTTCATCGGCGAGACGCTCGCGCGCCTGGGCCTCGCGAACGCGGTGCCCGGCACGCTGGGGCCGTTTCCGAAGATGAGCCCCGAGTTCGTGGTGCGCGCCGATCCCGACGTGCTGATGGTGTCGGCGCTCGGCGAGCTGTCGGCGATGGCCGCGCGGCCCGGCTGGTCGGCGATGAACGCGATCAAGCGCGGCCGCGTCTGCAGCTTCGCGTCGGCGCGCTTCGACCTGATGATGCGGCCCGGTCCGCGGCTGGACGAGGCGGCCGATGCGATCGTCGACTGCCTGCTGCGGCTCGGCGATCCACGCTCCTGAGACGGCGGGTCGCGCTCAGTCGGGCGCGTGGCGCACGACGAAACCGCGCACCGGCGCGATCCATTCGACCGCCACGTCATCGGGCCACGCCACGGCCGCGCCCTGCGCGCTGCCCGAGAACAGCATGCGCTCCTCGACCAGCAGGAAGCGCCGCGCTGCGGCATCGTCAGCGCCCAGCACCTTCAGTGTCGCGCCGCCGAGGTCCAGCGACTCCCCAGGCTGCGGCGCAACCGCACGCGCCTCGGGCCAGCCGGCGGCCGATGCCTCGCCGCGCGTGGCCAGCACCCAGCGCACCGGCCCCGGCGCCGCGGTCCGCAGCGCCTCGCCCGGCACCGGATCGATCAGCGCCCAGCCTTCGTCGCCTCCCACGAAATGGCTGTGCGTTCCATCGCCGCCCGTCACGCGCCACACGCGTGCCGACAGCCGCATCGAAAGCCCCGCCTCGTGCGCATAGCGCCCGCCGCCCTGCCCGTCGGGATCGACCAGCGCCACCTCGTCGTAGGGCGCCTCGTCCACGTTCACCGGCCGCCGGCCCTCGGGGCCGTCGGCCAGCCGCGGCATATTGAGCCGTACGCGCGCACGAGCGCGCGCCTGCGCGAGGCAATCGGCCACCGAGGCGAAGCCCGCGAGCTCCAGCAGCACGCGCCGCGTCACGTTCATCAGCTTGAGCCCGAGCGCCGGGCTCGCGGCCTCGGCCGGCGGCAGCCAGCGGTGCTCGACGATCTCGAAGCCGTCGACCTGCACCTCCTGCCCCGGGGGCATGGCCGCGACGAAGAAGCGCGTGTCGAAGCGCCGCGGCATGCCGGGCGGCGTGAGCCAGTGGCTGAAGTAGGCGAGCTGGTCGACCGCGAGCCGCCAGCCCTGGGCGTCGCACAGCGCGAGCAGCGCCTCGGTGCTGTCGGCCACCGCGGCGCGCATCGCGGCCAGCCGCTCGGGATCGACACGCTCGAGCGCGACCAGCGCGCCCTCGGCGTCGCTCGCGAACAGCACGCCGGCCTCCTCGAAGCATTCGCGCACCGCCGCGGCGTAGTAGTCGAGGCCGCCCGCGGGCAGCGCGAGCCGCGCGCTCGCGGCCGCGTCGTCGAGCCCGGCGCAGCGCGTGTGCAACTCGCGGTCGTGCGCGTCGACCACGCCGCCCGGGAACACGCTGGCGCCGCTGTTCTGGTCGTCGGGCTTGTCGGCCCGGCGCAGCATCAGCACCTCGAGGCCGCCGGGCCCGTCGCGCAGCAGGATCAGCGAGGCGGCAGTGCGGATCGGGCGTGGCTTGGGCGGCGTGGCGTTCATGGGAAGCGATTGTCGGTCCGCGGCCGCCGGCCTGCTGTCACGCACGTCCACGGCTGAGCCGGGGGCCGGCCGCGCCGTCCTCGACCTGCCAGCCCTGCGCGCGCAAGTCTTCGCGCAGCCGGTCGGCCCGGGCCCAGTCGCCGGCGGCACGGGCCTCGAGCCGTTCGCGCACCAGGGCCGCGATCGCCTCGGGCACCGCGTCGCCCTCCTCGCGCCATTCGGCCAGCCGCAGCCCCAGCACCGCCTCGAACACATCGACCGTGGCGCGCCGCGTCGGCGCCGGCAGGTCGCTGCGCACCAGTTCCCACAGCACGGCCAGGCCGCGCGGCAGGTTCAGGTCCTGCTCGACCTCGGCGCGAAAGCGCGCGACGAAGCCCGCGTCGGCCATGCCACCCTCCGGCCAGCCCGCATAGGCGCGGCGCAGGCGGTCGAGCGCCGACTGCGCGCCCGCGATCGCGGCCTCGTTGAAGCGCAGGCTGCTGCGGTAGTGCGCGCCCAGGCACAGGTAGCGGTAGGCCAGCGGATCGATGCCGCGGTCGACCAGCGTCTGCAGCCGCACGAAGTCGCCGTCGGACTTCGACATCTTCAGGTCGTCGTCGAGCGTGAGGAAATGGCCATGCAGCCAGAAGTTGGCCAGGCGCGTGCCGTGGCAGGCCTGGGTCTGCGCGATCTCGTTGCTGTGGTGCACGCCGATGTGGTCCTCGCCGCCGCAGTGGATGTCGAACCAGGGCCCGAGGTAGCGGGCCGACATGGCCGAGCACTCGATGTGCCAGCCCGGGAAGCCGCGGCCCCAGGGGCTGTCCCATTCCATCTGGCGCCGGGTGCCGGGCGGGCTGAACTTCCAGAGCGCGAAGTCGGTGGCCTCGCGCTTGTCGCCCATCGCCACGCGCTGGCCCGCGCGCAGGCCGGCCTTGTCCAGCCGCGCGAGATGGCCGTAGTCGTCCTGCTTCGAGGTGTCGAAGTACACGCCGTCGGCGGTGCGGTAGGTGAAGCCCTTGCGCTCGAGCTCGGCGATGAAGGCGAGCTGCTCGGGGATGTGGTCGGTGGCGCGCGGCCATTCGGCGGGCTCGCGCAGGTTCAGCGCGCGCCAGTCGGCGCGAAAGGCCGCGGTGAAGCGCTCGGCGATGGCCCAGGCCGATTCGCCCGCGCGCCGGCTGCCCTTTTCCATCTTGTCCTCGCCCTCGTCGGCGTCCGAGACCAGGTGGCCGACGTCGGTGATGTTGACCACGTGCCGCACCTCGTGGCCGCCGAACTCCAGCACGCGGCGCAGCAGGTCCTCGAACACGTAGGTGCGCAGGTTGCCGATGTGGGCATGGTCGTAGACCGTGGGACCGCAGCAGTACAGCCCCACCGGGCCGGGGCGCAGCGGAACGAAGGGGCGCAGGGAGCGCGACCAGGTGTCGTGGAGGACGAGGGACATGCGTGTGGACTCTCGAGGTCGTTGCAGAAAACAAAAAGGCCACCGGTCTTGCAACGGGTGGCCATCGGGCATGCGGGTTCGCGCGAAGTCGCTAGGGCCTGTTAACACTATTCAAGGGGTCGCGTTGCCCCGCAAAGGGGCTGGATGCAAGGCGCCTGCGCGCAGCAAGGCTGATGCCTTGCAAGCGCGGGCAACGCCGCAGACGGCCCCTTTGCGGGGCAACCCGGAGGGAAG
>NZ_JBWKPQ010000030.1:0-94127 GCF_059418345.1 Variovorax sp. GW821-FHT09B01 | reverse complement strand
AATCACCGGTCACGTTCGTGCGGAATGCTCGGTCACGATAGGCCGGAATGGGCGGTCACGATGCTCCGGAATACCCAGATGAAAATATTTTTTAATTGCATCGGCCGCTCGTAAGAGCAGCCGGTGCTCAGGATCAACTAATTTTCTTTGGCTTCTTGTTATCCCGCGATTCCACATTGAGTGCCAGGCTCGGCATGGAAGTCAGTTGCACGTAGCGAGTTTGCTTCCACCGTTCAATGCGTGCTTGGCCCGTGCTGCACAGCACCTGCAGTGCGCGATTACGACGCGGTCGAACCCAGTCGACCGGGCAGATATGCGACAGATCCGCCGGGCGGACCATCTCGCCGCGCTGCGCAGCTTCCCAGATGAGATGTCCAAGATGGTGGCCGTCTTGAAGCGCCTGAGTCTGCGGCGACGTCAAGTGCAGCATGTTCAGGAACTGACGCGTATGCCACTGCACGATGAGCTCAGCGTGATAGAGCGTTTCGGCGCCGATCAGTCCCGGATAGTCATTGAACACGTGGATGATGCAGGCATAGCGGGAAACCCGCTCGGCAATCTTGGCGGCATAGCCGCCAAGGCCATGCAGAGGCTCACCGGGAGCTTGCATAGCAAGGGCGCGGGCATAGAGGTTGTTGAAGTAGGCTACCGCCGGCTCGGAAAATCCCAACGCGCGCCGATCGCTATGGCCCGCCTTTCGGGCGCGAATGCGCGTCTCGAGCAGGTCCTCCACGCGTGCTTGATAAGCGGCCAACGAATTCAAGGACTTTTCGCCACGGGTGAAGGGCAAAGGACGAGCACCCTTGGTCGAAGGCAGGAAGGCCCAGTCCATTCGCGCGAGTAGCCCCGAGCCATGGGCGTCATCGCCGCGACGCGCCAAGTATTGCAGGGTGGGCTTGGGCTGCAAGTAAAGCAGAGTGGAGATTCGCGGGGAGTGCGCAACGAACGAATCATCGAGCGTGTCCGAGCGGATTGGATCGCCGTCCCACCCAGCGTTGAGCATGGGAAATGCCTTGCCCATCGAGCCGTTCAGAATGTGTGCTGCCTCCATCGAAACGACCAGCGCGCTCGGCCACGAGGCGAGGCCTCGGCGCAATGCCGCGGGCGTGACGTTGTCGTAAATCAACCTCGGCTGTGCATACGATTCGGGAAGCTCGCGCAACACCCGGGCGATCTGCTCTTGGACGTCTTCGGTATCCTTTTCCTCCTGCAGACGGCGACGAACTTCTGCGCGCAGATGGTTCAGCTGCTCCTTGACAACCACGGTCTTGGCTCGGGACGCGAGCTGATCTTGCGTTTCAATATCGAGCTTTTTCTGCATGCGCTCGATGGCGTGTAAGAACGGTTTCGCGGCCGCACTTTTACCCTCGCCGGACTCGGCACTCGCTGCGACGAATACGGCCGTCGGCGAAGGCGCAAGCCCAGGACGCAGCACATCAACAACGTCTTGCACGGCAGCGGCCGCGCAAGTCATGGCTGCGAGCGCCGTCAGTTCCACGGAGCTGCTGAGGTTGCAAACATGCTCCAGTGCGGCGGAGGCGATCAAAGGGCCGGTGGCTTGGACGGGATAGGGGTCATAGGGAGGTTCAAGCATTGGTATGTTCCTGTTAAAGATAAAAGGCCGCTAACGCGGCCGTAAGCCAATAAGACAGAAAAGATAGTTCTGAAATTGAGAGTTCACTACTGCCGCAGCTCAAACTGACGAAGGTTTTGAGCTGCTACCCCCAATTCGCGATCTGCTGGCGACGCTCCATGATTCGAACGCGGGGGCTGCGCCCGCCCATGGGCACCCGGTAGTATTAGTACCAGCGCCTTGGCTGGTACTCCAGTAGGCCAAACCTTGCGTCAAAGGACGAGCTGCAGACATCTACCCCACCAGGAACCAACTCAACAGCCAACAGGTAAGCGGGATCGTTGATTAGCGCACCAAGCGCGCGATTTAAAAATGGGTAGGCTGCTCAGAAGTCGTGTCGACTTTCAGCTGAGCCCGTTGTTTGCCCGAGAACGCAAATGTAAATTTGGCGATTTGCAGGTGATCGACCGATTTGCGCACGATAGAACGCCTGTGTGAGATCACTGACCAAAGTCACTAACTCAACGAGAGGAGAAGAAGGAAAAAACGCGCGCTTGCAATAGGTTTTTCTCTCAAAAGCGAAGGAGCTTCCGGAGGTAGCGACCTGCTGAGATCAGGTTTTGTATGTTATTGGAGATAACCAATTTATAAGGGCCAACGCGTGAGGTTGGAATGCGAAAGGAACTAACGAGAAAAGGGTGCGATTGTCCGGAGTCAATACGAGGGTCGCATGCTCGGCCCTCTGAAAGGCGCCAGTCTCGGCTTGGATGCGGCCAATGTGTGTGCGAGGCCCATCGCGGGGGCGGCCCTGCGGCGCTATTACGAAAGAGGGAGGGTACGCCTGCCATTCGAGGCAATGGACGTGTGGTGCGAATTCGATTGAAGATGATCTTAGAAGCGATCTCATGAAAAGAAAGGAGGCGTCTTTCGAAAGCTACGGCAGCAAAATTCTCGACAACCCGACCTCCGCTCGGTATGCATACATAGCAGGCCGCGATGCCCATGGGGCGAGCGCACAGCAGCCTGTCGTGACACAGGAGGAGGACTATGCAGTGAGCGTGAAGGAGGCCGTACGTGCCGCCTATGCGGTCGTTCGATCCGATGGCTCGGTGTTCTCGCTAGAGCCAAAACGCGGCGGGCTTTCCATCAAGCCCAATATGCAGGGCGAAGCACTACTGCGCGCGCTACAGATTCCCTTCGAGGACATCGAGGCGACGTTGCCTCGGCACTACTTCAACCCTTTCTTTACGCTGCTACGTCAGTGTCGAGACGCCCATGTGCCAGATGCGGTTCTGCTGGCTCACTGGAAGGTCTTGCGAGAGGCCGATGCGCGGTCGCTTCTGGACTTGCTGAACGAGGTGGTTCGAGAACTTCGCGAGCGCTGGATGGGAAAGGAATTAAAGAAATCTTTGGACTCTGCTCGTCGCCGCTCGGACAAGCGTTGGCAGTCGGTCAAGCAAGCCATTCACGAATCTTTCCAAGACTGTTCCAAGCTTTTGGCGATCCGGCTTGACCTGCACTTCCACATGAGCACCGAGTTGTATCCCTTAGCGCCTGCAGTGTCCGAGGAGCAGATGAGTGCGTATCTCGTGAAGTTCGAACGATATCTGCGCGACAGACTTCCTCTGGTGCGCTACGTTTGTTCCATCGAATATGGGACGCAGACCGGATTTCATCTTCATTTCCTGATCTTGCTCAACGGCCATCTGGCAAGGGATGGGATCGGGGTCGCGAAGGCTACTGGCGAGCATTGGAAAAACGTAATTACGCAGGGTCAGGGGCGCTACTTCAACTGCAACGCGAACGACTACAAAACGCCCGTCTTGGGCATGATCCACGCAAACGATCCGCAGAGGATTGATGCGTTGATCAACAAGGCGGCTTGGTATCTCGCCAAGACCGACTTCTGGATGCGCTATGAAGCTGCCGGGAAGGGGCTTGTGAAGAGCATCCGCTACCGAAAGCCCCACCGCGGAGGAGCCAAGCGCAAAGCGGATCAAATTGTGCATACCGCTCCTGTGTTCGACAGGGTTGGTGCGGCGACGGCCCGCGATAGCGTCGGTGCTTAAGTCCAGAGGCTGTGACGATCGTACGCGGCCCTCGCTCAATCCGATGGGCGGTCGGCGCGGCTAGCTACGCGGCAAGCGCCACTTGCTGAAGGAGTTCGAAGAATTTACCCCTGGTGCTGATGACCTGCCGAACTGGTGCCTCGGGGGCGGCAATGACGTTGGAATGCTTGATTTGCACGCATGTTCTCGCGCATCAGATTCAGAAGATTGTCTCTCCAAGTCTCCTCCGACTTGGAAACCGAAAGGCGATGCTTTTTCGCGAATTCGCAAAGATATGGCGAGATCGTCCTCGCGGCATGGGCCTTGCTTTTCCACATGCCCTCCGGAGCCATGGATCGCAAGAGGAAAATTGCGATCCGCTTGACGGTGCGATTGCTTTTATGACGGTTGTAACCCCCGCGCTTGCGGTCGGACTTCATCTTGTCGTCCATCTGCGCATGCTTGCATTTCAGCATATCGAATCGCCTGTAATAGAAGGCAGCTTCTTCTAAAAAATTATTAAGGGGCTTCGGATAAGGGAGCATAGCCAGGAAGCAGAGAGCAGTCGCTTGCTCCAAAGTGTCGACAAGCGTTAAGAGGCGTTTGGCCAATGCCTTTCCATTCTTCGTGTTGGAGAGCACACCAGGCCTCACGTGAGCGTCAAAAAAGCTGGGAGGGAGCAAAAAATGCTTCGCGAGGGCCATTTCGTGACACGAATACTTTGATGCGACATGAGCGTACAACTGGTCATAGGAGACCTCGAGAGTCAGTGCATCGTAGCGTGCACGTACTTCCTGTCGGACGTTGCACACAGGAGTGAGAAAATCGAGGGTCTGGATCGAATTCACTTTGCACCCTCCTGCGCAAGAAGCAGTGCAAAAGTGGCGAAGTCAGAAATGCGAAAAATTGAGGCCGTCATCGAGATAAAACTAACGCTGTTGAACACAGTGCGAATATCTCGAATTGACGAAAAAATGAGCAGTGGTTGAGCCGGCATGCTCCCCTCATTCTGCCGGCTGGATACCCTAAAAATGAAGGATTCTCGCCTTCCCTTCCGCCTCTTTTTCCTCCGACTTCTACTTGAGACGTTGCTTCAACGAGGGGATAAGCTCAAGGCGATCTGGCATTTCTTTAACCCACTTCGTGATAGTCGTCGGGGAGTCCTCGAGGCATTTTTCGCCAAACTCACTTTGCAACATGGATTCTGCGGCGTAAACCGCATTTGCTTGGCTAGGCCACGGCGCTTGGTCACGTACAAATTCATGGACGCGTTTTTTTAATTGATTGGTTCGCTCGTGACGCTTGAGGGCTGCTTCAGTGGCTCTTGTTTTTACGTAAACATTTGCGATGGTATTCGAAAATATTTCTTCACCCCGATTCGTGAAGGTGGCAACGCTTAGATATCCGTTTGCCTGACATAAAAGATCCCATGCTAGATCGATTTCATTGCGTTCCAGCGCCACCATTGCAACTGTCGAGTAAATGCAGGATATGTGAATAAACGCGACGTCCGACTCGATTTGAATTCTATTTGAAGAGATAAATTTGATAATTTCGTTTATGCCTCCAGGTTCCAGCAGCGAAGGGATATCGGAGCTGCTCAGTGCAAATTTCTTGGCAGGCTCAACAACGTCCGCTTTGAAATTTTCCCCATCAGGGCTAGGTAAGCTTCTTTTGTATTCGAATTCTAGATGCGACATCACCGAGGTGTATCGCTTCAAAATTTGATGGAGATGCTTGGGGAATTCATGAATTTCTGTTGGCATTTTTGGTTTTTCTGAGGAAAAATTTTCCGCTTTTAGAAAATAGGAGTTTGACTAGAGAGAGGAGAGGGTAATCCTCTTCGGGGATTAAAGGTTTAATCGCTAACTCCAGAGGCTACTGATACAGGCGCAGCACAAAGGTCTTCCCGCTCGGCGAGAGAAAGAACTGCTTTGCTTGCTGTCGCGCCTGCTGATGCGCCTGGAGCCAGGAGGCGGCGTGATCCAGTTCCAATCCATGCAGGCTTGCGGGCCCTTCGTGCTGAAGCCGGGTCCAAGCCTCGAAGCACTGAACCACACGCGCTGCGGTGCCGAGTTGCGATTCAAGTTCGATGCGATACATGAAGCCTGCCACCATCGTGTCCTGGACGGTGACTTCCTTCCCATGCACCTCGATGACATAGGGGCGCGCGCCACCCGCAGTTTCGAACGTCATGGGCGGTGAGTATGCCGAATCTTGCTATTGGATGACGACTGCTCCACGCCATAGCGCGGCAGATTCAGCGACCTGTGTTCTCTGGCAGCCAATCTTTGGTAAAAAAATAGGAAGGGAATGGCGAGCGAACGCTCTCGAAGTTACTCCATGGATCTCTTCTAAAGCCGATGTGCAAGTAACGAACGGGCAATGTCGCATGCGGTGCTTAAGGCGTGCAATATTGGGAGCGACATCATCGGCCGCATAATCAGGTCCGTATGCGTGCCGGTGACGTTGAATCGCAGGGGACGAGAATCTTCCCTGCAGCCGGCAAACGAGAGGCGTAGGTCTGGAAGGTTACATACTGCCCGTGACCAATACCGCGCTTCGCTGCGGCTTCGCGAATCCCAGTCACTTCGCCGACACCTTCAAGAAGGTGGAGCGGCGCACGGCGCTCGAGTACCGCAACTGCTGCGCCGTCTAGCGCGCGAAGGGGCTTATTGCCCCACGCCCTGCATCCACAGGCTCAGCAGCGCGAGCCGGCTCACCAGCGCGCCGCGCTGCGCCGCGCGCAACTGGGCGGGCACGCCGCGCAGCAGCCTGGCGCTGCGCGCGAGCCCGGCCCGCTCGAGCTGCGCGGCCTGCGTCTCGGCGCGCGAAGCGCCGCCGCCGCCCTGGTGGCGCAGGCCCTGGCGCAGCCACAGCGCGAGCAGGTCGAGCGTGTCGGTGGCGAGCGCGTTGAGCGCGGGCGGCGCCTCGTGCTCGCCCTGCAGCGGCAGCGGTTGCGGCGCGGGTGCCTCGGCCTGCAGCACCACGGCGCGCTGCACGGTCAGCAGGGCCGTCGGCTGCATCACGGGCTCGCCGTCCTGCAGCCGCACGCTGCCGGCCACGGCGCGCAGCGCGCCCCATTCGCCGGCGAGCGCGCGCGCGAGCGCATCGACGGCGCCGGGCGCGGCCGCGCGATGGGGCAGGGCGAGATGCAGCGGCGGGACATCATCGGCAGGCGCGGCCGCGTCCGTGTCGTCCGCCGCGCGCCCGATGCGCGCATGCAGCACCTGCGCCGCCGCATCCCAGTGGCTGGCCAGCACCGCCATGTGCTCGAAGGCCGCCACATGCAGCTGGCCCGAGGCGCCCGCCGCGGCACCGCTCGCCGCCTGGCGCGGCCGCACGAAGTCGGGCGGCGTCTCGCGCAGGTGCGCGACCAGTGCCTGCACGCTCGGCTGCTTGAGCGGCGCGACGAGGTCGTCCCACGACTTCGGCGACAGCGGCATCACGCCGGTCTGGCGCGCGCCGGGCGCGATGTCGATCTGGCCGTTGGCGCGCCGGGTCGCGGTCTTGGTGATGACCTGCCCGCTCGCGAGCTGGCGCAGCGGAAAGCCCGCGACGCGGCGGCCCAGCAGGTTCGCGGGCGTGCCGCCGGCCGTGGCATCGTCGGCGCGCGACCACTGGCGCTCGAGCACGGTCACGGCCTGCGTGTCGGGGTCGGCGAACATCACGCTCGCGCCTTCGCCGCTCTCGTCGGACCAGAGTTCGGCGCCCAGCGACACCAGCCGCAGGTGGTCGAGCGCGACCTCGCCCTTCACGCCCACGCCGAGGATCTGGCTCGCGGGCAGCGGCGGCGGTCCGGCCGCGCTGTCGGCATGGGCCGCCGCGCGCAGCCGCGCCCAGAGCTCGGCCATCACGTGCAGCAGGCGCCGCGGATCGAAGCGGCTGCTGCGCGCCTGCTGCGCCTGCAGCAGCATCCAGAGTTCGTCGATGCCATCTTCCACCCAGCGCCAGCCCAGCGCGCGCGCCTGCTCGCGCGCGGCCTCGAAGCGCGCCGCGAGCGCCATCAGCGGCTGGCTCGAGCCATCGAGCCAGAGCGAGAGACTGAGCGCCTCGAGCTGCGCCTGCAGCGCGCGCGCGGCCTCGCCCTGCATCAGCGCGGTGGGGCGGTGGCCGTCGCCGGTCGCGTCGCCGTCGGCCGGCGCGCGCACCTCCACCATGCGCTCGGGCGAGCCCGCGGCCAGCGGCCCGGCCTGGCGGAAGGCCCACAGCGCCACCACCACGTGGGCACAACCGCTGCCCTGCTTGCAGTCGCAGCGCGCGTGCACCAGCGAGCTGCGCGAGAAGAAGCGCACGCTGCACATCGGCAGCCGCGCGATCGGCGGCGCGCTCGCGCTGCGCCAGGCCTGCACCGCGACCACGGGGCGCGCGGCGGCCAGGTGCTGGGCCTGCTCGATGACGGAGGGCACGAAGCTCGCGGCGAGCGCGGCATCGTCGAAATGGGCCGGGCTCCATTCGCCGCCCGCGGCCGAGGCGTCGACCTCGTCCTCCGCCGGCGTGGCCGAGGGCGCGGGCGCGGCGCTGGCCGCCTGCGCCTGGTAGGCCAGCACCAGCATCACGCGGTGCCGGCACATGCCGCTGGCCGGACAGCTGCACTGCGCATCGCGCAGGGTGCGGCCCGGCGGCAGGCTGGTGCGCACGCCGTCGTCGAAGCGCGCGCTCACCGTGCCGTCGTCGGCGGTCTCGAGCAGCGGCAGCAGGCCGGCCGCCACGTCCTTCTGCGCGCGCTTCACGAAGCCCGCGTTGGCGAGCGCGGTCAGCGCTTCGGGCGTGAGTTCGAGCAGGTCGCCGCGCACCGCCGTCATGCCTGCACCTTCTCGGCCAGCCAGCCCGCGAGCTGGCCCGGCGTCATGGCGCCGATCTGCGCGCCCTCGCGCACCAGCCGCGCGGCCATCTCGCGGTCGTAGCTCGGCTCGGCCTTCGCATCGAGCGCGGCCAGGCCCAGCACCTTGGCGCCGGCCTCCACCAGCGCCTTCACGCGGCGCACCAGCTCGTAGGGGCTGCCGCCTTCGTAGAAGTCGCTGACCAGCACCACGATGGTCTTCGCGGGATTGGCCACCAGCGACTGCGCATAGGCCACCGCCTTCGCGATGTCGGTGCCGCCACCGAGTTGCACCTTCATCAGCAGCTCGACCGGGTCCGACACGTCGGCCGTGAGGTCAACCACCGCGGTGTCGAAGGCCACCAGCCGCGTGCGCATGCCCGGCAGTTGCCACAGGCAGGCGGCCATCACCGCGCTGTGGATCACCGAGTCGACCATCGAGCCGCTCTGGTCGATCAGCAGGATGATGTCCCAGGGCTCGGCATGGCGCTTCGTGCGGCTGATGAACACCGGCCGCTCGACGTAGAGCTTGCGCCGCTGCGGGTCGTAGCGGTGCAGGTTGGCCGCCAGGGTCTGCTTGAAGTCGAAGTTGCGCGCCACCTTCATGCGCGAGCGCCGGCGCCGGTCGCGGCTGCCGCTGAAGGCCTGCCGCACCTCGGTCGCGAGCTTCTCCATGATGCGCCGCACCACTTCGGCCACCAGCTTGCGCGCGGCCGCGAGCACCTCGGGATTCATCAGGTGCTTGGTGTGCAGCACCGCGCGCAGCAGCGACTCCGAAGGCTCGATGCGCTCGAGCACCTCGAGGTTGGTCACCACCTCGTCGATGCCGTAGCGCTCCACCGCGTCCTGCTCGAGCCGCTCGATCACTTCCTTCGGGAACAGCGTGTGGATGGCGTTGATCCAGTCGGGCGTGCTGAGCGCCGAGGGCCCGAGGCCGGCGCTGCGTTCGCCGCGCTCGGCGCGGTCGCCGTCGCGGCCGTAGAGCCAGTCGAGCGCGGCATCGGCGGCCTGCGCCTCGGCGCTCAGGCCGCCGCAGGCCCGCTCGGCCGGATCGCCGAGCAGCAGGCGCCAGCGCTGCAGCGGATCGGGGATGTCGAGGCTCATGGCTGTTCTTCCGTATCGAGACTCAGGCCCCAGCCGGCCAGGCGTGCGATCGCCGCGTCCTCGGCGGCGCGCGCCGCGGCCAGCGCCTCGGGCGCGGCCTCGCCTTCGTGCCGGGCCGTGAGCGCGCGGCGCGACAGGTGGGTGGCATCGTGCAGCGCCAGCACCTGGTCGGCGAGCCGGCCGCGTTCCTGCGGCGGCAGCCAGGCGAAGGCGGCGCGCAGGCTCGGCATGGCGCGCACGAAGTCGGCGTTGTCCAGCGCCTGCACGGTGCGGTCCATGCCGGCGGCGAAGGCGGGTTCGGACGACAGCGTCTCGCGCGCGAGCGCGAGCAGGCCCGTGAGCGCATCGCCAAGCACTGGCGCGGGCATCGCGTGCAGCAGCTGCATCGCATCGGCCACGCCGGCCTGCGTGGCCTGCGGCACGCGGTGCGCGAGGCTCAGCGTCGCGCCCAGCGCCGCGCCCCGGCTCAGCGGTGCCGCGCCGGCATCGGCCGCCTTGCGCTGCCATACGGCGAGCGCGCGCGCGGGTTCCACGTCGAGCGGCCCGGCCTGCGCGGCGTCCTCGCGGTCGGCCAGCACGTCGGCGACGATGCGGCGCAGCGCGAGGTGGCCCTGCAGGTGCGCGTCGATGTCGGCAGGCGCGATCGCCGCGGGCGGCTCGAGCAGCCACAGCGCGCGGTCGAAGCCGGCCTCGATCGCCACCCGCAGCACCGGCGCGTCGGCCATGCCGAGCAGCTGGCCGTGGCGCAGCAGCGTGTGCATCACCGCCAGGGCCGGGCCCATGGCCTCGAAGCGCGGCTCCCGCGCCATCGCCTGCTGCAGTTCGCGCAGCAGCGCGCCGCTGAGTGCCGGCAGGCCGGCCCAGGCGGCCTGGTTGAGGCCCTCGGCCAGCGGACCGATGCGGCCCTGCGCGTGGCGCAGCTCGTCCTCGAGCCGCGCGCGCGCCGCGTCGTGCAGGTTGGCGCCCCAGGCGCCGGCCTCGATCAGCGCGGCCTGCTGCTCGAAGGGCTGGCCCAGGGTCCAGACCTCGGTGCGTTCGCCCGACATCGCGAGCTTCGGTCCCTGGCTGCGCACCACGCCGGGCAGGCGCAGCAGCGCGAGCCGGTGCAGCACGCGGCTGCGCGCGCGGTCGGCGGCATCGAGCAGGTCGAGCTTGCGCTGGCCGCGCAGCTCGAGGCCGTGCGCCGCGAGCTCGTCGCGCACCGACTTCACCAGCGGCGGCTGCGGCGTGCCGTCGGCGAGCTGGCCCGCGATGTCGCCGGCCAGCACGTCCATCGCCTGCACCAGCACCGGCGCGGTGCCGGGGCGCATCGGGCCGCGGTAGGTCCAGGGCAGCGGCGCGTCCAGCGCCTCCTTGACCAGCGCGCCGGCCAGCGCGTCGAGCCAGTCGGAGCGCAGCGGCTTCTCGTGGCCGCGCAGCCGCGCCAGGCCCTGCGCGCGCAGGTGCACCGCCATCAGGTCGGCGGTGGAGGCAGGTAGCCTCTTGTCGCGCAGCCGCTGCATCACCTGCTGCAGCGCGCGGTGCGCGGCGCCCTCGGGGCCGAGCTCCCACATCCACTGATAGTAGGCCGGCGAGGGCATGCCCGAGGCATAGCCCGCGAAGGCATCGAGCCGCTTGAAGGTGTAGGGCACGAGGTAGGAGCCGTAGCGCACCACGGTGTCTTGGTCGTCGGCATCGGGCGTGTCCTCGACCTCGGGTTCGGGCGTCTCGGGAAGCTGCGCCGGCAGCCCGGGCCACAAGCGCGCGAGCGCGGGCGCGTGGTAGCCGCCGCAGACCACCAGCACCGGCGCGCCGGCCTGCACCGCGGGCTGTGCCATGGCCCAGGCGATCCAGCGCGCCATCATGGCTTCGCGCGCCTGGTTGCCGAGCGAGCCCGGGTCCTTGCCGCGCAGGTGCTCGAAGTAGGTGGACAGCCGTTGCGCGAGTTCTGCGCTGTCGCAGCCGTCCTCGAACAGGTGGTCCCAC
Organism: Variovorax sp. GW821-FHT09B01; assembly: GCF_059418345.1. Lineage (NCBI taxonomy): Bacteria > Pseudomonadati > Pseudomonadota > Betaproteobacteria > Burkholderiales > Comamonadaceae > Variovorax > Variovorax sp. GW821-FHT09B01. Next base: position 82,615 of record NZ_JBWKPQ010000030.1, on the reverse strand, counting down.
AGCGCATCACGGCCCTGCACCGAGAGCTTCTCGGTCAGCGCGCGCTCGTAGGCGGCGGCGCGTTCCTCGTGCTGGGTGTCGGCCACGTCGGCATAGCGGTTCTCCATGCGCGAGAAGGCGTCGTGCCAGGCCGGCAGGTCGACGAAGCGCACTTCGGCGCCGACCTCGCGGCCGGCCTGCAGCGCCTGCCATTCGGGCGAGTGCTCGGCGAACGGCGACCACGAGCCGTGGTGCGTCTCGCCGGCCGAGAGGTAGCTGTAGATCGCCACCGGCAGCCGGTGCGGCAGGTAGAGCTCCTCGAGCCGCGCGTTGAAGTCGGCCGGGCCCTCGATCAGCACATGGGCCGGGCGCAGCGCGCGGATGCGCTCGGCCACCAGCCGCGCGCAGGCGGGGCTGTGGTGGCGCACGCCGACGATGTGGGGCGCGTTCATCTCAAGGCAGGCGGTGGCGGGCCTCGTAGTAGGCGCGCCAGTGCTCGCCGCTGCGCTTGGCCGCCTTCTGCTCGAAGTAGCGGCGCAGCTTGGCGCGGTCGTCGGCGTTGTCCTTGACCACCGTGCCCGCGATGCAGTCGACCAGGTCGGCCGGCGAGCCCTCGCGCTGCTCGAGGAACCAGGCGCGCACGCCCACCGCGTGCGCCACGTTGACCGCCTCGGCGGTCGACATCACGGCCGTGAGCCGGTCCATCGCCGCGTCGCTGCCGCCGCCGTTCTTCTCGGAGGAAGCGGGCGCGCCGCGCAGGTCGCGGAAGGTCGACACCAGCAGCTCGAGCACCGGCTGCGGCACGGTCTTCGGAATGCCGCTCTGCGCGAGCAGGCGCGCCGACGATTCGCGCACCAGCGCGAGCTCGCGCTCGAAGTCGAGGATCGGGAACACGGTCTCGAAGTCGAAGCGGCGCTTGAGCGCGGCGCTCATCTCGTTGACGCCGCGGTCGCGCGTGTTGGCGGTGGCGATGATGTTGAAGCCCTCGCGCGCATAGAGCATGCCGTGCTCGCCCGAGAGCTCGGGCACGGCCATCACGCGGTCGGACAGCATGCCCAGCAGGCAGTCCTGCACCTCGAGCGGCGCGCGCGTGATCTCCTCGAAGCGCACCACCTGGCCCTGCTGCATGCCGATGTACAACGGCGCCGGCACCATCGCGCGCGGGCTCGGGCCCTCGTTGATCAGCAGCGCGTAGTTCCAGCCGTACTTGATCTGGTCCTCGGTGATCGAGGCGCCGCCCTGGATGGTCAGCGTGGACACGCCCGAGATCGCGGTCGCCAGCAGCTCCGAGAGCATCGACTTCGCGGTGCCGGGCTCGCCCACCAGCATCAGGCCGCGGCCCGTGGCCAGGGTGACCAGCATGCGCTCGATGCTCGCGACCGGCGCGACGATCTTCGGCGCGATGCCCAGCTGCGCATCGCCGAGGATGAAGGCGCGTGCGGCCTTCAGGCTCATGGCCCAGCCCGGCGGGCGCGGGTCCTTGTCCTGCGCCTGCAGCTGCGCGATCTGCGCGGCGTACTGGATCTCGGCGGGCGGGCGCTGCAGTGCGGCGGAACCGGCGGGTGGGGTGTCTGTCGGCTTGCGGGAGGTGGCCATGGTCTGGATCGGTGTCGGATCTGAAAGGGGCGCAGGGTGATGCCCGCGCAAACATAGCAGAGCGATAGCGGAACGGTGTAGCGCGCCTCAGCGCGCGCCCAGCGCGTCGATGTCGCGCACCGCCTCGCTGAAGACGATGGGATCGAGTTCGCCGAACGGGTGGCCGTGATGCAGCACGTCGAGCGTCTGGTCCTCGCCGGCGCCCGTGTTGTCGAGCCCGGGCCCGAAGCGCAGCGCGAGCGCGCGACCGCCGCCCAGCCCCTGCCAGGCGTGGTCGTAGGCACCGCCGCCGCCGCGCCCGCGCAGCCAGCCGCGCGACTCCAGCGCCCACAGCGGCCCGGGCCGCGCGATGCGGCCCGACCAGCGCGTGAGCGCGGTCAGCGTGCGTTCGTCTTCGCGCGGCGCATGCACGGCGCGGTGCAACTGCTCGAAGGGCTGGATCAGCTCGTAGTCGGCGAACTGCTGCGCGAAGGCGGCGATCTGCGCGGCGCTCAGCTGCAGCGGATGGGCGACGACGATGCGTGTGGCATCGCTGCCGTCGAAGTCCAGCGGCGTCTCGTTGGCATCGACCCATTCGCCTTCGGCGCTCACGCGGAAGGCGGCGCGCAGCAGCATCAGGCCGCGCGCGTCGCGCCCGCCCTCGGTCACGCCCCAGACCAGCCGCTCGGCCAGGTGGCGCATCAGCGGATGCCCGGCGATGAAGCGGCGGAAGTCTTCCACCGGCCAGCCGCGGCCCGTGCGCATCGCGCGTTCCAGCCGCAGCGGCTGCTGGGCCGCGACGGTGGCGGCATCCTGCTTGAGTGCCTTGAAGCGTTCCGCGGCCGCGGCCGCGAGTTCGGCATCGTCGCTCGCGCGCGGGCGCGGCGCCGTGGCCAGGCGCGCGCCAGGCCGGCCCTCGACCGATTCGCGCACGAAGGGCACCAGCGCCTCGTCGAAGCCGACATGGAACTGGCGCGGCCCGAAGTCCAGCAGCAGGCCGCCGCGCTCGTCCAGGCCGAGGTCGGGCGCGATCCGGTCCTCGAGTTCGTCGCCGCTCAGGCCGCGTTCGGCCGCGGCCTGCGCCAGCTTCTCGGCGGCCGAATGGCGCGCCGTGGCGATGCGGTTCTTGCGCGCGATCGCGTCGAGCTGCATCAGCGCGACGTCGCTGCCCAGCCGTGCCAGCGCCTCGAGCACCCAGCCGATGCGCGTGGCGGTGCCGCCGGCGCCGGGCGCGCTCCAGCGCCGCACGAGGGCGCCGAGCCGGCGCGCCGTGTCGTCGGTGCCGATGAGGCCGAGCGCGCGTAGCGCCCAGTTGCCCGGCGCGCCCGCGCCCGCGGCCTCCCACGATTCGCAGACGTCCCAGCCGAAGTCGGCCAGGCTCTGGGGCTCGCAGGCGGCGCGCACGGCGTCCAGGCCCGCATAGCCCTGCGGCAGGTCGGCCGCGAAGCTCAGCATCAGGCCCAGCGGCTGCAGCGCCTCGTCGGGCAGCGCGAGGCCGTCGTCGCGCAGCCGCGGCTTGCGCCAGCCGGCCGGTTGCCAGAAGGCCGGGAGCTTGCTGCGTGCGTTGATGCGCGACGGGAAGTCGCGCAAGGGGTCCTCGGCCAGCAGCGCATCGACGGCGGCCGCCACGGGCGGGTCGTCGTGGCGGCGCGCGGTGGCGCGCAGCGCCTCGGCCTGTCCCAGCGCGGCCATGGCGCGCAGCGCGGCGCGGGCCTGCTGGCGTGCCTCGCCCTCGGGGCCGAGCGCGGCGGGCAGCAGGCCGGCGGCGGCATGCGACGCGAAGCGCACCAGCCACTGGCGTGCGTGCGCGCGGCGCGTCGGCCGGCGCGCGAGCGCCTGCGCCATGAAGGGCGCGAGCTGCGTGGCGCCGATGAAGCGCGCGACGAAATACTCGTCGCCGTCGTTGGCCAGCGCCTGCAGCAGGCCCGGCAGCGCGGCACTCCCGAAGCGCGCCACGAAGCCGCCGGCGCGCGGCGCTTCCTTGCCGCTGCCCACGGCATTCCAGAACGCCAGGCCGGTGGCCGGCGGCAGGAACCAGGCGGCCTGCACCGCAATGAAGTTGCCGTACTGGCGGCGGTCGGGCGCGGCATCGTCGTGCACGCGTTGCCAGTCGGCGACGAAGCGCTCCAGCTCCCGCGGCGGCTGCGTGTGCAGCGCGGCGACGCGCTCCGGCGTCCATTCGCGCAGCCGCTCGCCGATGGCGCGCTCGGCCTCCATCGGCTGGCGGTAGACATAGGGCGTATCGCGGTCGATCCAGTCCTGGCGGACCTCGTCGCCCCAGTCCTCCTCGGGCGGCACCTCGAGCACGGGCAGGCCGGCCAGTACCAGCGTCGGCGCCGCATCGGCGGCGCGCCGCGCCCAGGGTGGGTCGGCGAGCACCGCGGGCCAGCGCGCTCGCTCGGCGAAGGCCTCGGGCGCCGCGCCGGCCTGGTCGGCGACCGCGCCGAGCTGGCGCCGCACGGCGGCCGGCAGCGCCGGCAACAGCGCGGGCAAGCGATCGCCGAGCGTGCCGGCCAGGGTCTTGAGCTGTGGCACCAGGCGCGCGGCGCCGGCCTTGGGCAGGCCGCCGTCCTCGAGCACCTTCGCGAGCGCGAGGAAGCAGCGCTCGGGGCGTTCGCCCGCGACCCAGCCCAGCGCCTTGGCGCAGGCGGCGTCGGCGGCGGTCATGCGCGCCAGCGCCTCGGTGGCCTCGGGCGTATCGAAGGCGGCCAGCGTCCAGGCCACGGCCACGCTGCGCTGGCGCGCGCCGAGGTCCAGCAGCAGCGGCAGCAGCGCCTCGCCGTGTTCGCGCAGCAGCAGCGCGAGCAGCGACGGCTGGTCGAGCAGCCGCGTGCCGTCGCCCGCCACCTCGGCCAGCGGCAGGCCGGCAGCCCAGCGCAGCCAGGGACCGCAGCGCTCGAGCTGCTCGGGCGTGGCCTGGTCGAACAACTGCCGCGCGAGCGGGCGCCATTCGGGCAGCGCGATCGCGAAGCGGGCGCGCGCGGCCAGCGGCAGCTGCGGGTCCAGCGCACGCAGCCGTTCGATGCAGGCGGCGCGCGTCGCGGCGTCGGCTTCCATCCAGTGGCCACGGAACTGCCACAGCGAACTCGCGGGCTGCCCCCAGAAGGAATGGGCGCCGTCGTCGGGCGGCGCATCCTGGCGCAGCGGCTTGTGGCCGATGCGCTCGCGGCGCCAGCGTGCCGCATGCAGCAGCGCGTCGAAGGCCGTATCGAGGCCGTGCTGCAGCACCAGCCAGTGCACCAGCGCCTCGGCCGGCTCGTCGCGGCCGGTGTAGGCCTGCTCGCGGAAGCGCGCGATCATCAGGCCCAGCAGCCGCGTGTCGACCGCGTCCATCGCGGCCTCGAGCCAGCCGCGCGTGGCGGGCGAGCGCACTTCGAAGGGCTCGGGCAGCAGCGCGTCGACCGCGTAGTCGCCGCACTTGTCGAGCACGCGCTTGCGCAGCGTGGGCAGCGAGGCGGCCTTGGGCGGCGGCTTCGCGCCGGGCTCGCCGGGCGGCAGCGCGTTCTGGAGCTCGGGTGGCAGGGAGAAGCTGGAAGCGGTCATCTGGAGGGCTGCTCGAGCAGCTGGTAGCGGCCGGGCGCGCCGGCCTCGATCACGATGTTGCTGGTCTCGTGGGAATAGCTGTGGGTGCTGCGCAGCCGGATGCGCGGGCCCTCGAAGGTGCGGGCGCGCTCGTCGACGGCGAGCACGTTCATGCCGCCCGACAGCTCCTTGACCAGCACGCGCGCCACCCGGCGCGCCGGTCCGCGCTCGCCGCTCGCCAGCCATTCGAGCCACAGCCGCGAGTGCACGTGCTCGAAGCCCTGGTGGACGATCACGATGCGCAGCACGCCGCCGTCGCGCGCCGTGCGCCATTCGCCGCCGGTGGTCACGGTGTCGACCTGCGGCGGCACCTCGGGCGCCGCGTCACGCGCGGCCGCGGGAGCCAGCGCCGCGAGCAGCAGGCCCGCGGCCAGCAGCCAGGACCTCGGCCGCGCGGCGGCCGCGCTCAAGCGCGCAGTCCTTCCATGTCGCGGATCAGCTCGCTGGCCGAGATCGGATCGAGCTGGTCCAGCGTCTCGGCGTTCTGCATGTTGCCCCAGCCCGAGGGCTTGCCGACCTGCACCTCGCCGAGCTTCTGCTCGGGGTACTCGTCGACCATGCCGACGATGATGCCGGGGTCGAGGTAGAGCTCGATCACGCGGCTCGGGCCCAGCGGCTTGGTGAAGTACCAGATGCCGCCGCCGTCCTGCGCCTCGCCGCGGCGCCAGCCCTTGTTGACCAGGCCCAGCACGCGGCCGGTGGGCACGGTGGCGTCCTTCCAGCGTTCGAGCTTCTGGCTCTTCTTCTCGTCCTCGGTCAGCACGTAGGTGTCGCGGCCGATCTGCGCGAAGGGCTGCAGCAGCTCGTAGTCGGCGAACACCTGGCCGAAGGCGCCGGCGTCGGCCGGCGAGATTTCGAGCGCATGCGGCACGCCGATGCGGATGTCCTCGCCCGCGGGCAGCTCGAAGGGATCGTCCTCGGCGGTGGTGAAGCTGCCGTCCTCGGCCACGCGGAAGCACGCCAGCAGCTCGCCGCCGTAGCTGGCCTCGCCCTGCACGCGATAGGCGCCCCAGATCAGCCGCTGCACCAGGTGGCGCACCAGCGGATGCTCGACCAGGAAGATGCGGAACACCTCGGGCGTCCAGCGCCGGCGCGCGCACATCGCGACCTCGAGCCGCAGCAGTTGCTGGCTCGCGATGGTGCGCACGTCCTTCTTGAGCAGCTTGAAGCGTTCGACCGCCTCCTTGCTCTTCTCGGCGTCGTCGGTCTTCTTGGGCTTGGGCAGGTCGGACAGGCGCGCGCCGTCGACGCCTTCGGCGCGCTCGCGCACATAGGGCTTGAGCGCTTCGTCGAAGCCGACCTTGAAGCTGCGCGGCCCGAAGTCCAGCAGCAGGGTGCCCTGTTCGTCGAGGCCGAGGTCGGGCGCGAGCCGGTCCTCGAGTTCCTCGGTCGAGAGGCCGCGCGCCTCGGCGATCGTGTCGATCTTCTCGCGCGCGCGGTCCTGCAGGCCCTTGAACTTGACCTTCTGCGCGATGCCGTTGAGCAGCATCAGCGCCACGTCGGAGCCGATGCCGGCCAGCACGTCGAGGCCGGTGACTGCGCGCGCATGCGCGGCCTCGCCGGGCCAGGCGCGGATGAAGGGCGTGAGCCGGCGTGCCGTGTCGTCGTTGCCGAGCAGGCCCAGCACGGTGAGCGCCCAGCCTTCCTTGCTCGGGCCGCCGGCCTCGAGCCAGGCGCTGAACGCGTCCCATGCGAAGTCGGCCAGCGACTCGGGCGCGCAGGCTTCCTTGACCACCGCGATGCCGCCGTAGACCTCCTCGTTGGTCGGGAAGGTGAACATCTGGCCCAGGTGGTCGAGCGTCTCGTCGGGCAGCGCCTTGCCGTTGAGCAGCACCGGCCGGCGCCAGCCGCGCGGCTGCCAGAACTCGGGCAGCTTCGCGCGCTTGGTGGGGAAGCGGTCGAGCGGGCTTTCCTCGAGCACGGCGCGCAGCGCCTGCACCACCTCGTCCTTGCCGTAGCGGCCTGCCACTTCGAGCAGCAGCTCGGCATGGCCCTCGGCCTGCAGCAGGCGCAGCGCCGAGCCCGCCACGTCGCGCGCCTCGCCGGCCTTGCCGAGCGCGGGCGCGATCAGGCCGCAGGCCGCGTGCTCGGGATACCTGAGCAGCCAGTCGCGGCCGGCCTGGCGCACGGTCTTGAGCTTGGCGAAGGCGCGCGCGGCCGGTGCCGCGAGTTCCACCGCGCCGTAGTTCAGCGCCAGCTGCAGGTTCTCGCCGGGCTTGGCGCGCACCACCGACAGCAGCCCCGGCAGCGCGGGCAGGCCGAAGTTCGCCATCACGAAGTCGGCGCCCTGGGTCTCGGCCTGGCCCGCCACCGCGTTCCAGAACGGCACGCCGAGCTCGGGCGGCAGCAGCGCCGCATAGCGCGCATCGAACCAGAAGAAGTAGTAGCGCTCCTGCTTGCGCGCGGCCAGCATGCCGCGCCAGGCGGCGATCAGCTTGCCCGCATCGCCCGTGCGGATGCCTTCGCGCGCGGTGTCGAGGATCGGGTCGCGCAGGCTCTCGAGCAGTTCCTTCTCGCGCGCCTCGCCGCGCTGGTGGATGTCCTGCAGCACCGCGGCATCGGGCATGTCGTCGGCCTCGTAGGCGGCCTGCATCAGCTTCACCTGCTCCTCGTGCGCGAGCTTGCTGGCCTTGCTCTCGAAGCCCAGCTCCTTGAGCATCACCTGCACGTCGTTGCGCGCGGTCGCGAAGCGGTTCACCTGCCACGAGGTGCCGGGGCGCTGCGCTTCCTCGCGCGCGCCCGGTGCCCACTGCTCGACCGGCGCCAGCGCGAGCGGCTCGAGCGCCAGCACTGCGGCCGCCTTCTTCTGCACCTTGGCGAGCCAGGGCGGCGCGGCCAGCACGCCCGGCAGCTCGCTCGCCTCGGCGACTTCGCTCGGGCCCGACAGCAGCGCGAGCTGGCGGTCGATCGCGCCCTGCGCGCCGGCATCGAGCCAGGGCCGCAGGCCGTCGACCACGCCGCCATGCGCGCGCAGCAGCCGCGTGAGGCTGGGCGTGAGCAGGCCCGCGTCCTTGCCGCCGGCGGCCACCAGCCGCGACAGCGCGACGATGGCGGCCTGCGGCCAGCGGTCCACCGCGAGCGACAGCCGCGCCAGCGCCGCCTTCGAACCGCTCGCGACCTTGGCGAGTGCGGCCACCGCCTCGGGCGTGCCGATGGCCGCGAGCGTCTCGCCCGCGTGCTCCTCGGCCGCGCCGCGCTCGAGCAGCGCCACGGCCTCGGTGCCGCGTTCGAGCAGCGCGGTGGCCGTCATCTTGTAGTGGCCCCAGAAGCCGCTCGAATAGCTGAGCCGCACCTTCGCGGCCTGCGCGGCGGCGGCGGCATCGGTGATGGTCAGCAGCAGCCAGTGCAGCGTCTCGCCGCTGTCCTTCTCGCCGGCCAGCCGCAGCGCGAGCGCGTTCGAGAGTTCGGGACGTTCGGGCAGCAGCAGCGCAGCCAGCGGCTGGCGGCTCGGATGCAGCGAGGGCAGCGCGGCCTCGATCAGGTCGGCGCATTGCTGCCACTCGGCCTCGGTCGCGGTCGAGAGCTGCTCGCGCAGCACTTCCTCGGCATCGCCCACGGCGCCGTACCAGCCGTGGTTGACCGCCTGGCCGGGGTTGCCGGTGAAACGGCTGCGCCACTTCTTGGATTGCTGGTCGTAGCTGCCCTCCACCTGCAGGCGCAACGCCGACAGGTAGACCTCGATCGCGCCGGCCAGCCCGTACTGCGCGACCAGGTACTGGATCAGGAACACCACCGAGCCGGCCTTGTCGCGGCGCGTGTTGTGGTCCATGAAGGCCAGCAGCAGCGCATCGGCCTCGGCATCGGGCGCGGGCGTGGCGGGCTTGTCGCGCGCGAGCATGCGCTCGGCCGCGGGCCGCAGCGCGGCATCGGTCGCGGCCATGTCCAGCGGCAGCTCGAGGTCGTTGCAGGCGCGGATCCAGGCCTGCGCCAGGTCGAGCACCGGACGGGTCGAGGGAAAGCGCCGCGAGGCATAGGCGAACTCGCGCGTCTGCGCCGTGATGCGCAGCGGCGCACCCTGCGCGAGCCAGGGCGGCGCGCCTTCGGCCACGGGCTGGGCCGGCACCTCGCTGCGCGCGGCGGCCGTGCGCTGCGCCAGTTCGCGCGCAGCGGCCTGCGCCTTCTCGCGCACCTCGGCGGTGGTGCCCCAGCCCGAGAGCAGGCCATGGGACTTGAGCTCCTCGAAGGCCATCGCGGCGCCTTGCTCGCTCACGCCGTACTGGCGCTTGAGCGCGGCGGGCGAGTACTTGTCGCCGCTCTTGATGCTGCCGTCCTCGATCGCGGCGCGCACGGCCTCGACGACGCGCTCGCACTGGCTGTCGAGGCTTTCGCTCGCGACGGGGGGCGGTGCCGGCGTGGCGGGTGCGGATGCGGTGGCCTTCGGCGCTGCGTCGGCGGGAGCGGCAGCAGATGCCGGAGCGGGCGCGGCGGCAGGCGCTTCAGCCTTCGGCTTGGCCTCGGTCTTGCCGATGCTCGCATCGGCGCTCACGCCGACTTCCTTGTAGCCCTTGCCGGTCTTCTCGCTCACCAGCTTGGTCAGCGCGGTGGCGGTCTTCGCGGCATCGGCGAAGGACTTGGTCTGGCTCTGGCCCGCGGTGCCGATGCGGCCCCAGCGGATGTAGAGATCGTTCTCCGCCTGTTCCACTTCCCAGAACTTGCTGGCGGTTCCCTCGATCAGTTCAAAACGTCGCATGGAAAGAAAATCCTCCTGGGGTTCGTCGATGAGCGGACATCAAGAAGCGTTGCCGTACGCAAGCCTGAGGGCAGGATAGGCGCGCCATGTGAACGCCGCGTGCAAGCGGCGCATCGAAGGGCGCGGGGGTTCAAGACGCAGGCGCCCGATGTGCGTCCGGCAGTCGCATGCTGCGCGCCGGAGCGATCGGGAAAGGACAACGCATGGGCGCGATCATGCCCGCGGTGCACGCTCGCGTGCACCTCCAAAAGTCGCAAGGCCGCGTAGGGCGTCGGGAATGTACGAAGAAGGTTCCGACGTTCGCGCGCCGACGGCCCGGCACGCCTCGGAAAAGCTCAGGACGAAGCGTGCGCGCTGCCCGGTTCCGCGATCCTGCGGTGCTGCTCGGCCAGCGCCGGCGAGGGCATCACGCGCGACAGCGCCACCTGCATCTTGTTGCGCCAGCCCGCGATCACGCCGCTCTCGCCCTTCATCAGCGCGTCGAAGCCTTCCCTCGCCACTTCGGCCGGATCGGCCTTGTCGGACTGCTGGCCCACGCGCGTGTCGAGCATGTCGGCGCGCGCGAAGAAGTGGGTGTCGGTCACGCCGGGCATCAGGCAGGTCACGGTCACGCCCGTGTCCTTGAGCTCGTTGCGCAGCGCCATCGCGAAGGAATCGATGAAGGCCTTGGTGCCGTTGTAGACCGCCTGGAAGGCACCGGGCTGGAAGCCCGCGATCGAGCCCGTGATGAGGATGCGGCCCTGGCCGCGATCGCGCATCGCGCGCCCCACGCGCTGCACCAGGTAGAGCGTGCCGGTCACGTTGGTGTTGATCACGTGCTGCACGTCGTGGAACTCCTGGTCGAGGAAGCCATGGCCCAGGCCGTGGCCCGCATTGGCGAACAGCACGTCGATCGGCCGGTCCTCGCAGGCCGCGAGCAGCGCATCGACGCCGTCGCGCGTGGCGAAGTCCTCGCGCACCGCGAACACGCGCGCGCCCATCGCGCGCAGCTCGGCTTCGGCCTGGGCCAGCGACTCGTCGGCGCCGATCAGCAGGTCGTAGCCATGTTCGGCCGCGCGCCGCGCGAGGTGGTAGCCGATGCCCGAGGAGGCGCCGGTCACCAGCGCGAGCGGGCGGCGTTCGGCGCCGGGGAACACGTCGGGGGAGGGTGTCTGCATGCCGGTCTCCTGCATTGCACCGCGTGGACGCTGCCGGAAATCGGCCAAGGCGCGCCGTGCATGGAAGCCAGCGTAGAGGTACCGCGCGCCTTCCATGTAGGAATGTGTACCGAGCGCGCGCCCGCCGAGGCGGGGCGCCGCATGCAATTGCTTGCAGCGGAAACCCCGGCGTAACCTGTGGCCGGGGCTCGAACGCTTCAGATCTCCGCGCCCTCGACCAGGAAGCGCACGCGCCGCACGCCCTGCCATTCGTCGGCATCGAGCCGGAACGCCAGCTTCACGCGCGGCGGCAGCGGGTCGGTGTGGCCGAACCAGATGCCGTCGATGGGCTGGCCCTGGTGGCGCAGCTTGAGCGCGAGATGCCGCTCGCCGACCAGCCGCTGCGACACCACCTCGACCTCCTCGCTGAAGGTGGGCGGCGCGAAGCCCTGGCCCCAGACCTCGCGGTGCAGGGTGTCGATCAGGTCCACGCGCAAATACTCGCGCGAGATCGGGCCGTCGGTGTCGATGCGGCGCGTGAGCGTGGCGGCATCGAGCCATTCGTCGGCCACCTGCGCGAGCGCGCGCTCGAAGGTCTGGAACTGCTCGCGCGCGACCGTGCAGCCGGCCGCCATCGCATGGCCGCCGAAGCGCAGCAGCACGCCCGGATGCCGCTTGGCGACGAGGTCCAGCGCATCGCGCAGGTGAAAGCCCGGAATCGAGCGGCCCGAGCCCTTGAGCTCGTGCTCCTTGCCGGGCGCGCCGCTGGCCGCGAACACGAAGGTGGGCCGGTGGAAGCGCTCCTTGATGCGCGAGGCCACGATGCCGACCACGCCCTCGTGGAAGTCGGCGTCGAACACGCTGATGGCAGCGGGCACGGTCTCGGTGCCTTCGCCGTCGACGGTGAACAGCGACTCGGCCAGGAGCAGCGCCTGGTCGCGCATGCCGCCCTCGATGTCGCGCCGCTCGCGGTTGATGCCGTCGAGCAGGCGCGCGAGCTCGTCGGCGCGGGCGGCATCCTCGGTCAGCAGGCATTCGATGCCCAGCGTCATGTCGGCCAGCCGGCCCGCCGCATTGATGCGCGGGCCGAGCGCGAAGCCGAAGTCGAAGGTGGTGGCCGCGGCGGCCACGCGGCCCGCGGCCTTGAACAACGCCGACACGCCCGCGGGCATGGCGCCCGCGCGGATGCGGCGCAGGCCCTGCGCCACCAGCCGGCGGTTGTTGGCGTCGAGCTTCACCACGTCGGCCACGGTGCCCAGCGCCACCAGCGGCAGCAGCGCGTCGAGCTTGGGCTGCGTCGCCACGTCGAACACGCCGCGCCGGCGCAGCTCGGAGCGCAGCGCGAGCAGCACGTAGAACATCACGCCGACGCCGGCGATGCACTTGCTCTCGAAGCCGCAGTCGGGATGGTTGGGATTCACCAGCACGTCGGCCATGGGGAGTTCGGGGCCGGGCAGGTGGTGGTCGGTCACCAGCACCTGCAGGCCGCGTGCCTTGGCGGCGGCCACGCCGTCGACGCTGGCGATGCCGTTGTCGACGGTGATCAGCATGTCGGCGCCGCTCGCGGCCACGCGCTCGGCGATCGGCGGCGTGAGGCCGTAGCCGTCGACCACGCGGTCGGGCACGAGGTAGCTCACGTTCTTCGCGCCCAGCAGGCGCAGGCCGCGCACGCCGACCGCGCAGGCGGTGGCGCCGTCGCAGTCGTAGTCGGCCACGATGCACAGCCGCTTGTCGGCGGCCATCGCGTCGGCCAGCAGCACCGCGGCGTCCTGCGTGCCGCGCAGGGTGTCGGGCGGCAGCAGGCGCGCCAGGCCGTCGTCGAGCTCGTCCTTGGCGCTGACGCCGCGCGCGGCGAACAGTCGGGCCAGCAGCGGATGCACGCCGGCCTGCTCGAGCACCCAGGCGCTGCGCGGGGGAATGTCCCGGGGATGGATCTTCATCAGAGCGCCTCCAGCACGGCGGCGGCGCGCGGCCGGTCGAACAGGCTGCGGGCCCAGCCCACGAAGCCGCGCGGCTGGATCTCGTGGCGTTGCGCCGTGCGGTCGCCGCACAGCGTGATCGTGACCGGGGCGCCCGCGTTGTAGTGGTCGAGCAGCGCGGCGATGGGGCCGGCGTCGAGCGCCTGCCAGGCCTCGGCCCAACCGATGCCGTCGTCGTGCAGCGCGGCATTGCGCAGCGAATCGTCGACCTGCGGCGGCGGGCCTTCGGGGCTGACGGCACCCGCGGGAAGCGCGCCGGTGCCGCTGAGCCAGAAGGAGTTGATCGGCGGCGCGCCGCGCGCGGCGCGATCGTCGTTCACGCGCTGGGTGTAGAGCAGCATCTGCATCTCGTTCTGGAGCCGGCGCAGCGGCCGCGCGGCATCGGCCAGCGGCGACCACTGCGAGATCGGATGGCCCACGGCGCGGTCGATGGCGGCGGTGGCGAGGTCCTGGAAGATCGGCGCGCGCGCGAGCCAGCGGCCGGGGCGCGCCGAAGGATGCAGCGCGATGCCGTCCTCCTCGAAGAAGGGCCGGGCCGCCGCCAGCAGCGCGGCCGACTCCTCGGCATCGATCTCGATCGCCGAGGGATCGCCGAGCACCACGTCGTCGATGCCGACCTGCCAGTGGCACAGCGTGACCAGGCCCCAGGCGCCGGTATCACCCGCTTCGGCGGTGCCGTTGCGGCGCGCCTCGAGCGCGGCCCAGGGAATGCAGCCGTCGGCCGCGTCGATGCCGAGCGCGCGCGCCAGGGCGCGTTCGTGCGGCGGGGAGCGGGTGCTTTCGTCCTGCGTGTCGGTGGCCGTGACGGCGAGTCGGCCGAGCAGGGCCTCGAGCTTCGGCAACCTTAAGGTCGGGAGGGCTGCGCGGCAGGACGGGGAACCGCGGCCGGCAAAGGGAATCAGGAGATGACGGGCGGGAGCGGGTTCGGCCATGGGCCTATTGTCCGGGATGCCACAATTCCGCCCGCCTTCCTCTTCGCCTTCACCCTTTTTCCCCATGAACCGACCCATGCCGTCGCCCCGAGCGCCGCAGGAGACCTGATGCGACTCCCCTACGAACTGCAGCTCGGCTGGCGCTACACGCGCGCCGGCCGCGCGACCCGGCGCAACGGCTTCATCTCGTTCATCTCCGGCGTGTCGATGCTCGGCATCGCGCTCGGCGTGGCCGCGCTGATCATCGTGCTGAGCGTGATGAACGGCTTCCAGAAGGAAGTGCGCGACCGCATGCTGGGCGTGGTCTCGCACATCGAGATCATCTCGCGCGACGGCCAGGCCCTGCCCGAACTCGACACCATCATGGCGGCCGCGCGCAAGCATCCCGAGGTGGTCGGCGCGGCGCCCTTCATCGCGACCCAGGCGCTGATCGCGCGCGGCGAGGACATGAAGGGCACGCTGGTGCGCGGCATCGAGCCCAAGCTCGAGCCCGAGGTCACCGACATCGCGGCCGCCGCGCCCAAGGGCACGCTCGACAAGCTGGTGCCCGGCGAGTTCGGCATCGTGCTGGGCGGCGAGCTGGCGCGCTCGCTGTTCGTGCAGCCCGGCGACCAGGTCACGCTGGTGGCGCCGGGCGGCCAGGTCACGCCGGCCGGCGTGGTGCCGCGCCTGAAGCAGTTCACCGTGGTCGGCACCTTCGATTCGGGCCACTACGAATACGACTCGGCGCTGGCGCTGATCAACGAGCAGGACGCGGCGCGCGTGTTCCGGCTCGAGGGCCCGACCGGCATCCGCATCCGCCTGAAGGACCTCAACCAGGCGCGCGACGTGGCCGACGAAATGGCAGTGACCTTGCCGGGCCAGTTCCTGATCCGCGACTGGACGCGCCAGAACAAGACCTGGTTCGCGGCCGTGCAGGTCGAGAAACGCATGATGTTCATCATCCTCACGCTCATCGTGGCGGTGGCCGCGTTCAACCTGGTGTCGACGCTGGTGATGACGGTGACCGATAAGCGCGCCGACATCGCGATCCTGCGCACCCTGGGCAGCTCGCCGCGCAGCATCATGGGCATCTTCGTGGTGCAGGGCGCGATGGTGGGCGTGATCGGCACCGTGGCCGGCCTGCTGCTGGGCCTGGGCATCGCCTACAACATCGACGTGATCGTGCCCTTCCTCGAGCAGCTGTTCCACGCGAGCTTCCTGCCCAAGGACATCTACCTGATCAGCAAGATGCCCAGCGATCCGCAGCGCAGCGACATCATGCCGATCGCGATCATCTCCCTGGTGCTGGCCTTCCTGGCCACGCTGTATCCGAGCTGGCGCGCCAGCCGCGTGAATCCCGCGGAGGCGCTGCGCTATGAGTGAAGTCGTATTGAAGGCGCGCGGTCTGACCAAGCGCTTCCACGAGGGCCGGCTGGACCTGACCGTGCTGCATGGCATCGACCTCGACGTGAATGCCGGCGAGACGCTGGCCATCGTCGGCGCCTCGGGCTCGGGCAAGAGCACGCTGCTGCACCTGATGGGCGGGCTCGATTCGCCGACCTCGGGCAAGGTCGAGCTGCTCGGCAAGGACATCGCGCATGCCGACCCCACCGAGCAGGGCCGTCTGCGCAACCTGCACCTGGGCTTCGTCTACCAGTTCCATCACCTGCTGCCCGAGTTCAGCGCGCTCGACAACGTGGCGATGCCGCTGAAGATCCGCCGCGTCGATCCGGCCACGGCCGCGCAGTCGGCGACGAAGATCCTCGAGAGCGTGGGCCTGGGCGAACGGCTGCTCCACCGGCCGGCCGAGCTGTCGGGCGGCGAGCGCCAGCGCGTGGCGATCGCGCGCGCGCTGGTCACGCAGCCTGCCTGCGTGCTGGCCGACGAGCCCACCGGCAACCTCGACCGCGGCACCGCCGACACCGTGTTCGCGCTGATGCTCGACCTCGCGCGCCGCCATGGCACGGCCTTCGTGATGGTCACGCACGACCAGGACCTGGCGCGGCGCTGCGACCGGGTGCTGCCGTTGGTGGCCGGGCGGCTGGCCTGAGTGTCTTTCTCCCTCCCCCGCTGGGGGAGGGCCGGGGTGGGGGCAGCGGGCGGCCGATAAGCCTCGGCCTTGCCATCGCCGCGTGCCCCCATCCCGACCTTCCCCCAGAGGGGGAAGGAGCAAATACCGCGATTCAGAGCGAGAGCACTTCCGCTTCTTCCTGCGCTGCCTGCCGCGCCTCCAGCGGCAGCACGCACAACAGCTTCCCGCCCAGCGTCAGCACCAGCCCGAGCCGGCCGCCGATCTGCACCACCTGGCAGGCCGCGCGCGGCGAGCCCGAGGCCGGCGGCGGTGCGGCATGGGCCGACAACCCGATCGCCCGCGCCGGCGGCTGGCGCAGCATCGCGAACAGCAGCCGCGCATCCGCATCGCGCAGCGCCTGCTGGTAGAGAGCAAAGGCGGCATCGCGCCCGGCCGCGTCGGAGGCCTTCTCGCGGGGCTCGCGCAGCCGCAGCAGCGCGCGGCGCCATCTGCGGCCCAGCGTCTTC
This sequence comes from Variovorax sp. GW821-FHT09B01, assembly GCF_059418345.1. Lineage (NCBI taxonomy): Bacteria > Pseudomonadati > Pseudomonadota > Betaproteobacteria > Burkholderiales > Comamonadaceae > Variovorax > Variovorax sp. GW821-FHT09B01. The sequence goes on along the minus strand of NZ_JBWKPQ010000030.1, from coordinate 66,222 downwards.
ACAAACACCCGCCCGCTCGCCGCGATGCTGTTGGTGCTCGACAGCTCGACAGCTCGACAGCTCGACAAAAGCCCCCTCAGTAATGATTGTTCCGGCCGGGATGGGGCACCACTTACACAGCTGGCGTACTGCCCTCCCCGGCGGCTCTAGCCAACAGCGCGGTCTTCGCTGCATCTGCGTAAGGCCTGATCTTTCCGGACACAACAACGTTCTGGGCGAGTATCATCACGCGACTGACTTGACCAAAGTGAAGCGGTGCGCGACAAGCCAAACGGAGTTCCGTTGCACTAGCGCGAAGAGAGTTGCGTCAGCTGCAAATAAGGCCGGGGGCCTTCGCTACGCCTCAAACGTCGGTATCCCACGACCTCCAACGATTGCCCACGTCGAGGCAGCGACGCATTCCAGCGTGATGCTGTCACCCACGCTCACGGGCCCAACGTGCTTACCGCTCGCGGAAGCCCCCAGCACTAAGTCGGTGGGCGCCGGCTTGAATATGAGGCTCTGTGCCGTCGCCTTGACTAGCGTTACGCGAGTCCCTATCGTGCAGGCCGAGTTGATTCCCGCCGGACTGGCGGCAACCAAAACTTGCACGGTGGCGCCAGAGTTGTTGAGCACGCGCTCGTGCAAAGTGGAGTCCAGGGAGAGCCCGGCAGTTACCGTTACGCTTTTTGGGGTGCCGCAGATCATCCCTTGACCCGCGTCCTTGATGGTGCCGCCGATTGCTGCGACCTCCCACTTATTGGCGGCTGAGCGCTGTAGGGTGATGTGGCCTTCGTACATCGTCAGAGTAGTAACGCCGTACTTGCCAATGGCAATACCGGTGCCGGCGATGGTGATCGCGAGGCCGCCATCGTTTTTCGTGATTTGGATACGCCCCTGTGTCGCGAAGTCAGCCAGGTTGACCGCTGTGCCTGACAGCGGCCACTGATTTGGATAGTTCAGCACAACTTCACCGACGCCCGACTCGACGCGCGAGGTTGGGCTATTGTTGGTGGTGACACCCCACTCTCTTTCGCGGAAGAGGCAGTTCTGCACATCCGAAGCCACGACATAGGTGTGCTTTGGGCTGGCCTGGGTGTCCATCGGAAGATCGATCTCGGAGCGAGACAGCGCCTTGAAAACGCTTTGCCCCGCACCCGACAGGTTGACACTCAAAGTTCGCGGGTTGATGTGCCGAATGCTGCTGCTGCCGACGCTAGCCAGTGCTGTAATGGTGCCGATCAGGTTGCCGCTCCCGTCATAGATCGGGCCCGGCGCAAAGGCGCCGATCGTATCCTTGGTATAGATGCCTACGGCCGTGGATTGCCAGACGATGCCTGTTGCTACCGATCCGTTCGCCGGTTGCCGAACTACAGACCCCAGGGCCACAGTCGGCAGGCCGGCGCCAAACATTCGCGTGTCGGTCGAGTCAGTGCCGATTGTCTTTTTGCACTTCTCGTAGGTCGGCGAAATGATCGTCACGCCGACGCAGGGGCCGTGGTTTTCCCGGATCACGATGCCATATCCAGACAGATTGATCGCAGAAGGGGAAACGACTGTCAGGGCGTTGCAGCTTTGAATCACAAAGGCAGCCACGGTGCTGATGTTGCCTCCGTGGCTCCCCTTGAGGTTCTCCGTCGCGCATTCTTGCATGTCGCCGAGAATCATGGCGGGTGCGGTACACGTCCCACCCTCGCGATGGATGGCCCAAATGTTTTTGAGCATGGAGGTCTGCACCGGTCCTTCTCGGGTCGCGGTGTTCCCGGCAGAGGTAGCAAACCCCACCTTGTCAACCGGCACACCGATGATGTTCAGGCTCTTGAACTCAGAGGCGTCGTAGGCCCCACGAACAACTAGCCCGCCGGCATTCGAGGTCCCGCAGTCGATGCAGACGTTCTCCATCCCGACAGACCGCAGCGAGCCCCGCGAGGGGTTCTTGAACTCAATGAAGAAGTCGGCGGAAAGCCCGGCCGCAGCAGTGATGCACGCTCCCATTGTGACCTCCCCGCCCCAGGCAGCAGCGGGGCCGAAGAGTCGCGTGCCCTCCTTTGTCGCCCAAAGCTTCTGCGACGTCACATAGTGCCGACTTAGGTACAAGGGGCCGCCGAAGTCCAGCGCGGCCTGCAGCCCAGGTCCGTGGTCCACCGCAGACCCAACCCACCAATCGACCATTGCAGGGCCTTCATAAATCCGCTTCCACCTGCGGCCATTTACGTCCACGATGACGGTGGCGCCGTCGTCTGAACTTGTGCTGTCGGCGCTGTCCAGTTGGAACATGCCGGCCAGGCCCATCTTCGTGATCCGAATGCCTGTCGCTCGCCCTCTGTAAGAGCGCAGTGGTCCATAGCCAGCGAGAGGTCTGGCACTATCCAGGACATCCTGCGCTGTTCCTCCGTCATATCCGACGCTTGCCGATCCTTGTGCACTCCCGAGATTCCGGAAGCGACTGCTAATTTCTTGTCCAACGCGCTCTGACAGGCGGCGCAGACCTTCGTCAGTTTTCATCGGGTCACTCCCCTCGATGCTCTTCGGGCCGGCCGCCGCGATTGGCAATCCCGCCGCACTGACTAGCATGGCCCGCCGCGCAGCAACGCCGGCCGTCGTAGTTTTGGTCATCCGCCGAATCCACTGAAACACGTTTGGCCCCCAAAGCAATAGCAATGGCCATTGTGCGGATTGATGGGACCGCCGTCTGTAACAGGGGTCGCACGTGTCTTGGCTCTGATCCTTGATCCAGCATTGCTGCCTCGAAGATCTCTACAGGGTCGAAGTCAATGCCGACAGGTTGTGCGCCACCCGGACCCGCAAGGTCGGATGCCAGGAGGTTTTGAACGCGCCACCCTCCGTCGGAACGAAGATGCTCGTAGGGCTCGCCAGCAATGAGAATCACGCACCGATCACCTTCCTCGGGCGGCAGGCCGCTGTGCAGCTTTGCAGTCGGCGGCTTGCTGTAAACACCTGGGTAGACCCGGTCCTCAAACGTCACCCTTTTGACCTCGGCTTGGGCCGCCTGGCCGGCCGCCGCCTCTGCATCGCCCACCGCCGCGCTTGCGTCGCCCAGGCCTTGGGCATAGCGCATCGCCAGGCTCGCCGACTCCCGGGCCGCCGCGGGGAAGGTGTCAGCCTGCCCCACGGCCGACTCGGCCGCGTACCCAGCCGGCCAAGGGCGGCATTGACCTTCGCGGTTACGTGTCCTTTGTTAGCACCTTCCGGAACAGTCACCTCGCCCCGCAGCAGCGCCTGCCATTGGCCTGCACCAGCAGGTCGTAGTGCGTTTCACCCTCGCCGCGGCTTTTGGGCCACACGTCGATCAGGTAGTCATCCGTCACTGCCGGGTCTTAGGTGAGCATCCACTACAGGCACCACGTCGGTTCCGTCAACCTGGTAGGCCGAGAGTTGCAGCGTGATCTTGGCGCCGCCGAGCGACGCGCCCACGTGGCTTTGCAGGTGCAGCCGCAGCGTCCGGGGGACGAGCGTCACTGATCGGCCCCTGGCCGGCTGTCGCCTCGACCGGGGCATCAGATGGCGCAACGAACGCCGGCAGCTCGGCCAACAGCTCGTCACGGCCAGGCGCCGGCGGGGTGCCGGCTTCCGCTTCGGCCAGGATCGAATAGCAACTGGCCCGCACCCGGGAGCGCCACGCCCGCAGGGCGTAGCCTTCAGCCTGGAACTTCGGCACGGCCGACTCTTCGAGGTATGTCACGGCCGTGGAGATGCTGTCGTAGCCCAACGCGCGCGCCACCGCATCGAATCGGGCGATGCGATCCACGACGTGGTGCGCTTCATCGCCGCGCCGGTGCACATGATCGGCACCGGCTGGGTCGGCAGCGCCGCCACCCACCTGTTCCTGGCCGCGCCGCGCGAGCGCCGCGTCTGCCTGCCCAACACCCGCTTCCTGATCCACTAGCCCTCGGGCGGGCCGGCGGCCAGGCCACCGACATCGCGATCCAGGCGCAGGAGATCGTCAAGGCCCGCCAGCGCATCGCGCACGAGATCGCGCGCGAGACCGGCAAGCCGATCGAGGTGGTGCTGGCCGACATCGAGCGCGATCGCTGGCTGTCGGCGGAGGAGGCGGTCGACTACGGGCTGGTCTCGCGCATCGTGCAGCGCAAGAGCGAGCTGCGGGGCTGAGCGCCTCGATCCTGGCCCTGGCCGATCAAGCCTTCGGCTTGTAAGCCACCACGTCGATCTCGACCTTCGCGTCGACCATCAGCCGCGCCTCGGTGGTCGAGCGCGCGGGCTTGTTCTCGCCGAAGTAGCTCATGTAGATGCGGTTGAAGGCGCCGAAGTCGCGCGCGTCGTCGAGCCAGCAGGTGGTCTTGCAGACGTCGTCGAGCGTGGCGCCGGCCAGCGCGAGCACGGTCTTCAGGTTCTCCATCACCTGGCGCGTCTGCGCCTCGATGCCGCCGGCCACGATCTCGCCCTGCGCATTGGCCGGCACCTGGCCCGACACGTAGATGAAATCGCCCGCGCGCACGGCCGGCGAGAAGGGACGCACCTGGCGGTCGGAAGCGGTGGGCGGGGCGCCGAGGTATTCGAGAGGCATGGACGAGCTCCTGTCTGAAGAGAAGAGAAATTGAAGAGAAATCGGGAGAGATGAAAACGGCCGCCAGTATCGGCCGAAACTGAAAATCTATTTCAGTGATAACGCTGAATCAAGGGTTTTCACGGATGATTTGGCATGGATACTGCTTCAAAGTGCGGCCCGCAACGAAAGTTTTTTTCACAAACGCGTCTCGCCCTATGAAGGAGAACTCCATGCCCCACGCCGGATCTTTCCCGCGCCTGCCCATGCTGTCGAAGCGCACCCTTCTGGGTGCCACCCTGCTCGCGGCGCTGTATGCCGTGGCGCCGCTGAACGCCCAGGCGCAGGGTACGCGCAACTTCGCCACGCTGGCGATGGTGGCCGAGCCGCAGACGCTCGACCCGATGGCCTCGACCGCCGACCTGGTCGGAACCATCATGCAGCACGTCTACGAGACGCTCTACACCTTCGACGCCAAGTGGAACGTGGTGCCGATGCTGGCCGAGGGCATGCCGAAGATCTCGGCCGACGGCAAGACCTACGCGATCGCGCTGCGCAAGGGCGTGATGCTGCACAGCGGCCGAGAGCTCACGGCCGACGACGTGGTCGCGAGCCTGCAGCGCTGGATGGACCAGTCGCCGCGCGGCAAGGCCGTGGGCAAGGAGATCGACAGCCTCAAGGCCAAGGGCCCGCTGGCGGTCGAGATCGTGCTCAAGGAGCCCTATGCGCCGCTGCTGTCGCAGCTCGCGCTGCCCAGCGGCATGGCCGCGATCATGGCCAAGGAATCGATCGCCTCGCCGCTCAAGGACTTCGTCGGCACCGGCCCCTACAAGTTCAAGGAACGCCGGCCCGACCAGTTCGTGCTGCTCACGCGCTTCGACAAGTACGCGGCGCGCAAGGAGCCCGCGAGCGGCTACGGCGGCAAGCGCGAGGCGGCGATCGAGGAGCTGCGCTTCGTGCCGGTGCCCAATGCCAGCACGCGCGTCGAGGGCGCGCTGGCCGGCCAGTACGACTTCGCCGACCTGCTGCCGGTGGAGGCGCTGCCGCGCCTCGAGAAGTCGGGCGGCAAGACGGTGCCGATCATGACGCCCTCGTTCGGCTTCCCCTATCTCGTGCTCAACACCAAGGAAGGCGTGGCCGCGAGCCAGCCGGTGCGCCAGGCGATCCAGACCGCGCTCGGCGAGGGCGAGATGCTCGCGGCCGGCTTCGGCGACACGCGCTTCTTCGTGGCCGAGGCCAACCACTTCCCGAAGGGCTCGCCGTTCTATTCGACCGCCGGCGCCGACCAGTACAACCAGCGCAACGCCGCCAAGGCCAAGGAAGCCGCGGCCAAGGCCGGCTACAAGGGCGAGCCGATCCGCGTGCTCACGAGCCGCCAGTACGACTTCCACTACAACATGTCGCTCTTGATGGCCGAGCAGCTCAAGCGCGCCGGCTTCAAGGTCGACCTCAACGTGGTCGACTGGGCCACGCTGGTGCAGCGCCGCAACGACGCCAAGCTGTGGGACATCTACGTCACCCATTCGGGCCAGTTCCCCGAGCCCATGCTCTCGCCGCCGCAGCTCGGCGACGGCGCGCCCGGCTGGTGGGACACGCCCGCCAAGAAGGCGGCGCTGCAGGCCTTCAACGTCGAGAGCGATCCGGCCAAGCGCGGCGCGCTGTGGGGCAAGGTGCAGCAGGTGGTCTACGAGGAGGTGCCGTACATCAACGTCGGCAAGTTCAACGGCCTGTCGGCCAGGAGCCCGGCGCTCGACAACTACCAGCCGGCGACCTGGCCCTTCTTCTGGAACGCGCGCGTCAAGTAAGACAAGACGGCTGCCGAACCCGGCAGCCCATAACGATTACCCCATGATCCGCTACATCGCATCCCGCGCCACCGGCATGCTCATCGTGCTCGCCCTGGTGGCGGTGCTGGTGTTCGTGCTCACGCGCGCCGCCTCGGGCGACCCGGTCTCGGTGCTGCTGGGCGACCAGGCCACCGCGGCCGACATCGCGCGCGTGCAGAAGGAATACGGCCTCGACAAGCCGCTGCCCGTGCAGTTCGGCTACTGGCTGCGCGAGGTGCTGCAGGGCAACCTCGGCACCTCGATCTTCCTGCAGCGCCCGGTCACGCAGGCGCTGTGGGAGCGCGCCGAGCCCACCGCGCTGCTCGCGCTGATGGCGGTGGCCATCGCCGCGCTGATCGGCGTGCCCTGCGGCATCGTCTCGGCCGTGTTCCGCGGCCGCGCGGTCGACCAGCTCTTTACCGGCATCGCGATGCTGGGCGCGAGCATCCCGAGCTTCTGGCTCGGCATCGTGCTGATCCAGATCTTCGCGGTCTCGTTCGGCTGGTTCCCGGTCTCGGGCTACGGCGCGCCCGACGCGGCGCTGGCCGAGCGGCTGCATTCGCTGGTGCTGCCGGCCGCGGTGCTGGGCCTCCTGAACTCCGCGCTCATCATCCGCTTCACGCGTGCCTCGATGCTCGACGTGCTCGGCGAGGACTACGTGCGCACCGCGCGCTCCAAGGGCCTGAGCGAGACGGTGGTGGTGCTCAAGCATGCGCTGCGCAACGCGCTGGTGCCGATCGTCACGGTGATCGGCCTGACGGTGGCGCTGATGATCGGCGGCGCCGTCATCACCGAGACCGTGTTCGGCCTGCCGGGCGTGGGCAACCTCGTGGTGAGCGCGGTGCTGCGGCGCGACTACCCGGTGATCCAGGGCGCGCTGCTGGTGATCGCCGCGATCTACGTGCTCATCAATTTCGCTATCGACCTGCTGTATGCGGTGGTCGATCCGCGCGTGAAGGTCTGAGCCATGCAAATGCCAAGAATGCTGCGCCAACTGATGCACCGCCGCATCGTGATGCTGTCCGCGCTGGTGCTGCTGGCGATCGCCATCCTCGCCATCGGCGCGCCGCTGTTCGCCTCCATCGATCCCAACGACACGGCCGTGCTGCAGCGCCTGAAGGCGCCGAGCGCCGAGCACCTGCTGGGCACCGACGAGCTGGGCCGCGACCTCTACTCGCGCATCGTGCACGGCGCGCGCTACTCGCTGGCGATCGCGGCGCTCACCGCGCTCGGTGCCGTCGTCGCCGGCACCGTGCTGGGCCTGATGGCAGGCTTCTTCCGCCGGCTCGACGCGCCGCTGATGCGCGTGGTCGACGCGATGATGTCCTTCCCCGACATCCTGCTGGCGATCGCGCTGGTGGCGATCCTCGGGCCCTCGCTGATGAACACGGTGCTGGCGCTGGTGCTGGTCTACACGCCGCGCGTGGCGCGGGTGGTGCGGGCCTCCACGCTGGTGGTGCGCGAGCTGCTGTTCGTCGAGGCCGTGCGCGCGCTCGGCGTGCGCACCTCGCGCATCCTGTGGCGCCACATCCTGCCGAACCTGATGTCGCCGATCCTGGTGCAGGTCTCGTTCATCTTCGCCTACGCGATCCTGGCCGAGGCGGGGCTGTCCTTCCTCGGCGTCGGCGTGCCGCCCGAGATCCCGACCTGGGGCACCATGGTCGCGGGCAGCCAGCAGTACGCGCACCAGGCCTTCTGGGTGGTGCTGTTCCCGGGGCTCGCGATCATCCTCACGGCGCTGTCGTTGCAGCTGCTCGGCGACGGCGTGCGCGACCTGCTCGACCCCAAGCTCAAGAAGACCGCGTGATGACGACCGCCACATCCTCCCCGCGCCTCGTGGTCGACAGCCTGAGCACCAGCTTCCCCACCGAGGACGGCCTGATCCGCTCGGTGGCCGACGTGAGCTTCGCGATCCAGCCCGGCAAGACCACCGCGCTGGTCGGCGAGTCGGGCTCGGGCAAGTCGGTCACCAGCCTCACGCTGATGCGCCTCTTGCCCAAGACCGCCAACGCCCAGGTCAGCGGCGGCGCGCGCTTCGTCACGCGCGAGGGCAAGACGGTCGACCTGCTGACCCTGCCCGAGCGCGAGATGCGCGCATTGCGCGGCAACCAGCTCTCGATGATCTTCCAGGAGCCGATGACCAGCCTGAACCCGGTGTTCACCATCGGCGAGCAGATCGCCGAGAGCGTGCGGCTGCACAAGGGGCTCGATCGCCAGGCGGCGCTGGCCCATGCGAAGCGCATGCTCGACCTGGTCGAGATCCCGGCCGCGGCGCAGCGCCTCCACGAGTACCCGCACCAGCTCTCGGGCGGCATGCGCCAGCGCGTGATGATCGCGCTGGCCATGGCCTGCGACCCGACGCTGCTGATCGCCGACGAGCCCACCACCGCGCTCGACGTGACCATCCAGGCGCAGATCCTGGTGCTGATGCGCCGGCTGCAGGCCGAGACCGGCATGAGCATCCTGTTCATCACGCACAACCTCGGCGTGGTCGCGCACCATGCCGACGACGTGGTCGTGATGTACGCGGGCCGCGTGGTCGAGAGCGCGCCGGTGCGACCGCTGTTCGCGCAGCCCGAGCATCCCTACACCCAGGGCCTGCTGGCCTGCCTGCCGGGCAAGGCGCGCCAGCCGGGGCAGCCCAAGCCCAAGCGCCTGTTCGCGATCCGCGGCCAGGTGTCGAGCCCGCTGGCGCCGCCGCCGGGCTGTGCCTTCGAGCCGCGCTGCGACCATGCGCAGGCCGGTTGCGCCACGGCGATGCCGCCGCTGATCGACATCCGCCTGGACCGCCAGGCCCGCTGCACCCGCGTGCAGCCCGACGCCCACTTCGCGAGGCTCGCATGAACGCCGTCGTTTCCCCCCTGATCGAAGTCCGCGGACTCAAGAAGTATTTCGGCAGCGGCGAGCGCCCGGTGCGCGCGGTCGACGACGTGTCGTTCGCGATCCAGCCCGGCGAGACGCTGGGCCTGGTCGGCGAATCGGGCTCGGGCAAGAGCACCATCGGCCGCACCGTGCTGCGCCTGCTCGAGCGCACCGAGGGCCAGGTGCTCTACCGCGGCGACGACATCGGCGCGCTGTCGGGCGAGCGCATGCGCAAGCTGCGCAGCAAGCTGCAGATCATCTTCCAGGACCCGTACGCGAGCCTGAACCCGAAGATGCGCATCGGCGCGATCCTCGGCGAGGCGCTGGCCACGCACGGCCTGCACAAGGGCGCGGCCGCGCGCGACAGGCGCATCGCCGAGCTGCTCGAGACCGTGGGCCTGCGCGCCGAGCATGCGAGCCGCTTCCCGCACGAGTTCTCGGGCGGCCAGCGCCAGCGCATCGGCGTGGCGCGCGCGCTCGCGGTGGAGCCCGAGTTCATCGTGGCCGACGAGCCGCTGTCGGCGCTCGACGTGTCGATCCAGTCGCAGGTCATCAACCTGCTGGCCGACCTGCGCGAGCGCCTGGGCCTGACCATGCTGTTCATCTCGCACGACCTCGACGTGGTCGAGTACCTGTGCGACCGCGTGGTGGTGCTGTACCTGGGCAAGGTGATGGAGGTCGCGGAAACCGACGAACTCTTCGCGCGCCCCTCGCATCCCTACACCCAGGCGCTGCTGGCCGCGAGCCCGAAGCCCGATCCCGAGCTCGCCACCGAGCGCATCGCCCTCAAGGGCGACATCCCCAGTCCGATCTCGCCGCCCTCGGGCTGCGTGTTCCGCACGCGCTGCCCGCATGCCATCGAGGCCTGCGCGCGGACCGTGCCGCCGCTCGAGCAGGTTTCGAGCGGACACTACAGCGCCTGCATCCGCAAGGACCTGCTTTCCCCCATCGCCGCATGACCATGACCGACACCGCCGCTCCCTCCTTCGACGACCCGCTGCTGGGCAGCAGCTTCAAGGGCTATCCGCGCACCCAGGCGCCGCGCCGGCGCAGCGAGATCGGCGCCGCGGGCTGGAACGTGCTCGCGGGCGACCTGCCGCTGCCGCTGGCCGTGCTCAAGCGCGAGGCGCTCGAGCACAACCTGGCCTGGATGCAGGCGCGCGTGCGCGAATGGGGCATCGACCTCGCGCCGCACGGCAAGACCACCATGTCGCCGCAGCTGTTCCAGCGCCAGCTCGATGCCGGTGCCTGGGGCCTGACCTTCGCCACCGTGACCCAGCTCGCGGTGGGCGTGGCCGCCGGCGCGCGCCGCACCCTGATCGCCAACCAGGTGGTGAGCGACGAGGACCTGGCCGGCATCCAGCTGCTGCTGCGCGACCATGCGGGCCTGCGCATCGTGTTCCTGGTCGATTCGCTGGCGCAGCTCGCGCTGATCGAGGACTGGGCGCGCCGCCACCCGAACAGCGTTCCTTTCGAGGTCATGCTCGAGATCGGCGTCGCGGGCGCGCGCACCGGCTGCCGCACGCACGAGGAGGCGGTGGCGCTGGCCACGCGGCTGCGCGCGAGCGACGCGGTGCGGCTGGTGGGCATCGAGACCTACGAAGGGCAGGGCGCCACCGGCGCCAGCGAGCCCGACGCGGCCTATGCCGCGACCCTGATGGACCGCGTGGAAGCGGTGGCGCGCCATTGCGACACGCAGCAGCTGTTCGAGACCGACGAGGTGCTGGTCTCGGCCGGCGGCTCGGCCATCTTCGACCTCGTGGCCGGGCGACTCAAGCCCGCGCTGGCGTCGCCGGTGCGCGGCCTGCTGCGCTCGGGCTGCTACGTCACGCACGACCATGGCTTCTACAAGCGCATGGTCAGCGCGGTCGACGAGCGCCTGGGCTGCGATTGCGGCGAGAGCCTGGTGCCCGCGATGGAGGTCTGGGCCACGGTGCAGTCGCGGCCCGAGCCCGGCCTCGCGATCCTGGCCGTGGGCAAGCGCGACATCTCCTTCGACCTCTCGCTGCCGGTGCCGATCGCGCGCGCGGCGCGCGGCGCGCTGGCGCCCGAGGCCGTGCCCGCCGGCTGGAAGATCACGGCGCTCAACGACCAGCATGCCTACCTGCGCTGGGAGGCCGACGAGGAGGCGCGCGCGACGGCCGTCGGCGACCGCGTGGGCCTGGGCATCTCGCACCCCTGCACCACCTTCGACAAGTGGCACTGGATGCCCGTGGTCGAGAACGACTACCGCGTGAGCGACGCGGTGGCGATGCACTTCTGACCGCGCGGCCGATGACTCCCTCGCTGCTCCAGAAGATCGCGCAGACCCGCGAGGGCGCGCCCGCCACGCGGCGCGCGATCCTCGACCTGATCCTCGAGGACCCCGACCGGGTGCTCGAGGAGAGCTTCGAATCGCTGGCCGAGCGCTCCGGCAGCTCGGTGCCGACCATCATGCGCACCTGCCGCGACCTCGGCTTCGCGGGCCTGCGCGAGTTCAAGCTCGCGCTGGCGCAGGAGCTCGCGCTCGGCGGCTCGCCGCTGCACCGCCGCGTCAACATCGAGGACGCCGCCGACGAGGTGGTGTCGAAGATCGCGCGCAGCGCGGCCGCCTCGGTCTCGGGCGTGCGCGGCCAGCTCGACATGCAGGTGCTCGACGGCGCCGTCTCGGCCATCGCGGCCGCGCCGCACGTCGACCTCTACGGCGCCGGCGCCACCTCGTGGTTCATGGCCAACGACCTGCAGGCGCGGCTGTTCCGGCTCGGCCTGTCGGCCAATGCCTGGGCCGACTACCACCTGCAGCAGGTGGCCGGCGCCGCGCAGCGCCCCGGCGGCGTGGTGATCGCGATCTCGCACGTGGGCGGCATGCCCTCGCTGCTCGACGCGGTCGACATCGCGCGCGGCCAGGGCGCCAAGGTGGTCGCGCTCACGCGGCCCGGCACCGCGCTCGCGGCCAAGGCCGATTTCCTGCTCGGGCTCTCGGTGCCCGACGACGCCGTGATGCACGTGGGCATCGATGCCTACCTGACGCACCTCACGGCGATCGAGATCCTCACGGTGCTGGTCGCGCAACGGCGCGGCGAGCCGGCGGTGCAGCGCCTGCAGCGCGCGCGCGAAGCCTTCCAGCGCCACGGCATCGACGCCACCACGCACCCGCTGCAGAGCTGGGACGGCGGCGGCATCAACGAGAAAGGACACCGGTCGTGAGCGCTCCCCAAGCCGTGCTGCTCGAGGCCGGCCTCGTGGTCGACGGCTCGGGCGGCCCCTCGTGGCCCGGCGACGTGCTGCTGCGCGGCGACCGCATCCTCGCGCTCGGCGAGGGCCTGCGCGCGCGCCTGCCCGAGGGCCTCGAGCTGGCCGATGTCGAGGTCGTCGACTGCCGCGCCAAGGTGATCGCGCCGGGCTTCATCGACGCCCACACCCACGACGACGCGATCGTGCTGCGCGACCCGCTGTGCCTGCCCAAGGTGTCGCAGGGCATCACCACCGTGGTCACGGGCAACTGCGGCATCTCGCTCGCGCCCTACCGCACGCCGCAGTCGAAGCCACCGCTCACGCTGCTGGGCGCCGACTCGTTCCGCCACGCGAGCATGGCCGAGTACCGCGCCGCGGTCGACGCCACGCAGCCCGCGCTCAACGTGGCCGCGCTGGTGGGCCACACCACCCTGCGCTTCGCGGCCATGGAGGCGCTCGACCGGCCCGCCAGCGCCGACGAGCTCGCGCGCATGGCGGCGCTGCTCGAGGCCTGCATGGAAGAGGGCGCGCACGGCATGTCCTCGGGCCTGTTCTATGAAGAAGCCTTCGCCGCGCCCGCCGAGGAGGTGACCGCGCTCGCGCGCGTGGTGGCGCGCCACGGCGGCGTCTACGCCACCCACCTGCGCAGCGAGATGCAGCAGATCGTCGAGGCGCTGCACGAGGCCGGCGACTCGGCCTTCGCCGCCGGCGTGCCGCTGGTGATCTCGCACCACAAGTGCGCCGGGCCCGCGAACTGGGGCCGCACGAAAGAGACGCTGCCGCTGATCGAGTCGCTCGCGCAGCGTCAGAAGATCGCGATGGACGTCTATCCCTACGTCGCCGGTTCCACCGTGCTGCGCGAGGACCTGGTCGACGGCGTGATCGACGTGCTGCTGACCTGGTCCGACCCGCATCCCGAGATGACCGGCCGGCTGGTGTCGGACATCGCGCGCGAATGGGGCGTGAGCGAGCAGGAGGCCTGCCTGCGGCTGAAGCCCGGCGGTGCCTGCTACTTCCAGATGCAGGAAGAGGACGTGGAGCGCGTGATCGCGCATCCGCTGACCATGATCGGCAGCGACGGCCTGCCGCACGACCGCCATCCGCATCCGCGGCTGTGGGGCGCGTTCCCGCGCGTGTTCGCGCGCTACTGGCGCCAGCGCCGGCTGTTCACGCTCGAGCAGGCGGTGCACAAGATGACCGGCATGAGCGCGCGCAACCTGCGCATCGCCGAGCGCGGCCTGCTGCGCGCGGGCCACATGGCCGACGTGGTGGTGTTCGATCCCGAGACCATCGCCGACACCGCCACCTACGACCGGCCCAAGGGGCTGAGCCTGGGCATCGAGCGCGTGTTCGTCAACGGCGTGCTCGCTTACCGCGGCGGCGCGACCGTGGACGAGGCGCGCGTGCTGGCGCGCGCGGGGCGCATGCTGACGCGCGGGACCTGAGCGCGGCGGCCGCCCCGCGGCTGTCATCGGACTGTCACGAACCGTCATATTGCGTGGCTAGGATGTTCCTCGAACCCCGATGAAGGGGCCGAGGAGCAACACCGTTGGAAATCCGCAAACTGATCGCGCCGGCGCTGGCCGTGGTCCTGCTGGCCGCGGTCGCGGGCGGCGTCTGGTATTCGAACCAGCGCGTGCGCGACGACACGACGGCCGGCAACGCCGCGCGGATCGAGCAGGCGCGCCATGTGGCGCTGCGCGGGCTGATCGGTTCCGAGAAGGAATCGTTCTTCGCCGACGAGCGCGTCAAGCAGGCGCTGGCCGCGCAGGGCATCACGGTCACGGTGGAGAAGGCCGGCTCGCGCACCATCGCCGAGCGCTACGACGCCGGCAAGTTCGACTTCGGTTTTCCCTCGGGCGCGCCGGCCGCGCAGCGGCTCAAGGAGCTCGCGAAGGCGCCCAATGTCTACAACCCCTTCTACACGCCGATCGTGCTCGCGAGCTGGCGGCCGATCGCCGAGATCCTGATCGCCAACGGCGTGGCCGAGAAGCAGGGCGACTTCTACTACGTGGTCGACCTGCCGAAGCTGATGGCGATGATCGAGAAGGGCACGCGCTGGAAGGAGCTCAAGGCCAGCGCCGCGTTCTCCACCAGCAAGTCGCTGCTGATCAATTCGACCGACGTGCGCACCTCCAATTCGGCGGCGATGTACCTGGCGCTGGCGAGCTACCTCGCGAACGGCCAGCAGATCGTGCAGAGCCAGCAGGACGTGGACCGCGTGCTGCCGACGGTGGCGCCGCTGTTCCTGCGCCAGGGCTTCCAGGAACAGTCCTCGGCCGGCCCGTTCGAGGACTACCTCGCGCTCGGCATGGGCAAGGCGCCGCTGCTGGTGGCCTACGAATCGCAGCTGGTGGAGTTCTGGCTCAAGCATCCCGACCGGCTGCGCGGCGACATGGTGCTGCTCTATCCGCGGCCCACGGTCTATTCGAAGCATGTGCTGGTGCCTTACACGCCGGGCGGCGCGCGCCTGGGCGCGGCGCTGGAGAACGATCCCAAGCTGCGCGAGCTCGCGCACGAGTACGGCTTTCGCACCGGTGGCGATGCCAAGGGGCCCGAGAACTGGGCCGGCCGCGGCGTCAAGGTGCCCGACGTGCTGGTCGACGTGATCGACCCGCCCAGCTTCGAATGGCTCGAACGCATGACCACCGCCATCGAAGGCCGCTTCAAGTGAACCCGAGGAACCCATGAACACTTCCCGTCCCGAGTCCTCTCCCGCCACGGCGGTCGCCGTTGCCGCGCCCGACGTGCTGCAGCCGCCGCAGTCCTTCGTGCTCGAGCCGCCGGCGCCCGTCGCCCCGGTGCCGGTCGAATCCGCCAGCGGGCGGGTGCGGCTCAAGCCCGAGGAGGTCGGCGAGCTCGATGCGCAGGTCGATCGCTTCATCGACGACATCACGGCGCACGACAGCCAGCATCCGCAGTTCAAGGAGGCGGTGGCACGCATCCACTCGATGGGCAGCAAGGAGATCGAGGCCTCGGCCTCGGTCTCCAACCGCATGCTCGAACGCCCGGTGGGCTCGCTGCGCAACGGCCTGTTCGGCCAGGGCTCGCAGATCGGCCAGTCGCTGATCGACCTGCGCCACCAGGTCGAGGACCTCGATCCCTCGAAGCAGGGCGACCTGTTCTCGGCGCGCAAGCTGCTGGGCCTGATCCCGCTGGGCAACAAGCTGGTCGCGTACTTCGAGCGCTACCAGTCCTCGCAGTCGCACCTCAACGCCATCATCGAATCGCTCAAGCGCGGCAAGGACGAGCTGCTGCGCGACAACGCGGCCATCGAGCAGGAGAAGGTCAACCTCTGGACGCTGATGGAGCGGCTCGAGAAGTACGTGCACATCGGCAAGGCGCTCGACGCGCGCCTCGATGCCAAGGCGCGCGAGTTCGACGCCACCGATCCCGAGAAGGCGCGCGTGGTGCGCGAGGAGATGCTGTTCTACGCGCGCCAGAAGGTCACCGACCTGTTGACGCAGCTCGCGGTCAACATCCAGGGCTACCTGGCGCTCGACATGATCCGCAAGAACAACCTCGAGCTGACCAAGGGCGTGGACCGCGCCACCACCACCACGGTGTCGGCGCTGCGCACCGCGGTGATCGTGGCGCAGGCGCTGGCCAACCAGAAGCTGGTGCTCGACCAGATCGGCGCGCTCAATGCCACCACCGGCAACCTGATCGCCACCACCAGCGAGCTGCTGCGCGAGCAGACCGGCCAGATCCACCAGCAGGCGGCCTCGGGCACGATCGAGATCGCCAAGCTGCAGCAGGCCTTCGCGAACATCTACCAGACCATGGACGCGATCGCCGACTTCAAGCTCAAGGCGCTCGACTCGATGCAGACCACGGTCGATACGCTGAGCGACGAGGTGGCGCGCAGCCGCGGCTACCTCGACCGCGCGCGCCGCGAGACCTCGGCCGCCGCGCTGCGAGAACCGTCGGCGGGCGGCGGGGTCGTGCTGTGAGCCTGGCGCCGGCGCGGCGCTTCGCGCTCGGCGCGCTGCTGGCGCTGGCCCTCGGGCTGGCCGGCTGCGGCCGCGAGGAGACACCCACCGCCGCCGCGCCGCAGGCCACTGCGCCATCGGCCGCCTTCACCGTTCTCGCGGGCTCCGAGCTCAAGGACCTCGAGGCGCCGCTGGTCGAGGCCGCGCGCGCCGCCGGGGTGGAGCTGCAGCTGTCGTACGCGGGCACGCTCGACATCGTGGAGCGCGTGAACGCCGGCGAGCGCTTCGATGCGATCCTGCCGCCCAACGGCGCCTATCCCGCGCTGGCGCTCGCCAAACCGGCGGTGGCGCGCGAGAAGCTCTTCTATTCGCGCATCGCGCTCGGCGTGAAGGCCGCCAAGGCCGCGCGGCTGGGCTGGGACAAGCGCGCGCCCGGCTGGGCCGACATCGCGCGCGCCGCCAGCACGGGCCAGCTGCGCTACGGCATGACCAACGCGACCAGCTCCAACACCGGCATGAGCGCGCTGTTCGCGGTCGCCTCGGCGCTCGCGGGCAAGACCGAGGACCTGACGGCGCAGGACGTGGACGAGAAGACGCTCAAGGCCTTCCTCTCGGGCCAGAAGCTCACGGCGGGCAGCTCGGGCTGGCTGGCCGATGCCTACCTGGCCGATCCCGCGGCCATCGATGCGATGGTCAACTACGAGGCCGTGATCCTGCGCCTCAACGAGCGGCTGCCCGCGGCCGACCGATTGCTGCCGATCTATCCGCGTGACGGCATGATCTCGGCCGACTATCCGCTGATGCTGCTCGACGAGGCCCGGCGCGAGCCCTACAACCGGCTGGTGGCGGCCTGGAAGGGGGCCGCGTTCCAGCGCGACGCGCTGTCGGCCGCCTTCCTGCGCCCGGCCAATCCCGAGGTGCAGGCCGCGAGCGCGCTGCCCACGGCGGCGGTGTCGGAGCTGTCCTTTCCGAACCGGCTCGAGGTGATCGATGCCGTGCTCGGCACCTACCAGGCGCGCTGGCGCAAGCCCTCCACCTCGATCTTCGTGCTCGACCTCAGCGGCTCGATGCAGGGGCAGCGCCTGGAAGCCATGCGCGAGGCGCTCAAGCGGCTGTCGGGCGCCGAGGCCGGCGCCGCGGCGAGCGTGCGCTACAGCGCGTTCCAGAGCCGCGAACGCGTGGTGCTGATTCCGTTCGCCACGCGCGTGTCGGAACCGGTGTGGGTGCGCTTCGAGCCCGAGCGCATCGGCGCCGCGCGCGAGGAGCTGCGCCGCCAGGCCGACGCGATGAAGGCCGATGGCGGCACCGCCATCTATTCGGCGCTGGCCGTGGCCGAGGACCTCGCGCGCGAGGAGCAGCGCAGCGATCCCGATCGCTTCGTGAGCATCGTGCTGCTGACCGACGGCCAGAACAACGCGGGCCTGAATCCCGAGGAGTTCCAGGCGCGCTATGCGAACGGGCTGCCGGCGCGCATCTTCCCGATCCTGTTCGGCGAGGGCAACGCGGCCGAGATGCACCAGCTCGCGAAGTCCTCGGGCGGGCGCGAGTTCGACGGCCGCCGGCTGGTGCTGGCGCAGGTGTTCAAGGAAATCCGGGGCTACCAGTGAGCTCGCGCAAAGGTCCGACGTGGCGCGGCATTCGCTGAAGCTGCGCGCGCTGCTGTTCCTCTACGGCAACGGCAACATCCTCAGCTGCGCGCTCGCGCTGGCCGGTCCGGCGCTGCTGTTCGCGGGCGTCATCGACCGCGGCTGGCTCGCCATCACCGCCGGCCTCTACATCGGCGGCTGGCTGCTGGGCCGGCGCGCGCCCGAACTCGAGCGCCGCATCGAGGACAGCCTGAGCCTGGAGGAGACGCTGCGGCGGCTCGAGCAGGTGGTCGCGCGCGCCTCGCCGCACCTCACGGAGGACATGCGGCACAGCCTCGAGAGCGTGCGCGGCCTGGTGGTCGAGGTGCTGCCGCAACTGATGGATGCCGGCACCGGCGGCGACGACCTGTTCACCGTGCGCGAGACCGTGCTGCGCTACCTGCCCGAGACCCTGGCCAACTACGTGGCGCTGCCGCCGGCCTTTCGCGTCACGCAGCCGCTGAAGGACGGCAAGACCGCGCGCCAGCTGCTCGGCGAGCAGCTGGGCCTGCTCGATGCCAAGTTGCGCGAGGTGGTCGCCAACCTGGCCGCGAGCGATGCCGCGGCGCTGGTGGCCAACGGCCAGTTCCTCGAGAAGAAGTTCAGGCAGCCCGATTTCCTCGAAGGCTGAGCCGCGCCGGCAAAGCCCTTGCAAACGTGGGGCCGCGCGAGGGCTTCGATAGACTGCGCGGGTGACTTCCTCCTCCGAGCCTCCCAGTCCGTTGCTGGCCTGCGCCAGCCTCCCGCTTCTTCGCCGCCGCTTTCCGCGCGTGCTGTCCCCGCCCCTGACACGGCCTCCGCCGCGTCCCTCGGCCGCTTCTTTCCTCCCGATTTCCCCCTCATCGCCCGCCATGGTTCGCGCCATGCCGGGCCGCACGCGCTCGCGCGCCACCTTCCATGATTGAACTGCTGTCCGACCCCGCCGTCTGGATCGGTCTCCTCACGCTCGTCGTGCTCGAGATCGTGCTGGGCATCGACAACCTGATCTTCATCGCGATCCTCGCGGAGAAGCTGCCGCCGCACCAGCGCGACCGCGCGCGGCTCATCGGCCTGAGCCTGGCGCTCTTGATGCGCCTGGGGCTGCTGTCCATCGTCTCGTGGCTGGTGACGCTGACCACGCCGCTATTCAGCCTGTTCGGCCAGGGCTTCTCGGGGCGCGACCTGATCCTGCTGTTCGGCGGCCTGTTCCTGCTGTTCAAGGCCACGGCCGAGCTGCACGAGCGCATCGAGGGCGTGAGCCATGCCGTGACCGGCAGCGCGGCCTATGCGAGCTTCGGCGTGGTGGTGGCGCAGATCGTGGTGCTCGATGCCGTGTTCTCGCTCGACGCGGTGATCACGGCCGTCGGCATGGTCGACCACCTGCCGGTGATGATGGCCGCGGTGATCATCTCGATCGCGATCATGCTGTGGGCCTCGAAGCCGCTGACGCGCTTCGTCAACGCCCATCCCACGGTGGTGGTGCTGTGCCTGAGCTTCCTGCTGATGATCGGCCTGAGCCTGGTGGCCGAGGGCCTGGGCTTCCACATTCCCAAGGGCTACCTCTACGGCGCGATCGGCTTCTCGGTGCTGATCGAGGCGCTCAACCAGTGGGTGCGCCGCAATGCGCTGCGCCACGAGGCGCGCCGGCCGCTGCGCGAGCGCACGGCCGAATCGGTGATCCGCCTGCTCGGCGGCCGCACGCGCGGCGAACCGGTGCCCGCGGGCAGCGATGCGGCCGATGCCGATGCGCCCGCGGACGAACCCGCCTTCGGCATCGAGGAACGCAACATGGTCAGCGGCGTGCTCTCGCTGGCCGAGCGCAACGTGCGCTCGGTGATGACGCCGCGCGCCGACGTCTCCTGGGTCGACCTCGACGACGATCCCGAGGCGCTGCGCGAGCAGCTGCTCGACACGCCGCACGGCATCTTCCCGGTGTGCCGCGGCTCGCTCGACCAGGTGGTGGGCGTGGCGCGCGCCAAGGACCTGCTGGGCCAGCTGCTGCGCCATGGCCGCATCGACGAGGGCCATGGCCTGCGCGCGCCGATCTACGTGGCCGAGTCGACGCGCGTGATCCGCCTGATCGACACCCTGCGCGGCGCGCGCGGCCAGCTCGCGCTGGTGGCCGACGAGCACGGCACCCTGACGGGCGTGGTCACGCCGATCGACGTGCTGGAGGCGATCGCGGGCGAGTTCCCCGACGAGGACGAGGCGCTCGAGATCCAGCAGACCGGCCCCGAGGCCTGGACCGTGGCCGGCAGCGCCGACCCGCACCTGCTCGAGCAGGCGCTGCAGACCGACGGCCTGGCGAGCGAGGACGACAGCTACACCTCGGTGGCGGGGCTGCTGCTCGATCGCTTCGGCGGCCTGCCCGCGGCCGAGGCGACCTGGGTGCACGACGGCTGGGAATTCGTCGTCACCGGCGTGGATGCGCAGCGCATCCGCGAGGTGGCGGTGCGGCGCGTGCCCGTGGCGTTGCCCGAGGCCTGAAGCGCGCGGGGCGCCGCTTTGATAGGCTGGTGCCTTCCGCTCTCCGATCCGCTCCGCGCATGACCTCCAACGCTTCACACCGCCAGCCCGTTCCCCTCGCCAAGGCCTACCGCCTGCTCAACCACGGCCCCACGGTGCTGGTGAGCGCGGCCCATGCGGGCCGGCGCAACATCATGGCGGCGGCCTGGGCCATGCCGCTGGACTTCGATCCGCCCAAGGTGGCGGTGGTGCTCGACAAGAGCACCTGGACCCGCGTGCTGCTCGAGGGCGCGGGCAGCTTCGCGCTGCAGGTGCCGGTGCGCGCGCAGCTCGATCTGACCGAGGCGCTGGGCAGCAGCTCGGGCCGCGAGATGGTCGAGCGCGACGGCCGCGACAAGTTCGAGGCCTACGGGCTGCAGAGCTTCGCGGGCAGCGCCACCGGGGCGCCCCTGCTCGAGGGCTGCGCGGCCTGGCTCGAATGCCGGCTGCTGCCCGAGCCGCCGATCCAGCAGCGCTACGACCTGTTCCTCGGCGAGGTGATCGCGGCCCAGGCCGATGCGCGCGTGTTCTCGAACGGCCGCTGGCACTTCGAGGGCCACGACGAACTGCGCACGCTGCACCACGTGGCCGGCGGGCACTTCATCGTCGACGGCGAGGCGGTGGACGCGAAGCCACTGCCGCTGGCCGGGCGCTGAATCAGCCGTCGCTGGTCCGGCCCGACGCCACCAGCAGCTGCCGCAGCACCACCCCGCCGCACAGCGCGGCCGCGCCGGCCAGCAGCACGAAGCTCAGCACCCCGGCCGGCGAGGCGTCCTCGAGCCAGCCGGCCACCAGCAGCGTGGCGCTGTTGTAGGCCGCGTGCAGCGCGATGCACGGGATCAGCGAGCGCGTGCGCTCGTAGAGCCAGCCCAGCACCGCGCCCATCGCCACGCCGACCACGAACTGGTAGATGTTCATGTGGGCCGCACCGAACAGCAGCGCCGACATGAAGATCGCCTGCCCGCGCCCGTAGCGCTGCAGGAAGCCGCGCAGCACGATGCCGCGGAACAGCATCTCCTCGAGCAGCGGCGCCATCACGCAGACCGCCAGCACCGCCGCCACGCTGCCGTCGGCCATGCGGCTGAACATCGCCTCCTCCCAGGCCGACAGCGGCAGCGCCAGCGTCAGCAGGTTGATCGCGCAGGTGATCGCCAGCATCAGCGCCGGCACCAGCAGCAGCGTGGGCGGCACCACCAGCATCAAGGTGGCGCGCATCGAGGCATTCGAGGGATGGAACAGCGCGCGCCAGCCGAGCTTCTGCTGCTGCATCACGACCGCGAACACCAGCCCGTTGCCCAGCACGGACGACAGCACGCCGATCTGCATGGTGCTCAGGCCGAACAGCCGGTTGCCGTCGCGCAGCGCGGCGCCCACGACCAGCTCGCAGAGGAACAGGGCGAGGTACAGCAGGACGGCCTGGGTCGCAGAAGGGAAGGCCGGGCGGTTCGGGGAGGGCATGGGCGCTGCGCAAAGGTGGCGGGCATGT
This sequence comes from Variovorax sp. GW821-FHT09B01, assembly GCF_059418345.1. NCBI lineage: Bacteria > Pseudomonadati > Pseudomonadota > Betaproteobacteria > Burkholderiales > Comamonadaceae > Variovorax > Variovorax sp. GW821-FHT09B01. Next base: position 44,290 of record NZ_JBWKPQ010000030.1, on the reverse strand, counting down.
TAGCCGCTGCCGCCGGCCCGGCGCCTCCCCCAACCGGGGGGCGGTGTCAGACCACGAAGGGCAGGAAGCGCTTCGTGCCGCGCATGTAGGCGCGGTAGGCGTCGCCGAAATGCGCGATGCATTCGCGCTCGTCGCTGAGCGCCGTCAGCACCAGCAGCACGGTGGCCGCGAGCGCCAGCGCGAGGCCGGGGCCGCCGATGTCCTTGAGGCAGGCGCCCCAGGCCAGCAGCATCAGCGCGGTGTACATCGGATGGCGGATGTAGCGGAAGGCGCCGTCGGTGACCAGCGAGTCGGTCTTCTCGAAGCCGAGCAGCGCGGGATCGTCGCCGCGCGCCGCGCCGGGCCGCACCGCGGCCTGCAGCCGGCGCCAGGCATGCACCGGCAGCCAGGCCGACAGCGCCAGCAGCAGCCACGACAGCAGCTGGTGCGGCGCCAGCGGATCCACGTGCCACACCGGCAGGTTCAGCAGGATCAGCGCCAGCATGCACTCCCAGGCGAAGAAGCGGTAGAAGCCGTGCGAGCCGCGCCGGCGCAGCGCGCCGCGCGAGACGTACAGCAGCGCGGCCGAGACGACGACGAAGAGGGCGATCTGGATCCAGGCGAAAGGCATGGGCCCGAATCTACACGCCGGGCCGCGGCGCCCTCACACCTTGTCAGCCCATCGTCGAGTAGCCGCCGTCCACCGGGATCGACACGCCGGTCACGTAGTCGGCCGCGGGGCTCGCGAGGAACACGGCCGTGCCCGCGATGTCGGCCGGCCGGCCCCAGCGGCCCGCGGCCGTGCGCGCGACCACGCGCTCGTAGAGGCCCGCGACCTGGGCGCGCGCGCCGTCGGTCATCTCGGTCTGGAACCAGCCCGGCAGGATCGCGTTGACCTGGATGTTGTCGGCCGCCCACGAGAGCGCGGTCGACTTGGTGAGCTGCACCACGCCGGCCTTGCTCGCGGCATAGGCGGGCGAGTAGGCGGCGCCGAAGATCGACATCATCGAGCCGACGTTGACGATCTTGCCGCCGCCCGCGCGCTGCATGTGCGGATGCGCCGCGCGGCTCACGAGGAAGGCGCTGGTGAGGTTGGTCTGGAGCACGAGGTTCCACTCGTCCAGCGTGAGCTGGTCGACCGGCTTGCGCACGGTGGTGCCGGCGTTGTTGACCAGGATGTCGAGCCGGCCGCAGCGCGCGGCCACGGCGTCGACCGCCTGCTGCACCCAGGCCTCGTCGGCGACGTCGATGGCGATGGCGAAGCTGTCGCTGCCGAGCGCCTTCAGCGTCTCGACCGCGGCGGCCGATTTCTCGGGGTTGCGCGCGGCGATCACCACGCGCGCGCCGGCCTGCGCCAGGCCCTGGGCCATGCCGAGGCCCAGGCCGCCGTTGCCGCCGGTGACCAGCGCGACCTTGCCGCCGAGGTCGAACATCAGGCCGCCGCCGCCGGCACCGGCTTCTTCGCGACCAGCGTCAGGATGTCGTAGCTCGCGACCAGCTCGCCGTCCTGGTTCGTCACCTCGACGTCCCAGGCCACCACGCCCTGGCCCTGGCCGTTGGCGTCCTTGCGGTTGCGGTCGATCTTGCGCTTGCAGGTCAGGCGCGCGCGGATGGTGTCGCCGATGCCCACGGGCTTGATGAAGCGCAGCGTGTCGAGGCCGTAGTTGGCCAGCACCGGGCCCGGCGCGGGCGAGACGAACAGGCCCGCTGCCGCCGACAGCACGAAATAGCCGTGCGCGATGCGCTTGCCGAACGGCGACTCCTTGGCCGCGATCTCGTCGAAGTGCATGTAGAAGTAGTCGCCCGACAGTCCGCCGAAGGCCACGATGTCGGCCTCGCTCACGGTGCGGCGGTGCGTCAGCAGCGAGTCGCCGATTTGGAGGTCCTCGAAGTGGCTGCGGAACGGATGCACCTCGCTCTCGCGCACCTTGGCGCCGCGCACGTGCTCGCCGGTGACGGCCGCCAGCATGGTGGGCGAGCCCTGCAGCGCGGCGCGCTGCAGGTAGTGCTTGACGGCGCGCAGGCCGCCGAGCTCCTCGCCGCCGCCGGCGCGCCCCGGGCCGCCGTGCTTGAGCGGCGGCAGCGGCGAGCCGTGGCCGGTCGATTCGGCGGCGGCCTCGCGGTCGAGCACCAGCAGCCGGCCGTGCCAGGCCGCGGCCACGGGGATCGCCTTGGCGGCGGTGGCGGGATCGCGCGTGACCAGCGTGCCGACCAGGCTGCCGCGGCCGCGCGCGGCCAGCGCCAGCGCCTCGTCGATGCCCTCGTAGGGCATCAGCGTGCTGACCGGGCCGAAGGCCTCGATGTCGTGCACCGCGTCGTGCTCGAGCGGCTTGCGGCTCAGCAGCAGCGTAGGCGCGAAGAAGGCGCCCTCGGCCGTGCCGTCGCCCACCGGCGAGAAGCCCTCGCCGCCGCCGTACACCAGCTCGGCGCCCTTGCGCAGCTCGGCCACGCGCTCGGCCACGTCGGCCTGTTGCGCATGCGAGGCCAGCGCGCCCATGCGCACGTCCTCGCGCGAGGGATCGCCCACCACCGTCTTGGCCAGCCGCGCGCGCAGGCGCTCGGCCACGGCGTCGAGATGCTGGCGCGGCACGATGGCGCGGCGGATGGCGGTGCACTTCTGGCCGGCCTTCACCGTCATCTCGCGCGCCACCTCCTTCACGAACAGGTCGAACTCCTCGTCGTCGGGCGTGACGTCGGGCGCGAGGATCGCGCAGTTGAGCGAGTCGGCCTCGGCGTTGAACGGGATCGACTGGCGCACCAGGTTCGGATGCACGCGCAGCTTGGCGGCGGTGTCGGCCGAGCCGGTGAAGGTCACGACGTCGGGGCCCTCGAGGCGGTCGAGCAGGTCGCCCGTGCCGCCGATGACCAACTGCAGGCTGCCCTCGGGCAGGATGCCCGACTGCACGATCAGTCGCACCACGGCCTCGGTGAGGTAGCTGGTGGCGGTGGCCGGCTTGCCGATGCAGGGCATGCCCGCGAGGAAGCTGGGCGCGAACTTCTCGAGCAGGCCCCAGACCGGGAAGTTGAAGGCGTTGATGTGCACCGCCACGCCGCCGCGCGGCACCAGGATGTGGGTGCCCGCGAAGCCGCCCTTCTTGCCCAGCGGGAAGGCCGGGCCTTCGTGCACCAGGTTGCCCGAGGGCAGCTCGTTGCTGCCGATGCCCGCGTAGGCCGCGAGCGTGCCGGCGCCGCCCTCGATGTCGACCCAGCCGTCGGCGCGCGTCGCGCCGGTGTGGGCCGAGACGGCGTAGAGCGTTTCCTTGTTCGCGGCGATGTACTTGGCGAGCGCCTTGAGGCGTTCGGCGCGCTGCTGGAAGTCGAGCGCCATCAGCGCCGGGATGCCGACGCGGCGCGCATGGGCCAGCGCCTCGGCGAAGTCGATCGCCTCGGCGTGGGTGCTGGCGATGGCCTGGCCGTTGACGGCGCTGCGCAGCGACTGCGCGGCCTCGCGGCCGATCCAGCGGCCGGCGATGTAGCTTTGGAGGGTGGTGCTCATGGTGCTGGGTCCTTTGCTATCTCTGTGTTGGGCCTTCCCTGCGGAGGAAGGTCGGGATGGGTGCAGCCCCGGAGCTCGAGGCTGCGCGGAGGTCGAGGCCGTCGTGCCCCACCCCGGCCCTCCCCCGGCGGGGGAGGGAGGCATTCGTCAGTGGGCGTCGTCCTTCTTGCCGATGCCCAGGTAGGTATCGATGATCCGCTGGTCGTGCAGCAGCTCGCGCGCCGGGCCCTCGAGCGCCACGGCGCCCATCTCGAGCACGTAGGCGCGGTCGGCCACCTGCAGCGCGGCGCGCGCGTTCTGCTCCACCAGCAGCACCGACACGCCGTGCTTGCGCAGCTGCGCCACCACACGCAGCACCTCGCGCACCACCAGCGGTGCGAGGCCCAGCGAGGGCTCGTCGAGCATCAGCAGGCGCGGGCGCGCCATCAGCGCGCGGCCGATGGCCAGCATCTGGCGTTCGCCGCCCGAGAGCGTGGAGGCCATCTGCGGCCGGCGCTCCTTCAGGCGCGGGAAGATCTCGAAGATCTCGTCCATGCGCGCGCGCTGGTCGCGCTTGCCCTTGCGCCACTGGTAGAAGCCGCCGAGCAGCAGGTTGTCTTCCACCGACATCTCGCCGAACAGCTCGCGCCGCTCGGGCACCAGCGCCACGCCGCGCGCCACCATGGCCTCGACGCCGGGGCGCGCGATGCGCTCGCCCTGCAGCGACAGGCTGCCGGTGGAAGGCAAGAGGCCCATCGCCGCGCACAGCAGCGTGGTCTTGCCGGCGCCGTTCGGGCCGATCACGGTGACGATCTCGCCTTCGTTCACGTGCAGCCGCACGCTGTGCACCGCCTCCACCTCGCGGTAGGCGACGCAGAAGCCATCGAGTTGAAGCAGGGGTTGGCTCATCGCGATGCGTCCTCGAGCAGTTCGTCGTCGGCGCCGCCGAGGTAGGCCTCGAGCACGCGCGGGTTGGCCTGCACTTCGGCGGGCGAGCCGGTGGCGATCACGGTGCCGAACTCGAGCACGGTGATGCGGTCGGCGAGGTTCATCACGAACTCCATGTCGTGTTCCACCACCAGGATGCCGAGACCTTCGGCGCGCAGTTGGCCGAGCAGCTCGGACAGCGCGCGCTTCTCGAGGTGGCGCAGGCCGGCCGCGGGCTCGTCGAGCAGCAGCACCGAGGGCTGGCCCGCGAGCGCGCGCGCGATCTCGACCACGCGCTGCTGGCCCAGCGAGAGCGAGGCCGCGGGCGTGTCGGCATGCGCGCCGAGGCCGCAGCGCTCGATCTGGCGCCGTGCCTCGGCCATCAGCGCGGCTTCCTCCGCGCGGTCCAGCCGCAGCATCGCCGACACCCAGCCGCGCCTGGCGCGCAGGTGGGCGCCGAGCGCCACGTTCTCGATCACGCTGCGCTGGCCGAGCAGGCGCACGTGCTGGAAGGTGCGGCCCAGGCCCAGCGCGGCGAAGGCGCGCGAGGGCTTGCCCGACATCGGCTGGCCGACCAGCCGCACCTCGCCGGTGGTGGGATCGTCCACGCCCGAGATCATGTTGAAGAAGGTGCTCTTGCCGGCGCCGTTGGGGCCGATCAGCGCATGCACCTCGCCGGCCTTGAGGGTCATCGAGATGTCGTTGTTGGCGACCAGCCCGCCGAAGCGCTTGCTCACGCCGTCGGCCTGCAGCAGCAGGCTGCCGCTGGCCGGCAGCGCGCGCTGCGCGAGCTGCTCGGTGCTCGAGACGGCCGGGCCGGCGCCGGCGGCGCGCGGCAGTTCGCGCACCCAGCGGCGCGACAGCCGTGCCAGCGTGGGCCACAGGCCGTCGGCGAAGCGCTGCAGCACGAAGAGCATCAGCAGGCCGAACACCACCACCTCGAAGTTGCCGCTGGTGCCCAGCAGCGCGGGCAGGATGTCCTGCAGCTTCTCCTTCAGCAGCGTGATCAGCGTGGCGCCGAGCACCGCGCCCCAGAGATGGCCCGCGCCGCCGACCACCGCCATGAACAGCATCTCGATGCCGATGTTGAGGTTGAACGGCGTGGGGTTCACGAAGCGCTGCATGTGGGCATAGAGCCAGCCCGAGATCGCGGCCAGCAGCGCGGCCAGCACGAACAGCTTGATGCGGTGGCGCGCGGTGTCCACGCCCATCGACTCGGCCATCAGCCGGCCGCCCTTGAGCGCGCGGATGGCGCGGCCCTCGCGCGAGTCGAGCAGGTTGTGCATGGCCCACAGCGCGAGCAGCAGCACGGCCCAGATCACCACGCCGAGCATGCGCGGGGTGGCGAACGAGACGCCCGCGATCACCAGCGGCGGAATGCCGGTGATGCCGGTCTGGCCGCCGAGGAACTCCATGTTGCCGAGCAGGAAGTACAGGCTCAGGCCCCAGGCGATGGTGCACAGCGGCAGGTAGTGGCCCGAGAGCTTGAGCGTGACCGCGCCGAGCGCCCAGGCCAGCGCGAAGGTCAGCACCAGCCCGAGCAGCAGGCCGAGCCAGGGCACCAGCGCGGAACCCGCGAGGCCGCCGAGCCAGCCGGCCGCGGTCGGCGAGGTGCAGATCCAGGCCGTGGCATAGGCGCCCATGCCGACGAAGGCGGCCTGGCCGAAGGAGGTCATGCCGCCGACGCCGGTCAGCAGCACCAGGCCCACGGCCACCAGCGCATAGAGGCCGATGTTGCTGAGCACGGTGACGGTGAAGGGCGGCAGCCAGCCCCAGGCCAGCGCGAGCGCGACGATGAACACCAGCGTGAGCACGCGCGGCGTGACGAGCGGGCGGCCCTCGGGCACGGCGTTGGCGGAAGAAGAAGCCACAGGGGTCGATGAAGACGGGTTCATTCCTCGTCCTCCACGTGATGGCTGCGCAGCGAACGCCACCACAGCACCGGGATGATCAAAGTGAAGACCAGCACTTCCTTGTACGCGCTGGCCCAGAAGGAGGAGAAGGCCTCGAGCAGGCCCACCAGCAGCGCGCCCGCGAGCGCCAGCGGATAGCTCGCGAGCCCGCCGACGATGGCGGCCACGAAGCCCTTGAGGCCGATCAGGAAGCCGGTGTCGTAGTAGACCGTGGTGATCGGCGCGATCAGCAGGCCCGACACCGCGCCGATGACGGCCGCGAGCGCGAAGCTCAGGTCGCCCGAGAGCTCGGTGGGAATGCCCGACAGCCGTGCGCCGACGCGGTTGATGGCGGTGGCGCGCAGCGCCTTGCCGATCATCGAGCGGCCGAAGAACCAGAACATCGCGATCACCAGCACCAGCGTGACGCCGACCACCACCAGCGACTGGCCGGTGACGGGAATGCCGCCGAGGTCGAGGCGCAGCTCGGAGAACGCGCTGGTGCGCGAGCCCTCGGCGCCGAAGAAGAACAGCCCGAGACCGATCAGCACGCCGTGCAGCGCGACCGAGACGATCAGGAGCATCAGCACGCTGGCATCGGCCAGCGGGCGGTAGGCGAGGCGGTAGAGCAGCGGGCCCAGCGGCGCGATCAGCACCAGCACGGTGAGTGCCTGCGTCGCGAGCGAGGTGGGCTTGAGCACCAGCACCAGCGCGGCGGCCACCGCGGGGAAGGCCACGCACCAGGTCAGCGCCGAGCGCCAGTCGACCGTGGCGCCGCGCTTCCAGCGCCAGGCCTCGATCGCCAGCACGGCCAGCGCCAGCGCCAGCAGCAGCCACAGCGTGGACGGCGCGCGGCCGCCCTGCAGCGCGGCCATCGACAGCGCGCCGAAGGCGACGAACTCGCCCTGCGGGATGAAGATCACGCGCGTGACCGAAAACACCAGCACCAACGCGAGCGCCATCAGTCCGTAGACCGCGCCGTTCACGATGCCGTCCTGCCCGAGCAGCAGGGCGATCTGCAAATCCATACGACCAACTTTCCTTCAGAAGACCAGGGGCGAGAGAAAACCGTGCCCCTCTTGCAGGAACACCGCGGGCCGGTGGCGCCGGCCCGCGGTGTCCGTCGTTCAGCCCCGTGCGATCAGGGTTGGAATTTCCAGGCGCCGTTCTCGATCTTGACCATCACGCGCGCGCGCTGGTCCAGGCCCAGGTGGTCGCTCGCGCTCATGGTGAACACGCCGTGCGCGCCCGCCACGTCCTTGGTCTGCTCGAGCGCGTCGCGCAGCGCGGCGCGGAACTCGGGCGTGCCCGGCTGGGCCTTCTTGAGCGCGACCGGCACGGCCGAGCTCATCAGCAGGCCGGCGTCCCAGGCGTGCGCGCCGAAGGTCGAGACCGAGCCCTTGCCGTAGGCGGCTTCATAGGCGGCCACGTAGGCGAGCGCGGACTTCTTCACCGGGTGGCCGGCGGGCAGCTGGTCGGCCACCAGCACCGGGCCGGCGGGCAGGAAGGTGCCTTCCACGTCCTTGCCGCCCACGCGCAGGAAGTCGGCGTTGGCCACGCCGTGCGTCTGGTACATCTTGCCGGTGTAGCCGCGCTCCTTGAGCGTCTTCTGCGGCAGCGCGGCCGGCGTGCCCGAGCCTGCGACCAGCACCGCGTCGGGCTTGGCGGCCATGATCTTCAGCGCCTGGCCGGTGACCGAGGTGTCGGTGCGCGCATAGCGCTCGTTGGCCACGACCTTGATCTTCTTGAGTTCGGCGGCCTTGGCGAATTCCTGCGACCAGCCTTCGCCGTAGGCGTCGGAGAAGCCGATGAAGGCGACGCTCTTCACGCCGTTGGCGGCCATGTGCTCGGCGATGGCCAGCGACATCATGATGTCGTTCTGCGGCGTCTTGAAGACCCACTTCTTCTTGGCGTCCATCGGCTCGATGATGCGGGCCGAGGCGGCCACCGAGATCATCGGCGTCTGCGCCTCGCTGGCCACGTCGATCATCGCGAGCGAGGCCGGCGTGGTGGTCGAGCCCAGGATCACGTCGACCTTGTTCTCGGCGATCAGCTTGCGCGTGTTGTTGACGGCGGCCGTGGTGTCGGAGGCGTCGTCGAGCACGATGTAGTTGATCTTCTGGCCGCCGATGGTCTTGGGCATCAGCGAGATCGTGTTCTTCTCGGGGATGCCCAGCGAGGCCGCCGGGCCGGTGGCCGAGATGGTCACGCCGACGTTGACGTCGGCCCAGGCCGACAGGGCCGTGGCGCACAGGGCGGCGATCAGCAGGGGCTTGAAGAATTTCATGGTTGGCTTGTCTCCGGTTGAAAAAAGGTTGAGGCCTGAAGTATCTCAGCGCTCGTCGAACGAGAGCGTGACGCGTTCGGTAAGGGGGTGGGCCTGGCAGGTCAATACGAAGCCCGCGGCCACTTCATTCTTGTCGAGCGCGAAGTTTCTTTCCATGCGGACTTCCCCGTCCACGCACTTGGCGCGGCAGGTGCCGCACACGCCCGAGGTGCACGAGAACGGCACCTCGAGGCCGGCCGCCGAGGCCGCGTCGAGGATGCTGGGCTGGCCTTCGGTGTAGGTGATCTCGCGCTGCAGACCGTCGCGCACGATGGTCACGCGCGCGCGCTTGGCGTCGCCGGGCAGCGCCTCGTGCACCACGGCGCCGACCTGGGCGGTCGAGCTCGCCGAGGGCAGCGCGACGCCGAAGCGCTCGATGTGGATGCGTTCCTCGGGCACGCCCGCGGCCAGCAGCGCGGCCTCGGCCTCGTCGTTCATCTGGAACGGGCCGCAGATGTAGACGTGGTCGATGCTGCCCGCGGGCACCAGGCCCTGCAGGAACTCGCCGATCTTCTCGCGGTTCATCACGCCGAAGCCCAGCGGCGAGTCGGTGTGCTCGTCGGAGAACACGTGCTGCAGCACCAGGCGCGTCATGTAGCGGTTCTTCAGGTCCTCGATCTCTTCCTTGAACATCGTGGACTGGAGCTGGCGGTTGCCGTAGATCAGCGTGAAGCGGCTCTTCGGCTCGCGCGCCAGCACGGTCTTCATGATCGACAGGATCGGCGTGATGCCGCTGCCGCCCGCGATGCCGACATGGTGGCGCGCGGACTCGCCCTCGATCGGCACGAAGAAGCGGCCTTGCGGCGCCATCACCTGGATCGAGTCGCCGGGCTTGAGGTGGGCGTTGATCCAGTTGGAGAACTGGCCGCCGCGCACCTTGCGCACGCCCACGCGCAGCTCGCCGTCGTCGACGCCGGCGCAGATCGAATAGGAACGGCGCAGGTCCTGGCCGTCGATCTCGTTGCGCAGGGTCAGGTACTGGCCCTGCGTGAAGCCGAAGACTTCGCGCAGCGTCTCGGGGACCTCGAAGGAGACGATGACGGCCTCGGGCGTGTCGGGCTCGATGGCCTTCACGCGCAGGGGGTGGAACAGGGTACTCATCGGCGTGGGGCCTAGATCGGCTTGAAATGTTCGAAGGGTTCGCGGCAGGCGAGGCAGCGGTACAGCGCCTTGCAGGCGGTGGAGCCGAAGGCCGACAGCCGCTCGGTGCGCTCGCTCGCGCAGCGCGGGCAGGCGATGCGCTCGCCGGCGAGGCGGCCGAACAGGCGGATCGGCACCGCGGTGCCGGCGGCCTGCTCGGGCGTGAGGTGGGCGGGCGGGGCGATGCCGTAGGCCTTGAGCTTGGCGCGGCCCTCGTCGCTGATCCAGTCGCTGGTCCAGGCCGGCGCGCGGCGCAGGGTGGCGCGCGCGGGGCCGAGGCCGGCGCGCTCGATCGCGGCCAGCACGTCGTGCTCGATGGCCTCGGTCGCGGGGCAGCCCGAATAGGTCGGCGTCAGCACCACCTCGAGGCCGTCGTCGTGCTCGATCACGTCGCGCACGATGCCGAGGTCGCAGACCGACACGGCCGGCACCTCGGGGTCGGGCACCGAGTGCAGCACCTCCCAGGCGGCGTCGATGCGCGAGGCGGCCATGGTGTCGGCAGTCACCACACGCCCCCGGGGAAGGCGCGCTGCAGGTGCTGCATCTCGGCCAGCACGAAGCCCATGTGCTCGCTGTGCACGCCCTGCTTGCCGGTGCTGCGGAACTTGGCCTCGGCCGGCGCGGCCAGGCCGGCGGCGTCGAGCACCTGCTGCATCTCGGCGAACCACGGTTCGCGCAGTTCGTTCCAGGCCGGGCCCAGGCCGCTGGCGCTGGCCTCGCGGTCGACGGCGTCGGCCTCGAACAGCTCGGGCATGTAGAGCCAGGCCTGCTTGAGCGCGGCCTCGGTGCGGCGGCGCGATTCCTCGGTGCCGTCGCCCAGGCGCACGACCCAGTCGGCCGAATGCTGCTGGTGGTAGCGCGCTTCCTTCAGCGCCTTGCCGGCGATGGCGGCCACTTCCTCGTCGCTCGAGCTCGCCAGCCGTTGCCACAGCAGCTTGAGCAGGGTGGCGATCATGGTGTTGCGCACCACCGAGAACGCGAAGTCGCCGCGCGGCAGCTCGACCAGCGTGAGGTTGAAGTAGTCGCGTTCCTCGCGCAGGTAGGCGAGCTGGTCCTCGTCGTGCTCGCGGCCGGCGCCTTCCAGCTTGCCGGCGTGGGTGAGCAGCGCGCGCGCCTGGCCCACGAGGTCGAGCGCGATGTTGGCCATCGCGATGTCCTCCTCGAGCACGGGCGCGTGGCCGCACCACTCGCCCAGGCGCTGGGCCAGCACCAGGCAGGTGTCGCCGATGCGCAGCAGGTACTGCACGGCGGGCGTGCGGTTCAGTTCGATCGATGCTTGCATGGCCGGCCGCTCACATGTGGTCGACGGATTTAGGCAGCGCGTAGAAGGTCGGGTGGCGGTAGACCTTGTCCTCGGCGGGATCGAAGTACATGTCCTTGTCGCCCGGATCGCTCGCGACGATCTGCTCGGAGCGCACCACCCAGATGCTGCAGCCTTCCTGGCGCCGCGTGTAGACGTCGCGCGCCATCTGGATCGCCATCTTGGAGTCGGCGGCGTGCAGGCTGCCGCAATGCTTGTGGTCCAGGCCGGCCTTGCTGCGCACGAACACTTCCCACAGGGGCCATTCTTGTTTCTGTTCGACGGTCATGCCGCCTCCTTCATCGGTTGCTTGTTGGCATGGGCGAGTGCGGCTTCGCGCACCCAGGCACCGTCTTCCCAGGCGTCGACACGGGCCTGCAGGCGTTCGCGGTTGCAGGGGCCGTCGCCGCCGATCACGCGCCAGAACTCGCTCCAGTCGATGGTGCCGAAGTCGTGCGCCTGGCGTTCCTCGTTCCACTTGAGGTCGGGGTCGGGCAGGGTCACGCCGAGGATGGCCGCCTGCTCGACGGTGGCGTCGATGAACTTCTGGCGCAGCTCGTCGTTGCTGAAGCGCTTGATGCCCCAGCGCATCGACTGCGCCGAGTTGGGCGACTGGTCGTCGGGCGGGCCGAACATCATGATCGAGGGCCACCACCAGCGGTTGACCGCGTCCTGCACCATCGCCTTCTGCGCGTCGGTGCCGTGGGTCATCATGGTCAGCAGTGCCTCGTAGCCCTGGCGCTGGTGGAAGCTCTCCTCGCGGCAGATGCGGATCATGGCGCGCGCGTAGGGCGCGTAGGAGCAGCGGCAGATCGGCACCTGGTTCATGATGGCCGCGCCATCGACCAGCCAGCCGATGGTGCCCATGTCGGCCCAGGTCAGCGTGGGGTAGTTGAAGATCGAGCTGTACTTGGCCTTGCCGGTGTGCAGCGCGTCGAACATCTGGTCGCGCGAGGTGCCCAGCGTCTCGGCCGCGGCATAGAGGTAGAGGCCGTGGCCGCCCTCGTCCTGCACCTTGGCCAGCAGGATCGCCTTGCGCTTGAGCGTGGGCGCGCGGCTGATCCAGTTGCCCTCGGGCAGCATGCCGACGATCTCCGAGTGCGCGTGCTGGCTGATCTGCCGCACCAGCGTCTTGCGGTAGTGATCGGGCATCCAGTCCTTGGCCTCGATGAAGTCGCCGGCGTCGATGCGCGCGTCGAAGCGTTCCTCGAGCCGCAACTCGTCGGCCGAGCGCAGGGCCTTCTTGCCGTCGCCGGCGTCCTTGCCCATGGTGTCCATGGCTTGTGTGTACATCGCGGTTCTCCTTGAGAGGTGAAGAGGTCGTCGATCGGTGGTCAGTAGCTCAGCTGCTTCGTGGACTGCGCGCGGCGGTCCACCTCGGCCGGTGTCAGGGCCTCGCTCTTGCAGCCGAAATCCTTGAACAGCGCCATCTGGTCGGCGTAATGGGGCGACTTGCGGCCGTCAGGTGCGACGAAGCCGCTCTGGCCCGGCGGGGCGGCGGTGCACAGCACGACGCCCTTGGCGCCGAGCACCACCTTGTCGTTCTGCGTGCCGCGGTTCATGTAGCTCGGCAGGGTCAGCTGCTCGTCGGCCCCGGCCTGCGGCGCGCCGATGAAGTTGCTGGTGAGGAAGACATGCTTCGTCACCGGCGTGCGCCACTTGGCGGTGTCGCTGCCGAAGCGCTTGTCGAGCTCGGCCACGGCCTGCGCGAGCGTGGCGCGCAGCACCGCATTCTTGTCCTCGCCGTTGAAGAAGTCGTAGCGCTGCGGCACGCCGGCCTTGGGGCCGAGCAGCGCGTTGTAGACCAGCTTCAGGCCGTTGCCCGGGCGGATGCTGGCCACCTGCGTCTCGCCGGCATAGCCGGTGCCCGCATAGGCCGCGAACACCTCGGGCGGCAGGTCGTCGGCCAGCACCTTGCGGTAGAGGATCGGCAGCCAGGCCGTCATCAGCGTGGTGGCCGGGCTGTCGTAGACGCCGCGCTCGGCCGGGTCCTCGTTGAGCATGTTCCAGTCCGCCAGCACCTGGGCCGCGCGGCGCGCCGGGTCGGCGGCCGGCAGGCCGCGCGTCGCCTCGAGCGCGAAGGGCACGAGGTAGCGCGCGTTGGTGTCGGCGTAGGCGGTGGTGCGGTTGAGCGCCCAGAGCTCGTCGGGCGTGAGCCGGGGCTTGGCCTCGAGCCGCGCCGTGAACTCGTGCACCCGGTCGACCACCGAGTAGTTGCCGCCGTCGCTGACCGCGCCCGGCGCCGACTGGTTGTTCCAGTTGGCGACGTAGCCCTGCGCCGGGTTGAAGGTCTTCGGGTCCTCGCTGAACGGGCGGATGCCGAGCCATTCCATCGAGCCGTCGCCCACGGCGGGCAGGCGGATGTCCTGCGTGGCCGGGCGGATCGGCAGCCGGCCCGGCGAGACGTAGCCGATGTTGCCGGCGGTGTCGGCGTAGTACCAGTTGATGGTGATGGCCACGCGCGAGGCCTGCGCCAGCCACTGTTCCCAGTTCTGCGCGCGCATCGCGTGAATCCAGCCCAGCAGCGACTCGAGCTCGTAGCCGTCCCAGCTGCGCTTCATCGAATACGCGGTGCCGTTGGGCAGGTCGAAGTTGGTCACGGTGCCGTGCACGGTGGCGTAGACGTCCAGGCTCTGGTCGGGCTGGCCCTTGACCTTGATGAGCTCGGTGCGCTTGCTCATGGCGCGCATCGCGCCGTTGAAGCGGTACTGATACTGGTTGGCCGGGTCCAGCTTCTCCTGGTACATGTCGTTCACGTCGAGCGGGCCGGCGGTGGCGCCCCAGGCGATCTTGCCGTTGGTGCCGAACAGCACCACGGGATGCGCGAACGGCGTGTTGCCGGTCACGTCGAAGCCGGCGCCGTGCAGGCCGATGCCGAACACGTACGAGGGATTGAACCAGTTGAACTGCGGACCGTTGATGAAGACGGTGCTGCCGTCGGTGGTCTTGTTCGGGCCGGCGATCCAGAGGTTGCTGGCGATCGGGCGGGTCCAGGGCTCGGCCACGCCGCGCTGCGCGGCATCGATCTCGTTGCGCGCGACCAGCAGCTCGGGCGAGACCGGCGCCAGCGCCGCGCGATGGGCGGCGTGCGCATCGTCGGCGGCGCCTCGGGCCACGGCCTTGGGACGCGGCACGGTGGTGGGCGCGAGCGGGTCTTCCACCCAGCGGATCTGGTCGAACAGCTGGCGGCCGGCCTCGTCGCCGCGCGCCTTGCGCAGCTGCTCGAGCAGGCGCAGGTTGGCGAGCTCGCTGCTCACGTTGGAGTAGCGGTTGGCCATGGTGCCGACCCAGATCATCGCCACGTCGTAGCCGGTCCAGTCGGCCTTCGGACGGAAGCCGGCGTCGGCGAACTGCTTGGGCAGCAGGGTGCCCGGCGCGGCCAGCACTTCGTTCACGCGCGCATTGAAGCCGGCGGCATAGCCGTCGAAGATGGCCTTGTCGTCGCTCGACAGGCGCGCCATCTGCGCGCGGATCGAGGCGGGATCGAAGCTGGCGCGGCTGCCCTTGTCGAGCGCGACATAGGCCGGGCCCATCACTTCGGCGACGGTGCCCAGCACCGCGCGGCGCGCCATCTCCATCTGGAACAGGCGGTCTTCCGCGACGGCATAGCCGAAGCCGTGGAACAGGCCGCGCACGTCGTTGGCATAGACGTGGGGCACGCCGTAGTCGTCGCGCTTGATCGTGACCTTGCCGGCCGGGGGCATGGCCGCGCCGGTGGCCGGGGCGGTGGAGTTGGCGGCGCAGCCGGCCAGCGCCACCAGGGCGCAGGCGAGGGCGATCGATCGGAAATTCAGAGTCATCGGTGGCGGTTCGGGGGGAAAGCGGCGGCGCCTCAGCGCGGGCGGTTGTCGACGACGCGCCGGGCCTTGCCGGTCTGCGTGCGTTCCATCTCGTTCGGGGCATGCACCACCACGCGGGTGGAGATGCCGACCAGCGTCTTCACGCGGTGCTGCACCCAGCCGGCAATGGCCGCGCGGTCGGCCGCGGCGGCTTCGTTCGGCGCGAGCTCGCAGTGCACCTCGACCTGGTCGAGCAGGCCTTCGCGGCTCACGTGCACCTGGTAGAGGCCGGTGAGGGCGCCGTGCGCGAGCACGATCTCCTCCACCTGGGTGGGGAACACGTTCACGCCGCGGATGATCATCATGTCGTCGCTGCGCCCGACGATCTTGCCCATGCGGCGGAAGGCGCGCGAGGTGGGCGGCAGGAGGCGCGTGAGGTCGCGCGTGCGGTAGCGGATGATCGGCATCGCTTCCTTGCTCAGCGAGGTGAACACCAGCTCGCCTTCCTCGCCGTCGGCCTTCAGCTCGCCGGTCTCGGGATCGATGATCTCGGGATAGAAGTGGTCTTCCCAGATCACCGGGCCGTCCTTGCTCTCGACGCATTCGCTGGCCACGCCCGGGCCCATGACTTCGCTCAGGCCGTAGATGTCGACGGCGTCGATGCCGGCCTTGGCCTCGATGTCGCGGCGCATGGCCTCGGTCCAGGGCTCGGCGCCGAAGATGCCGATGCGCAGCGAGCTGTCCTTGGCGTCCAGGCCCAGGCGTTCGAACTGCTCGATGATCACCTGCATGTAGCTCGGCGTGACCATGATGATGTCGGGCCGGAAGTCCTGGATCAGCTGCACCTGCTTCTCGGTCTGGCCGCCCGACATCGGGACCACGGTGCAGCCCGCGCGCTCGGCGCCGTAGTGCGCGCCCAGGCCGCCGGTGAACAGGCCGTAGCCGTAGGCGATGTGGATCAGGTCGCCGGCGCGGCCGCCCGCGGCGCGGATCGAGCGCGCGACCAGGTCGGCCCAGGTGTCGATGTCCTTCTTGGTGTAGCCCACCACGGTCGGCTTGCCGGTGGTGCCCGACGAGGCGTGGATGCGCGCGACCTGCTGGCGCGGCACCGCGAACATGCCGAAGGGGTAGTTGTCGCGCAGGTCGCTCTTGACCGTGAACGGGAATTTCGCGAGGTCGTCCAGTGTCTTGAGGTCGCCCGGCTGCACGCCCTTGGCGTCGAAGGCCTGGCGGTAGTGCGGCACGTTGTCGTAGGCGCGCTGCAGCGTGTCGCGCAGGCGCTGCACCTGCAGCGCGGTGATCTCGTCGCGGCTCGCGGTCTCGATCGGTTCGAGATCGCCGGGGGCGGGGCGGGGTGCTGGCATGACGGGTCCTCGGTTCTTTTGCGTTCGGTTCAGGCCGCGACGGCGGGGCGGCCCTTGGCGGTGTAGGAGCGGCCGCGGAAGATCGCGACGCGCTCGCCGCGCTGGTTGGTGATCTCGGTGTCGTAGACGCCGGTGCGGCCGGCCTTCGAGACCTCGAAGCAGCGCGCGGTCAGCAGGTCGCCTTCGCGCGCGGGGGCGATGAAGTCGATCGCGAAGCCCGAGGCCACGGTCAGCTCGTTGTAGGAGTTGCAGGCGAAGGCGAAGGTGGAATCGGCCAGCGTGGCCATGAAGCCGCCGTGGCAGATCGCATGGCCGTTGAGCATGTCGGGGCGCACGCGCATCTCGATCGTGGCCTGGCCGGGGCCGACCTCCACGATGCGCATGCCCAGGCCCTTGGAGGCGTTGTCGTTGGCGAACATGCCGTCGCGCACGTACTCGGCGGTCTGTTGCGGGGTGCGTTCGGTGCTCATGGCTCAGCGGTCCTTGAAGACGGGGGCGCGCTTGGCGCGGAAGGCCTCGACACCTTCGCGGTAGTCGTTGGCGGCGCCGAGGTCGCGCTGCAGGCGGGCCTCCTCGGCCAGGGCGGTGTCGAGGTCCATGGTCTGCGCGGCGTTCATCGCGGCGCGCGTGGCGACCAGCGCGCGCGAGGGCATGGCGGCGAGCCGGCCCGCGAGCGCGGCGGCGGCATCGGCCAGCGCGGCGTCGTCCACCACCTGCCAGATCAGGCCGATGCGCGCGGCTTCCTCGGCCGGCAGCTTGTCGCCGAGCATCGCGATGCCCAGTGCGCGCGCCGGGCCCACGAGCCGCGGCAGCAGCCAGGTGCCGCCGGTGTCGGGCACCAGGCCGATCTTGGTGAAGGCCTGGATGAAGCTGGCCGAGCGCGCGGCGAGCACGAGGTCGCAGCACAGCGCGAGGTTGGCGCCGGCGCCGGCCGCAACGCCATTGACCGCGGCGACCACGGGCACGGGCATGCTGCGGATGCGCTGGACCAGCGGGCCGTAGAGCTTCTCGATGACATGGCCCAGGTCCTTGGGCGCGGCGCCGGGCGTGGTGTCGGGCGCGACCATCGGGTCGGCGAGGTCCTGGCCGGCGCAGAAGGCGCGGCCGGCGCCGGTCAGCACCACGCAGCGCACTTCGGCATCGGCCGCGGCCGCTTCGAGCGCCGCCAGCAGTTCGGCGTGCAGTTCGCTCGTGAAGCTGTTGAGCGCCGCGGGGCGGTTGAGGCTCAGTGTGCGGACGGCGCCGGCATTGCCGACGAGGACCAGGGGTTCCGACATGGGCTTGTC
Source organism: Variovorax sp. GW821-FHT09B01 (assembly GCF_059418345.1). Taxonomy (NCBI): domain Bacteria; kingdom Pseudomonadati; phylum Pseudomonadota; class Betaproteobacteria; order Burkholderiales; family Comamonadaceae; genus Variovorax; species Variovorax sp. GW821-FHT09B01. The sequence continues at coordinate 26,822 of NZ_JBWKPQ010000030.1, read as the reverse complement.
TCTCATCTGTGGGGGGGATGACTTCGGGTCAATTACTATTGACCGACCGTTCGGTAGATTTTAGGATGGCGAACGAATCCGGCACAAGTCCAAAGCATTCAGGGAAAACCCTGAATTGCGAGACGAAGGACCGGCACCCCACAGGAGACCGCACCCATGCCCAGCTACGCCATCGACGGCGTGATCCCCGTCGTCGACCCCACCGCCTACGTGCATCCGTCCGCCGTGCTGATCGGCGACGTGATCGTGGGTCCGAACTGCTATGTCGGCCCCTGCGCCAGCCTGCGCGGCGATTTCGGCCGCATCGTGCTCGAGGAGGGCTCGAACCTGCAGGACAACTGCTGCGTGCACGGCTTTCCCGACAACGACACGGTGATCGAGGTCAACGGCCACATCGGCCATGGCGCGATCCTGCACAGCTGCGTGGTGCGGCGCGACGCCATGGTGGGCATGAACGCCGTGGTGATGGACGAGGCCGAGATCGGCGAGAAGGCCATCGTGGCCGCCAGCGCCTTCGTGCCGGCCGGCATGAAGGTGCCGCCGCGCACGCTGGTGGCGGGCATGCCCGCGCGCGTGAAAAGAGAACTGAGCGAGGCCGAGATCGCGTGGAAGCTCGAGGGCACGCAGGTCTACCAGGCGCTCGCGGTGCGCAGCCTCGCGACGATGCGCGAGGTCGAGCCGCTGGCGCAGGTCGAGGCCGGGCGGCCGCGGCTCCCGGCGATCGACGTCAAGCCGCTGATCGCGACCAGGCGCAGCTAGGATCGCGCGCTGCCCGCCACACCCTCTCAACGCCAGAACAGAAAGAACACCGATGCCCAGAGGAAGATCCGCCAGCTACGACGACCAGCGCGAGCTCATCCTCGAGCGGGCCGCGCGGCTGTTCGCGCGCCAGGGCTACCCGGCCACCTCGATGAACCAGGTGGCCGAGGCCTGCAATCTCTCGAAGGCCACGCTCTACCACTACTACAAGGACAAGCGCAGCCTGCTGATCAGCATCGCCGAGACGCACGTCTCCAAGCTGGCGGCGCTGGTGGCCGAGGAGGAGGCCTCGACGCAGACCGACGAGGAGCGGCTGCGGCGCTTCATCTACCGCATCGTCGAGGAGTACGCGGGCGCGCAGGACGCGCACCGCGTGCTGACCGACGACGTGCGCTTCCTCGAGGAGAAGGACCGCGAGCGCGTGCTCGACAAGGAGCGCGAGGTGGTCGCGGGCTTCGCGCGCGCGGTGGCCGCGCTGCGCCCGGGCACGCCGAGCGACGACCTGGCCAAGCCGCTGACCATGCTGCTGTTCGGCATGATCAACTGGATGTTCACCTGGATGAAGCCCGGCGGCCAGCTCGACCATGCCTCGATCGCGCCGGTGGTGGCCGATCTGTTCCTCGGCGGCATCGGTGCCGTGAAGGCGCCGCCGGCACGCGCGAAGAAGAAGCCGAAGCCGGCGGCCTGAGGGCGCGGACCTTCAGCGCGCCGCGCCGGCGTAGCGCGCGGCCGGCGTGCCGTTCTGCGAGGCGCCGAAGAGTTGGGCGCGCGCGTCGTCGTAGGCCGCGAACAGCGGCGCGTAGTCGTCCACCGAGGGCATGGTGATCGGCTCGCCGAGGTCGAGGCCGGCGATGGCGGCATCGACGCAGTGCTCGGCCGTCATCACGTGCGCGGGATCGAGGTTCGTGACCGGCACGCCCGACAGCTCCCAGATGTCGGTGGCGGTGGCCGCGGGCAGCACCAGCTGCACGCGCACGCCGCTGCCCGCCACTTCCTCCTGCAGGCCGCGCGTGAAGTTCAGCACGAAGCCCTTGGTGCCGCTGTAGATGCTGCTGATCGGCAGCGTGTGGAAGCCCAGCACCGAGCCGATGTTGATCAGCGTGCCGCGGTCGCGCGCCTTGAAGCCCGCGAGCGCCACCAGGCTCAGCCGCGCCAGCGCGGTGACGTTGACGTCGATCATCGACTGCGCCGACGCGGGCGCGGTCGCGAGCACCGGCGCCAGCGTGGAGGTGCCGGCGTTGTTGACCAGCAGCGTGATCGAGGTATCGGCGGCGATGGCCTGCGCCACGCGCTCGAGGTCGGCCGCGGCGCCGAGGTCGGCCACCAGGGTGTTCACCGTCACGCCGTACTGGCTGCGCAGCGCCTTGGCGGCCTCTTCGAGGCGGTCGCCGCGGCGCGCCACCAGCAGCAGGTCGTGGCCGCGGCGCGCCAGCCGGTCGGCGAAGAGCCGGCCCAGGCCGGCGGAGGCGCCGGTCACCACCGCGGTGCCGGGGTGGGCGGAGGTGTTGTTCGCTTGATTGCTCATGTCGTTCTCCAGAAAGAAATCGGGGTGCCCGCGCGGTCGGCGACCGCTTCCAAAGGCCCTTCGTCGTTAAGCATGATGGTGATCATGTTTGACGGTGCGAAGCATGATGCTTATCATGAATAGCGTCAACCAGGGTCTGGAAGTACCCGGAAAGAGGATGAGGTCACATGCGATACCCCGCAGCGGAAACCGCCGAAAAGCATCAGAAGATCCTGGGCGAGGCCTCGCGCCTGTTCCGCGAGCGCGGCTTCGGCGGCGTGAGCGTGAGCGAGATCATGAAGGCCACGGGCCTCACGCACGGCCCGTTCTACAACCACTTCGACTCGAAGGAAGCGCTGATGGCCGAGTGCGTCGACCATGCGTCGGCGCACTCGCTCGCCGACCTCGACGCCGCCACCCAGCTGCCCAACGGCATGGTCGACTACGTGCGCGCCTACCTCAGCGTGTCGCATCGCGACGCGCCCGGCGACGGCTGCCTGCTCGCGGCCTTCTCGGCCCAGACGGCGCAGAAGCAGGTCACCGCGCCTTCGCTCACCGCGCACATGAAGGCGAGCATCGAGCGCTTCGCGAAGTTCTTCCCGTGGCGCGCGCGCAAGAACGCCGATGCGCGCGGCGACGCGATCCGCGCGGTGGCGGCGATGACCGGCGGGCTGGTGCTGGCGCGCGCGATGAACGACGAGGCGCTGTCCGAGGAGATCCTGCGCGAGGTGCTCGCGGGGATCGAGGGGATGGCGAAGGCCTGAGAGGGCGCCGCCCTAGAGAATCCGGTTGAACCAGAGCAGCGAGAGCCCGGCCGACAGCAGCGTGAGCACCGCGGCGCCGAGCGCGAACAGCGCCGAGATCTCGGTTTCCTTCTTCTCGACCGTGAGCCGCGAGCTCAGCGTCTCGTAGACCTTCTTCAGGTCGGCGGCGGTGCCGGCATAGAAGTAGTCGGCGTGGGTCTTGCTGGCGACGGCCTTGAGGGTTTCCTCGTCGAGCCGCACGCGCATCGACCAGCCCTCGAAGCCGATGGTCTCGCCGTCGACCGTGCCGATGCCCACGGTGTAGATGCGCACGCCGCGGTCGGCCGCGGCCTTGGCCGCGTCGAGCGGATCGACGCCGGTGGTGCGCTGGCCATCGGTCAGCATGATGATCGCGGCCGAGGTGAAGGAGCCCGGCGCGACCGGCGTGAACTCCTTGGCCGGCTTGTCGGCCTGGTCGATGGCCACGCCGCGCTGGCGGCTCGGCGCGCTGAACTGCGAGACGTCGATGCCGGCCTCGGGGAACAGGGTGGCGAGCGACACCACGATGGCATTGCCGGTGGCCGTGGCGCGCTGCAGCTGGAAGCTGTCGATCGCGGTCACGAGGTCGTCGTGGTTGGTGGTGGGCAGCTGCGCCACCTGCGCGCTGCCCGCGAAGGCGACGATGCCGACCTTCACGTTGCGCGGCAGGTCCTTGATGAAGCTCTTGGCGGCATCCTGCGCCGCCACCAGCCGGTTCGGCAGCACGTCGGCGGCGCGCATGCTGCCCGAGACGTCCATCGCGAGGATGATGGTCTGCTGGTTCGACGGCAGCATCACCACCGCCATCGGCCGCGCGGCCGCCACCAGCATCGCGGCCAGCGCGAGCAGGAACAGGAACGGCGGCACATGGCGCCGGATGCTCTGGCCGGTGCCCATCGCCTCGCGCACGATCGACAGGCTGGCGTAGCGCACCGCGAGCTTCTTCTTGCGGCGCAGCAGCCACAGGTAGAGCAGCACCAGCAGCGGCAGCGCCAGCAGCAGCCAGAGGAATTGGGGCCAGAGGAAGGTCACGGCGAAATCCTCGCGCTCGTCGTCGCGCACGTCAACTCGATATACCCGATGGTCGTCATGCAGCCACCGCCTTTACAGGACGCGAGGCACCCGAAGCGCGCACGCGCCGCTTGCGCATGTCGGCGAAACGCACGATCGCCTCGACCAGGTCGTCGGCGGTCGACAGCTCCAGCGTGTCGACGCCCGCACGGGCCAGCGCGCCGCGCAGCGCATCCTCGCGCTCGCGGGCGATGCGCGCGAAGCGGCGGCGAAAGCCCGCATCGTGGGTGTCGACCCAGAGCTGCTCGCCGGTCTCGGCGTCGCGCAGCGGCACCAGGCCCAGGTCGGGCATGTCGAGCTCGAGCGGGTCGAACAGGCGCACGGCCACGACCTCGTGGCGCTGCACCAGTTGGCCCAGCGGCTTCTCCCAGCCGGGCTCGCTCAAAAAGTCGGACACCACGAACACGGTCGAGCGGCGCGGCATCAGGGTGGCGGCCGACTTCAGCAGGTCGTCGAGCCGGGTCATGCCCTTCTGCGGCGGCGCCTTGTCGGCTTGGTCGGCGCGGCGCTCCATCGCATGCAGCAGGTGCAGCACATGGCGCCGGCCGCTGCGCGGCGGGATCACGGCCTCGAGGTCGTGGCCGTAGACCAGCGCGCCGACGCGATTGCCGTGGCGCGTGAGCAGGCGCGCCAGCACGCCGACGAAGCCGGCCGAGATCTCGCGCTTGGCCTTCAGGCCCGAGCCGAAGTCGACCGAGCGGCTCAGGTCGAGCACGAACCAGGCCGACATCTCGCGGTCTTCGGTGAAGACGCGCACATGCGGTGTCTGCAGCCGCGCCGTGACGTTCCAGTCGATGTGGCGCACGTCGTCGTGCAACTGGTATTCGCGCAGGTCGGCCAGGTCGAGGCCGGTGCCGCGCATCAGCGTGCGGTAGTCGCCCTGCAGCAGGCCATCGAGGCGGCGGATCACGGTCCATTCGAGGCGGCGCAGGGCGCGCTCGGCGCCGCCCGCCTCGAGCGCGGGACGTTCGTCGTTCGCGGCGGCCTCGGGGGCCTTGCGCCACCAGCTTTTCTTCATGGCGGGTCGTGTGGGGTGATCCGGGTTCAGGCGGCGAGCTTCTCGTGCTCGAGCGGCTTCGGCGGTGCGGGCACCGCGCGCATGATCTTCTCGATCAGGCCGTCGGGCGTCAGTCCCTCGGACAGGCCTTCGTAGGACAGCGTCACGCGGTGGCGCAGCACGTCGGGCACCAGCGCCGTCATGTCCTCGGGCAGCGCGTAGCTGCGCCCGCGCAGCAGCGCCAGGGCGCGCGCGCCCTCGGTCAGGCTGATGCTCGCGCGCGGGCTGGCGCCGAAGGTGATGAAGCGGCCCATGTCCTTGAGCCCGTGCTTGTCGGGCGTGCGCGTGGCCGAGACCAGCTTCACCGCGTACTGGATCAGCGAGGGGTCGACGTACACGCGCCGCGCCTCGGCCTGCAGCGCCGCGAGCTGTTCGGTGGTGGCGACCGGCACGGCCTCGACCGGCGGGCCGATCACGCGCTGCACGATCACGAACTCCTCCTCGTCGGTCGGGTAGTCGACCAGCACCTTCATCATGAAGCGGTCGACCTGGGCCTCGGGCAGCGGATAGGTGCCCTCGGTCTCGATCGGGTTCTGCGTGGCCATCACGAGGAAGGGGCGCGGCACCTTGTGCGTCTCGCCGGCGATCGTGACCTGGCGTTCCTGCATCACCTCGAGCAGCGCGCTCTGCACCTTGGCCGGCGCGCGGTTGATTTCGTCGGCCAGCAGCAGGTTGGCGAACACCGGGCCCAGCGAGGTGCTGAAGTCGCCGGTCTTCTGGTTGTAGATGCGCGTGCCCACGAGGTCGGAGGGCACCAGATCGGGCGTGAACTGGATGCGCTTGAACTGGCCTTGCACGGTGTCGGCCAGCGTCTTCACGGTCAGCGTCTTCGCGAGGCCCGGCACGCCTTCGACCAGCAGGTGGCCGCCCGCGAGCATCGCGACCATCACGCGCTCGAGGAAGCGGTCCTGGCCCACCACCACCCGCTTCACCTGGTAGAGGATCTGCTCCATCAGCTCGGCGGTGCTGGCGGGCGTGGCGAAGGAGGAGGTTTCGGTGCTGCTCATTCGGGGCTCTTTCTGGGTCGAGAAAAGGAAGAGGGGGTCAGAACGGTGGCGAACCGGCCGCCGAGGCCGCGTTCTCTATCGGCACGGCGAAGCCGATGCCGATGAAGGTGCGCTGCTGCGTGGGATTGAGGATGGCGGTGACGATGCCGAGCACCTCGCCGTCCATGTTGACCAGCGGGCCGCCCGAATTGCCGGGGTTGGCGGCCGCGTCGAACTGGATCAGGTTGCCGAGCTCCTGCTTGCCCTCGGGCGAGCGGAACGAGCGCTTGAGGCCCGACACCACGCCGGCCGACACCGAGGGGCCGATGCCGAAGGGAAAGCCCACCGCGGCCACCTGATCGCCGGGCCGCAGGTCGGCGGTCGAGCGCATCACGGCGGGGATCAGGTCGTCGGGAATCTTCTGCGCCTGCAGCACCGCGAGGTCGTTCTCGGGCTGCACGCCGGTGATGACGGCCGGTGCCTCCAGGCCGTCGGCGAAGGTCACCTTGATGGTCTCGGAGCCCGCGACCACGTGCAGGTTGGTGAGGATCACGCCCTTGTCGACGATCACCACGCCGGTGCCCACGCCGCGCTCGACCTGGCCCGGCGGGCCGTCGTCGGCCGGTGCCTCGGGCGACTTGCCCTTGGCCATGTTGCGGCCGCGCTTCTGCGTCTTGGCCTCGGGCGTGGCCTTCTCGGGGCCGTAGCCGACCACGCGCACCACCGAGGGCCGCACGATGTCGGCGGCCTTGGCGGCGGGCGAGGGGAGGGTGTTGGTCTGCAGCGTGCGCAGCACGGCCGCGTCGATGTCCTTCTGCGTGAGCTGGCGCGCATTGCCGCGCTGCCACCAGGCCGCGCCGCCGGCCGCGAGGGCCGCGCACAGCGCGAGACTCAGCAGCGCGAAGCTGCGGCGGCCGGGCTGCCAGCCCTGGCGAGCGGTAGGCGCTGCCTGCGCCTCGGCCACAGCGGGATCGACCACCGCCGGCGCGGGGGACCCGTCATCGGACGCGTTCGGCGTGCGTGGCGAGCGGCTGTACATGGCGGGCCTGCGCATGGGGTGGACCTCCGGCAAAAGGGGTGTCGCGTGATGAAAGCCACAGTAGCACGCTTTCTTCTGCCTTGCATCCCTTCGGGCATCATCGCGCGATGGCTCGTTTCGTCGACACCCACTGCCACCTCGATGCGCCCGAATTCGGTGCGGAGATGCCCGCGATCCGCGCCCGCGCGGCCGAGCGCGGCGTCGCGCTGTGCGTGATCCCGGCCGTGGCGGCCTTCAATTTCGCGACCGTGCGCGAGCTCGCGGAGCGCCAGGGCGACGCCTATGCGCTGGGCATCCATCCGCTGTGCACGGGCGATGCCAAGGAAGAGGATCTGGCCCTGCTCGACGCCGAATTGAGCGCGCGGCGCGACGATCCGCGGCTGGTGGCGGTCGGCGAGATCGGGCTCGACTACTTCGTCGAGCATCTCGACGACGACAAGCAACAGCACTTCTTTCACACTCAGTTGCAATTGGCGCGCAAGCACGAGCTGCCGGTGCTGATCCATGTGCGGCGCTCGGTCGACAAGGTGCTCAAGCATCTGCGGCAGACCGCCGGCGGGCAGCCGTGGCGCGGCATCGCGCATGCCTTCAACGGCAGTGAGCAGCAGGCGCAAGCCTGCATCGCGCTCGGGCTCAAGCTGGGCTTCGGCGGCGCCGTGACCTTCGAGCGCGCGCTGCAATTGCGTCGGCTCGCGGCCACCTTGCCGGTCGAGGCGCTGGTGATGGAGACCGACGCGCCCGACATCCAGCCGCACTGGCTCTACCGCACGCAGGCGCAGCGCGACGCGGGAGAGGCGCAGGGCCGCAACGAGCCCGGCGAGCTGCCGCGCATCGCCGACGTGGTGGCTCGATTGCGCGGCATCGGGGTCGATGAACTGGCCGAAAAAACCACGCGAAATGCCGTGGAAGCGATGCCGAAGCTCCAAAGTCTTCTGGCGCTGTCGGAGGGGTCCTTACCCAGGTCGTAGGCCAATGCCTTGACTTGGGTCCAAGTGCTTTCCAGGCCTGCATTTGCTGTCATCCTTGAACCGTGGAGCTTCGTTGGACAGGGGTGACGACCTTCGTCACCGATGTCGAATGACACCGGCTCCCAGCATTTCATCCAAGAAAAGGAGTTCATCCATGAAAGCAACTTTCGCTCGCACCCTTCCCGTCGTGCTCGCACTGGCATTCGGTGCCGTGGGCATCTCCGCCGTGGCACAGACCACCGCGCCCGCGACGGCCGAACCCACGACCACCGAGAAGGTGAAGGAAGCCGGCAAGGACGCCTACGACGCGACCAAGGACACCACCAAGCGCGCCGTGAACGCGACCGAGCGCGGCGCCGAGAAGGCCTGGGACGCGACCAAGCGCACGACCAAGAAGGCCGCCAACGCGACCGAATCGGGCGCCGAAAAGACCTGGGACGCGACCAAGAAAACCACCAAGAAGGCGACCCACGCCACCAAGAAGGCCGCCACCAAGACCGGTGAAGTGGTCGAGAACGCCGGCCACAAGACGGCCGACGGCATGCGCAGCACGGGTCACGCCATCGGCGAGAAGATCCCGGGCACGGCCGAGAACGAAGCCGCCAAGAAGTAAGCAGGCAGGCCGTCGGGCCGCGACCGCAACGAAAACCCGCCTCGGCGGGTTTTCTTTTGGGCGCGCTCAGGCCGGCTTGGGTGCCGTGTCCGGCGCCGTGCGATGCAGCACCGGCGTCTCGGGCGTCGGGTAGCCGGCCGCGCCGAAGGTCTTCACGATCGCCTTGTGGGTGTCGAAGTAGACCTGCCAGTAGTGGTCGGTGTGGGTATAGGGCCGCACCGCCAGCAGCGGCCCTTCGGGCGTGAACTGCAGGATCTCCACGTCGGGCGGCGGCTGCGTCGCCACGTTGGGGATGGCCTGCACGGCCTGGCGCAGCAGCTCGATGGCCTGGTTCACGTCGACGCCGTTGGCCACCTTGGCCGTGGTGTCGACGCGTCGGAAGGCGAGGGTGCTGAAGTTCTGGATGGTGTCCGAGAGCACCTTGTTGTTGCCCACCGTGGCGGTCACGTTGTCGGGCGTGATCAGCGTGGTGCCGAACAGCCCGAGCTCCTGCACCGTGCCGTTCACGCCGCCGATGGTCACGTAGTCGCCCACCTTGTACGGCCGCAGCACCTGCAGGAACACGCCGGCCGCGAAGTGCGTGAGCAGCCCGCCCCAGGCGGTGCCGATCGCCAGCCCCGCGCCCGCGAGCAGCGCCGCGAAGGAGGTGGTCTTGACGCCGAACATGTCGAGGATCGCGAGGATCAGCACGATGTTCAGCAGCACGCTGAGGATCGACACCAGGTAGTGGCTCAGCGTCGGATCGACGCGCCGGCCGCGCTCGAGGCCGACGCGCACGAAGCGCAGCGCGAATCCGATCAACCAGCGGCCCACCAGCCAGGCGGCGATCGCGCCGAGCACCTTGAGGCCAAAATCGGCGCCTTGCGTACTGAGAAAAGTCCAGACGGCTTCCGTGTTCATGAATCTCCATCCTCCGGTACAGGCGCGGTGACTCGATCCAAACCCCAAAAACCTTCGACCCGGTCCGACCGCGCCCCCATTCACAAACGAGCAGCGGCGGAACCCGCCGTTGCGGCAGCGGGCGCCGTGCTCACGGGGCTGGCACCGATCGTCTCGCCCGCCACCGTGGTGTTGATCCTCGGCAGCTTTCCGGGCGCGAGATCGCTGGAACAGCGGCAGTATTATGCGCACCCGCAAAACCAGTTCTGGAAAATCTTGCAAGCCCTGTGGCCCCACGACCCGCTCCCCACGGGAGTCGATAGCTATCAAAAGCGTAGCGATTGGCTGCTGGCGCACGGCCTCGGCGTGTGGGACGTCTATGCGGCCTGCGAGCGCGAGGGCAGCCTCGACTCGGCAATCCGCGCGGCCGTGCCCAACGACATCGCGGCGCTGCACCTGCCGAAGCTGGCGGCCGTGGCCCACAACGGCGGCGAGAGTTTCAAGCACGCCCGGCACACCCGAACCCTGGGCGTGCCGGTTTACCCACTGCCTTCCACCAGCCCGGCCAATGCGTCGTGGAGCTTCGAGCGCAAGCTCGCCGCATGGCGCGAGGTCTTCTCTGTCCATGGACTGGTCTGATGGCCGCACGCAAGCAATCCACTTCCCGCCTTCCCGCCGAACTGCCCGAGGTCAACTTCTCCGACTGGGGCGACATCCGCTACCTGCACCTGGGCACCGAATGGGTCCAGGGCTCGATGAAGCTGGACGCGCCCTACGAGATCGAGCTCGAGTACGTGCAGCGCATGATGGCCTGGCTGCTGTTCGTCGACGGCACCGGCATCGGCAACCGCCATGCGATGCAGCTCGGCCTGGGCGCGGCCACGCTCACCAAGTTCTGCCGCAAGACCTTGCGCATGCGCACCACCGCGGTCGAGCTCAACCCGCAGGTGGTGTCGGCCTGCCGCGGCTGGTTCAAGCTGCCGCCCGACGACGCCAAGCTGCGCGTGGTGATCGCCGACGCGGCCGAGGAGATCCGCCGACCCGAATGGCAGGGCACGGTCGATGCGCTGCAGGTCGACCTCTACGACCACGAGGCCGCGGCGCCCGTGCTCGACAGCGAAGACTTCTATGCCGACTGCCGCGCGCTGCTCACCGAGGACGGCGCGATGACGGTCAACCTCTTCGGCCGCTCGTCGAGCTACGAGCGCAGCCTCGAGAAGATCCAGGCCGTCTTCGGCGCCGACGCGGTCTGGGCCTTCAAGCCGACGCGCGAGGGCAACACGGTGGTGCTCGCGCAGCGCCAGCCCAGCCGGCCCAAGCGCGAGGCGCTTGCCGAGCGTGCCCAAACCATCCAGACTCGCTGGGGCCTGCCCGCGCCCAAGTGGCTGCGGGTCTTCAAGCCGGTCCTTTCCATCTGAATCCATGAGCGCCGTTCCCGCTTCCGCCGCACCGGCCACCCGCCCCGAAGGGCCGCTCGAGCTGCGTCGCCTGATCGAATGGCTGGCCGCCGACGGCGTGATCTCGCCGATGGAAGCCAAGCGCACCATCGCGCGCTGCGCCCAGGCCGAGAGCCGCCAGCATCCGCTGGTGCGGCTGGCCAACGTCGCGATGACGCGCGAGAGCGACAGCAAGCCGCTCGACCTCGAGATGCTCGCGCAGTGGCTCGCGGGCCGCGCGGGCCTGTCCTATCTGCGCATCGATCCGCTCAAGGTCGACGTGGGCAAGGTGGCCGACACCATGAGCGCGGCCTATGCCGAGCGCCACAAGGTGCTGCCGGTGCAGGTGCTGCCCAACGAGGTGGTGGTGGCCACGGCCGAACCCTTCCTCACCGACTGGATCTCCGAGGTCGAGCGCCAGTCGCGGCGCACGGTGCGGCGCGTGGTCGCGAACCCGGCCGAGATCCAGCGCTACACGGCCGAGTTCTTCGCGCTCGCGAAGTCGGTGCGCGCGGCGCAGAAGGCCGGCGGCAACACCGGCGGCGCGAGCTTCGAGCAGCTGGTCGAGCTCGGCAAGAGCAACAAGCAGCTCGATGCCAACGACCAGAGCGTGGTGCAGGTGGTCGACTGGCTGTGGCAGTACGCCTTCGACCAGCGCGCGAGCGACATCCACCTCGAGCCGCGCCGCGACCAGGGCGTGATCCGCTTCCGCATCGACGGCGTGCTGCATCCGGCCTACCAGATGCCGATGGGCGTGATGAACGCGATGGTCGCGCGCATCAAGCTGCTGGGCCGCATGGACGTGGTGGAGAAGCGCCGTCCGCTCGACGGCCGCATCAAGACCCGCAACATGCGCGGCGAAGAGGTCGAGATGCGGCTGTCGACCCTGCCCACCGCCTTCGGCGAGAAGATGGTGATGCGGATCTTCGACCCCGACACCGCGGTCAAGGACCTCGATGCGCTCGGCTTCGCGCAGCACGATGCGCAGCGCTGGGAGCAGCTCGTCACGCGGCCCAACGGCATCATCCTCGTGACCGGCCCCACGGGCTCGGGCAAGACCACCACGCTGTACTCCACGCTCAAGCGCGTGGCGACCGAGGAGGTCAACGTCAGCACCGTCGAGGACCCGATCGAGATGATCGAGCCCGCGTTCAACCAGACGCAGGTGCAACCGCAACTCGATTTCGGTTTCACCGAGGGCCTGCGCGCGCTGATGCGGCAGGACCCGGACATCATCATGGTCGGCGAGATCCGCGACCTCGCGACCGCCGAGATGGCGGTGCAGGCCGCGCTGACCGGCCACCTGGTGTTCAGCACCCTGCACACCAACGACGCGCCCAGCGCCATCACGCGGCTGATGGAACTCGGCGTGCCCTCGTACCTCATCAACGCCGTGATGCTCGGCGTGCTCGCGCAGCGGCTGGTGCGCACCCTGTGCCCGCACTGCAAGCAGCCCGACGACGGCATCACGCGCGAAAAGCTCGAGGCCATCGTCCAGCCGTGGCAGATCACGGGCTCGGTGCGCGCCTACAAGCCGGTGGGTTGCGTCGACTGCCGCATGACCGGCTACATGGGCCGCATGGGCCTGTACGAACTGCTGAGCATCAGCGAGACCTTCCGCTCCGAGGTCACGAAGGAACCGAACCTCTCGGCGCTGCGGCGCCAGGCCGTGGTCGACGGCATGCGGCCGCTGCGCCTCGCGGGCGCGCTGCGCGTGGCCGAGGGCCTGACCACGATCGAGGAAGTGCTGAGCGCGACGCCGCCGCTCGACGCTTGAACCGTCCCCGGCGCAGCCCCGCGCCGAACACGAACTACTTACATCCGAGGCGCCTCGTGCACCGGGGTTATCCCTAAGTTCTCGGTAGGTGGAACCCACATGGGGCTGACTTCCACCTGACTCCACAATCCCGCATCGAAATTTGTTCGAGGAGACTGTTCGTGAAAATCAAAAGTCAGAAAGACTTTTTCTCGGGACTGATGTTCACCGTGGTCGGGGTCGCCTTCGCTTGGGGCGCCACCAACTACAGCGTGGGCACCGGTGCTCGCATGGGTCCCGGCTACTTCCCGCTGGTGCTCGGTATCCTGATGGCGGTGATCGGCCTGGGCATCATGTTCAGCGGCATGACCGTCGAAACCACCACGGGCGACAAGATCGGCAAGTGGGCCTGGCGGCAGGTGGTGCTGATCCTCGGCGCCAACCTCGTGTTCGGCATCCTGCTGGGCGGCCTGCCGAGCTTCGGCGTGCCGGCCATGGGCCTGATCATCGCGATCTACGCGCTGGTGATCATCGCCAGCCTCGCGGGCCACGAGTTCAAGTTGCCCAGCGTGCTGATCCTGGCCACCGTGCTGGCGGTCGGCAGCTACATCGCCTTCATCTGGGCGCTCAAGCTCCAGATCCAGGTCTGGCCGACCTTCATCGGCTGAGGACGCAAGCACCATGGAACTCTTTCAAAACCTCTCGACCGGCTTCGGCGTCGCGTTCACCTTCACGAACCTGCTGTACTGCCTGGTCGGCTGCATCCTGGGCACGCTGATCGGCGTGCTGCCCGGCATCGGCCCCGTCGCGACCATCGCGATGCTGCTGCCCGCGACCTACGCGCTGCCGCCCGTCTCGGCCCTGATCATGCTGGCCGGCATCTACTACGGCGCGCAGTACGGCGGATCGACCACCGCCATCCTGGTGAACCTGCCAGGGGAGTCATCATCAGTGGTGACAGTGATCGACGGCTACCAGATGGCACGCAAGGGCCGGGCGGGGCCGGCGCTTGCCGCGGCGGGCCTGGGCTCGTTCTTCGCGGGCTGCGTCGGTACGCTGATCCTGGCCGCCTTCGCGCCGCCGCTGACCGAGCTGGCCTTCAAGTTCGGCCCGGCCGAATACTTCTCGCTGATGATCCTGGGCCTGATCGGCGCCGTGGTGCTGGCTTCGGGTTCGCTGCTCAAGGCGATCGCGATGATCGTGCTGGGCCTGCTGCTGGGCCTGGTGGGCACCGACGTGAACTCGGGCGTGGCGCGCTTCAGCTTCGACATCCCCGAACTGACCGACGGCATCGGCTTCGTGGCCATCGCCATGGGCGTGTTCGGCTACGGTGAAATCATCGCGAACCTCTCGCGTCCCGATGAAGAGCGCGAAGTGTTCACCGCCAAGGTGAAGGGCCTGTTCCCGACCAAGGAAGACTTCAAGCGCATGGTGCCCGCGGTGCTGCGCGGCACGGCGCTCGGTTCGGCCCTGGGCATCCTGCCCGGCGGCGGCGCGCTGCTGGCGGCCTTCGCGGCCTACACCATCGAGAAGAAGACCAAGCTGAAGCCGGGCGAAGTGCCCTTCGGCAAGGGCAACATCCGCGGCGTGGCGGCTCCCGAGTCGGCCAACAACGCCGGCGCGCAGACCTCCTTCATTCCGCTCTTGACGCTGGGCATTCCGCCCAACGCCGTGATGGCGCTGATGGTGGGCGCGATGACGATTCACAACATCCAGCCCGGCCCGCAGGTGATGACCAGCAACCCCGAGCTGTTCTGGGGCCTGATCGCCTCGATGTGGATCGGCAACGCGATGCTGATCATCCTGAACCTGCCGCTGATCGGCATGTGGATCAAGCTGCTGTCGGTGCCCTACAAGTACCTGTTCCCGGCGATCGTGCTGTTCTGCGCGATCGGCGTGTACTCGACCAACAACAACACCTTCGACATCTGGATGGTGGGCATCTTCGGCTTCGTGGGCTACACCTTCTTCAAGCTCGGCTGCGAACCCGCGCCGCTGCTGCTGGGCTTCATCCTGGGCCCGATGATGGAGGAGAACCTGCGCCGCTCGCTGCTGCTGTCGCGCGGTGACTGGACCGTGTTCATCACGCGCCCGATCTCCGCCGGCCTGCTGGCTGCCGCCTTGCTGCTGCTCGTCATCGTGCTGCTGCCGGCCGTGAAGTCGAAGCGCGAGGAAGCCTTCGTCGAGGAGTGATCGACGACCGCCCGGCACGCGTGCCGGGTTCGTTCCAATGAACGGCGCCTGCGGGCGCCGTTCGTTTTTGGCGAAGGCCGTTCAGCCCTTCGCCGTGCGCGGCTTCAGGTGCTGCCGCGCGATGTCGAGGAAGGCCATCGCGGCCGGGCTCAGCGGATGCTTGGCCAGCCGTACCGCCACCAGCGGGTACTCGAGCACCGGCCGCGTGACCGCGAGCGCGCGCAGGTTCGGCGGCATCAGCACCTCGACGTAGCGCGGCAGCAGCGCCACGCCCGCGCCGGCCTGGATCAGGCCGAAGGCGGTGGAGAGCATCGACACGTGGTGCGCCACCTGCGGGTAGACGTTGGCCACGCTCGAGAGCTGGCGGCTCACCGCGCGCCAGACGTTGGCGTCGGGGTTGACGTGGATGAAGGGCAGGGCGTCGAGCTGCCGCGCCTCGATGCTGCTGCGCTGCGCGAGCGGATGGTCCTCGCGCACGAACAGCGCCATGCGCTCGACGAACAGCGGCTCGGTCGCGAGCTCTGAATGCGCCTGGCCGATGTCGGAACCGAAGCCCAGGTCGGCCTCCTGCGAGAGGATGCGCGAGATCATCTGCTCGGCGGTGCTGTCGAGCAGCGTGGTGGCCAGCTTGGGGTGCTTGTGCGCGAAGCGCCCGAGCAGCGGCGGCATCAGCGCGCCGGCCGTGAGATGGCCCACCGCCAGCACCACGCGGCCCTCGCGCAACTGCGCCTGCGAGCGGCAGGCATTGACCGACTCATCGATCAGCCGCAGCGCGCGCACCGCCGTGTCGACCATCATCTGGCCGGCATCGGTCATGCGGATGCGGCGCCCGCGCACCACCAGCGGCTGGCCCAGGTCCTCCTCCATGCGCTTGACCAGGTGGCTGATGGCCGGCTGGGTCAGTTGCAGGCTCTCGGCGGCCAGCGTGAAGCTGCCCGTTTCGGCCACCGCCGCGAGCGCGCGAAGCTGCTGCAGCGAAACCTCCTCGGCGGCGATTCGTGCCATAAATTGTGCTCATAGTTGAATAAGCGGGATTATCTGGCTTGATGCGCCCGCGCTGCTTAGCATCGAATGTTCGCCATCTTGCGAAGGGAATCCAGCACCATGCAACGCCACCAGTTTCTCCACGGCCTCGCGGCCGCCTTCGCCGCGCTGTGCCTGGCCGCGCCGGCCACCGGCTTCGCGCAGGGCTACCCGAACAAGCCGATCCGGCTGGTCGTGCCCTTTCCCGCGGCCGGTGCCACCGACCTGTTCGCGCGCACGCTGGGCCAGAAGATGGGCGAGAAGCTGGGCACCACGCTGGTGGTCGACAACAAGCCCGGCGCCGGCGGCGCCATCGGCTCCGACCTCGCGGCCAAGGCCGCGCCCGACGGCTACACGCTGCTGCTGGCCACCACCAGCACGCACTCGATCGGCCCGGCCATCACCAGCCGCCTGCCCTACGACACGGTGCGCGACTTCACGCCGATCGCCCACGTGGGCGACGCGCCGAGCATCATGCTGGTGCCGGTCGACTCGCCCGCGAAGACGGTGCGCGAGTGGATCGACTACGCGAAGAAGAACCCCGGCAAGCTCAACTACGCCTCGAGCGGCAACGGCACCATCGTGCAGCTCACGGCCGAGCTGTTCAAGGCGCAGGCCGGCGTGTTCGTCACCCACATTCCCTACAAGGGCACGGCGCTCGCGATCCCCGACCTGATCAGCGGCAAGGTCGAGGTGCTGTTCGACTCGCTGCCCACCGGCATGCCGCACGTGCGCGACGGCCGGCTGCGCGCACTCGGCGTGACCACGCTCAAGCGCAGCCCGCTCGCACCCGAACTGCCCCCGATCGCCGACACGCTGCCGGGCTTCGAGTCGAATACCTGGTTCGGCTTCTACGGCCCCAAGGGCCTGCCGCCCGACATCGTGGCGCGCGTGAACAAGGCCGCCAACGAGGCGCTGGCCGACCCCGAGGTCAAGGACAAGCTGTCGCGCCTGGGCATCGAGCCCGCCACGGCCGGCACGCCCGAGCAGTTCGCGAAGATGGTGGCCGCCGACGCCGCCAAGTGGAAGAAGATCGTCGTCGAACGCAAGATCACCAACGACTGAAGACACGAGAGCACGACCGCCATGACCGCCTTGAACTTCGATTTCGGCAATCCCTACACCTCCACCCGCATCCCGGTGTTCGCGCGCAACGTGGTGTCGACCTCGCACCCGCTGGCCGCGCAGGCCGGCCTGCGCATCCTGCAGCAGGGCGGCAACGCGGTCGACGCGGCCGTCGCCACCGCGGCCGTCATGACGCTGGTCGAGCCGGTGAGCAACGGCCTGGGCAGCGATGCCTTCTGCATCCTGTGGGACGGCAAGGCACTGCACGGCCTCAATGCCTCGGGCCCCGCGCCCAAGGCCTGGACGCCCGAGTACTTCAAGGCCAAGTACGGCGCCGACGCCGCCACCCCGCCGATGCGCGGCATCGACTCGGTCACCGTGCCGGGCGCGGTGCGCGGCTGGGCCGCGCTCAGCGAGCGCTTCGGCAAGCTGCCCTTCGCCGACCTGATGGCGCCGGCCATCGACATCGCCGAGCGCGGCTACCTGGTGCCGCCGGTGGTGCAGGGCAAGTGGCTCGCGGCCACGCCGCTGCTGCAATCGCAGCCGGGCTTCGCGCAGGCCTTCCTGCCCTGGGGCCGCGCGCCCGAGGTCGGCGAGCTGTTCCGCTTCGCCGCCGCCGCGCGCGCGCTCAAGGCCATCGCCCGCACCAGGGGCGAGGCCTACTACACGGGCGAGATCGCCGAGGCGCTCGCGAAGTTCTCCCAGGAGCAGGGCGGCGCGCTCACCGTGGCCGACCTCGCGGCCTACCAGCCCGAGTGGGTCACGCCGATCTCGCGCGACTACCGCGGCCACACGCTGCACGAGATCCCGCCCAACGGCCAGGGCATCGCGGCGCTGATCGCGCTGGGCATCCTCGAGAAGTTCGACATCGCCTCGCTGCCGGTCGACTCTGTCGAGTCGCAGCATCTGCAGATCGAGGCCATGAAGCTGGCCTTCGCCGACGTCTACCGCTACGTGTCGGAGCGCAAGACCATGGAGGTCACGACCGAGCAGATGCTCGACGATGCCTATCTGGCCTCGCGCGCGCGGCTGATCGACCGCAACAAGGCGCAGGACTTCAAGGCCGGCAACCCCGTCAAGGGCGGCACCATCTACCTCACCGCGGCCGACGAGAGCGGCATGATGGTGAGCTTCATCCAGAGCAACTACATGGGCTTCGGCTCGGGCTGCGTCGAGCCCGAATTCGGCATCAGCCTGCAGAACCGCGGCCACGGCTTCAGCCTCAGGGCCGAGAGCCCGAACGTGGTGGCGCCGGGCAAGCGTCCGTTCCACACCATCATCCCGGCCTTCCTCACCAAGGACGGCCAGCCGGTGATGAGCTTCGGCGTGATGGGCGGCAACATGCAGCCCCAGGGCCACATGCAGACGCTGGTGCGCATGCTCGACTACAAGCAGAACCCGCAGGCCGCCTGCGACGCGCCGCGCTGGCGCTTCAACGCGGGCATGGAGATCAACGTCGAGGCCGCGATGAACCCGGCCACCGTGCAGGGCCTGCGCGGGCTGGGCCATCACCTCGAGGTCATCAACGACTCCTACCAGGACTTCGGTGCCGGCCAGTTCATCTGGCGCGCGGGCGATCCTTCGGTCGAGGGCTACGTGGCCGCCAGCGATCCGCGCCGAGACGGAGCGGCAGCAGGGTATTGAGCTTTCACGCGATGATTTGGGGATGACCAAGACGGCCGCGAGCACCGGCATTCCCCTTCCAGACGGCGCGAAGCGCATCGCGCCCGGCCTCGTCCTCGCCTCGCTGGGCGCGATCGCGTTCAGCGGCAAGGCGATCATCGTCAAGCTGGCCTATCGCCACGGCGTCGATGCCGTGACGCTGATCATGCTGCGCATGCTGTTCGCGCTGCCGCTGTTCGCGCTCATGGCCTGGTGGGCCGGGCGCGGCAAGCCTGCCTTGAGCTTTCGCGACTGGCTCGGCGTGATCGGGCTGGGCTTCTCGGGCTACTACCTCGCGAGCTTCCTCGACTTCGCCGGGCTGGCCTACATCTCGGCCAGCTTCGAGCGGCTGATCCTCTATCTCAATCCCACGCTGGTGCTGTTCTTCGGCTGGGTGCTCTATCGGCGCCGCGTCACGCGGCCGCAGCTCGTCGGCATGGTCATCAGCTACGCGGGCGTGCTGCTGGTGTTCGGCCACGAGCTGCTGGCCGGCGAGAGCAAGGGCGGCGGCCTCGCGGCGGCCTGGGGCGCGTTCCTGGTGTTCCTCAGCGCGGTGAGCTACGCGGGCTACCTGGTCTACAGCGGCGAATTCGTGCAGCGCCTCGGATCGCTGCGGCTGGTGGGCCTCGCGACCACGGTGGCCTGCCTGTTCTGCCTCGCGCAGTTCGCGCTGCTGCGGCCGCTCGACGCGGCGCTGCAGGTGGCGCCCGAGGTGATCTGGCTGTCGGTGCTCAACGCCACCTTGTGCACGGCGGTGCCGGTGCTGATGGTGATGATGGCCATCGAGCGCATCGGGCCGGCCATCGCCGCCCAGACCGGCATGATCGGGCCCTTGTCGACCATCCTCATGGGCGTGGTCATACTCGGCGAACCGTTCACGGCCTGGATCGCCGCCGGCACGGCGCTGGTGATCGCGGGCATCTTCGTTTTCACGCGCAAGGGCCGCTGAGGCCGTCGCGCTTTTCTTCTTTCTCTTCTGGAGTCGAACAAATGGATCTGGGCATTGCAGGCAAGACCGCGCTGGTGTGCGGCGCGAGCAAGGGGTTGGGCTACGGCTGCGCCGAGGCGCTGGTGCGCGAGGGCGTCAACGTGGTGATCGTGGCGCGCGGCGCCGAGGCGCTCGAGGCGGCCGCCAAGCAGCTGGCCGACGCGGCCACCGCGGCGGGCACGCCCGCGCCCTTCGTCAAGGCCGTGGCGGCCGACATCACGACCGAGGCCGGCCGCGCCGCGGTGTTCGCGCTGGGCCATGCCTTCGACATCGTGGTCACCAATGCCGGCGGCCCGCCGCCCGGCGACTTCCGCAACTGGGAGCGCGAGGACTGGATCAAGGCGGTCGACGCCAACATGCTCACGCCGATCGAGCTCATCAAGGCCACGGTCGACGGCATGGCCGAGCGCGGTTTCGGGCGCATCGTCAACATCACCTCGAGCTCGGTGAAGTCGCCGATCGAGGTGCTGGGCCTGTCGAACGGCGCGCGCAGCGGCCTCACGGGCTTCGTGGCCGGCGTGGCGCGCAGCGGCGTCGCGGCCAAGGGCGTGACCATCAACAACCTGCTGCCCGGTTCCTTCGAGACCGACCGCCTCAAGGGCACGATGAGCGGCGCGGCGCAGAAGTCGGGCCTGGACTTCGACACCGTGTGGGAGAACCGCAAGAAGTCCGTGCCCGCGCGCCGCTTCGGCACGCCGGCCGAGTTCGGCGCGATCTGCGCCTTCCTCTGCAGCGTGCAGGCCGGCTACATGACCGGGCAGAACGTGCTGGCCGATGGCGGTGCCTACCCGGGCACCTACTGAGCCGGACCGGGCATCACGCGGAACGAAGAATTCGCGGGGCAAGAAGAAGATGAGCAGGGAGTCGTTTGAGAAGATCACGCTGGTGTCCGTCACCGGCCTGCCGGACGCACGCGGCGCCGCCATGGCGCTCGCGTTGAGCCTGGCGCAGATGCCCGGCGCGCGCGCGCTGCTGTGCAGCCCGCAGGCGCCGGCCGATCTGGGCCGCGGCATCGCGCACCGCGCGATCGCGCCGCTCAACTACCACGAGTACAGCTGGTTCATCATGTTCGCGCTCTGGCGCGTGGTGCAGACCGAGTTCGTGCTGATCGTGCAGGAAGATGGCTGGGTGCTCGACGCGGCCAACTGGAACGAGGCCTTCCTCGACCACGACTGCATCGGCGCGCCGATCCATCTCGCGCGCATCGAGCCGCCGCAGGGGCCGGCGTACTGGCGCACCCGCTTCGAATGGGCCGACGAGTACGCGCGGCCCGACCACCGCGTCACGCCGGTGCTCAATGGCGGCTTCAGCCTGCGCAGCCGGCGCTTCCTGCGCGCGCTGGTCGACCATCCGCAGATCCGCGTCGAGATTCCGCCGCCCGATGCGCTCGAGGGCGAGCCGCTGCGGATGCACTGGCATCACGACCCCTTGCTGGAGGACGTGCAACTGACCGGCGTGCTGCGGCCCGCGCTCGAGGCCCAGGGCCTGCGCTTCGCGCCGGTCGAGCTGGCGCGCGAGTTCGCGATCGAGCATGCGGGCCCGCAGCTGCACCATGGCTTCGATGCGCTGAGGATCTTCGGCCATCACTCGAAGGTGCGTCGGCTGGTGTCGCTGTCGCCGCCCACGGTGCGTTCGCTGGTGCCGCTGTCGGAGCTCGACGGCTGGTACGGCGAGCGCGACCTGCTGACGATGTTCGAGCGCCGCGGCTACCGCATCGAGTTCCCGCCCGAGGCGCAGGCCGTGGCCGTGTCGCCGGGCCCCACGCGCAGGGTCTACGACTGCTTCACCTACAACGGCGAGGCCGACATCCTCGCGGCGCGGCTGCACGAGCTCGACGAGGTGGTCGACTGCTTCGTCGTGGTCGAGGCCGACCGCAGCTTCACCGGCGTGCCCAAGCCGCTGCGCTTCGACGCCGCCGATCCTCGCATCGCGGCCTTCCTGCCGCGCATCCGCCATGTGGCGGTGCACGACATGCCCGAGGTCGACGCGGCCGCCGATGCGATGGCCGTGCCCGGCGACTGGCATGCCGACACGCCGAAATCGGGCTTCTGGATCCGCGAGAAATTCCAGCGCAACCAGATCCTGCGCGGCCTGCACGACGCGGCGCCGCACGACCTGGAGATGATCTCCGACGCCGACGAGATACCGCGCGCCGACACCGTGCGCGCCATGCGCGACGACCGCCGCCACGAGGTCTTCGGGCTGCGCCAGGCCTTCTATTACTTCTACGCCAACTACCGCAACGTGCAGGGCCCCGAGGCCGCGTCGGTCTGGACCGTGGCGGCCACGCGCGCGCGGCTCGACGGCCTCACGCCCGACCAGCTGCGCCTGCGCGTGCGCAACGGCGCCCAGCCCGCGCGGCTGATCGACGACGCGGGCTGGCACCTGTCCTACCTCGCGATGGACGAGGAGGCGGTGCGCGCCAAGATCCGCGGCTTCGCGCACCAGGAATACAACCGGCCCGAGCTGCTCGATGCGCTCGACATCCCCGCGCTGCTGGCCTCGGGGCGCGACCTCTATGACCGGCCCGGCTATGCGTGGCAGCTGGTGGGCCGCGAGGAGGCGCCGCGCTGGCTGGCGAGCCAACCGGAGCTGGCGCACCTGTTCGCGCCCGCCGCGCCGCCGCCGGTGCGCTATGCCAAGGAGTCGTACCTCACGGTCGAGCCGAGCCCGTTCGGCTTCTGGGAGCGGCATGCGAACCGCCGCATCCTGCAGGCCTATGCGCCCTTCATCCAGGGCCGCGTGCTCGACATCGGCTGCAACCACGGCGCGAGCACCTACTGGCTGCGCGAGAACCCGCGGGTGAGCGAGGTGGTCGGCGTGGACCTCAACGAACAGGCGCTGTCGCTGGCGCGCGAACTCTTCGAGGCCGTGCCCCTGGCCAGCCTGTTCGTCGAGCACGACCTCACGGCCGACGGCCCGATCGTTCCGCCGGCCGACACCGTCGTGAGCTTCCATACGCTGGAGCACATCTACGCCGACGACGTGGCGGACTTTCTCTCGTCGGCGTGCCGGTCGCTGGTGCCGGGCGGCCACTTCGTGATCTCGATTCCCTACGACCGCGCCTATCCCGATCCCTGCCACGTGGGCTTCTACACCGAGGCCAGCCTGGCGCAGGCGATGGAAGCGGCGGGACTGGAAACCATCGAGTGCTTCAAGGACGACCGCTTCGACGAGAAGGACCTGCTGACCGGGCTGTTCCGCAAGCCCTGAGCAGCGCGCGCGAGCGCTCGTTCAGCGCCGCGTCGACACCACGATCCCGCCCACGATCAGCACGAAGGCCGCGCCGTGGTACCAGTGCGGCGCCTCGCGCAGGAAGGCCGCCGACATCATGGCCGCGAACAGCGGCGTGAGGTTCATGAAGATGCCGGCCACCTGCGGCCCCGCGCGCTGCACGCCGGTGCCCCAGCAGCGATAGGCCAGCACGGCCGGGCCGATGCCGATGAAGGCCATGGCGGCGACCAGCGGCCAGCCCAGGTCGAGATGGGCCGGCGTCAGCGTCCACTCGCCGGCCGCCAGCGCGCCCGACCAGGCGATGCCGAATACCAGCTGCGCCATCAGGAAGGCGGCCCAGTCGCGCCGCAGCGCGGCGGGCTCGTGCGTGCGCGCGAGCAGCCAGCTGTAGAAGGCCCATGCGATGGTGCCCAGGATCATGTAGAGGTCGCCCGGCACCAGCCGCAGCGCCAGCAGCTGGCGCCACTCGCCGCGGCTGAGCACCAGCAGCACGCCGAGCATCGACAGCAGCGCGCCGCCGATCGCGCGCCCATGCGGGCGGGCACCGAAGAACAGGCTGCCCACCGCCAGCATCCACAGCGGCAGGCTCGAGCCCACCAGCGTCACGTTGATCGGCGTGGAGGTCTGCAGCGCCAGGTACTGGAAGGCGTTGTACAGGCCGATGCCCAGCAGGCCCAGCAGCGCGTAGCGCTTCCAGTGCGCCCACAGCGGGCTCGCGGGCCGCAGCACCGGGGCCGCGAGCGGCAGCAGCAGCACGAAGGCGATGACCCAGCGCACGAAGTTCAGCGTGAGCGGCGACACCAGCTCGCGCACCAGCCGGCCGACCACCGCGTTGCCGGCCCACAGCAGCGGCGGCACGACGAGCAGGAGGATGGTCAGGGGCGTGAGGCGCTGTGGCGATGGCATGGGCGCCGACTCTAGCGGCTCGCGGCAATGACCCGTGTCGCCGCGGAAACCCCAAACATGGCAGGATGCGCCTCTTCTTTTTTCGCGCGTGGAGACAGCACCGATGTTGAGCAAAGCCGTTCGTATCGACCGCCATGGCGGTCCCGAGGAACTGAAGATCGTCGAGGTCGAAGTCGGCGAGCCCGGCCCCGGCGAGATCCGCATCCGCCACAAGGCCGTGGGCCTGAACTTCATCGACACCTACCAGCGCAGCGGGCTCTATCCGTTCCAGATGCCGCTGCAGCTCGGCATGGAGGCCGCGGGCGTGGTCGAGGCGGTGGGCGAGGGCGTGACGCACCTGAAGGCCGGCGACCGTGCCGCCTATGCGAGCCAGCCGCCCGGCGCCTACAGCGAGCTGCGCGTGATGCCCGCCAAGTGCGTCTGCAAGCTGCCCGACGACATCTCCTTCGAGACCGGCGCGGCCATGATGCTCAAGGGCCTGACCACGCAGTACCTGCTGAAGAAGACGCTGCCGGCCGAGGGCCTGCAGCCCGGCGACTTCGTGCTGTTCCATGCCGCGGCCGGCGGCGTCGGCCTGATCGCCTGCCAGTGGGCCAAGGCGCTGGGCCTGCAGCTGATCGGCACCGCCGGCAGCGACGCTAAGTGCCAGCTCGCGCTGGACCACGGCGCGGCGCACGCCATCAACTACAGCAGCGAGAACTTCGCCGCCCGCGTCAAGGAGATCACCGGCGGCAAGGGCGTGAAGGTGGTCTACGACTCGGTCGGCAAGGACACCTTCGAAGGCTCGATCGACTGCCTGCGTCCCTTCGGCCTGCTGGCCGTGTTCGGCAACGGCTCGGGCCCGGTGCCGCCGGTGAACCTCGGCGTGCTGGCCTCGAAGGGCTCGCTGTACCTGACGCGCCCCACGCTGTTCTCGCACCTGGCCACGCGCGACAGCACGCAGGCGGCGGCCGACGACCTGTTCGCCATCGTGCAAAGCGGCGCGGTGAAGATCCCGATCGTGCAGCGCTATGCGCTGGACGACGTGCAGCAGGCGCACCGCGACCTCGAGGCGCGCAAGACCACGGGCTGCACGATCTTCACGCTCTGAGCGGCCCCGAAGCCGGGCGTGGCGGCACCCCGGCCTTGTCCTACCCGGGCAGGGGTGTCATGCCTGCGTCTTGTGGCGGGTGCACTTTGTAGCCTCGTTGCCAACAAAGTCCAGCCAGCCGTTCATCGGGCCGAAGCGGATGCCTCGCTTCGCCGCCCGCAGGGATGGCCGCATGCCGCCATGAGCACCGTCCGCACCTTCATCGTCGAAGACAACCCCACCATCCGCGAGAACCTCGTGGGCACCTTGCGCGAGGTGGCGCGGGTCGATCCGGTCGGCCTGGCCGACACCGAGGCCGAGAGCACGCGCTGGCTGACGCGCAACATGGCGCTGTGGGACCTGGCGATCGTCGACCTGTTCCTCAAGGACGGCACCGGCCTCAGCGTGCTGCAGGCCTGCCGCCACCGCGATCCGGCCCAGAAGATGGTGGTGCTGAGCAACCATGCCACGCCCGACATGCGCCGCCGCTGCCTGCAGCTCGGCGCCGACGCCGTGTTCGACAAGGCCACCGAGGTCGACGATCTGATCGACTACTGTCTGCGCCGCCGGCAGGCGCGCTTCACGACGGCCGCCGCGAGCTATCCCCCACCGTCCGCGTCGCCTTCTTCGCGCCCCGCCGCCTCGACGGCGCACTAGCGCGAAAATACGGGTAATCCCTTATTCGAGCGATCGTCCCTGCACAGGGGCCGGTCGCGCTTTGCCTTTCCATGTCCCGTTCCCGTCTCCTGCCCGACAACTTCACCCTCGCCCTGCTGTCGGTCGTCACCCTCGCGAGCCTGCTTCCCGCCAGCGGCCGTCCCGCCCAGTTCTTCGAGGGCCTGACCACGGTGGCCATCGGCCTGCTGTTCTTCCTGCACGGCGCCAAGCTCTCGCGCGAGGCGATCCTCGAGGGCATCACCCACTGGCGGCTGCACCTGCTGGTGTTCGCGAGCACCTTCGTGCTGTTCCCGCTGCTCGGGCTGGCGTTGAAGCCGGTGCTGGTGCCGCTGGTCACGCCCGAGCTCTACACCGGCGTGCTCTACCTGTGCGTGCTGCCCGCCACCGTGCAGTCGGCGATCGCCTTCACCGCGATGGCGCGCGGCAACATGCCGGCGGCGATCTGCAGCGCCTCGGCCTCGACATTGCTGGGGGTGTTCGTGACGCCGGTGCTGGTGGGGCTGGTGGTGTTGCCGCATGGCGGGCATGCGGCTTCGTCGTCGCTCGATGCGATCGGGCGGATCCTGCTGCAGCTGATGGTGCCGTTCGCGGCGGGGCATCTGCTGCGGCCGTGGATCGGGGGCTGGGTGAAGCGGCGTGCCTCGGTGCTGAAGTTCGTGGACCAGGGGTCGATCCTGCTGGTGGTCTACACGGCGTTCAGTGCGGCGGTGATCGAGGGGCTGTGGCGGCAGGTGCCGGGGCATGCGCTGGTGGGGTTGCTGGTGGTGTGTGCGGTGATCCTGGCTTTGGCTCTGAGCCTGACTACCTTGTTGGCGCGCAAGCTTGGCTTCGATACGGAAGACGAGATCACTATCGTGTTCTGTGGGTCGAAGAAGAGTCTGGCCAGCGGGATTCCGATGGCGAAGGTTCTGTTTGCTTCGCATGCTGTTGGCGCCATCGTTTTGCCGCTGATGTTGTTTCATCAGATGCAGTTGATGGTTTGTGCTGTGTTGGCGCAGAGGTATGCGCGGCGGCAGGTGCGTGTTGCTGTTGAGCCTGCTGCGTTGGGGGCTGCTTCTTCTAAATAGCGGGTTGCTTTTGCTGAGGCAGGAGCCGGGAATTCCGCCCGGCGGCGGACCTACTTTCTTTTGCTTCGCCAAAAGAAAGTAGGCAAA
>NZ_JBWKPQ010000029.1:0-99359 GCF_059418345.1 Variovorax sp. GW821-FHT09B01 | reverse complement strand
GTCGCCTTTTCTTTGCCTACTTTCTTTTGGCGAAGCAAAAGAAAGTAGGTCGCCCGCCGGGGCGAGACCCGGCCAACGACCTAACCAACAGGCAAGAAGGCGACAACAAAAAGCAGCCCGTCAGACAGCCCGAATAGGGATATACATCTCCCCCCCACCCGCCACAAACTCCTTCGACTTCTCCTCCATCCCCTTCTCCACAGCCAACCCCTCGGCCACCCCCTTCGCAGCCGCATACTCCCGCACCTCCTGCGTGATCTTCATCGAGCAGAACTTCGGCCCGCACATCGAACAGAAGTGCGCCACCTTGCTCGAATCCTTCGGCAACGTCTCGTCGTGGAACTCGCGCGCGGTATCCGGATCGAGCCCGAGGTTGAACTGGTCCTGCCAGCGGAACTCGAAGCGCGCCTTGCTCAGCGCATCGTCGCGCGACCGCGCTCCCGGATGTCCCTTCGCCACGTCCGCCGCATGCGCGGCGATCTTGTAGGCAATGATCCCCTGCTTCACGTCGTCGCGATCGGGCAGCCCCAGGTGCTCCTTCGGCGTCACGTAGCACAGCATCGCGGTGCCGGCCCAGCCGATCATCGCCGCGCCGATCGCGCTCGCGATGTGGTCGTAGCCGGGCGCGATGTCGATCGTCAGCGGGCCCAGGGTGTAGAACGGCGCCTCGTGGCAGTGCTTGAGCTGCTCGTCCATGTTCGACTGGATCATGTGCATCGGCACGTGGCCCGGGCCTTCGATCATGGTCTGCACGTCGTGCTTCCAGGCGATCTGCGTGAGCTCGCCGAGGGTGCGCAGCTCGGCGAACTGCGCCTCGTCGTTGGCGTCGGCACCGCTGCCGGGGCGCAGGCCGTCGCCGAGCGAGAAGCTCACGTCGTAGGCCTTCATGATGTCGCAGATGTCCTCGAAGTGCGTGTAGAGGAAGCTCTCCTTGTGATGCGCGATGCACCACTTCGCCATGATCGAGCCGCCGCGCGAGACGATGCCGGTCATGCGGTCGGCGGTCAGGTGGATGAACGGCAGCCGCAGGCCGGCGTGGATGGTGAAGTAGTCGACGCCCTGCTCGGCCTGCTCGATCAGCGTGTCGCGGTAGATCTCCCAGGTCAGGTCCTCGGCCACGCCGCCCACCTTCTCGAGCGCCTGGTAGATCGGCACGGTGCCGATGGGCACCGGGCTGTTGCGCACGATCCAGTCGCGCGTGGTGTGGATGTTCTTGCCGGTCGACAGGTCCATCACGTTGTCGGCGCCCCAGCGGATCGCCCACACCAGCTTCTCCACTTCTTCCTCGATGCTCGAGGTCACGGCCGAGTTGCCGATGTTGGCGTTGATCTTCACCTTGAAGTTGCGCCCGATCGCCATCGGCTCCACCTCGGGGTGGTTGATGTTCGCGGGAATGATCGCGCGGCCGCGCGCCACCTCGTCGCGCACGAACTCGGGCGTGATGATGCGCGGGATGCTCGCGCCCATGGGGTTGCCGGCCACGCGCTTCGCGCGCTCCTCGTTGGCGAGGTACTCGGCCATCCACTCGCGCTTGCCGTTCTCGCGCAGCGCCACGTACTCCATCTCGGGCGTGACGATGCCGCGGCGCGCGTAGTGCATCTGCGTGACGTTGGCGCCCGACTTCGCGCGGCGCGGCGTGCGCTGCAGCGCCGAGGCGCCGGCACGCAACTCGGCCAGGCGCTGGGCATCGCGGTCCTCGTTCTTCGCGCCGTCGTCGAGCGCATGGTGCGTGCGCCCCTCGTAGCTCTCGGTGTCGCCGCGCTCGGCGACCCAGGCACCGCGCACGTCGGGCAGGCCGCGGCGCACGTCGATCTCGACCTTCGGGTCGGTGTAGGGGCCCGAGGTGTCGTAGAGCGACACGGTCTCGCCGTTGGTGAGCTTCACGTCGCGCACCGGCACGAACAGGTCGGGCCTGCTGCCGGGAATGACGCACTTGTGCGACGCGGGGAAGGGCTCGCGCGTGAGCGAGAGCAGGGTGGTGAACTTGTCGGGGGCATTCATGCAGGGCACTCCTTGTGGATGGAAAGGGTGCTCCGCAATCGCTCGGTGGGCTGTGGGCGCCGTCTCGGGTGGAGGGACGGACCGAAGCCAGGGAGTGCAGCTCTTCTTACGCCGGTATGACCCGGATCAAGTTCGCGGGTCGGCAGCTTTGCCATCTCAGCACGCCACATGCGTGCACCCCGGAGCGGGGCCGATTGTGCGAGCGCCGGCCTTCGCCGTCAACCGCCCGCGTCAAGACGGCGCGCTTTCGCACCGGGCTTCAGGCGCGCGCCTGCAGGTCGCCGTCGACGTAGTACCAGCGCGACAGGCCCTCGGCATCGGACTCGCGCACGAAGCGGCTGCGCTCGTGCAGCCGCGAGGCCGTGCCCGAGGCACCGCGCTGGCGCGCGACGAACTCGACCTCGGCATGGTCGGCATCGCTCATCGAGCGGCCGCGCACGTCGAGCCCGAGCCAGCGCACGTCCGGCTCGAAGTCGAGCGAGGCCGGCCGCGTGCTCGCGTGCCAGGTGCCGAGCAGGTACTCGGCACGCTCGCGCACGAAGGCCGTATAGCGCGAACGCATCAGCGATTCGGCATCGGGCGCGGGGGTGTGCTCGAAGTCGTCGAGGTAGCGGCCGCAGCACATCGCGTAGGCGATGGGCTTGTCGCGGCGGTCGGTGCGGCCGCAGGGGCAGGGTGCGGTGGAGGGATCGGGAACGCTGGGCATGGAGGCCCCTATTGGAACACCGTGCGGGCAGGGGCCTCCAGAGGGCAAGCCCTGGGGCCGCCGCGAGGGGGATCAGCGCGCCTCGGCCGGCCGCATGCTCTGCGCGATCGCCTCGCGCAGCGCCGGTGCGTCGGCCGGCTTGTAGATCAGCGCGTAACCTGCGCGCTCGACCTCGGCGCGGTTCGCGTGCGCGGTCTCGCCCGTGAGGATCACCACGTGGCGCGCCTTGCCCACCGCCTGCAGTGCCTGCGCGGCGGCCAGCCCCGAGAGCCCGCTGCCCAGGCGCAGGTCGCTGAGCATCAGGTCGAACACGCCGGCCTGCTGCAGCGCCTCGCGCGGATTGGCGGCCAGCGCCACTTCGTGGCCCCAGCCGCCGAGCAGCGAGCGCATGGCCTCGCGCACCGGCTGCTCGTCGTCGAGCACCAGGATGCGGATCGGCCCGCCGGTGGGGAGCGCTGCCTCCGGCGGCACCTCGGCGGGGGCCTCGCCCGGCAGCGGCGCCATCTGCTCGAGCACCAGCGAGAAGGTGCTGCCGCGCCCCGGCGCGCTGCGCAGCGCGATGCGCGCGCCCATCACCTGCGCCATGCTGGCCACCAGCGACAGCCCGAGGCCGAGCCCTCGGCTGCGGTCGCGCCCGGGGTTGTCGACCTGGAAGAACTCCTCGAACACCTGCTCGCGGTGCGCCGTGTCGATGCCCACGCCCGAATCGCGCACCTCGATGCGCCAGGCGGGCGCGGTGCCCGAGGGGCCGCCGCGCGTGCGCCGCGCGCACACCAGCACCGTGCCGTGGGGCGTGTACTTGATCGCGTTGTCGACCAGGTTGCCGAGCAGCCGCGCGAGCATGCGCGCGTCGGCGCGCACCACCGCGGGCGTGGCGCGGATGCGCAGCACCAGCCCCTTGGCCTGCGCCAGCGCCGCGAAGCGCCCCTGCAGCGGCGCGAACAGTGTGGCCAGTCGCACCGGCTCGAAGCGCACCGGCGCCACGCCGCCGTCGAGCTGCGCGATGTCGAGCAGCGCGTCGATCGAGCCGCGCAGTGCATCGACGCTGTCGCGCATGAAGCGCAGGTTCTCGGCCGTGGGCGCGTGGCGCGTGTCGAGCGCGTCGACGAAGATCGCGAGCGCATGCATGGGCTGGCGCAGGTCGTGGTTGGCGGCCGCGAAGATGCGCGCGCGCTGCGCCGCGAGCTGCGCCACGTGCTCGAGCTGGCGCGCCAGCGCATCGGCCAGCCGCGCGTTCTCGAAGCCGTTCTCGATCGAGCCCACGATCAGCCGGTTCTGCTTGCGCGCGTAGTGCAGCGCCGCCAGCAGCTGCGAGAGCGCGAGGCAGCCCATGATGACCGTCACGCTGCCGGGCTCGATCACCAGCCGCAGCGCGAGGCTCAGGAACACCGGCACGCTGAAGCACAGGGCCGCGAGCCACCACTGCGCGAGCGCCGCGATGATCACGCCGGTGACGCCGCTCACGAAGAAGTACAAGAGCAGGATGTGCGCGAGATCGCCGCTCGGGAAGAACAGCCACGGCGCCAGTGCCCACACCACGCCCGGGAACAGCATGCGCAGCTCGAGGCGGCGGCGCGTGGCCCAGGCCGAGGCGGCATCGATCGCCTCCGGCGCGAGGCTGCGCAGGTGGCGATGCATGTGCCACTGCATGCCATGCACCAGCACGGCCCACACCAGCGTGCCCTTGTGGCCGGTGAGCACGAGGAAGGTGATCCAGAACACCGCGGCGGTCACGGCCGCCGACAGCGGCGTGTCCATGGTGTCGACGATGTAGGCGCGCGCCAGGCTCTGGTCGACCAGCGGGTTCGGGTTGGGCGATTCGACCCAGTAGGCGCGCAGCCGCTGCAGCAGGCCGGCGGCCTGCGCGGACGAGCGCTCGGCGCTGGCGGGAGGCGTGGGCGGGGTCGGTGGCATGGCGGGTTCGCGGCCCATTCTGCCCGCGCCATGTGTCCGCCCATCGACCCGCGGGCATCCACCCTTGGCGTGCCGCTTGCTACCCGCTAACGTGACGCCCCGGAGACCGGACAAGGTGTGAATAAACCTACTGCGCGCCCCGATCTCGCACCTGCGGTCCTCACCGTACAGAGTACGGCTCCGGTCCTCGGCGCGACCTCGGGGCGCTCGCTACGGTTTCTTCACACCTTGCGAGTGGACCACGGGAAGACAACGCACACCATCGAGGAACAACGGCCATGTACCTGAGCGCTTCCGAACAGCAGGCCTTGCGCGGCGTGTTCACGCTGCTCGCGCGCGACGACGAGGGCGGCGAGCGCGAGATCCGCGAGCGCCTCGGCCATGCGCTGCTCGGCCTGCTGCGGGCCGACCAGTTCGCCTCCTTCGTCTGGGACGCCGAGCGCGGCGGCTTCGGCTCGCGCGTGGCGATCAACATGGCGCCGGCCAACCTCGACACCTATGCGCAGTGGCACCAGCACCACGACCCGATCACCTTCGTGCTGCAGTCGCGCCGCCGCGCCACGCGCGTGACCGAGGTGATGCCGCAGCGCGAACTGATGCGCACGCCCTTCTTCAACGACTTCCTAGCGCGCGACGGCCTGCATTGGGGCCTGAACCTTCATGCCTTCGACGGCGAGCGCGCGCTCGGCGACCTGCGCATCTGGCGCCGCAAGGAGCGCGGCGATTTCGGCGCGCGCGAGACGCTGATGCTC
The DNA here is from genome assembly GCF_059418345.1 of Variovorax sp. GW821-FHT09B01. Taxonomy (NCBI): domain Bacteria; kingdom Pseudomonadati; phylum Pseudomonadota; class Betaproteobacteria; order Burkholderiales; family Comamonadaceae; genus Variovorax; species Variovorax sp. GW821-FHT09B01. Next base: position 93,986 of record NZ_JBWKPQ010000029.1, on the reverse strand, counting down.
GACCTGATCGAGCCTGCGTTCGCGGGCGCGCTGCGGCGCGCGCAGCAGCGCACGGGTGGCGCGGGAAGCGCGGCCGCCTCGCCCTGGGCCAGCCTCAGCGCGCGCGAACGGCAGGTGGCGCGCGCCGTGCGCGAAGGCCTCACCGACAAGGACATCGCGCGCCGCATGGCGGTGGGCGTGCCCACGGTGCGCACCTACCTGCGGCGCATCTTCGACAAGCTCGGCATCGAGCGCCGCTCGGCGCTCGCGGGCGTGCTGCCGCGCGATTGAATCACTTCGCCGCCGGCAGCCGCCCCAGCAAGGGCTCGATCGCGAGGCCCAGCGCCAGCAGGCGGCGGTCGCTGCCCGCGGGGCCGTCTAGCTCGAGCCCGATCGGCAGGCCGCTGGTCGCGCCCAGCGCCGAGGGCAGCTGCAGGCCCGGGATGCCGGCGTTGCTGCCGGGGTCGGTGTTCTGGATCAGCGCGCCGAAGTTCTCGGGGCTGCTGGCCTCGGGCGCGGCCAGCAGCGCCACCTGCGGCACGGTCGGGAACACCAGCGCGTCGAGCCGGTGCTTCGTGAAGGTGTCGCGGTAGAGCTTCTGCAGCGCCGGCCGCGCCACGCGCATCGCGTGGTCGTAGGCCGGCTTGGCGTCGACCGTGCCGTTCGCGGCCGGCAGCTTGCGCGGCAGCACCAGGCCGTCGAAGGTGCCCTTCACGTCGGGGCTCGCGATGCCCGCGGCGAGCTGCTTCAGGTCGATGCCCGTGGCGTACTTCGCGAGGTAGGCCGCCATGTCGTCGTTCGCCTCGTAGAGCGCGACCGGGAAGCCCACCGCGCCGTTGAGTTCGGCGAGCTTCGGCATCTCGAGCTCGACCAGCGTGACGCCGGCCGCGCGCAGCTTGGCCAGCGCGGCATCGGTGGCGGCGCGGGTGTCGGCATCGAGGTTGGCGAAGAAGGCCGGCACCACGCCGAGCCGCACGCGTTTCAGGTCGGCGGGACGCACCGCCGCGCCGCCCGCGATCGCGCGGTCGAGCAGCACCAGGTCGGCCACCGACAGCGCCATCGGGCCGGCGGTGTCGCGCGTGTGCGAGATCGGCGCGATGCCCTGCTGCGGATAGCGGCCCATCGAGGGCCGCAGCGACGCGCAGCCGTTGAAGGCGCAGGGAATGCGCACCGAGCCACCGGTGTCGGTGCCCAGCGCGGCCGACACCATGCGCGCGCCGAGCGCCGCGCCGTTGCCCGACGAGGAGCCGCCCGCGATGCGGCGCGGGTCGTAGGCATTGCGCACGCCGACCTCGGGGCCCGAGGGGAAGGCCGGGTTGTAGCCGGTGACGCCGAAGGCCAGCTCATGCATGTGGGTCTTGCCCAGCACGATGGCGCCGGCCGCGCGCAGCTTCGCGACCACCGGCGCGTCGGCCGCCGGCACGAAGCCCTTGAGCGCGGGCGTGCCGGCGCTGGCGGGCAGGCCGCGCACCTGGATGTTGTCCTTGATCGCCACCGGCAGGCCGGCCAGCGGCTTGCAGGCCGCGCCGGGCTTGCGCGCGGCATCGGCGGCGCGCGCGGCCGCGAGCGCGCCCTGCTCGTCGAGCGTGATGAAGGCGTTGAGGTTCGCCTTGGCCCTGGCCTGCGCGACATAGGCCGTGACCAGCTGCTCGCTGGTCAGCCGGCCGGCGCAGAGCTCGCGCACCGCCTCGCTGGCGGTCAGGGTGGCGATGTCGGGCGCGGCCGGTTGCTGGGCGTGGGCTCCTGTGGCGCTCATAGCGAGCACGGCCAGCGCGGACGCTGCGAGACGCGCCGGGCGGCGCAAGGGGACGAAGGAAGAACGGGTCATGGCGGCGGCCTCGATGAACGAACGGAAGGCCGCCATCGTGCGCCGCCGCGCGGCGGCTGTCTGTCGTCGAAACCGATGACAAGGCGCGGATGCGCGATCGGTGGCCCCTACTCGAACAGCACCCACTCGGGCCGCATGTTGAGGCGCACCGGCAGGATGCTCACGCCCAGGCCGCTGGTCACGTACATGCGCCGGCCGCGGTTCTCGATCCAGCCATAGGCCCAGGTGCGCGGCGCCGCGCCGGGCACGATCGGCGCGCCGTAGCCCGGCACCCAGACCTGGCCGCCATGGGTGTGGCCGGCCACGGTGAGCACCGGCGCGGGCGCGGCGAGGCGAGGCATCCCGGCCAGGCTCGCGGGGTCGTGCATCAGCATCAGCGTCGGGGCGCCGGCCGGCACGCGCGACAAGGCGCGATCGGGCCGCGAATGATCGGTGGAGTGGTCGCCGATGCCCACCACCCAGAGCTCGCGCCCGGGCAGCGGCACGGCGTCGTTCTCGAGCACCACGATGCCCTGCGCCGACAGCGCGTGCGCGATGCGCGCGCCGTCGTGCCACCAGTCGTGATTGCCGAGCACGGCGTACACGCCCAGCGGCGCCTTCAGCCGCCCGAGCACCCCGGCCATGGTCTCGATCGGCAGCGGCTCGTCGCCGCCGTGGCCGGCCAGGAAGTCGCCGGGCAGCAGCACCACGTCGGGCTGCGCGGCATTGATGGCGTCGACGATGCGGCGCGCGCGCTCCACGTCGGTCACGCGCCAGAGGCTGCGTTCGGTGATGTGCCAGTCGCTCGCGACCGCGATGCGCAGCCGCGGCTGCGCGCCCCAGGCGGCGCTGCCCAGCGTCTCGGTGCGCGCCGCGACCCAGCGCGGCTCGATCGCGACGCTCCAGAGGCCGAGCGCGGCCAGCGCGAGCGCCGCGAGGGCGCGCCATCCGGGGCGGCGCATCAGCGCGGCTGGCTCACAGTGCCCGCTGGATCAGCAGCTTCTGGATGTCCGAGGTGCCTTCGTAGATCTGGCACACGCGTACGTCGCGGTAGATGCGCTCGAGCGGGAAGTCGTTCACGTAGCCGTAGCCGCCCAGGGTCTGGATCGCGGCGCTGCACACGCGCTCGGCCATCTCGCTCGCGAACAGCTTGGCCATCGCGGCCTCCTTCAGGCAGGGGCGGCCGGCGTCGCGCAGGCTCGCGGCATGCCAGATCAGCTGGCGCGCGGCCTCGAGCTGCGTCGCGCAGTCGGCGAGCCGGAAGCCCACGGCCTGCTGGTCGAAGATGGACCCGCCGAAGGCCTGGCGTTCCTTGGCATAGGCCACGGCCACGTCGAAGGCGCTGCGCGCCATGCCCACGCTCTGCGCCGCGATGCCGATGCGGCCGCCCTCGAGCGCGCCGAGCGCGATCTTGTAGCCCTCGCCCTCGGCGCCGATCAGGTTCTCCGCCGGGATGCGGCAGCCGTCGAAGTTGATCTGCGCGGTGTCGCTGCTGTGCTGGCCGAGCTTGTCCTCGAGCCGCGCCACCTGGTAGCCCGGCGCGTCGGTCGGCACGATGAAGGCGCTCATGCCGCGCTTGCCCGCGGCCTTGTCGGTGACCGCGATCACGATCGCCACCTGGCCGTTCTTGCCGCTGGTGATGAACTGCTTCACGCCGTCGATCACATAGCCGTCGGCGTCCTTGCGCGCGGTGGTGCGCAGGCTCGAGGCGTCGCTGCCGGCCTGCGGCTCGGTCAGGCAGAAGGCGCCGAGCATCTGCCCCTGCGCCAGCGGCTCGAGCCACTGCTTCTTCTGCTGCGCATTGCCGTAGCGCATCAGGATCGCGTTGACGGGGCAGTTGGTCACGCTGATCGCGGTGCTGGTGCCGCCGTCGCCGGCCGCGATCTCCTCGAGCACCAGCGCGAGCGTGAGGTAGTCGAGGCCGGCGCCGCCGTGCTCCTCGGGCACGCAGATGCCGTAGGCACCGAGCGCTGCGAGGCCCTGGTGCACTTCCTTCGGAAAGCTGTGCTCGCGGTCCCATTTCGGCGCGTGGGGCCAGAGTTCGGCCTGCGCGAAATCGCGCACGGCGTCGCGGATGGCTTCCTGGTCGGTGCTCAGCAGCATGGCGTGTCTCCTTGTGTCGTTCTCGTCGCGTCGTCGTTACTTGCCCGAACCCAGGTCCATGATCAGGCGCGCGGCCATGTACAGGCGGCGCGGAATCGCGCTGATGTCCACGTACTCGGCCTTGTCGCTGTGGTAGCCGAAGCCCGGCAGGCCCAGGCTCTCGATCACGGGCTTGCCCGACAGCGCCGCGTAGGCCGCGTCGGTGCCGCCGCCGGTGCGCTCTTCCACGCCCAGCGTGCCGCCGGCTTCCTTGTAATAGCTCACCGCCTTGTCGACCAGCTTCCTGCCGCCCTCGCCGGCATTGAAGGCCGGGCGGCCGCGCGTGACGATCACCTTCACGTCGGCATCGGGCAGCTTCTTCTGCTGCGCGCGCTCCTCGAGCGTCTTCATCGCGGCATCGAAGTCCTCGTTGCGCGCGTAGCGCACGTCGGCATTGAGCGTCGCGCTGGCCGGGATGATGTTCGAGACGTTGCCGGCCTTGGCGATGGTCCAGTTGAAGCGCAGGTTCTTCGACTTGTCGTCGATGCTCATGGTGCGCAGCACCAGGTCGGAGGCCTCGACCAGCGCATTCACGCCGAGGTCGGGCGCGGCGCCCGCGTGCGAGGCCTTGCCCGTGATGTTGACCTGCACGTAGGCGATGCCCGAGGTGCCGAGCGAGAGCTTCTCGTCGCCGGCGCCAGTGGGCTCGAACGAGAGCACGTAGTCGGCCAGCTTGGCCTCTTCCTGGATCAGGTCGCGCGAGCCGAAGGAGCCTTTTTCCTCGTCGGTGTTGAACAGCACGGTGATGGTGCCGTAGTCGCGCACGCCGTAGTCCTTGAGCAGCTTGAGCGTGTGCAGGATCACGGCATTGCCGCCCTTGTCGTCGGCGATGCCGGGGCCGTAGGCCTTGTCGCCCTCGATGCGGAACGGCGCCTTGGCGAGCGTGCCCTTGAGGTAGACGGTGTCCATGTGCGACATCAGCAGCAGGTTCTTGCCGCCGCGGCCCTTGAGCTTGCCGACGATGTTGTCGCCCACCACCAGGCCGGCCGACTTGCTGCGCGTGACGGTGAAGCCCAGGTTCTTCAGCTCGCCCTCGAGGAAGTTGCCCGCCGCGGCGATGCCCTCGGCGTCGCCGGTGCCGGTCTCGATGTTGACCAGCTTCTCCAGCGTCTTGATGACGGCGGGCTGCTCGTCGGTGGCGGCCTGGAACAGCACGTTGTCGCGCTTCTGCGCCCAGGCGGCCGGCGCGAGCAGGGCGCCCGCGAGCACGGCGGCGATGACGTTGCGTGAATGAAAGGGACGCATGGGACCTCCTGCTTTTCTGCGATTCGTTCGGAAACTGGGAAAGACCGCCGGCGGCCGCCGCCGACCGGCCGCCCCGGGGAGGGGCGGAAGGCGGCGGGCGGCCCGGGCCGGCGGACGGGCGCCGTACCTTTTACAGCAGTTCGAGCGCCACGGCGGTGCCTTCGCCGCCGCCGATGCACAGCGTGGCCACGCCGCGCTTCTTGCCCTGCGCCTTCAGCGCATGGATCAGCGTGACCATGATGCGCGCGCCGCTGGCGCCGATCGGGTGGCCCAGCGCGCAGGCGCCGCCGTGGATGTTGACGCGGTCGTGCGACACGTCGAGCTCGTGCATCAGCGCCATCGGCACCACCGCGAAGGCTTCGTTGACCTCCCAGAGGTCCACGTCCTTGACGGTCCAGCCGGTCTTCTTGAACAGCTTGGCCACCGCGCCCACCGGGGCGGTCGAGAACCACTCGGGCTGCTGCGCGTGCGTGGCATGGCCGACGATGCGCGCGATGGGCCTGGCGCCGATCTTCTTCGCATGCGACTCGGTCATCATCACCAGCGCGGCGGCGCCGTCGTTGATCGACGAGCTCGAGGCGGCGGTGATGGTGCCGTTCTCCTTCTTGAACGCCGGCTTGAGCGTCGGGATCTTGTCGAGCTTGACCTTGCCCGGGCCTTCGTCGATGGCGATCAGCGTGTCGCCGCCGCGGCCCTTGACGGTGACCGGCACGATCTCGTCCTTGAACAGGCCCGTGTCGGTGGCCTTCTTGGCGCGCTCGACGCTGGCGATGGCGAAGGCGTCCTGCTGTTCGCGCGTGAACTTGTACTTGGCCGCGCAGTCCTCGCCGAAGGTGCCCATCGAGCGGCCCGGCTGGTAGGCGTCCTCGAGGCCGTCGAGCATCATGTGGTCGAAGATGCGGTCGTGGCCCATGCGGTAGCCGCCGCGGCCCTTGAGCATCAGGTAGGGCGCGTTGGTCATGCTCTCCATGCCGCCGGCCACCATCACGTCGTGCGTGCCGGCCAGGAGCAGGTCGTGCGCGAGCATCGCGGCCTTCATGGCCGAGCCGCACATCTTGCTGAGCGTGACCGCGCCGGCGCTGTCGGGCAGGCCGCCCTTGTAGGCCGCCTGGCGCGCGGGCGCCTGGCCCTGGCCCGCCATCAGGCAGTTGCCGAACAGCACCTCGCCCACGCTGTCGGGCGCGATGCCGGCACGCTCGACGGCGGCCCTGATCGCGGCGCCGCCGAGGTCGTGCGCTGCGAGGGAGGAGAAGTCGCCCTGGAAGCTGCCCATGGGGGTGCGGGCGGCGCCGACGATGACGATGGATTCGGACATGTGAGTGCTCCTTGAAGCTGAAGAAAGAATGCGGGTCCGCGGATGCGAAGGCCCGTCAGGAATGCGCCGCCTGCTCCTCGTCGTGGAAGCGTTGCGACTCTTCGTACGGGAACACATCCAGCATCTGGCCGGCCTGGATGCGTTCCTTGTGGTGCTGCCAGAAGGCAGCGTCGAGCAGGTCGGCGTGGTGCGCCATGAAGGCTTCGCGCACGTCCTTGTTGCCCAGCAGGAAGGGCTCGAAGGTCTCGGGGAACACGTCCTTCGGGCCGACCGAATACCAGACCTCGCCGCTCATCTCCTCTTCCTCGTTGCGCGGCGCGGGCACCTTGCGGAACTGGCAGTCGGTGATGTATTCGATCTCGTCGTAGTCGTAGAACACGACCTTGCCGCCGCGCGTGACGCCGAAGTTCTTCCACAGCATGTCGCCCGGGAAGATGTTGGCCGCCACCATGTCCTTGATCGCGTTGCCGTACTCGATCACCGCCTGCTCGAGCTGCTCCCTGGCGCGCCTGGCCTGTGCCGGGCTCTCGGGATGCGCGAGCATGTCGAAGGCCTCCTGCAGGTAGATGTTCAGCGGGATCATCCGGCGCTCGATGTAGACATGCTTGAGCACCAGCTCCATCTCCCCGTTGCCGTCGCGATCGCCGATCTCGAGCTGGCTGGGCGCGAACTTCCGGATCTCCTCGATCAGCGCGGGCTCGAAGCGGTCGAGCGGAAAACCCACGTCGCTGTACTCGAGCGTGTCGGCCATGCGGCCCACGCGGTCGTGCTGCTTCACGAGCATGTACTTGCCCTTGATCTGCTCGCGCGTGGTGTCCTTCGGTGGCGGATAGAAGTCCTTGATGACCTTGAACACGAACGGGAACGAGGGCAGGTCGAACACCAGCATCACCATGCCCTTGATGCCGGGCGCGATGCGGAAGCGGTCGCTCGAGTAGTTGAGGTGCGAGAGGAAGTCGCGGTAGAACAGCGTCTTGCCCTGCTTGGCGAGGCCGAGCGCGTTGTAGATCTCGGCGCGCGGCTTGCGCGGCATCAGCGAGCGTAAAAACTGCACGCAGGCCGAGGGCACTTCCATGTCGACCATGAAGTAGGCGCGCGCGAAGCTGAACAGCATCTGCAGGTCGTCCTCGCCGAACAGCACCGCGTCGACGTGGAAGCGGCCCTGGCCGTCGTGCAGGATCGGCAGCGCGAAGGCCAGCTCGACGAAGCCGTTCATGATCTTGCCGACCACGTAGGCGCCCTTGTTGCGATAGAACAGGCCCGAGAGCACCTGCAGCTGGAAGTTGGCGCGCAGCTTGACCTGGTGGAAACGCGCCTGCATTGCGCTCGCCACGCGCTCGGCATCGCGCCGCTTGTGGGCCCAGCTGCCGAGCAGCGCGAAGTCGTCGAGCATCTGCTCGATGGTGTCGGCCAGCGTCGCGGGCGACGGATAGTAGGGCCGGTAGGTGGGCGCGCCGCGCGGCTCGATGTACTCGGTGCTGATCGCCGGGCGCACGAAGATGAAGTCGTTCTGGAAGTACGCGCGGTGCAGGATCTTGGTGGTGACCGAGTTGAAGAAGCTCTCGGCCAGCTCGGGCTGGTGATGGTCGACCAGCAGGCCGATGTAGTGCAGCTTGACCTGGTGCCAGACGTCCATCGGCTGCTCGCCGGCCTTGAACTCCTTCTCGAGCCGCGCCACCGCCTCGCTCACGCGCAGGTCGTAGAACTCGATGCGCTCGCGCTGCGCGCGCTGCTGGCCGTGCCAGTCGGCGGTCTCGAAGCGGTGCTTGGCGCGCGACGACTCGGCCCGGAACAGCGTGTAGTGCCGGTTGAAGCCGTCCATCATCGCCTTCGCGATGTCGTAGGCCAGCGGGGAGTCGAGGCGCTGCGGGAACATGAACCGAAGCGGGCGCGGTCTCAGTCGGCCGCGGGGGTGGCGGGCGCGGGCGCCGCTGCGGGCTTGCCCGTGAGTTTGGTCACCAGCTCGCCGGGGCGGCTGTACTTGTGGCGCACGCGCTGCACGGCGGCGCGGTAGAGCGATTCGAGCGACTTGTCGCCTTCCACGCTCATGCCCAGGTCCTGCAGCAGGCCGTCGTGCACGCCGAAGGTCCAGCCGTGGATCGTGACCTTCTGGCCGCGGCTCCAGGCGTCGACCATCACCGTGCTGACGGCCACGTTGACCACCTGCTCGGCGACGTTGAGTTCGCACAGCGCGTCGGCGCGCACTTCTTCCGAGAAGCTGTCGAGCATCACGTGGTGGCGGTCGCGCACGTCCTGGATGTGGCGGATCCAGTTGTCGGCCAGGCCGATGCGGGTGCCATTGAGCGCGGCTTTCACGCCCGCGCAGCCGTAGTGGCCCACCACCATGATGTGCTCGACCTTCAGGTGCTCGACCGCGAACTGGATCGCCGACAGCGCGTTGAGGTCGGAGTGCACCACGATGTTGGCCACGTTGCGGTGCACGAACACCTCGCCGGGCTCGAGGCCGGTGATCTGGTTGGCCGGCACGCGGCTGTCGGAACAGCCGATCCACATGTAGCGCGGCGTCTGCTGCTTGACCAGGCTGGTGAAGAAACCAGGCCGGTCGCGTTCCATCTGCGCGGACCAGGCGCGGTTGTGGGCGAAGAGGTCGTCGAGGGATTCGGACATGCGGGGATTGTCGGTGAGGTGGAGGGGGATTCGGTGCGGCGGCGCCCGGCGCCGGGGGCTCTCTCAGGCGGTGGTTCGGGCCGGTCGCGGTGGCTTGGCCTTGGGCTTGCCGGCGGTTTCAGCCTTCTGCGCGCGCGCCAGCGCCGTCTGGCCCTTCTTTTCGTGAGCACGCACTTCCGCGATATTGGCCTGCAGCTCGGCGAGCTGGCCCTCGAGTTGCGCGCGGTGGGCACCCAATATGCTGAGGAAGCGCTCGAGCTGCGGCACCGTGTCGCGCGGGCTGTCGTACATGTCGAGGATGTCCTTGGCCTCGGTCAGGCTCAGGCCCAGGCGCTTGGCGCGCAGCGTGAGCGTGAGCCGGGCCCGGTCGCGCGCGCTGTAGATGCGCTGCAGGCCCGCGCGCTCGGGCGTGAGCAGCCCCATGTCCTCGTAGAAGCGGATCGCCCGCGTCGTCAGGTCAAATTCCTTCGCGAGCTGGCTGATGGTGAAGGTTTGCGCTGGCATGAGGGCTTGTTCAGGGAACACGGGAGGCGCCGGAAAGGGGGCGTTGCGGGGGCGACAGCACATTTGCGCCGCGCTCTCTACAATGGTGCCCTCAACCCATGACGTTTACGTAAACGTCAATCCTACATGAATCTGCTCGAACGCGAACTCCACTACCCCCTCGGCGACACCCTGCCCGCCCCCGGCGAGGCCCTCGAAGTGGCGCCCGGCGTGCGCTGGATCCGCATGCGGCTGCCGTTCGCGCTCGACCACATCAACCTCTGGCTGCTGCGCGACAACTACCGCGGCGTCGAGGGCTGGACCGTGGTCGACTGCTGCATCTCGCGCGACGAGGCGCGGGCCCAGTGGGAGCAGGTGTTCGAGACCCAGCTGCAGGGCCTGCCGATCGTGCGCGTGATCGTTACCCACATGCATCCCGACCACATCGGCCTGGCCGACTGGCTGTGCAAGCGCTGGAACGTGCCGCTGTGGATCAGCTCCACCGACTACCACGTGGCACGCGTGCTCTGCAGCAGCGGCGACACGCTGGCGGGCGGCGAGCATGCCGCGCGCTTCTTCAGCGCGCACGGCCTGGCCAACCCCGAGGCACTCGACAAGATCCGCGGCCGCACCAACTACTACGCCAACATGGTGCCCTCGGTGCCCGAGAGCTTCGTGCGCATGCTCGACGGCGACAGCGTCGACATCGGCGGCCATGCCTGGCGCTGCATCAGCGGCTACGGCCATGCACCCGAGCACATCGCGCTGTACTGCGACGATCTCAAGCTGCTGCTGGGCGGCGACATGATGCTGCCGCGCATCTCGACCAACGTGAGCGTGTACGCGGGCGAACCCGAGGCGAATGCGCTGCGGCTGTTCCTCGACAGCATCGAGCGCTTCAAGTCGCTGCCCGCCGACACCCTCGGCCTGCCCGCGCACGGCAAGCCCTTCACCGGCATCCACCGTCGCGTCGAGCAGCTGCAGGAGCACCACCGCGACCGCCTGGCCGAGCTGCTCGAGGTCGCGCTGGCGCGGCCGATCACGGCTTTCGAGGGGCTGCCGATCCTGTTCAAGCGCGAACTCGACCTGCACCAGATGACCTTCGCGATGGGCGAGACCGTGGCGCACCTGCACCTGCTCTGGTATTCGGGGCAGGTGAAGCGCGAGCTGGGCGCGGACGGCATCTACCGCTTCGGCGCCCTGCACTGAAGCCGGCGCGGCGCGGCGCAGCGCGGCGGACGGCCGCGCATAGACTCGCGGGCATGAACATGTTGCACACGCTGGCCGAGCTGCGCGCGGGCCGGCTGGCCGGCGCCACGCGGCTCGACCTGGGCTGCGGCCTCGAGGAATTTCCGCGCGAGATCCTGGACCTGGCCGACACGCTCGAGGTGCTGAACCTCACGGGCAATGCGCTCGACCGCCTGCCCGACGACATGGGCCGGCTGCACCGCCTGCGCGTGCTGTTCTGTTCCGACAACCGCTTCACGCGGCTGCCCGAATCGATCGGCGACTGCGCGAACCTCGACATCGTGGGCTTCAAGGCCAACCGCATCGCCGAGGTGCCGGCCGCGGCGCTCGCGCCCTCGCTGCGCTGGCTGATCCTGACCGACAACGCGATCGAGCGCCTGCCCGACACGCTGGGCGACTGCGCGCGCATGCAGAAGCTGATGCTCGCGGGCAACCGCCTGAGCACGCTGCCCGAAACACTGGCCGGCTGCACGTGGCTCGAGCTGCTGCGCATCTCCGCCAACCGTTTCGCCACGCCGCCCGGCTGGTTGTGGTCGATGCCGCGCCTGTCGTGGCTGGCCGCCGCGGGCAATGCCTTCGACGCGCGCGACGAGGAGGCCGCGGCGATCGCACCCGCGGTGCCGCGCATCGACTGGCATGCGCTGCGGCTGGGTGCGAAGCTCGGCGAAGGTGCCTCGGGCGTGATCCACGAGGCGCTGCTGAACGAGCGGGAGCCGGTCGCGGTCAAGCTGTTCAAGGGGGCCGTCACCAGCGACGGCTGGCCGCGCAGCGAGCTCGCGGCCAGCATCGCGGCTGGCGCCCATGCCACCCTGATCGGCGCGCAGGGCCGCATCGACGGCCATCCCGAGGGCACGCAGGGCCTGGTGATGGCGCGCGTGCCGGCCTCGTTCCGCACGCTCGCGGGGCCGCCGAGCCTGGCCTCGTGCACGCGCGACGTCTATGCCGAGCAGGCCCGCTGGTCCGCCGCCACCGCGCTGCGCATCGCGCGCGACATCGCTGCGGCGATGCGGCACCTGCATGCGCGCGGCCTGGTGCATGGCGATCTCTATGCGCACAACATCCTCTGGCATCCCGAGCAGGGCGCGCGCCTCGGCGACTTCGGCGCCGCCTGGTTCGCCGATGCGCTGCCCGCAGACGACGCGGCACGCGCGCGGCAACTGGAGGTGCGCGCCTTCGGCTGCTTGCTCGAGGAACTGGCCGCGCGCTGCGATGAACCGCCTTTCGCGATGACGGCGCTGCGCGATCGCTGCCTGCAGCCCGAGGTGGCCGCGCGCCCCTCGGCTGCCGAGATCGCCGCGCTGCTCGAAGAGGCCCTTGCATGAGCCGCGGCCGCCTCGCCCATCCGCCGCTGCCGATGCGCGACGGCGTGAGCGCGAGTTGCGTCGGCCTGCCGACCGAGGACCACTGGCCCACCATCGCCGATTTCCTGATCGCGCGCTTCACCGCGATCGCGCCCGAGGCCTGGATGCGGCGCATCCGCGACGGCGAGGTGGTCGACGAGCACGGCGTGCCCGTCACGCCCGAGCGCCGCTACCAGGCGCCGCTGCGCGTCTTCTACTACCGCGCGCTCGACACCGAGCCGGCGATCCCGTTCGAGGAGCAGGTGCTGTACCGCGACGAACACCTGCTGGTGGTCGACAAGCCGCACTTCGTGCCGGTCACGCCCACCGGCAAGTACCTGCACCAGAGCCTGCTGGTGCGGCTCAAGCGCAAGCTCGGCATCGAGGCGCTGTCGCCGCTGCACCGCATCGACCGCAGCACCGCGGGCCTGCTGCTGTTCTCGCTGCGGCCAGAGACGCGCGGCGCCTACCAGACCATGTTCGCGCAGCGCACGGTGCACAAGGAGTACGAGGCGATCGTGCCGCTGCCCGGCGGCGAGGCCGCCGCGGCCGCGCTGCCCTCGGTCTACCGCAGCCGGCTGGTCGACGACGCGCACTTCATGCAGGTGAAGGAGGCACCCGGCGAACCGAACTCCGAGACCGGCATTGCGGTGCTGAAGGTCTTCGACGGCCTCGCGCATCTCGCGCTCTCGCCGGTCACGGGCCGGCGGCACCAGCTGCGCGTGCACTGCATGGCGCTGGGCATGCCGATCGTGAACGACCCCTTCTATCCGGTGCTGACACCGGTAGCCACCGACGACTTCGAGCGGCCGCTGCAGCTGCTGGCGCGCTCCATCGCCTTCACCGATCCAGTGACCGGCGAGCCGCGCCGCTTCGACAGCCAGCTGCGCCTGCTGCTGGCGCCAAGGTGACGCCCGCGGCGCGGCGCCGGCACTAAGCTGCGGCCTCCGGCTGCCCTTGCCTTTCTTCCATCGGGCGGCCCCAGGCACACCAGGAGACGCCGCACATGGACACCACCCGACTCTTCTCGCTCCAGGGCCGCACCGCCCTCATCACCGGCGGCTCGCGCGGCATCGGCCGCATGATCGCCGAGGGCTATCTCGCGCAGGGCGCGCGGGTCTACATCTCGGCGCGCAAGGCCGAGGCCTGCGACCAGACCGCCCAGGAGCTGTCGGCCCTCGGGCATTGCGTGTCGCTGCCGGCCGACGTGTCGACGCTCGAAGGGGCGCAGGCGCTGGTCGATGCGTTCGCGAAGCACGAGTCCTCGCTGGACATCCTGGTCAACAACGCCGGTGCCGCCTGGGGTGCGCCCTATGCGGAGTTTCCGGAGAGCGGGTGGGACAAGGTGGTCGACCTGAACCTCAAGACGCCGTTCTTCCTGACGCAGGCGTTGACGCCGCTGCTGAAGAAGGCGGCCGCGGGGGGCGACCACCTCGCGAAGGTGATCAACATCGCCTCGATCGACGGGATCTCGGTGAATCCGCAGGAGACCTACTCGTATGCGGCGAGCAAGGCGGGGCTGATCCAGCTCACGCGGCGCATGGCGCTGCGGCTGGCGCAGGACGGGGTCGTGGTGAGCGCGATTGCGCCGGGGGCCTTTGCTTCGAGCATGAACAAGGATGCCCGGGACCATGGGGATGAGATCAAGGGGCGGATTCCGGCGGGGCGGATCGGGAAGCCCGAGGACATGGCGGGGGCGGCGATCTTTCTGGCTTCGAATGCGGGGGACTATGTGATGGGGTCTACGTTGGTGGTGGATGGGGGGGTGACGCACGCGCGTTGATTTGTTTGCTGCGCTTTTGTTGAGGCTGTTGGCCGGGTCTCGCCCCGGCGGGCGAGTCACTTTCTTTTGCTTCGCCAAAAGAAAGTAACCAAAGAAAAGGCGACCCCACTGTCTGTGTCCCTCCGCTTCGCTGCGGGCAACCTGCGGTGCTCGGCTACGGCGGGGGTCCGCAGAACTCGCTGCGCTGCGCTCCGCTCAGACAGCTGCGGCCCTGATCCCGCCTACGCCTGCGCTCCTCGGCACAGCCAGAGGGGAGTGGGGCGGGCCATCGCTTCGCTCGGCCTTTGGGGACTGGCCGGGCCTTCGCGTTGCTCGGCCGGTACCATCTGTCTCATGTCCTCTTTTCCTTTCGCCGCGGTCCTTTTCGACTGCGACGGTGTCCTCGTCGACTCCGAACCCATCACCAACCGCGTGCTTGCCGAGATGCTCGGCGAACTGGGCTGGCCTCTCACCACCGACGAATCGATGCGCATCTTCACCGGCAAGGCGGTGAAGGACGAAGCCGACCTGATCGAGTCGAAGACCGGCTTTCGCATCACGCCCGAATGGCTGCACGGCTTTCGCGAGCGCCGCAACGAGGCGCTCGAGCGGGACCTGACGGCGATTCCGAATGCGCCCGCCGCGGTGCGCGCGCTGTTCGAGCAGCTCGACGGGCGCATCGCCTGCGCCTCGGGCGCGGATCGCTTCAAGGTCGAGCTGCAGCTCGAGAAGGTCGGCATCCTCGACTGCTTCGCGGGGCGGATCTTCAGCGGCCACGAGATGCCGCGCTCGAAGCCGGCGCCCGACGTGTACCTCGCGGCGGCGGCGGCGCTGGGCGTGGATCCGAAGCGCTGCGCGGTGGTCGAGGACACGGTCACGGGCGCGATGGCGGGCGTGGCGGCGGGCGCGACGGTGTTCGGCTACAGCACGGGCGAGTCGGGCCACAGCGGGCCCGAGGCGCTGCGCAGCGTCGGCGCGGTGCAGGTGTTCGGCGACATGGCCGAACTGCCGGCACTGCTCGCGGCGCATCGGCCCGTCGGCTGAAGCGAACACCCACCGGCGGCAGGGCTGCCGGCTTTCTGTTCGAATCGAATCACGACCGGCCGCCGGCGGCGGCTGCACACCATCCAATGCCCACCAGGAGCCCCCGCGCATGACCTCCGAGTACAAGACCGAACAGCCCGAACGCAGCGAGATCGACGCCCTGCAAGGCCCCGCGGTGGTCGAGTTCGGCACCAACTGGTGTGGCGTCTGCAAGGCCGCGCAGCCGGACATCGCCGCGGCCTTCGTGCAGCATCCGGGCCTGCGCCACATCAAGGTCGAGGACGGCAGCGGGCGTCCGCTGGGCCGCTCGTTCGGCGTGAAGCTGTGGCCCACGCTGGTGTTCATGCGCGACGGCCGCGAAGTGGCCAAGCTGGTGCGGCCCACCGACAGCGCCTCGATCGCCGAGGCGCTCGCGAAGATCGCTCAGCCCGCCTGAACGCGCCGGCCGCGCGCCGGCTTCGCCATCGACAGGATCAGTCGGTAGAGCGCCTGCGCGGCGGGCGACAGCACCGTGCCCTTGCGCGACAGCAGCGCGAAGCTGCGCCGCACCGTGGGCTGCGCGAGCGCGATCAGCACGATGCGCGGGTAGGTGCCGTCCTGCACGGCCAGCTTCGGCACCACGGCGGCGCCCACGCCCTGCGCCACCAGCCCGACGGCGGTCGAGCTGCGCTGCACCTCGTAGACGAAGGGCAGGTTCAGTCCGCTCGGTGCCAGCGCCGCATCGAGCAGCGGGCGGTTGCTGCTGCCCGGGCCCGGCACGATCAGCGCGTGGCCCTCGAGTTGCGACCAGGCGATGCTGCGGCGGCGCGCCAGCGGATGGTCGTCGCGGCAGGCGAGCACGAAGCGGTCCTCCAGCAACGGGATGCGCTCCAGCTCGGGCTCGTAGGACTCGGCGATGCTGATGCCGAACTCGGCCTCGCGCTGCAGGATCGCGCCGGCCACGCCGGCCGACGAGTGGTCGAGGATCTTGATGCGGTTGCCGGGGAACAGGGCGCTGTAGGCCTGGATCACCGCGGGCAGGAACTGCACGCCGACCGTCGGCACGCAGGCCAGGGTCACGTTGCCGCGCGAGGCCTGGCCGGCCTCGCGGATGCCGAGCATGGCCGAGGAGATGTCGGCGAGCAGGCGCCGCGCCTGCGGCAGGAAGTTCTGGCCGATCACCGTGAGCGCCAGCGAGCGCGTGGTGCGTTCCACCAGCTGCACGCCGAGCACCGCCTCGAGGTTCTGCAGCCGGCGCGTCAGCGCGGTGGAGGTGATGTGCAGCGAATCGGCGCCGGCATGGAAGCTGCCGTGCTCCGCCACGGCGAGGAATGCCTGCAGGCCGAGCATGTCCACTTTCATGAGGCGATTGCAGCAATGGTCCAGATAAATTCATTTTACGCAGCCGCATTGCAGGCACAGAATCCGCCGCCATGAACATCACGGTGCTGGACGACTACTTCGACACGCTGCGCACGCTGCCCTGCTTCGCCAAGCTCGACGGGCACGAGGTGACGGTGTGGAACGACCACGTGGACGAACCCGACGCGCTGGTGCAGCGGCTGTCGCAGGCCGATGCCGTGGTGCTGATCCGCGAGCGCACCGCGCTGCGCGCGCCGGTGCTCGAGCGACTGCCGCGGCTGCGGCTGATCAGCCAGCGCAGCGTCTATCCGCACATCGACGTCGAGGCCTGCACGCGGCTGGGCATCGTGCTGTCGTCGGACCCGCATGCGGGCACGCCTTCCTACGCCGCGGCCGAGCTCACATGGGCGCTGCTGCTGTGCGCGGCGCGGCGGATTCCGCAGCAGATGGCGTCGTTGCAGCGCGGCGGCTGGCAGACCGGCGTGGGCAGCACGCTGCGCGGCAAGACGCTCGGGATCTACGGCTATGGCCGCATCGGGCAGGCGGTGGCGGGCTATGCCGAGGCCTTCGGCATGCAGGTGTGCGTGTGGGCGCGGCCCGAGTCGATGGCCCGGGCGCGCGCGGACGGCCGCGAATGCGCGCCGGACCGAGAGCGCTTCTTCGGCGACTGCGATGCGATCTCGCTCCACATGCGGCTGGTGCCGGCCACGCGCGGCATCGTGCGGCGCG
Organism: Variovorax sp. GW821-FHT09B01; assembly: GCF_059418345.1. Lineage (NCBI taxonomy): Bacteria > Pseudomonadati > Pseudomonadota > Betaproteobacteria > Burkholderiales > Comamonadaceae > Variovorax > Variovorax sp. GW821-FHT09B01. The sequence continues at coordinate 76,923 of NZ_JBWKPQ010000029.1, read as the reverse complement.
AGGACCTCGCGCGCATGAAACCCGACGCGATCCTCGTGAACACCAGCCGCGCCGGCCTGATCGAGCCCGGTGCGCTGGTGGCCGCGCTGCAGGCCGGCCGGCCCGGCATGGGCGCGGTCGACGTCTACGAGACCGAACCGCTGGTCGATCCCGCCGATCCGCTGCTGCAGCTGCCGAACCTGGTCTGCACGCCGCACATCGGCTACGTGACGCGCGAGGAATACGAGCTGCAGTTCTCCGACGTGTTCGACCAGATCGTGGCCTTCGCGCGCGGGCAGCCGAGCAATGTCGTCAACCCCGAGGTGCTCGGCCGCCTGCGCGCCGCGCCCACCCCGGCATGAACGAGGCGCTGCAGCGCCTCGCCGCCGCGGCCCGGCTCGAGGACGCGGCGCAGGAGCCGCTGCGGTTGCGCTTCGGCTTCGCCTGCGTACAGCGCGTGCGGCATCTGCTGGAAGCGCCCGAGGCGCTGCAGTGCCTCGACGGGCTCGGCGCCTACCTCGAAGGCCGCGGCAGCCGCGCCGAACTCGCGCAGGCGGCGCAGCGCATGGCGCACATCGCCGCCAGCCACCCGGGCTCGGCCTCGATCGATGCGTCGGCCCATGCGGCGGTGTCCGCGACTTATGCGGTGTTCCAGGCCGTGGCCGGGCGCGCCTTGCAGGCCGCCGAGTACGCGGCCTACGCCTCGGTCTATGCCTATGGCGCTTACGCGATCGCGGACCCCGAGGCCTTCGCCGAGGAGTTCGCGTGGCAGACCCGGACCTTTGCCGCGTTGAGCCGGGGTCACGCGGCGGCTGCCTGAAGCCCGGCGCGGGTTAATCCCGAGCGCCAGGCATTCCGCGCCGCGCCGCCGGCCGCCACAATTCCGGCATGCAGCCGACGCCGCCGCAATCCACCTGGCAGGTCTCCGATGCCGCCCTCGGCCGGCCGTCGTCGGCCGTGCTCGACCTGCGCGCGGTCTCGCTGCTGCTCGATGCACCGCGCGACGCGGCGCCGGCGCGCGCGATGCTGCATTTCCTCAATGCGCTGCTGCCGGTGGAGTTCATCTCGCTGGTGTCGCATGGCGACGAGGCACCGGCGCAGATCGAGGGGCATGCCTTCCACGCGGCCACGCCCAATGTCACGCGCGACTGCTTCGCGCAGTACCGGCGCCACTTCTACCGCTTCGACGACGCCACGCGCATCGCGCGGCAGATGCGCGTGCAGACCCGCGAGTCGGCCGCGATGACGGTGCTGCACATGCGCTCGCCCGACATCCCCGATGCCGGCTGGCGCCAGCAGATCTACGAGCGCGAGCACCTCTCGGAGCGGCTGGCGCTGCTCTACATGCCGGCGCCGCGCACCGCCTTCTCGATCAACCTCTACCGCAGCGAGGCCATGGGCCGCTTCGCGCCGCAGGAGATCGAGCGCGTGCTCGCGGTGTCGCCGCTGCTGCGGCAGGTGCACCGCAACCTGGTGGGCGCGGGCGGGGTCGGGCCCGACATGGACACCCGCATCGCGCTGGCCCGCGCGCGCATCGCGGCATTGGCGGTCGCCCTGAGCGCGCGCGAACTCGACGTGGCGGCGCGCATCGCCTGCGGACTCACGGCCGACGGCATCGCGGCCGACCTCGACATCGCGCCCTCGAGCGTGGTCACGCTGCGCAAGCGCGCCTACCTCAAGCTCGGCATCCACGACCGCGCCGCGCTGGTGCGGCTCGCGGCCTGACCTTCCCTCGCCGACCGTCGCTCCCGTCGTCTTCGCCGTCCCCTTCGCGGGGGACGCGCCGCCCGGCCGTTCGCCCCACGATCGCGGCAGCGGCGGGCACACGATCCCGCCGCACACGATGGAGACGAGAACGCGCATGTTCATCCGCAACTGCTGGTACGTGGTCGCCTGGGACCACGAGATTCCCGCCGAGGGCCTGTTCAACCGCACCGTGATCGGCGAGCCGCTGCTGCTGTACCGCACCGCGCAGGGCGAGGTGGTGGCGCTCGAGGACCGCTGCTGCCATCGCCACGCGCCGCTGTCCAAGGGCCGGCGCGAGGGCGACTGCGTGCGCTGCGGCTACCACGGGCTCAAGTTCGATGCGCGCGGCCTCTGCGTCGAGGTGCCGGGCATGGCGACGGTGCCGCCGCGCGCACGGGTGCGCAGCTACCCGGTGGCGGTGCGCAACCGCTGGGTGTTCGTGTGGATGGGCGAGGCCGAGCGGGCCGACACGGCACTCCTGCCCGACAACTTCTCGTGCGACCACCCCGAGTGGCGCCACATCCCGGGCTACCTGCACTACGACACGCCCTACCTGCTGATCTGCGACAACCTGCTGGACTTCTCGCACCTGAGCTACGTGCACGAGAAGACGCTCGGCGGCTCGACCGCGATCGCGCAGGCGCGACCCGAGATCGAGAAGATCGAGCGCGGCCTGCGCGTGACGCGCCGGGTGGAGAACGTGCCGCCGCCCGCGCACTGGGCCGGTGCGCGGCCCTTCGCGCCCGAGGCGCGCTTCGACCGCTGGTTCGTCTACGACTTCGTGCTGCCGGGCACGCTGCTGATGCAGTCGGGCGGCCGGCCGGTGGAGGATGCCGAGGGCGACATGCGCCATGCCGTCGAGCTGCACAGCTGCCAGACCCTGACGCCCGAGACCGAGACCAGCACCCATTACTTCTTCCAGCAGGCGCACCGGCTCTCGCTCGGCGGCGAGCAGCTCACGCGCACGCTCTACGACAGCCTGATCGTGGCCTTCAACGAGGACCGCGACATGATCACCGCGCAGGCCCGCAACATCGAGCACGCGCCCTCGCTGCCGATGCTGCCGCTGGCCATGGACTCGGCGCTGGTGCAGTTCCGCCGGCTGGTGGCGCAGGCGCTCGAGGACGAGCGGCGGAACGAGGTGCCCTCGCAGCCCGAGCGCGCCGCGAGCTGCTGACGCGCGGCGCCAGACAACACGAGAACCCACGAGGAGACAAGACCCATGCTCAAGCTGCTTTCGATCGCCTGCGCCGCGCTGGCCTTCGCCGTTCCCGCCGCCGCCCAGGAGGCCTACCCGTCGCGGCCGATCCGCATCGTCGTGCCCTATCCGGCCGGCGGCGCCACCGACTACGTGGCGCGCACCGTCGGCGAGCGCCTGTCGAAGGCGCTGGGCCAGCCGGTGGTGGTCGACAACAAGGCGGGCGCCGCCGGTGCCATCGGCGCCGCCGAGGTGGCGCGCGCCAAGGCCGACGGCTACACGCTGCTGATGACGATCACGGACTCGCAGATCAACAACACCGCGCTCTACCGCACGCTGGCCTATGACCCGCGCAAGGACTTCGCGCCGATCACGCAGATCGTGCGCAGCCCGGCGCTGATCTCGACCCATCCGGGCTCGGGCCTGCGCAGCCTCGCCGACCTCAAGGCCAAGGCCGGGCCCGGTGGCGCGAAGCTCAGCTATGCCTCGTGGGGCATCGGCGGCCTGGGCCACCTGGCCGGCGAGAGCCTCAACCGCAGCCTGGGCGGCGGCATGGTGCACGTGCCGCAGCGCGGCGAGGGGCTGGTGGTCACCGACCTGCTGTCGGGCACGGTCGACATCGGGCTGTCGTCGGTGGCGAGCGCGATGCAGCACGTGCCGGGCGGCAAGATCGTGCCGCTGGCCGTGCTCGGGCGGCAGCGTTCGAGCACCTTGCCGCAGGTGCCGACGATGCACGAGCTGGGCTTCGACGACCCGCTGTACGACAGCAACGTCTGGATCGGCCTGCTGGCGCCCGCGGCCACGCCGAAGCCCATCGTGGAGCGGCTCGCGAAGGAGGTGCGCGAGGTGGTGGGCGCGCCCGAGGTCGGCCAGCAGTTCGTGGCCCGCGGCTTCGAGATCATGAACAGCACGCCCGAGCAGTTCGCCAGCGCCTACCGCGCCGAGTTCGACGTCATCACGCGGCGCATGCGCGAACTCAGCATCGAGGCGCAGTGAGCGCCGGGTTCAGCGCTTGCCGGAGCGGCGCGCGGCCTGCGCCTTGTGGCGCCGCTCGGCCAGCGCGATCGGGATCAGCGCCCAGGCCTTGGCGCCGTCGAGCGGCGCCACCGGCACCAGGTTGAGCAGCGCGAACACGAGGTTGAAGTAGCCGAGGAAGGCGACCACCGGCCCGAGTCCGCGCACGCTCGCCAGCGGCGTGGTGGCGGCCAGCGCGATCAGCGGCAGCGCCACCATCATCTGTGCCGCGACGCCGCCCCAGGCCACGATGGCCTCGTCCTTGTGGCTGTAGGGCTCCTCGTAGTCGCACACGCCGTGGATCACGCCGAGGTAGATCGCGAACGGCCGGTAGCCCATGCGGCGGGCGAAGCCCGCGTGGCCGGCCTCGTGCAGGAAGATGATGCCGAAGTAGGAGACGATGGTGATGACCGCGAGCAGCGGCGTGCGGATGCACAAAAGGAACAGGCCGGCCCCGACCAGGAGGGCGGACCAGTGGATGTAGACCCGGGCGCCGAAGACCCGGAGCTTGCGAATCCGCGCGTAACCGTTCATGGAGGGAGGTCTCGGGTGCGTGGCGTCCCGGGCGCTGGCGTGGCGGCCTGCTGGCGGAAGTCCCTGGGTGCGAGTCCCGTCCATTGTAGAAAAGCGCGCGAGAAGCTCTTCTCGTTGCGAAAGCCCGCCGCCAGCGCGACCTGCTTGATCGGCCGGTGGGTGCGCCGCAGCAGGTCGACCGCGAGCTCGTGCCGCACCTCGTTCTTGAGCGCTTGCAGCGAGCTGCCTTCCTCCTGCAGCTGGCGGTGCAGCGTGCGGCTCGACACGTTGAGCAGCGTGGCCAGCGCCTCGGCGGTGGTGGTCTCGGCGGCGCGCGAGCGCAGCAGCTCGCGCACGCGCTGGCCCAGCAGCCGGTCGCGCCGGTACTGCAGGATCGTGAGCGGCAGCGCGCGCTTGAGCATGGTGCGCAGCGCGCGCTCGTCGCGCTGCAGCGGCAGCGCGAGGTAGCGCTCGTCGAAGGCGATGCTCGCGCGCGCGGCGTCGAAGCGCACCTCGGGCGTGAACATCGCCGCGTAGGCGTCGCGGTGCGCCGGCGCGGGAAAGGGAAAGCCGGCGTGCCGCAACGAGATGCGCGAATCGATGGCCCAGCACATGTAGCCGTGCATGAAGCGCAGGCTGGTCACGAGGCAGAACTCGCGAAAGGCCGGGTCGAGCGGCCGGTTCTCGCCGATGCGCAGCGTGGCCACGCCGCCCGCCACCTCGAGCGCGAGGCCGATGTCCTCGGTCAGCAGCCGGTGGTGGCGGCACCAGCGCTTGATCGCCACGCCGAGGTCGGGCGAGGTCAGCGAGGCGCGGCACAGCATGCCGTAGCTGCCCCAGGGCAGGCGGCGCGAGAACCAGCCCAGCGCCTCGTCATCGAGCTCCTGCATCGCGTGGCCCGACAGCGCCTCGAACTGCGCCGCCGTCACGCGCGCGCCGGGCCGCGCGAGCTCGCGCGGCGTGATCTGTGCCGCCTTCAGCGCCTCGGACGGGTCCTGGCCGTAGCGCTCGTAGCCCTTGACGATGGCTCGCACGAAGGCCATCGGCGTGACCGCGCGGGCGGGGCGGAGGAAGGAGGGGGAGGACATGGCGAGGCGGTGCCGGCGTGGCGCAAATTGCAACCATTGTGGCGCCAATTGCGGCGCCGCGAGGCGTAAGCTGGCGCCTTTCCAGCGCGTCGTGGCGCGGGCAGCCCCACGCGCCGGCCCCCTTCAGAGGAGACAACACCCATGCACGATCCCGGCCTGAACTTCGACCTGGGCGAGACCATCGACTCGCTGCGCAGCGCGATCCAGGACTTCGCCGCGAATGAAATCGCGCCCCGCGCCGCCGACATCGACCGCGAGAACCTGTTCCCGCACGACCTCTGGAAGAAGCTCGGCGACCTCGGCCTGCACGGCATGACCGTGAAGGAGGAGTACGGCGGTACCGAGCTCGGCTACCTGGCCCACATCGTGGCGATGGAAGAGGTGTCGCGCGCCTCGGCCTCGGTCGGCCTGTCGTACGGCGCGCACTCGAACCTGTGCGTGAACCAGATCCACCGCAACGGCAGCGAGGCGCAGAAGAAGAAGTACCTGCCCAAGCTGGTGAGCGGCGAGCACGTGGGCGCGCTGGCCATGAGCGAGCCCAATGCCGGCTCCGACGTGGTGAGCATGAAGCTCAAGGCCGAGAAGAAGGACGGCTACTACGTGCTCAACGGCGGCAAGATGTGGATCACCAACGGCGGCGACGCCGACACGCTGGTGATCTACGGCAAGACCGAGCCCGAGATGGGCGCGCGCGGCATGACCGCCTTCATCGTCGAGAAGGGCTTCAAGGGCTTCTCGGCCGGCACCAAGCTCGACAAGCTCGGCATGCGCGGCTCCAACACCTTCCCGCTGTTCTTCGACAACTGCGAGGTGCCCGAGGAGAACGTGCTCGGCGGCGAGGGCCAGGGCGCGAAGGTGCTGATGAGCGGCCTCGACTACGAGCGCGCCGTGCTCTCGGGCGGCCCGCTGGGCATCATGGCCGCCTGCATGGATGCGGTGCTGCCCTTCATCCACGAGCGCAAGCAGTTCGGCCAGAGCATCGGCGAGTTCCAGCTCATGCAGGGCAAGATCGCCGACATGTACTCGACCTGGCAGGCCACGCGCGCCTACGTGTACGCCGTGGGCAAGGCCTGCGACCGCAACGACCATGCGCGCACCTTCCGCAAGGACGCGGCCGGCGCGATCCTCTACTCGGCCGAGAAGGCGACCTGGATGGCCGGCGAGGCGATCCAGGCGCTCGGCGGCGTGGGCTACACCAAGGAATTCCCGGTCGAGCGGCTGTGGCGCGACGCCAAGCTCTACGAGATCGGCGCGGGCACCAGCGAGATTCGGCGCATGCTGATCGGGCGCGAGCTGTTCGCGGAGACCGCATAGTTCGGTTTTTCTCCCTCCCCCTCCTCTGGGGGAGGGCAGGGGTGGGGGCTTGCGGCGGTCGATGAGCCCCTCCCTGAACAGCCGCCGCAGGCCCCCATCCCGGCCTTCCCCCAGAGGGGGAAGGAGCAAGGCAAGGAGACAAGGACATCAACATGACTGCAGCACTGACCGAGAGCTACGGCAAGGGCGCCACCGACGTCCCCCTCATCGAACAGACCATCGGCGACTTCTTCGACGACATGGTCGAGCGGCAACCCGATCGCGAGGCGCTCGTGAGCCGCCACGAAGGCCTGCGCTTCAGCTACCGCGAGCTGCAGGCCGAGTCGGACCGGCTCGCCAGCGCGCTGCTGAAGCTGGGGCTTGCGCCGGGCGACCGCGTGGGCATCTGGTCGCACAACAACGCGCCATGGGTGTTGATGCAGATCGCCACCGCCAAGGTCGGCCTGATCCTCGTCAACATCAATCCCGCCTACCGCACCGCCGAGCTCGAGTACGCGCTCAACAAGGTCGGCTGCAAGGCGCTGGTGACGATGGCGCAGTTCAAGACCAGCGACTACCTCGGCATGCTGCAGGAGCTCGGCCCGAAGCGGCTGCCGCAGCTGGCCCACACCTTCTGGATCGACAAGGCCGGCGAGGGCGCCGAGGTGCCCGGCATGCGGCGCTTCTCGGCGCTGCTGGCCAGCGGCGACGCGGCCGACCCGAAAGTGGCCGCGGTGCAGAAGACGCTGAAGGCCACCGACCCGATCAACATCCAGTTCACCAGCGGCACCACGGGCTTTCCCAAGGGCGCGACGCTGACGCACCGCAACATCCTCAACAACGGCTTCTTCATCGGCGAGTGCATGAAGCTCGGGCCGGACGACCGGCTGTGCATCCCGGTGCCGCTCTACCACTGCTTCGGCATGGTGCTCGGCAACCTGGCCTGCCTCACGCACGGCTCGGCCATCGTCTATCCGAACGACGGCTTCGATCCGCTGACCGTGCTCGAGACGGTGCAGGCCGAGAAGTGCACCGGCCTGCATGGCGTGCCCACGATGTTCATCGCCGAGCTCGACCATCCGCGCTTCAAGGAGTTCGACCTCTCGACCCTGCGCACCGGCATCATGGCCGGCTCGCCGTGCCCGATCGAGGTGATGAAGCGCGTGGTCAGCGAGATGCACCTGGAGCAGATCACCATCGCCTACGGCATGACCGAGACCAGCCCCGTGAGCTGCCAGAGCAGCACCGACACGCCGCTCGACCGCCGCGTGTCGACCGTGGGCACGGTGCAGCCGCACCTCGAGGTGAAGATCGTCGACCCCGAGACCGGCAGGACCATGCCGCCGGGCCAGTCGGGCGAGCTCTGCACGCGCGGCTACTCGGTGATGCACGGCTACTGGGACGACGAGCCCAAGACGCGCGAGGCCATCGATGCCGAGCACTGGATGCACACCGGCGACCTCGCGACCATGGACGCCGAGGGCTACGTCAACATCGTGGGCCGCATCAAGGACATGGTGATCCGCGGCGGCGAGAACATCTATCCGCGCGAGATCGAGGAGTTCCTCTACCGCCATCCCAAGGTGCAGGACGTGCAGGTGGTGGGCCTGCCCGACCGCAAGTACGGCGAGGAGCTCTGCGCCTGGATCATCGCCAAGCCCGGCCAGAGCGTCACCGAGGAAGAGGTGCGCGAGTTCTGCAAGGGCCAGATCGCGCACTACAAGGTGCCGAAGTACATCCGCTTCGTGCCGGCCTTCCCGATGACCGTGACCGGCAAGATCCAGAAGTTCAAGATCCGCGACGAGATGAAGGCCGAGCTCGGCCTCGACGAAGCGCGTACCGCCTGAACACGGGGGCCCGCGCGCCCCGTTCCCGACATTGACTGCACCATGACCCAACTCGAAACCAAACTCAACGCCCGCTCGGCCGACTTCCAGGCCAATGCCGCCGCCATGCGCGCGCTGGTCGACGACCTGCAGTCGCAGTTCGCCGCGGTTGCGCAAGGCGGCGGCGAGGCCGCGCGCGCCAAGCACACGGCGCGCGGCAAGCTGCTGCCGCGCGAGCGCGTGGCCGAGCTGCTCGATCCGGGCACGCCCTTCCTCGAGCTGTCGCCGCTGGCCGCGCACGGCATGTACAAGGGCGACGCGCCCGGCGCCGGCATCATCGCGGGCATCGGCCGGGTCAACGGCGTCGACTGCATGGTGGTGTGCAACGACGCCACCGTGAAGGGCGGCACCTACTATCCGATGACGGTGAAGAAGCACCTGCGCGCGCAGGAGATCGCCGAGCAGAACCGGCTGCCGTGCATCTACCTGGTCGACTCGGGCGGCGCCAACCTGCCGAACCAGGACGAGGTGTTCCCCGACCGCGAGCACTTCGGCCGCATCTTCTACAACCAGGCCAACATGAGCGCCCAGGGCATCGGCCAGATCGCCGTGGTCATGGGCTCGTGCACCGCGGGCGGTGCCTACGTGCCGGCGATGAGCGACGAATCGATCATCGTGAAGAACCAGGGCACCATCTTCCTGGGCGGCCCGCCGCTGGTGAAGGCGGCCACCGGCGAGGTGGTGACGGCCGAGGACCTGGGCGGCGGCGACGTGCACACGCGGCTGTCGGGCGTGGCCGACCACCTGGCGCAGAACGACCTGCATGCGCTGGCGCTCGCGCGCTCGGCGGTGGCGAACCTCAACGCGAAGGCGGCCGAGGGCCCGGCCAAGGCCGCGGTGCGCGAGCCCGCGTTCCCGCGCGAGGAGCTCTACGGCGTGATCCCCACCGACACGCGCAAGCCCTTCGACGTGCGCGAGATCATCGCGCGCGTGGTCGACGGCAGCGAGTTCCACGAGTTCAAGGCCCGCTTCGGCGCCACCCTGGTCTGCGGCTTCGCCGAGATCGAGGGCATGCCGGTGGGCATCGTCGCCAACAACGGCATCCTGTTCTCCGAGTCGGCGCAGAAGGGCGCGCACTTCATCGAACTGTGCTGCCAGCGCAAGACGCCGCTGGTGTTCCTGCAGAACATCACGGGCTTCATGGTGGGCCGCAAGTACGAGAACGAGGGCATCGCGCGCCACGGCGCCAAGATGGTGACGGCCGTGGCCACCGCCAACGTGCCGAAGTTCACCATCATCATCGGCGGCAGCTTCGGCGCCGGCAACTACGGCATGTGCGGCCGGGCCTACAGCCCGCGCTTCCTCTGGATGTGGCCCAACGCGCGCATCAGCGTGATGGGCGGCGAGCAGGCCGCGAGCGTGCTCGCGACCGTGCGGCGCGACGGCATCGAGGCCAAGGGCGGCCAGTGGAGCGCCGACGAGGAAGAGGCCTTCAAGGCGCCGATCCGCCAGCAGTACGAGGACCAGGGCCATCCCTACTACGCCACCGCGCGGCTGTGGGACGACGGCATCATCGACCCGGCCGATACGCGCCGCGTGCTCGCGCTGGGCCTGGCGGCCGCGCGCAACGCGCCGATCCCCGAGCCGAAGTTCGGCATCTTCCGCATGTGAGGAGGAACGCGGCATGAGCGACTTCACCAAGCTGCAACTCACGATCGACGGCGCCGTCGCGCGCATCTGGCTCGACCAGCCCGAGGCACGCAACGCATTCGACGACGTGGTCATCGCCGAGCTGACGCGGGCCTTCACCGAGGCCGGCGCGGCGGCGCAGGTCAAGGCCATCGTGCTGGGCGCCAACGGCCCGGCCTTCTGCGCCGGCGCCAACCTCAACTGGATGCGCCGCATGGCCGACTACAGCCGCGACGAGAACATCGCCGACGCCGGCAAGCTCGCCGCCATGTTGCGCACGATCGCCGAGTGCCCCAAGCCGACCATCGCGCGCGTGCAGGGCGATGTCTACGCGGGCGGCATGGGGCTGGTCGCGGCCTGCGACATGGCCGTGAGCGTGGACAGCGCCTGGTACTGCCTCAGCGAGGTCAGGATCGGCCTGGTGCCCGCCACCATCAGCCCCTACGTGCTGCGCGCCATGGGCACGCGCGCCTCGCAGCGCTACTTCCTCACGGCCGAGCGCTTCGGCGCCGCCGAGGCGCACCGCATCGGCTTCGTGCACGAGGTGGTGGCGGCCGATGCGCTCGATGCCAAGGTCGACGAGCTGCTGAAGGCGCTGACCGGCGCGAGCCCGGCCGCCGTGCGCGCCTGCAAGCAGCTGGTGGCCGACGTGGCGGGCCGCGAGATCGACGACGCGCTGATCGCGAAGACGGTCGAGGGCATCGCCGACATCCGCGCCAGCGACGAGGGCCGCGAGGGCGTGCAGGCCTTCCTGCAGAAGCGCAAGCCGTCCTGGCTCGCGGGCGCGTCGTCCTGACCGGCTCCTTCATCCCATGACCGCGCTCGACATGCCCCAGCTGCTCGCCCTGGCCGCCGCCATCGGCTGGGCCAGCGGCGTGCGGCTGTACCTGGTGGTGCTGCTCACGGGCCTGGTCGGCTACCTCGGCTGGGTGCCGCTGCCGGGCGGGCTGCAACTGCTCGCGCATCCGGTGGTGATCGCGGCCAGCGGCTTCATGGTGTTCGTCGAGTTCTTCGCCGACAAGATCCCGGGCCTCGATTCGCTCTGGGACGTGGTCCACACCGCGATCCGCATTCCGGCCGGCGCGGCGCTCGCGGCCAGCGTGTTCGGTGTCGACCACGGCGCGATGGCGCTGGTGGCGGCGCTGCTCGGCGGCGGCTTCGCGGCCACCGCGCATGCGGCCAAGGCCACCACGCGCGCGGCCATCAACACCTCGCCCGAGCCGTTCTCGAACGTGGGCGCCTCGCTGGTGGAAGACACCATGGTGCCCGCGGGCCTGTGGCTGGCCGTGGCGCATCCCTTCGTCTTCCTCGTGCTGTTCGTGCTCGTGCTGGTCGCGAGCGTGTGGCTGATCCGCAAGAGCTGGCGCTTCCTCAGGGCGCTGTTCTCCCGCGTCGCCCGCATCTTCAGCGGCCGGCCCGATCCGGGCGTCGTGCCCGCGTTTCAACTGAAAAAGAATCCTCCGGGAGACTCGTCCAATGTTTAAGAAGATCCTGATCGCCAATCGCGGTGAAATCGCCTGCCGCGTGGCCGCCACCGCGCGCCGCATGGCGATCCGCACGGTCGCCGTGTACTCCGATGCCGACGCGCATGCCAACCACGTGCGCGCCTGCGACGAGTCGGTTCACCTGGGCGGCAGCGCGCCGAAGGACAGCTACCTGCGCTGGGAGAAGATCCTCGAGGCCGCCAAGGCCACGGGCGCCGAGGCGGTGCATCCGGGCTACGGCTTCCTCAGCGAGAACGAGGAGTTCGCGCAGGCCTGCGCCGACGCCGGCCTGGTCTTCATCGGCCCGCCGCCCTCGGCGATCAAGGCCATGGGCCTGAAGGCCGAGTCGAAGCAGCTGATGGAGAAGGCCGGCGTGCCGCTGGTGCCCGGCTATCACGGCCACGACCAGGACCCGGCGCTGCTGCAGCGCGAGGCCGACCGCATCGGCTACCCGGTGCTGATCAAGGCCAGCGCGGGCGGTGGCGGCAAGGGCATGCGCGCGGTCGACAAGGCGGCCGACTTCGAGGCCGCGCTGGCCTCGTGCAAGCGCGAGGCCATCAACAGCTTCGGCGACGACGCGGTGCTGATCGAGAAGTACGTGCAGCGCCCGCGCCACATCGAGATCCAGGTCTTCGGCGACAGCCACGGCAACTACGTCTACCTGTTCGAGCGCGACTGCTCGGTGCAGCGGCGCCACCAGAAGGTGCTCGAGGAAGCGCCCGCGCCCGGCATGACCGAGGCGATGCGCCAGCAGATGGGCGAGGCCGCGGTGGCCGCGGCGCGCGCCGTGGACTACGTGGGCGCGGGCACGGTGGAATTCATCGTGGAGCAGCGCGACGGCGGCGAGATGAACTTCTTCTTCATGGAGATGAACACCCGCCTGCAGGTGGAGCATCCCGTGACGGAAGCCATCACCGGCCTCGACCTCGTCGAATGGCAACTGCGCGTCGCGGCGGGCGGCACGCTGCCCGTGCAGCAGTCCGAACTGCGGATCCACGGCCATGCGATCGAGGCGCGCATCTGCGCCGAGAACCCCGACAACAACTTCCTGCCCGCCACCGGCACCCTGCGCATCTACCGCAAGCCGCAGGCCACGGCCTTCCAGCGCAGCCGCGTGCGCATCGACGACGGCGTGCGCGAGGGCGGCGAGATCTCGCCCTTCTACGACTCGATGATCGCCAAGCTGATCGTGCATGGCGCCACGCGCGACGAGGCGCTCGCGCGGCTCGACGCGGCACTGGCGCAGACCCATATCGTGGGCGTGGCGACCAACGTGCAGTTCCTGCGCGGCGTGCTGGCGACCGAGTCGTTCTCGAAGGCCAACCTCGACACCGCGCTGATCGAGCGCGAGCGCGCCGTGCTGTTCGACCGCGAGACCCTGGGCCTGCCGCTGGCGGCGGCCGCGGCCGTGGCGCGCACCGCACTCGCCGCGGCGCCCACCGGCAGCATCGACCCCTTCGCGCGCCGTGACGGCTGGCGCGCGCTCGGCGAGTACACGCGCCGCTTCGACTTCGAATTCCGCGGTGCCGAGCAGAGCGCGCTGCTGACCTACAAGCGCGACGGCAGCCTGTGGCTCGAGGCCGGCGGCGTGGCCGGTCCGCTGGTCGTCGGCCGCCTGCCCTCGGGCGAGCTCGAGCTCGAGTTCGCGGGCCAGCGCCAGACGCTCGACGTCTACCTCGACGACGCCACGGCCCATGTCTTCGCCGCGGCCGGCGCGACGCGGATCACCGCCATCGACCGCCTCGCCCATGCTGGCGACACGCAGGCCGAGGGCGGTCGCCTCACGGCGCCGATGCCGGGCAAGGTCGTGTCTTTCGCGGTCAAGGCCGGCGACAAGGTCAGCCGCGGCCAGCCGCTGGCGGTGATGGAGGCGATGAAGATGGAGCACACCATCGCCGCGCCGGCCGACGGCACGGTCGAGGAGCTGCTGTTCGCGCCGGGCGAGCAGGTGGCCGAGGGCGACGAACTGCTGCGCATGGCCGCAGTGGCCTGAATCCGCGGCCCCGGTCCACGGGGCTTGCAAGCTGTTACCAGATGGCGGCGCCGGTTTTAACCCCGGCGCCGCCGGCAGGCCGTATCACCGCGATGCCCACTTCCCTTGAAGGATTCTTCATGACGCATCGCCAACCGCAGCCTTCCTCGTTCTCTCCCTTCCAGCGCCTCGGCGCCCGTCCGCGCATGCTGCTGCTCGCGCTGGCCGCGGCCCTGACGCTCAGCGCCTGCGAGCGGCGCGACGGGGCCTCGGAGGTCGATGCCGCCGTGGCCCGGCCCACGGGCAACTACGCGGCCGGCGGCGCGATGGAGTCCAGGCGCATGCGCATGGCCGAGCCGGCACCGCCCGCGCCCGCCGCGATGTCGCTCGACCAGCAGGCCGAGAAGCAGGCGGGCGAGAGCGCGCCGCTGCAGCGCTACCTCGCGATCCGCCAGGACCTCAACGTCGAGGTCGCGCCCGAGCAGCTCGCCGAATCCTGGGGCAAGGTGCGCGACCTCTGCGGCACCCTGCGCTGCGAGCTGCTGTCGTCCTCGCTGCTGCGCGAGACGCCGCAGCAGGCCGGCAATGCCACGCTCGAGATGCGCGTGGAGCCGACCGATGTCGAGAAGCTGCTGGCCGGCCTCGCGGGCGTGGCGAAGGTGGTGGCGCACAACACCACCAGCGAGGACAAGACCGCCGAGGTGATCGACGTCGAGGCGCGCATCAAGAACCGCACCGAGTTCCGCGACAGCCTGCGCGTCATGCTGCGCGACACCACCACCAAGCGCACCATGGCCGACCTGCTGCAGATCCAGCGCACGCTGGCCGATACCCAGGCCGAGCTCGATGCCTCGGCGACGCAGCGCAAGGTGCTGCAGCAGCAGACCAGCAAGCAGCACATCCAGATCCAGTTCACGACAGTGCGCGCACTGGTCGGCGGCGGCGAGAGCTACAACCCGATGACGCAGGCCCTGCGCAACGCGGGCCGTGTGCTGGCCGAGAGCGTGGGCAGCCTGATCACCTTCGTGGCGGCGGTGCTGCCGTGGCTGCTGTTGCTGGTGCCCGTGCTGTGGGGCGTGCGCCGGCTGTGGCTGCGCCGGCGCCAGGCCAGGGCCGCCTGAGGCGGCGGCACCGGCGCGAGGGAAGCGAGGGTGGGCGGGCGGCCGTTCAGCCGACCACCACTTCGCTGATCTGCATCACCGGCGCGATGTCGGTGTAGTTCCTCACATCGCCGAGGATCTCCTTGGCATGCGGGCCGAAGGCACCCTGGAAGGCCTCGACGGAATCGCAGAACACGTGGCACATGCCGACGTAGGTGGGCTTGGCGCCCGGCGCGCCGCCGGCCAGGCCCTTGTCGATGGTGTAGGACTTGCAGGCATCGCCCATGCGCGCCTTCAGCAGGGGCATGTGCTTGTCGCGGTAGTAGTCGTGGTCGAAGCGGGCGCCTTCGGTGTAGGGGTACATCACACTGACTTTGATCATGGGTAGGGTCTCCGGATTGAACGATCGAGCATAGGAGATGGCGCAAGAGCACACAAGGCGTGCACTGTCGCCCCCGGCGCTCGTGCGGCGATCTCTTAGACGAACGGAGCGACAGACCGATGACACCCGAACTGCAGGCCCTGAAGGACAAGACCCTCGCGAGCATGGTCGACTACATGCGCAACGACGAGGAAGACGCGGACCACGATCCCGAATTCGACCCCGGCTACACGCAGGCCGAGGTCGACCGCTGCGCCGAGATCGTCGACGAGTACCTCGCGACGCTGGCGGCGATCGACGAGGCCTCGGAGGCGAAGCGCGACGCCGCGATCCTCGCGGCGGTCGAGCGCGTGGTGCTGCAGCTCAACCGCCTCAACGAGGACAGCGAGGGCAGCCTGATCGAGACCGACCAGCGCGAGGACCTGTGCGAGCTGATCATCGCGGCCGCGAGCCATGCGGGCCTGGAGACCGAGGGCGAGGACATCACCGAGGAATGGCGCGAGTGGTGACGAGGGCCGCCTCGGCGACCGCCGCAGTCGCCGTGGGCCTCTAAGATTCGCCCATGCGAATCACCGTCTACCTCACCGACAACCGTCCCGACCCCTGGATCGAAGGCCTGAAGGCCGAGCTGCCCGACGCCGAGATCGAGGCCTGGCGCCCCGGCGCGCCGCAGGCCGACCATGCGGTCGTCTGGGCGCCGCCGCAGCAGTTCATCGACGAGCAGCCCGCGCTGCGCGGCATCTTCAACATCGGCGCCGGCGTCGACGCGCTGCTCAAGCTCCGGATTCCGGCCGGCACGCGCATCGTGCGGCTCGACGACGCGGGCATGTCGGTGCAGATGGCCGAGTACGTGTGCCACACGCTGATCCGCCACTTCCGCGAGTTCGATGCCTACGAGGCCGATGCGCGCGAAGGCAAGTGGAGCTACCGCCGCCCCAAGGCGCGCGGGGACTTCCCGGTCGGCATCATGGGACTGGGCGTGCTCGGCGAGCGGGTCGCGAAGGCGGTCGCGCAGTTCGAGTTCCCGGTGCTGGGCTGGAGCCGCTCGCCCAAGCAGATCGAGGGCGTGCGCGTGTTCAGCGGCGAGGCGCAGTTCGACGAGTTCCTGTCGTCCACGCGCGTGCTGGTCAACCTGCTGCCGCTGACCGAGGCCACGCGCGGCATCCTCAACCGCGAGACGCTCGGCAAGCTGCGGCCCGAGGGCTACCTGATCAGCATCGCGCGCGGCGCGCACCTGGTCGAGGACGACCTGATCCCGCTGATCGACGGCGGCCAGCTCGCGGGCGCCACGCTCGACGTGTTCCAGGTCGAGCCGCTGCCGGCCGACCATGCCTTCTGGCGCCATCCCAAGATCGTCGTGACGCCGCACGGCTCGGCGCGCACGCTGCGCGAGGAATCGATCGCGCAGATCGCCGGCAAGATCCGCGCGATGGAGCAGGGGCTGCCGGTCGCGGGCGTGGTCGATCCGGTGCGCGGCTACTGAGCGCCGCTCAGTCGACGCGGATGTTCTTCGCCTTCACGATGCGGCTGTAGATCTCCGCGTCGCGCCGCAGCGCCGCGGCCATCTCGGCCTGCGTGAGGCCCAGCGGCTCGCTGTTGAGTTCGCGGATGCGCTTCGCCAGATCGGGGTCCCTGCTGGCCTCGATCATCACGGCGTTGAAGCGCTGCTGGATCGCCGCCGGCGTCGCGGCCGGCGCCCACAGGCCGTGCCACGAGGTCATCGTGAGGCCCGGCACCACCTCGGCGAGCGTGGGCACCTCGGGCATGGCCGGATGCCGGCTCGGGCCCGAATAGGCCAGCGCCTGCACGCGGCCGCTGCTGATCAGCGGATAGCCGGTGGCGATCGGCTCCATCACCGTGTCGACCTGGCCGCCGATCACGTCGGCCACCGGGCTCGCGCGGTAGGGCACGTGCAGCATGTCGGTGCCGGTCTCGTCCTTGAGCCATTCCACGATCAGGTGCGAGGGGCTGCCCGCGCCGTAGGAGGCATGCGAGATCGAGCCGGGCTTGGCCTTCGCGGCGGCCAGCAGTTCCTTGATCGATTTCGCGGGCAGCTTCGGGCTCGCGATCAGCACCAGTCCCTGCCGCATCGTGGTGGCGACCGGCACCAGGTCCTTCTGCGGATCGAAGGGCAGCTTGGCGTAGATGTAGGGGTTGATCGTGAACGCGGTCGAGAGGTTGTAGAGGAAGGTGTAGCCGTCGGGCGGCGCCTTGGCCACGGTGTCGGAGGCGAGGTTGCCGGCCGTGCCCGGCTTGTTGTCGATCACCACCGGCACGCCGAGCTGCTTGCCCATGTAGTCGCCGTAGAGCCGCGCGAAGATGTCCGGCGGCGTGCCGGGCGCGAAGCCCACCACGATGCGGATCGGCTTGTTGGGCCAGGCCGTGCCCTGGGCCAGGGCGAGACTGCAGGCCAGGGCCAGGAAGAGGCCGGCCAGCCATTGGAATCGGGTACGCATGTCTGTCTCCTGTCGCGGGAGGTCCCGCTTTTTTTATCGAACCGATCAATCGACCTGCGCGCCCGAGCGCTGCACCGCCTCGCCCCACTTGGCGATCTCGGTGCGCGCGAAGGCGTCGAGCTGGTCGGCATTCATCTCGGCCTGCTCGATGCCCTGCTGCGCGAGCTTCTCGCGCACCTCGGGCTGGGCCAGCACCTGGCGCGTGGCCTCGCGCAGCCGGTCGCGCTGCGCGGCGGGCATGCCGGCGGGCGCGTACAACATGAACCAGGCGACGAGGTCGAAGTCCTTGACGCCCTGTTCCATCAGCGTGGGCACCTCGGGCGCGGCGGCGCTGCGCTTCGCGCCCGAGGCGCCGATCGCGCGCAGCTTGCCCGCGCGCACCTGCGGCAGCACCGCGGCCGGGTGATAGAACATGAACTGCACGTTGCCGGCCATCAGCTCGGTCATGGCCTGCGCGCCGTCGCGGTAGGGCACGTGCATGAAGCTCTTGCCGAGCCGCACGTTGAGCAGCTCGCCGGCCAGGTGGCCCGAGGTGCCGTTGCCGGCCGAGGCGAAGTTCACGTTGCCGCTCGCGTTGCCCAGGTCGGCCACGCGCTTCCACGGCGAGCCGGCGGGCACCACCAGCAGCGTGGGCGTGGCGCCGATGAAGCCCAGCGGCACGAAGTCGCGCAGCGGCTGGTAGCTCAGGCGCTTGTAGAGCGAGGGGTTGATGGCGTGCGTGCCCACCGTGCCCAACAGCAGGGTCTGGCCGTCGGTGCCGGCGCGCGCGACCTGCTCGCTGCCGATGGCGCCGCCCGCGCCGGGCTTGTTCTCGACGATCGCGCCGGTGCCGAGCTGGCGGCCCAGCGCATCGGCCAGGATGCGGCCGACGATGTCGGTCGAGGTGCCGGCACCGAAGGGCACGACGATCTTCAGCGGCCGCGCGGCGCCCGGCGCCTGCGCGAGCGCCGCGCCCGTGGCCAGCAGCGCGCCGGCCAGCAGCAGGCGGCGCTTCATGCCGCGCTCCCGAAGCCCGCGGGCAGCTCGCCCTCGTACTGCAGCTCGCGCGTGGCCTGGTAGGACAGCGCGAAGCCGCTCGGCGTCTCGGCCTCCTCGGCCAGGTGCGCGATCAGCCCCGCGGTGCGCGCGAGGATCGGCACGCCGCGCAGCGAGGCCACCGGGAAGCCCACGCCCAGCAGCACCGCCGGGATCGCGGCCGAGACGTTCATGCGCAGCTCGCGGCCCACGATGGCGGGGATGGCGCGCTCGAGCGCCTGCGCGATCTGCACGTAGCGCAGGTCGGCGCCGGCCTCGGTCGCGACCTCGATCAGCCGGTCCACGCGCGGATCGTTGGCCTTGTGCAGCGGATGGCCGTAGCCGGGGATGGCCTGGCGGCCTTCCTTCAGCGCGCGGAGGGTGTCGGCCGCCACGGCGTCGAGCGCCTCGCCCGCGTCGACGCGCGCCGCCACGCCGGCGAACAGCCGGCCCGCGGTCTCCGAGGCGCCGAGGATCACCGAGCCGCAGCCCAGGATGCCCGCGGCCACCGCGCCCTGCAGCGCATCGGGCGCGGCCGCGAAGGTCATGCGGCTGGCCTGCACGCTGGGCACCAGGCCGTGCTCGGCGATCGCCACCAGCGTGGCGTCGAGCACCGCGCTGCAGGCGGCGTCGGGACGGCGGCCGGTGAGCAGCAGGAAGAAGTAGTCCGAGAACGAGACGCGGCCGATCAGGTCGCGGCAGAGGTCCTGGCCGCGCACGACGATGGTGTGTTCGTCCGAGGTGCAGATGGCGGTGCGCGGGACGGTGGATTTGCCGATTTTCATGGGAGGGCGTTCGAGGTGGCGGGTTGCAGATGGAAGTCGTAGTGCGCGGACCAGTACGGCCGCTCGAGCGCGCGGCCGTCGGGCGCGCGGCCCGGCGCATGGGCCTCGAAGTCGACGAGCAGGCTGGGCCGCACGCCGAACACCGCGTCGGAGTCGATGTAGGGGCTGCCCGCGACGAACAGGTGCGTGGTCACCGGCACATGGCCCTCGGCCGCCACCTTCATGTGGATGTGGCCGGGCCGGTTCGGATGGCGGCCCATGCCGTCGAGCATGCGGCCCACCGGGCCGTCGACCGGCACCGGGTAGTACGAGGGCTTGATCGACCAGAACCAGTAGCGGCCCTCGGCGTCGGTGCGGATGCGCGCGCGCGCCGCCATGCCCGCGCCCTCGACCTGCATGTCGTAGACGCCCTCGCCGTCGCCCGACCAGATGTCGAGCAGCGCGTTCGCGAGCGGCTCGCCGCGCGTGTCGCTGACGCGGCCGCTGTAGAAGGCCGGTTCGCCGCGCACGCCCGGCGCGATGTCGGCGCCCAGCGGCAGCTCGGGCGCGCCGTCCCAGTAGTAGGGGCCCTGCACCGTGGCCTCGGTGGTCTCGGTCGCGGGCAGCGCCTCGCCGTTCCTGCCGGCGAGCGCGGCGGCGCGCAGCTGGTCGAGCATCACCACCATCATCGAGGCGCCCAGCGTGTCCGACAGCAGGATGAACTCCTGGCGCTTGTCGTCGCAGGCCTGGCCGACGGCGGTGAGGAACTCGATGCCGGCCATCCATTCGTCGGGCTGCAGGTCGACCTCGCGGATGAAGGCATGCAGGTGCTCGATCAGCGACTGCATGATGCGCGCGAAGCGCGGGTCGGCCGCGCCGTCCAGGCGCTGCAGCGCGGCCCGGGTCAGTTCGTCGGCGTTCGATGGGGTCATGGGGCTTGTCTCCGTTCTTTTCTTCTGGGGTGGGAATGCGTCAGCGCTGCTGCAGGCGTCGGCGTATGGGTTCGACGATCGCCGCGTTGTCGGCGCCCAGCACCGGCGGCGCCGTGACCTCGAGCGCGCGCTCGCCGTCGAAGCTCACGGGCGAGCGGATGGTGCGCCAGTCGCCGCCCTCGGGATGGGGCGCGCTGACCTCGAGCTGCAGGTGGCGCGCCTGCGGGTCCTCCATGGCCTCGCGCGTGTCGTACATGGGCGCATGCGGCACGTCCTCGGCCTCGAGCCGCGCGCACCAGTCGGCGCGCGTGCGTGCGCGGAACAGGCCGTCGAGCAGCGCGATCAGGTCGTTCTGGTGCGCGATGCGGCCCTCGCGCGTGGCGAAGCGCGCGTCCTGGAACAGGTCGGGCCGCTCGATCGCGTTGGCCAGGCCCTGCCAGAACTTCTCGGGCGAGGACATGTGCAGCGCGATCCACAGGCCGTCGGCGCACTCGAGCACGTACGACTGCGAGACGCTGGGCCGGCTGAACGGACCCATGATCTCGTTCTCGGAGAAGTAGTGCGTGAAGGCGTCGAGGTTGAAGTGGCACATGGCCTCGAGCATCGAGACCTCGACCTTGCGGCCCTGGCCGGTGCGCCCGCGCTCGACCAGCGCGCCGAGCACGCCGTAGGCCGCGTAGAAGCCGGTCATCGCGTCGGCCACGGCCGGGCCCACCACGCGCGGATTGGCCGGGTTCACCAAGAGCTTGAGGAAGGCGCTGGCCGCCTGCGCCACCGTGTCGTAGGCCGGGCGCGCCGCGGCCGGGCCGGTCTGGCCGAAGCCGCTGATGGCGCAGTAGACCAGCCGCGGATTGAGTTCGCGCAGCCGTGCCTCGCCCGCGCCCAGCCGCTCGGCCGCGCCGGGGCGGAAGTTCTGGATGTAGACGTCCGAGTCCTTCACCAGCTCGTCGAACACCGCCGCGTCCTCGGCCAGCTTGGGATTGAGCGTGACGCTGCGCTTGTTGCGGTTGTAGGTCTGGAAGTGCGGGCTGTAGAGCCCGCCGCGGAACGAGCGGAACGGATCGCCGCTGCCGGGCTGCTCCACCTTGACCACCTCGGCGCCCAGGTCGGCCAGGAACATGCCGGCCGCCGGCCCCGTGATGAACGTGCCTTGCTCCAGCACCTTGATGCCGCTGAGGACCTTGTGCACTCGTGTGTCTCCTGCTGTCGTGTCGTGTCATGCCCTCGCGGGATGGGAGCGAACTCTATGCAGGCGGCCCGATTTTTAACAATGATGGTTTTGCATGGATACCATCGATGACATCGATCGTTCGATGCAACGGAAGGCCTCCATGGAACTGCGGCACCTGCGCTACTTCAGCGCCCTGGCCGGCTCGCTCAACTTCACGCGCGCGGCCGAGCGGCTGCACGTCACGCAGTCCACGCTGTCGCACCAGATCAAGCAGCTCGAGGAGGAGCTGGGCCGGCCGCTGTTCGACCGCATCGGCAAGCGCGTGGCGCTGACCGAGGCCGGCGAGGCCTTCCTGCACCACGCCACGCGCGCGCTGCAGGAGATCGACCGCGGCCTCGGCGCGCTGCGCGAGGACCCGCAGGAGGCGGCCGGCGAGCTGCGCATCGGCTCCACCCACACCTTCAACCTCGGCTTCATTCCCGACTGCATCGCGGGCTTCCAGCAGCGTTATCCGCGGGTGCGGGTGATGGTCGACGAACTCGCGGCCGACCTGATCGGCCAGCGGCTGCAGCAGGGCACGCTCGACCTCGGCATCGCCTACCGGCCGGCCCAGCCCGGGCCGCTGCAGTTCGAGCCGCTCTACAACGAGGAGATGGTGCTGGTGGTGGCGCACGACCATCCGCTGGCGCGGCGCAAGCGCCTGCGCATGGTCGAGCTGCACCGGCTGCCGATGGCGCTCTTGCCCGCGAGCTTCGCCACGCGGCAGATGCTCGACGAGTGCTTCCGCTCCTGCGGCGCCGAGCCTCAGGTGGTGGCCGAGATCAACACGCTGGCGCCGATCATGGGACTGGTGGCGAAGACGCGGCTCGCGGCCATCGTCTCGGCCAACGCGGTGCTGCCGAACTCGGGGCTCGCGACCGTGCGGCTCGAGAGCCCGACGCCGGTGCGCACGCCCGGCATGCTGTGGGCACCGAAGGCGCGCGAGGCGGCGCCCACGCGCGCCTTCGCGGCCATCGTGCGCAAGATGGCGTTCCGCACCAGCATGCTCGAGCGCAGCGACGGCTAGTCCCTGTGCGAAGGAGGCTGGCACCATTTGCAACCGCTCTGGCGCGCATTGCTACCTTCCGCGCCTTGTGTACCAGGCAGGCCGGGCCCATCTGCCGGACAATGGATTCCGCTTTTCCATCCTCCCGCGACACCAGAGACAAGCCATGAAACTCCCCACCCGCGTCCAGATCGTCGACGTCGGCCCGCGCGACGGGCTGCAGAACGAGAAGCAGCCGGTTTCGGCCGAGACCAAGATCGGCCTGGTGCACCGGCTGCAGGACGCCGGCCTCGAGGAGATCGAGGTCACCAGCTTCGTGAGCCCGAAGTGGGTGCCGCAGATGGCCGACAACGCCGAGGTGATGCACGGCATAAAGCGCAAGCCCGGCGTGCGCTACTCGGTGCTCACGCCCAACTTCAAGGGCTTCGAGGCCGCCATCGCCGCGCCGCGCGCGGAATGGCCCGACGAGATCGTGGTGTTCGGCGCCGCCAGCGAGGCCTTCAGCCAGAAGAACATCAACTGCTCGATCGCCGAGAGCATCGAGCGCTTCGCGCCCGTGGTGGCCGCGGCGCTCGACAAGGGCATCCGCGTGCGCGGCGCGATGTCGTGCACGGTCGGCTGCCCCTACGAAGGCGAGATCGCCCCGGCCAAGGTCGGCTACCTCGCGCAGCTGATGAAGGGCATCGGCGTGCAGCGCGTCGACGTGGCCGACACCATCGGCGTGGGCACGCCGCGCAAGGTGCAGGCGGCGATGGAGGCCACGCTGGCCCACTTCGGCGTCGACGCCATCTCCGGCCACTTCCACGACACCTACGGGCAGGCGCTGGTCAACACGCTGGCGGCGCTCGAGCTGGGCGTGTGGAACTTCCAGTCCTCCTCGGCCGGCCTCGGCGGCTGCCCCTATGCCAAGGGCGCGACCGGCAACGTGGCGACCGAGGACGTGGTCTACATGCTGCACGGCATGGGCATCGAGACCGGCATCGATCTCGACAAGCTGATCGACGCCGGCGTCTACATCAGCGAGGCGCTGGGCCGCGAGCCGAACTCGCGCGCTTCGAAGGCGATCCGCACCAAGCGCGCGGGCTGAGCGCCGTCAGCGCCCGAAGGCGCGCAGACCGAGCAGCACCACCACCGCCACGGCCAGCAGCACCGTGGTGCATTGCCAGAACAGCACAGGCCGGCGCTCGATCAGCGCCGGCATTCGCGCGCGCAGGAACTCGGCGCCCGGCGACTGCAGGTCGTGCGCGAACTCCGACACCGCCTGCTGCCGCTTCGCGGGCTGCGGATGCAGCGCCTTCTGCAGCACCGCGTCGATCCAGGCCGGCAGCTCGGGCCGGAAGTGCCGCAGCGGCACGTAGCGCAGGCGGTTGGCATCGGCCGCGCTGCGGATGCGCGAAGCCTGCAGCCCGTAGGGCAGTTGGCCGCTCAGCATGCGGTAGGCGATCACGGCCAGCGAGAACAGGTCGGAGCGCGCCGTGCCGCCCTGGCCCGTGAAGTATTCGGGCGCGGTGTACTGCGGCGTGCCCTCGATCGCGAGTGCGCGCGGCTCGCCGCCGCCGTCGTCGAGCCCGGCCACGTGGGTGGCGGCCAGGTCGATCAGCTTGACCGTGCCCGCGCGGTCGATCATCGCGTTCTCGGGCCGCAGGTCTTGGTGCAGCATCTCCTTGCCGTGCATCGCCTGCAGGCCGCGCGCGAGCTGCGCGACGATGGCGCGCACGCTGTCGAGCGAGGGCCGCGGATGGTCGACCATCCACTGCGCGAGCGTCTGGCCCTCCACGTACTCCATCGCAACGAACAGGTGGCCGCGCGCGCGCTCCAGCGGCCAGGCCTTGAGCACGTGCGGGCTGTCGATGCGCCGCGCCACCCATTCCTCGAGCACGAAGCGATCGAGATAGGCGGCGTCCTCGCGCAGGTCCACCGAGGGCAGCTTCAGCACCGCGGGGCGGCCGCTGGCGTCGTCGGTGGCGAGGTAGACGTGGCTGCGCGAACTCAGGTGGATCTCGCGCACCAGCGTGAAGCCCTCGAAGCGGTCGCGCGGCGCCAGCGGCGGCGGCAGCGCGAGCCCTTCGCGCTCGAGCGGCAGCGCCGGCGCATCGGGCGCGGGCAGCTCGTCGATGCGCAGCAGCTGCACGGTGGCATCGTCCTGGCCGCCGCGCGCGCGGGCGATCTGCACCAGGCGCAGCGCGGCCGCGTCGAGGTCGCCGGCGCAGCGCACCAGCGCGTCGTTCACGGCGGCGGCATCGAGGTGCGCATGCGCGCCGTCGGTGGCGAGCAGGTAGACCTCGCCGGCCTCGGCCTCCCAGCAGCGGTAGTCGATCTCGACGTTGGGGCCCGCGCCCAGCGCGCGGCCCAGGTACGACTCCACCGACGAGACATGCACGCGGTGGTCGTCGGTGAGCTGCTCGAGCGCGAGCGCATGCACGCGGTAGATGCGCGCATCGCCCACGTGCAGCAGGTGCAGCTCGCGGCCCTTGAGGATCAGCGCGCTGAAGGTGCAGACGTAGCCGCTGTCCTTGTCGAAGCGCGCGTCGCTGCGCATGGTCTGCGCGTGCAGCCAGGAGTTGGTGGCGCCCAGCACGCGCTGCGCCGCACGGCGCACCGACCAGGCGTCGGAGGTGGCGTAGTAGTCCTCGAGGAAGCCGCGCACGGCGGCCGCGCTCGCGACCTGGCTCACGCGGCTCGAGCCGATGCCGTCGGCCAGCGCGAGCGCGATGCCCTTGGCGGCGCGCTGCGCCCCCTCGGGCAGCATCGCGCCATGGAAGTCCTGGTTGACCGCCGACCCGACGCCGGCCAGCGAGTGCTGGCCCAGCGTGACGCGCGGCGCCTGGCGCCCGGCGGCCATGGATGCGCGATCAGCCCGCGACGCGCTTGGGCGCCGTCTTGTAGTGCGTGGCGTAGAGCGTGAGGCCGACGAAGCTCAGGCCACCGACCAGGTTGCCGATCACCGTGGGCAGCTCGTTCCAGATCAGGTAGTCCATCAGCGTGAACTTGCCGCCGAGCATCAGGCCGGTGGGGAACAGGAACATGTTGACGATCGAATGTTCGAAGCCCATGTAGAAGAAGATCATCACGGGCATCCACATGCCGATCGCCTTGCCCGAGACGGTGGTCGACATCATGGCCGCGACCACGCCGGTCGACACCATCCAGTTGCACATCACGCCGCGGATGAACAGCGTCAGCATGCCGGCCGCGCCATGCGCGGAATAGCCGACCGTGCGGCCCTCGCCGATGTGGCCGAGCCGCTCGCCGATGGCGTTGGGCGCCTCGCTGAAACCGAAGGTGAAGATGATCGCCATGAACACCGCGACCGTGAGCGCGCCCGCGAAATTGCCGACGAACACCAGGCCCCAGTTGCGCATCACGCCGCCCCAGGTGGCGCCGGGGCGCTTGTCGAGCACCGCGAGCGGCGCCAGGGTGAAGACGCCGGTCAGCAGGTCGAAGCCCAGCAGGTACAGCATGATGAAGCCGACCGGGAACAGCATCGCGCCGACCAGCGCATTGCCGGTGTTGACCGTGATGCTGACCGCGAAGGCCGCCGCCAGCGCGAGGATGGCGCCGGCCATGTACGAGCGGATCAGCGTGTCGCGCGTGGACATCAGCAGCTTGGATTCGCCGGCATCGACCATCTTGGTGACGAACTCGGCGGGGGCTAGATAGGCCATGGGGATCCTTGGGAAGAAATGGAATGTCGGGGAAGGGGAGCGCGCCTCAGGCCAGCGCGACGAGCACGCGGCCCTCGTGCTCGCGCACCGCATGCGCGCGCACCGAGTGCTCGGGCGCCTCGAGGCATTCGCCGCTGCGCAGGTCGAAGTGGTTCTTGTAGAGCGGCGAGGCGACCACGATGCGGTCGCCGAGGCTGCCGACCAGCCCGCGCGACAGCACGCTGGCGCCGGCCTTCGGGTCGACGTTGTCGATGGCGTAGAGCGTGGCCTCCTGGCCGACGCGGAAGATCGCCACGTGCACGCCCTCGACCAGCGCGCACACGCCGGTGTCGGGCAGGATGTCGGTGGCCGCGCACACGGCGGTCCAGTGCAGGTCTTGCTGGGTCATGGGGCTTCCTCTTTCGTTGTGCATCAGGCCATCGAGACGTCGGCGGCCTCGCTGCGCTCCTTGGCGCGCGCCGGCCGCTTCTGGCCGCGCTCGCTCACGAACACGATGTGCTCGTCGGGCTTGTCGCTGTTGACGAAGGAGCGGAAGCGCTGGCGCGTGGCCGGGTCGTTGACGGCGGTCTTCCACTCGCACTGGTAGGTGTCGACCACGGCCTGCATCTGGGTCTCGAGCTCGGCGTTGAGGCCCAGCGTGTCCTGCAGCAGCACGCCCTTGAGGTAGTCGAGGCCGCCCTCGAGACTCTCGCGCCAGGTGCTGGTGCGCTGCAGCCGGTCGGCGGTGCGCACGTAGAACATCAGGAAGCGGTCGATCAGGCGGATCAGCTCGGCCTTCGACAGGTCGCTCGCGAGCAGCTCGGCATGGCGCGGCTTCATGCCGCCGTTGCCGCAGACGTAGAGGTTCCAGCCCTTGTCGGTGGCGATCACGCCCACGTCCTTGCCCTGCGCCTCGGCGCATTCGCGCGTGCAGCCCGAGACGCCGAACTTGATCTTGTGCGGCGCGCGCAGGCCCTTGTAGCGGTTCTCGAGCTCGACCGCGAGGCCCACGCTGTCGTCCACGCCGTAGCGGCACCAGGTCGAGCCGACGCAGCTCTTCACCGTGCGCAGCGACTTGCCGTAGGCATGGCCCGACTCGAAGCCGGCCGCGATCAGTTCCTCCCAGATCGCGGGCAACTGCTCGACGCGCGCGCCGAACATGTCCACGCGCGCGCCGCCGGTGATCTTGGTGTAGAGGCCGTACTTCTTCGCCACCTGGCCGACCGCGATCAGCCCGTCGGGCGTGACCTCGCCACCCGGCATGCGCGGCACCACCGAGTAGGTGCCGTCCTTCTGGATGTTGCCGAGGAAGTAGTCGTTGCTGTCCTGCAGCGCGGCCAGGTCCTTCTTGAGCACGAACTCGTTCCAGCACGAGGCGAAGATGCTCGCGGCCACGGGCTTGCAGATGTCGCAGCCCAGGCCCTTGCCGTGCCTGGCGAGCAGGTCGGCGAAGCTGCGGATCTCGCCCACGCGGATCAGGTGGTAGAGCTCCTGGCGCGAGTAGGGGAAGTGCTCGCAGAGGTGGTTGTCGACGGCCATGCCGCGCCTGGCCATCTCCATCTTCATGACCTGCGTGACCAGCGGCACGCAGCCGCCGCAGGTGGCGCCGGCCTTGGTGCAGGCCTTCATCGCGGCCGGGGTGCAGGCGCCCTGGCCCACGGCCTCGCAGATCTGCCCCTTGCTGACGTCGTTGCACGAGCAGATCTGGGCGCTGTCGGGCAAGGCGTCGACGCCCAGGCCAGGCTTGGCCTTGCCGTCGCTCGAGGGCAGGATCAGGAACTCGGGATCCTCGGGCAGCGCGATGCCGTTGAGCGCCATCTGCAGCAGGGTGCCGTATTCGGCGGCGTCGCCCACCAGCACCGCGCCGAGCAGCAGCTTGCCGTCCTCGCTGACGACGATCTTCTTGTAGACCTTCTTGCGCTCGTCGATGAACTGGTAGGCGCGCGACTTCGGCGTCCTGCCGTGCGCGTCGCCGATGCTCGCCACGTCCACGCCCATCAGCTTGAGCTTGGTGCTCATGTCGGCGCCGGTGAAGGCGGCCTCGTGCTCGCCGGCGATGTGGCGCGCCGCCACGCGCGCCATGTCGTAGCCGGGCGCGACCAGGCCGAAGGTCTGCTCGTTCCACGAGGCGCATTCGCCGATCGCGTAGACGTTGCGGTCGCTGGTGCGGCAGTGGTCGTCGACCGCCACGCCGCCGCGCGGGCCCACGGCCAGCAGGCACTGGCGCGCGAGTTCGTCGCGCGGGCGGATGCCGGCCGAGAACACGATCATGTCGGTCTCGAGGTAGCTGCCGTCGGCGAACACCATGCGGTGGCGCGCGGCGGCGCCGTCGACGATCTCCACCGTGTTGCGGCCGGTGTGCACGTGCAGGCCCAGCGCCTCGATGCTCTCGCGCAGCGCGCGGCCGCCGCCCTCGTCGACCTGCACCGCCATCAGCCGCGGCGCGAACTCCACCACGTGGGTCTCGAGGCCCATGTCGCGCAGCGCCTTCGCGCATTCGAGGCCGAGCAGGCCGCCGCCCACCACCACGCCGCTGCGCGAGCGCGCGCCGCATTCCTTCATCGCCTCGAGGTCCTCGATGGTGCGGTAGACGAAGCAGTGGGGCCGGTCGCGGCCCGGCACCGCGGGCACGAAGGGGAAGGAGCCGGTGGCCAGCACCAGCTTGTCGTAGGCCACGACCTCGCCGTCGGCCGTGGTGACGGTGTTGTTGCGCCGCTCGACCGCCACCGCGCGCGCGGCCAGGCGCAGCGTGAAGCCGCTGCGCTCGAAGAAGCCGGGCTCGACCAGCGAGAGGTCTTCGGCCGTCTTGCCCGCGAAGAACTCGGACAGGTGCACCCGGTCGTAGGCCGGCCGGGGCTCCTCGCACAGGACGGTGACTTCCGCGCCGGGAATGCCGAGCGCGTGGAGCTGCTCGAGGAACTTGTGGCCGACCATGCCGTGGCCGATGACTGCGATTTTCATGGTGAGGTCCTGCGGGGGCAGCCGGTCCTCGGATGCAGGCCACCGGGGCTGTCGGGGCGACAGCGGCAGGGGGCCTCCGCGACGGAACGGATGCGAATAATCGGATGGACAAACGAATCCGGCGGCTCATCGCCATCGGCTCGCTCGAACCCCGCCGTCGTTAGCGGAGGCACTGCGGACCCACCCAGGCCGGGAGGTCCGCGATGAGGTCGAGCAATATCCATGCCGCCGAAAAAGACCGGTGGCGGCCCGTGCGCGCACCGCAATCGCACCCAAAGTGGCGCGGCCGCGGTGCGGCGCTGCCCGCATTGGTGCGGTGCCCGAAAGGGTGGCCGCGCGGCGGCGGCGCCGGGGCCCGGGGCTTTTTCGTATGCTCGGGAGCCTGCAACGCGGGGCGCACGCCCCCACGAACTCCGAAGACCCAAGCCATGTGCGGCTCCGAACTCCATTCCCTTCCCGACGGTGTCCAGCGCGTCGCGCGCGTGCTCCAGGACGCTGGCCATCCGCATGCGCCGCGCATGCTCGACGACGCCTGCCGCACCGCGCAGCAGGCGGCCGACGCGCTCGGCATCGCGGTCGGCCAGATCGCCAAGAGCATCATCTTCCGGCGCAAGAGCGACGAGGTCGCGGTGCTGGTCATCACCTCGGGCGACCGGCGCGTCGACGAGAAGAAGGTCGATGCGATCGTCGGCAAGACCGGCCGCGCCGACGCCGACTTCGTGAAGGCGCGCACCGGCTTCACCATCGGCGGCGTGTCGCCCGTGGGCCATGTCACGAAGCCGGTGGTGCTGATCGACCGCGAGCTGTTCCGCTTCGAGGAGATCTGGGCCGCCGCGGGCCATCCGCATGCGGTGTTCCAGCTGCGTCCGCACGACCTCGAGACGCTCACGGGCGCGCCGGTGGCCGACGTGGTGGTGGCCGCGGCGTGAACGTCGCCGAAGCGCAGGCCCTGGCCGACCGCGCCGCCGAACTGCGGGGGCTGGCCGAGCCGGTGCCCTCGCCCTGCAGCTCGGTGTGCCGCATGGACCGGCTCAGCGGCTTCTGCGAGGGCTGCCTGCGCACCATCCCCGAGATCGCGGGCTGGAGCCGCATGGAGGACGACGAGCGGCGGCAGGTCTGGCGCGCGATAGAGTGGCGGGCCCGGGCCGGCATCTGGCGGGCGCCGGCCATCGGAGACATCGACGCATGAAGCACATCGACTTCTACCTGGACTTCATCTCGCCCTATGCCTATCTCGCGTTCGAGCAGCTGCCGCAAGCGCTCGAGGGCCTGAGCTACAGCGTGGACTACCGCCCGGTGCTGCTGGGCGCGGTGCTCAAGGCGCACGGCCAGCTCGGGCCGGCCGAGATTCCCGCCAAGCGCGGCTGGACCTACCGCCACGTGCTGTGGCTGGGCCACCAGCACGGCATCGAGATCGCGATGCCGGCCTCGCATCCCTACAACCCGCTCGCGCACCTGCGGCTCGCGCTCTCCACCTCCGACGACGGCCGCGTGAGCCGGCTGGTGGCCGAGACCGTCTTCCGCCACGTCTGGCGCGGCGGCCTCGAGGCGGCCGATCCCGCGCGGCTGGCCGCGCTCACCGCGCAACTGCAACCGCGTCGCGATGCCGGCAGCGACGAGAGCAAGGCCCTGCTCCAGCGCAACACCGCGGACGCGATTGCGCTCGGCGTGTTCGGCACGCCGGCCTATGCGGTCGACGGCCGGCTGTTCTGGGGCTTCGACGGCCTCGCGATGCTGCGCGCCTACCTCGCGGGCGATGCCTGGTTCGACGGCCCGCAATGGGCCGAGGCCGACCAGCGTCCGGCCCTGCTGCGCAGCAGCAAAAACTGAGCATCCGCAGCACCGACGCTGCATTTCTTACAGGCTGAAACGTGCGTCGAGGGTTTCACCTTAATCCGTAAGCGCCCGTTCAGTTTCGCGAAAGGCTCGGGTCAGTCGCGCCTCCAAGAATGCCCCACGGTCCCGAATTCGGGCGCCGCATGAACGCATACACAGGAGACGATCAATGGCAGCCACACTAGATTCACGGGGAGTGCCGCATCCGGCCCCCCGGCCCATGTCGGCGGAGGAGAAGAAGGTCATCTTCGCTTCTTCGCTGGGAACCGTGTTCGAGTGGTACGACTTCTACCTCTACGGTTCGCTCGCGGCGATCATCGCGAAGCAGTTCTTCAGCGGCCTCGATGCGGGCGCGGCCTTCATCTTCGCGCTGCTGGCCTTCGCGGCCGGTTTCCTGGTGCGTCCGTTCGGCGCCATCGTGTTCGGCCGGCTCGGCGACATGATCGGGCGCAAGTACACCTTCCTGGTCACGATCCTGATCATGGGCCTGTCGACCTTCATCGTCGGCCTGCTGCCCAGCTACGCGACCATCGGCGTCGCGGCGCCGGTGATCCTGATCGCGCTGCGCATGCTGCAGGGCCTCGCGCTCGGCGGCGAGTACGGCGGTGCCGCCACCTACGTGGCCGAGCACGCGCCGCACGGCAAGCGCGGTGCCTACACCTCGTGGATCCAGACCACGGCCACGCTCGGCCTGTTCCTGAGCCTGATCGTGATCCTGGGCGTGCGCGAAGGCCTGGGCGAAGCGGTGTTCAACGACTGGGGCTGGCGCATTCCGTTCCTGGTCTCGATCCTGCTGCTCGGCATCTCGGTGTGGATCCGCCTGTCGCTGTCGGAATCGCCCGCGTTCCAGCGCATGAAGGCCGAGGGCAAGACCTCGAAGGCGCCGCTGGCCGAATCCTTCGGCGAGTGGAAGAACCTCAAGATCGTGATCCTGGCACTGGTGGGCCTGACCGCCGGCCAGGCCGTGGTCTGGTACTCGGGCCAGTTCTACGCGCTCTTCTTCCTGACCGCGCAGCTCAAGGTCGATGCGACCACCGCCAACCTGATGATCGCCGCCGCGCTGCTGCTCGGCACCCCGTTCTTCGTGATCTTCGGCACCCTGTCGGACAAGATCGGCCGCAAGCCGATCATCATGGCCGGCTGCCTGCTGGCCGTGGTGACCTACTTCCCGGTCTTCAAGATGCTGACCGAGGCCGCCAACCCCGACCTCGCCAAGGCCCAGGCCACGGCCGGCGTGACCGTGACCGCCGACCCCGCGACCTGCTCGTTCCAGGGCAACCCCGTGGCCCGCGAGATCGACTTCCGCAGCTCCTGCGACATCGCCAAGCGCTACCTGGTGCAGAACTCGGTGAGCTATGAGAACGTGGCCGGCGCGCCGGGTTCGAAGGCCGTCGTGAAGATCGGCGACAAGACGGTGGAAGCACCGATCGGCAACGTCGTGAACCTCAAGTTCGACGAGACCTCCGCCAAGGAGATCGCCGCCTTCAAGAAGGGCGTGGCCGAGGACCTGAAGATCGCGGGCTACCCGGCCAAGGCCGACCCCGCGAAGATGAACAAGCTGCTGACGGTGCTGCTGCTGTTCTGGCTGGTGCTGCTGGTGACCATGGTCTACGGGCCGATCGCCGCGATGCTGGTCGAGCTGTTCCCCACGCGCATCCGCTACACCTCGATGAGCCTGCCTTACCACATCGGCAACGGCTGGTTCGGCGGCCTGCTGCCGACCACCGCCTTCGCCATCGTGGCCTCCACCGGCAACATGTACAACGGCCTCTGGTACCCGATCATCATCGCGGGCATCACGCTGGTGATCGGCACGCTGTTCATCCGCGAAACGAAGGACGTGGACATCTACGCCCACGACTGAGCGCCGCGGCGCCGATGAAAGGAGGGCGCTACGCGTCCTCCGTTCAACAAAGAGGCTTCATGCCGACCCTCGGCATGAGGCCTTTTTCTTGAACCCCGCATTACCCATCTCAGGAGACAGAACCCATGTGGAAAATCGCAGTCGGCTTCGCCATCTTCGCGGCCATCGCGCTGTACGTGATCTCGAAGGCCGGCGACAAGGTCGACATGTCGGGCGAGAAGCACGGCGTGGAAGTGCACGAGCCGGCACCCGCGGCGCCGGCTGCCGCTGCGAGCGCGCCGAAGTAAGTCTCCGAAGCGCTGCCTAGCGCTTGAAGCGGCCGTCGCTCACGATCGACAGGTCGACGTATTCGATGCCCGTGTGATCGGTCGGCGAGTAGGAAATGTCGAGCCCGCCACCCGGGTCGTACTGGAAGGCATTGAGCGTGGCCAGCAGCCGCGCGCGCGTGGGCTTCGGCCCGGTGCGGCGCAGCGCCTCCACCAGCACCTTGGTCGCCACGAAGCCTTCGAGCAGCGCGGGCGACAGGTCTTCCTGGCCCTTGGCCTTGGCAAGCGCCAGGGCCTCCTTGATCAGCGGATTGCCGAACGAGCGCTCGTAGGGGAACACCTGCGTGATGATCACGCCGCGGCTCGCGCTGCCGAGGTCCTTGATGAAGCCCGAGGCCGCGTTGTTCGACAGCGTGACCACCTGCGCGGCCGAGCCCGCGGCGCGCAGCGCCTTCACGCCGTCGGACACCGAGGTGCCCGAGCCGATCCACAGCACGGCCTGCGCATTGGCCTCGACGAGCTTCGGCACGATGGCCGCGAAGTCGGGCTTGTTGCGGTCGGCCAGCGCGATCACCACCGGCTTGAGATTGGCCTTCTCGAAGCCGCGGTTCGCGCCCTCGAGGCCGTCCTTGCCGAAGGAGTCGTCGGCCTGCACCACCGCGATGCGCTGGATGCCCGTGGTCTGCAGGTGCACCACCGCCTTCTCGGCCTCGCGCTGGTAGGTGGAGCGCACGTTGAAGATGTTCTTCTGCACCGGCTTGTGCAGCGCCATCGCGCCGGTCGACGGGCCGACCAGCGGCACGCCGTGCTTGTCGAGCAGCGGGATCACCGCGAGCGTGTTGGGCGTGCCGCGGTTGAGCAGCAGCGCGACCACCTTCTTGTCCTCGATCAGGATGCGCGAGTTCTCGAGCGAGCGCTTGGCATCGAGGCCGTCGTCCATGCGGATGACCTCGATCTGCTCGCCGTTGATGCCGCCCTGGGCATTGACCTGGTCGATGACCAGCTGCGAGCCCATGATCGTCTCCTTCACGCTGGCCGCCACCGGTCCCGACAGGTCGGCCGACTGGCCGATCACGATCTGGGCCGAGGCGCCGGTCGCCGCGAGTGCGAGCAGCAATGCGGCGGCGCGCAGGCGCGGGATCCTTTTCTTCTTCTTCATCGACAAAACCTTTCCCGTCGGGATTCGTGTCCATGTCAGCAAATGCAATTATGTGTAGCTAGACGTGACATACGATTCCTCGTGCAAACCCTGTCAAACCGTTGTTTGCAAAAGCAAAAAGCCGGGCACTGGGCCCGGCTTCGTCGAGAGGGAAAGGCGGCGCTTCAGCGCTTGAAGCGGCCCTCGCTGATGATCGAGAGGTCGGCGAAATCGATGCCGCTGTGGTCCTGCGGCGTGTAGCTGATCTCGAGGCCGCCGAGGTCGTAGTCGCGCAGGCCGTCGAGCGCGGCCACCACGCGGGCGCGCGTGGGCTTGGGGCCGGCGCGGCGCAGCGCCTCCACCAGCACCTTGGCCGAGGCGAAGCCTTCGAGCGCCGCGGGCGAGAGCTCGTTCTGGCCCTTGGCCTTCGCGAGCGCGATCGCCTCCTTCACCATCGGGTAGCTGATCGAGCGCTCGCTCGGGAACACCTGCGTGACCACCACGCCGCGGCTGGCCTCGCCGAGCTGCTTGATGAAGCCCGAGGAGGCGTTGTTCGACAGCGTGACCACCTGCGCCGCCGAGCCGGCCGCGCGCAGCGCCTTGATGCCCTCGACCACTGCGCTGCCCGAGCCGATCCACAGCACCGCCTGCGCCTTGGCCTGGACGATGGCGGGCACGATGGCCGCGTAGTCGGGCTTGTCGCGGTCGGCCGGCACGGTGGCCGCGGGCTGCGCCTTGGCCTTGCCGAAGCCGGTCATCGCGCCCTCGAGCGCATCGGCGCCGAAGGAGTCGGTCACGTGCACGACCGCGATGCGCACCATGCCGATGGTCAGCAGGTGCTGCACCGCCTTCTCGGCCTCGCGCTGGTAGGTGGCGCGCACGTTGAACACGTTCCGCTGCACCGGCTTGTGCAGCACCATCGCGCCGGTGGAGGGCCCGATCAGCGCCACGCCGTGCTTGTCGAGCCAGGGAATGATGGCCTGCGAGTGCGGCGTGCCGCGGCTCATGAAGAGCGCGAGCACCTTTTTGTCCTCGATCAGTGCGCGGCCGTTCTCGCCCGCGCGCTTGACGTCGAAGCCGTCGTCGAGCCGGACCACCTCGATCTTCTCGCCATGCACGCCGCCCTGCGCATTGGCGGCATCGATCACGAGCTGCGCGCCGCCGATGGTCTCGTTGACGCTGGCGGCCACCGGGCCCGTCATGCCGGCGGTCTGGCCGATCAGGATCTGCGCCTGCGCGGGCAGCAGAACCAGCGCGCCGAGCGCGATCAGTGCCGCGCGCAGGCGGCCGTGCTTCTTCGTCATGTGTGTTCGTCCCTTCGTTGCGATGGCGTCGCCATCGTTGCAAACCAACGCCTTATTTGTTTCTAAAAGTATCAAATCCACCATTCGGACAAACCCCTGCGCGGCCACCGTCCTTACAGCGGGGTGCACGGGCGCGTCATGGACCACTCCCTAGAATGTTTGCCCCACCCCCAAGGCACTCATGACACAGGGCTCCATCCGCATCCGTGGCGCACGCCAGCACAACCTCCAGAATCTCGACCTCGACATCCGCACCGGCGAGATGACCGTGGTCACCGGGCCCAGCGGCTCGGGCAAGTCGAGCCTCGTGTTCGACACCCTGTACGCCGAGGGCCAGCGGCGCTACGTCGAAACCTTCTCCGCCTACGCCCGCCAGTTCCTCGACCGCATGGACAAGCCGGCGGTCGACAAGGTCGAGGGCGTGCCGCCCGCGATCGCCATCGACCAGACCAACCCGGTGCGCTCCTCGCGCTCCACGGTCGGCACGATGACCGAGCTCAACGACCACCTGAAGCTGCTCTATGCGCGCGCGGCCGACCTGTTCGACCGCGAGACCGCGCTGCCGGTGCGCCACGACTCGCCCGACAGCATCTATGCGCAGATCGTCGAGCGCGCGGCGGCCGCGGGCGATCCGCGACTGGTCGTGACCTTCCCGGTCGAGCTGCCCGCGAGCACCACGGCCGACGAGGTCACGCAGTGGCTGTCGGCCAGCGGCTTCACGCGCGTGCAGGCCGAGCGCGAGGTGGCCACGCCCACCGGCCCGCGCAAGGTGCTCGACGTGGTGGCCGACCGCTTCCGCGCCTCGAGCGCCGAGCGCTCGCGCGTGGTCGAGGCGATCGAGGTCGCGCTCAAGCGCGGCAGCGGGCGCGTGACGGTGCATGCGACCGGCGCCGAGGAGAACGCGCCGACGGACGTGTGGAAGTTCTCCACCGGCCTGCACTGCCCCGAGAGCGACATCCGCTACGGCGATCCGATCCCCTCGATGTTCTCGTTCAACTCGGCCGTCGGCGCCTGCGACACCTGCCGCGGCTTCGGCCGCGTGATCGGCGTCGACCTCGGCCTCGTGATCCCGAACGACAAGCTCACCCTGCGCGCGGGCGCGATCAAGACCATCCAGACCCCGGCCTGGAAGGAGGCGCAGGACGACCTCATGCGCCATGCCGAGGCCGCCGGCATTCCGCGCGACACGCCGTGGAACAAGCTCACCGCCGAGCAGAAGCACTGGGTGATCGAGGGCACGCCCAACTACAAGGAGGGCAACTGGAACAAGCAGTGGTACGGCATCCGCCGCTTCTTCGGCTACCTCGAGAGCAAGGCCTACAAGATGCACATCCGCGTGCTCTTGTCGAAGTACCGCAGCTACACGCCGTGCCCCACCTGCGCGGGCGCGCGACTCAAGCTCGAAAGCCTGCTGTGGCGCATCGGCAGCAAGGAAGACGCCGACGCGGTGCTGCCGCCCGGGAAGCGCTTCATGCCCATCGGCGTGAAGTGGACGCGCGCGCAGCTCGAGGCGCTGCCGGGCCTGTGCCTGCATGACCTGATGCTGCTGCCGATCGAGCGGCTGCGCCAGCTGTTCGACCGCATGACGGCCGGCGGCATCGCCACGGCCGGCGAGGCGCAGCGCGCGAGCGCGGCCGGCGAGGTCCAGGCGCTCAAGCTGCTGTTCGAGGAGATCACGACCCGGCTGCGCTACCTGCACGACGTCGGCATCGGCTACCTCACGCTCGACCGCCAGAGCCGCACGCTCAGCGGCGGCGAGGTGCAGCGCATCAACCTCACGACCGCGCTCGGCACCTCGCTGGTCAACACGCTGTTCGTGCTCGACGAGCCCAGCATCGGGCTGCATCCGCGCGACATGAACCGCATCACCGAGGCCATGCTGCGGCTGCGCGACGCGGGCAACACGCTGGTGGTGGTCGAGCACGACCCGGCCGTGATGCTCGCGGCCGACCGCGTGATCGACATGGGCCCGGGCCCCGGCGCGCGTGGCGGCCAGATCGTGTTCGACGGCAGCACCGACGCGCTGCGCGACGCCGACACGCTGACCGGCCAGTACCTGGGCGGGCGCAAGAAGATCGGCATGGGCTTCAAGCGGCTGGTCAGCGAGAACACGCACCGGCTCATCCTCGAGGGCGTGCGCGAGCACAACCTCAAGGACATCAGCGTCGAGTTCCCGCTCGCGCGCCTGGTCTGCGTGACCGGCGTCAGCGGCTCGGGCAAGTCGACGCTGGTGCAGGACGTGCTCGCGCCCGCGCTGATGCGCCACTTCGGCAAGGCCACCGAGACGCCCGGCGCGCACGACCGCCTGCTCGGCGCCGACCACCTCGGCGACGTGGTGTTCGTCGACCAGTCGCCGATCGGCAAGACCGCGCGTTCCAACCCCGCGAGCTACGTCGGCGCCTGGGACGCGATCCGCGAGATCTTCGCCACCGCGCCGATCTCGCGCCAGCGCGGCTACACCGCGAGCAAGTTCAGCTTCAACTCGGGCGACGGCCGCTGCCCCACCTGCGGCGGCTCGGGCTTCGAGCACGTCGAGATGCAGTTCCTCTCCGACGTCTACCTGCGCTGCCCCGACTGCGACGGCAAGCGCTACCGGCCCGAGATCCTCGAGGTGCGCATCGAGCGCCACGGCAAGAGCTACAACGTGGCCGACATCCTCGAGCTGACCGTGGCCGAGGCCGCGGCGCTGTTCGATGCCGACCGCGACGTTCTGCGCGTGCTGCAGCCGATCTCCGACGTGGGCCTCGACTACGTGAAGCTGGGCCAGCCCGTGCCCACGCTGTCGGGCGGCGAGGCGCAGCGCCTCAAGCTCGCGGGCTTCCTGGCCGAGGCCGCCAAGGGCGCGACCTCGAGCAAGCAGGCGGTGGCGCGCAAGGGCACGCTGTTCCTGTTCGACGAGCCCACCACCGGCCTGCACTTCGACGACATCGCGCGCCTCATGCGCGCGCTGCGCAAGCTGCTCGACGCCGGCCATTCGCTGATCGTGATCGAGCACAACCTCGACGTGATCCGCGCCAGCGACTGGTGCATCGACCTCGGCCCCGAAGGCGGCGAGGGCGGTGGCCAGGTGGTGGCCGAGGGCACGCCCGAGCAGCTGCGCGAGAACCGCGCCTCGCTCACGGGCGCCGCGCTGGCCGACTACGAGCTCGCGATCGGCCCCGGCGCCTACAAGGTGGCCGAGCGCGCGGCGCGCCGCTACATTGCGCAGGCCAAGAAGGCGCCGGGCGCCGACGCGGTCGAGATCGTCAACGCGCGCGAGCACAACCTGAAGAACCTCAGCGTCAACATCCCGCGCGGCAAGTTCAGCGTGGTCACGGGCGTGAGCGGTTCGGGCAAGTCCACGCTGGCCTTCGACATCCTGTTCAACGAGGGCCAGCGCCGCTACCTCGAATCGCTCAACGCCTATGCGCGCAGCATCGTGCAGCCCGCGGGCCGGCCCGAGGTCGATGCCGTCTACGGCATTCCGCCGACGGTGGCGATCGAGCAGCGCCTGTCGCGCGGCGGCCGCAAGAGCACGGTGGGCACCATCACCGAGGTCTGGCACTTCCTGCGCCTGCTGTTCGTGAAGCTCGGCGTGCAGCACTGCGTGAAGGACGGCGCGGCCGTGCAGCCGCAGACGCCCGACAGCATCGCGGCGCAGCTGATGCGCAACTTCAAGGGCCAGCACATCGGCCTGCTCGCGCCGCTGGTGAGCAACCGCAAGGGCGTCTACACCGAGCTGGCCGACTGGGCGCGGCCGCGCGGCTTCACGCACCTGCGCGTCGATGGCGACTTCCTGCCGACCGCGGGCTTCCCGCGCATCGACCGCTTCAAGGAACACAGCATCGAGCTGCCGGTGGCCAGCCTCGACGTGCTGCCCACGAACGAGAACCAGCTGCGCGAGGCGCTCACGAAGGCGCTCGAGCACGGCAAGGGCGTGGTGCACGTGCTCAGCGAGATGGACGGGCTGCGCGCCGCGATGATGGCCGGCGTGACGGCCGCGGGCATCGGCCGCGTCAGCGTGTTCTCGACCCTGCGCGCCTGCCCGGTCTGCAGCACCAGCTATGCCGAGCTCGACCCGCGCCTGTTCAGCTACAACAGCAAGCACGGCTGGTGCCCCGACTGCGTGGGCACCGGCGTCAAGCTCAGCAAGGAACAGCGCAAGATCTTCGACGACTCGGTGATGGCCGACGACCAGAAGGGACGCGAGCAGACCTTCGCCGAGCCCGATGCCGAGGACGTGGGCGACGTGGCCTGCCCGACCTGCAAGGGCACGCGGCTCAATGCGACCGCGCGCGCGGTGCTGTTCGGCGGCGGAGCGGTCCATGCGCATGCCGGCACGCCGGGCTGGGGCGAGGGCGGCATCGGCATCACCGAGCTCGCGCGCATGAGCGTGACCGACATCCGCACCTGGTTCGAGAACCTCTCGCTCGCGGGCCGCGAGGCCGAGATCGCGCGCGACCTGGTGCCCGAGATCAAGAGCCGGCTCGAATTCCTCGAGGAGGTGGGCCTGGGTTACCTCACGCTCGACCGCGGCGCGCCCACGCTGTCCGGCGGCGAGGCGCAGCGCATCCGGCTCGCGGCACAGCTCGGCAGCAACCTGCAGGGCGTGTGCTACGTGCTCGACGAGCCGACCATCGGCCTGCATGCGCGCGACAACCGCATCCTGCTCGACGCGCTGCACAAGCTCGGCGACAAGGGCAACACGCTGGTGGTGGTGGAGCACGACGAGGACACGATCCGCCGCGCCGACCACATCATCGACATCGGCCCGAGCGCCGGCAAGCGCGGCGGCCGCCTGGTGGCGCAGGGCGCGGTGGCCGACATCGAGCGGGCGGCCGAGTCGCAGACCGGCCGCTACCTGCGCGACGCCATCAAGCATCCGCTGCAGGCGCGCCGGCTCATTCCCTCGCCCGACCCGAAGGCGCCCGACAACGGCCAGTGGCTCACGGTGCGCGGCGCCGACATGCACAACCTGCAGGACGTGACGGTCACCGTGCCGCTGCAGCGGCTGGTGGTGGTCACGGGCGTGAGCGGCTCGGGCAAGTCCACGCTCGCGCGCGACGTGCTGCTGGCCAACGTGCAGGCGGTGGTGCAGCAACGCAGCACCAAGGCCGGCCGCGATGCCGATGCCGCGGGCAAGCGCCCGGCCTGGGCCGGCTGCAAGGGCGTCGAGGGCTACCAGAGCGTGGACCGCGTGCTCGAGGTCGACCAGACCCCGATCGGCAAGACCCCGCGCAGCTGCCCCGCGACCTACATCGGCTTCTGGGACACCATCCGCAAGCTGTTCGCCGACACGCTCGAGGCCAAGGCGCGCGGCTACGGTCCGGCGCGCTTCAGCTTCAACACCGGCGAGGGCCGCTGCCCGGCCTGCGACGGCGCGGGCGTGCGCACCATCGAGATGAGCTTCCTGCCCGACGTGAAGGTGCCCTGCGAGGTCTGCCACGGCGCGCGCTTCAACCCCGAGACGCTGGCCGTGAGCTGGCGCGGCAAGAGCATCGGCGACGTGCTGCAGATGGAGGTGGACGAGGCGGTCGAGTTCTTCGCGAGCATGCCCAACATCAGCCATCCGCTGCAGCTGCTCAAGGACGTGGGGCTCGGCTACCTGACCCTGGGCCAGCCCTCGCCCACGCTGTCGGGCGGCGAGGCGCAGCGCATCAAGCTGGTGACCGAACTGAGCAAGGTGCGCGACGACATCACGCGCCGCGGCCAGAAGGCGCCGCACACGCTCTACGTGCTCGACGAGCCGACCGTGGGCCTGCACATGGCCGACGTCGAGAAGCTGATCCACGTGCTGCACCGGCTGGTGAACGGCGGCCACAGCGTGGTGGTGATCGAGCACGACCTCGACCTGATCGCCGAGGCCGACTGGATCGTCGACCTCGGGCCCGAGGGCGGCAACGGCGGCGGCCGCGTGGTGGCGGCGGCGGCGCCCGAGGAGGTGGTGCGGCTGGGCACGCACACGGGCGTGGCGCTGGCACCGGTGCTGGCGCGCTGAGGCTTTCTTCGGCCGGCACCAACGTCGGACGGTAGCCCCGAACCGTCGGGCGCGGGGGCTTGCCCCTGCGCTCGACGCGGTCGGGGTCGCGGGCCTCGCCGCGGCCGCGCGCGCGGCGCAGAATGGAATCGAACCCTTGGCGCAGGCGCTCATCCTGGACCCGCCATGGTGGAACGGATCGGGTGCGGCGCCGGCCGGGGCTCGCAAGGAGTCCTGCCATGACCCGCTTCATCGATGTCCACAGCCTCGTGCGCCTGGTCGACGACACCGGCGTGCCGCAGTTCCTGGGTGCCCTGGCCGATGCGCTGCGCGACGACTTCCTGCGCTGGCGCGAGTTCGACAAGAAGGCCCGCGTGGCCAGCCATTCGCACCTCGGCGTGATCGAGCTGATGCCGGTGGCCGACGACGGCGCCTATGCCTTCAAGTACGTCAACGGCCATCCGCACAACACCACGGTGGGGTTGCCCACCGTCATGGCCTTCGGCGTGCTCGCCGAGGTCGACACCGGCTACCCGGTACTGCTGTCCGAACTCACCCTCACCACCGCGCTGCGCACCGCCGCCACCTCCGCCATGGCGGCGCGCGCGCTCGCGCGGCCCGGTTCGCGCAGCCTCGCGCTGATCGGCAACGGCTCGCAGAGCGAGTTCCAGGCACTGGCCTTCCATGCGCTGCTGGGCATCGAGGAGGTGCGCGTGTTCGACATCGACCCGCATGCCACCGACAAGCTGGTGCGCCATCTCTCGGCCTGCTCGCCGATGGAGATCGTGCGCGCGCATTCGGTGGCCGAGGCGGTGCGCGGCGCCGACATCGTGACCACCGTCACTGCCTACCAGGGCCATGCGACGGTGCTCGAGCCCGGGATGATCGAGCCCGGCATGCACATCAACGCGGTGGGCGGCGATTCGCC
The DNA here is from genome assembly GCF_059418345.1 of Variovorax sp. GW821-FHT09B01. Classification (NCBI taxonomy): domain Bacteria; kingdom Pseudomonadati; phylum Pseudomonadota; class Betaproteobacteria; order Burkholderiales; family Comamonadaceae; genus Variovorax; species Variovorax sp. GW821-FHT09B01. The sequence continues at coordinate 34,360 of NZ_JBWKPQ010000029.1, read as the reverse complement.
CGGCAAGACCGAGCTCGATCCCGGGGTGCTGCGCGGCGCGCGCGTGTTCGTGGAGTACGAGCCGCAGACCCGCGTCGAGGGCGAGATCCAGCAGCTGGCGGCCGACTTCCCGGTGCACGAGCTCTGGAAGGTGCTGCTCGGCGAGGTGCCCGGCCGCGAGCGGCCGGACCAGGTCACGGTGTTCGATTCGGTCGGCTTCGCGCTCGAGGACTACACCGCGCTGCGCTACATCCACCAGCTCGCCATCGAGCGCGGCGTGGGCCGGCAGATCGCGCTGGTGCCCGAGCTCGACGATCCCAAGGACCTGTTCGGGCTCACGGCCGCGGGCCGGCGCCGGGCCGTGCTGCGGCGTGCGGCATGATGGGCGGCTGTCCAGCCACGGCGCCCGCCGCCGACCCCGTTCCATGCTCACCATCTACAACGACCGGCACGCACTCCACCAGGGCAAAGTCGAGATGTTCCGCGGCGAGCTCGTGCCGTGCTTCGAGGTGCCGGCACGCGCCGACCACGTGAAGGCCGAGATCGAGCGCCGCGCGCTCGGCCCGCTGCTCGCACCCGATGCGCTGCCCGACGCACTGCTCGCCAAGGTACATGCGCCGCGCTACCTCGACTTCATCGCCGGCGCCTGGGACGAATGGGTGGCGCTCGATCCCGCCAATGCCGAACGCGACGCGCTGCCCTCGTACTGGCCCACGCGCGGCATGCGCACCGACGTGCTGCCCGCGAGCTTCCCCGCGCGGCTGGGACTGTTCGGCTTCGATGCCGGCACGCCGCTGACGGCCGGCAGCTGGACCGCCGCGCGCCACGGCGCGGCTAGCGCCTTCACCGCCGCGCAGCGCGTCGTCGGCGGCGAGCGCGCCGCCTTCGCGCTGACCCGGCCGCCGGGCCACCATGCGGGCGCCGACTTCTTCGGCGGCTACTGCTTCCTCAACAACGCCGCCGTGGCCGCGCAGGCGCTGCGCGACGCGGGCATCGAACGCGTGGCCGTGCTCGACGTCGACTACCACCACGGCAACGGCACCCAGGCCATCTTCTATGCGCGCGACGACGTGCATTTCGCGAGCCTGCATGCCGATCCCGTCACCGACTATCCCTACTACCTCGGCCATGCCGACGAGCGCGGTGCCGGCGCGGGGCTGGGCTTCAACCACAACCTGCCGCTGCCGCGCGGCACCGACTTCGCGGGCTGGCGCGCGGCGCTGACGAGCGCGCTCGCGCGCATCGCCGAGGTGAAGGCCGGCGCGCTCGTGGTCTCGCTCGGCGTCGACACCTTCGAGGGCGATCCGATCTCGGGCTTCAAGCTACGCAGCGACGACTACCTGCGCATGGGCGAGGACCTCGCGCGCGCGGGCCTGCCGACGGTGTTCGTGTTCGAGGGCGGCTATGCGGTGGCCGAGGTGGGCGTCAACGCGGTGAATGTGCTCGAGGGCTTCGAGCAGGCCTGAATGTCCTTGCGGCCTTGAGGAAATCAGGGCTGCCCCGGTTGTCTAGTGCCGATCGGCGGGGCCCAATCGCGCTCTTTCAAATTCAGCCGGGACCCCAGCCGCCATGCTCCGCCGCCACACCTTCCTCCGCGCCGCCGCGCTCGCCGCCTGCGGTTTCGCCGCGCCCCTGGCCGCCTTCGCGCAGCAGGCCTTTCCGGCCAAGCCGGTCAAGCTGGTGATCGCCTTCCCCGCGGGCGGCCCCACCGACATCACCATGCGCCAGCTCGCCGACAACGCGAGCCGCATCCTCGGCCAGCCCGTGATCGTCGACAACAAGCCCGGCGCCGGCGGCACCCTGCCCGCGCAGGCGCTGCAGACCTCGCAGGCCGACGGCTACACCATCGCCCAGATCCCGCTCGGCGTGTTCCGCCTCGGCTACACCACCAAGATCAACTGGGATCCGCTCAAGGACATCAACTACGTCATCAACGTGACCGGCTATGCCTTCGGCATCGTCGTGCCCGCGAACAGCCCGTTCAAGACCTGGGCCGACTTCGTCGCCTATGCCAAGGCCAATCCCGGCAAGCTGACCTACGGCTCCACCGGCACCCTGACCAGCCCGCACCTGACCACCGAGCTGGTCGCGCAGAAGGCCGGCATCGAGCTGCAGCACGTGCCCTACAAGGGCAGCGCCGACCTGATGCTCGCCGTGGTGAGCGGCCAGCTCATGGCCGCGGCCGACAGCACCGGCTTCGCGCCGCAGGTCGAGGCCGGCAAGCTGCGCGTGCTCAACACCTGGGGCGAGAAGCGCCTGGCCAAGTTCCCCGACGCGCCCACGCTCAAGGAACTCGGCTACGACATCGTGCAGAACTCGCCCTTCGGCATCGGCGCGCCCAAGGGCACGCCGCCCGAGGTGGTGAAGAAGCTGCACGACGCCTTCAAGCAGGCGATGGAGGAACCGAGCTACGTCGCCGCGCTCGGGCGCTACGACATGCTGCCCGACTACATGAGCTCGGCGCAGTACACGAAGTTTGCGCAGGACACGGTGGCGCGGGAGAAGGTGTTGATCGAGAAGCTGGGGTTGGCGAAGGAGAAGTGAGGCGGGCTCGGCGCCTCTCCCTCTCATGCAAAGGAAATGGCGCATTTCTTGGCATGAGGAGGCGACGTGTATAGAAAATTGACATTTTCTATACACGTCTGGCCTAACATGTCTAGAAAGCGGCGATTTCTATGCATGTTCAAGGAGGCCCCTCCGTGCCACTTCCTTCGCTCGATAGGCTCGATGCCAGGCGCTTCGAAACGCCCGCCATCCTCAGGCAGCTCGCCGCCAGCAGTCGAAAGCTGGCCGAACTCAAGGGGATCGCCGCGGCGATCCCCGACCAGGGCATCCTGATCAACACCCTGGGCCTGCAGGAAGCCAAGGACAGTTCGGAGATCGAGAACATCATCACCACGCACGACGAGCTCTTCAAGGACGACGTGCTGCCCGAGGCTTTCGCCAACCCGGCGGCCAAGGAGGTGTTGCGTTACCGGCAGGCGTTGCGCGTAGGTTTCGAGCAAGTGCGCACTAGCGGTCTCATCACGGCCAATCACGTCGTCGCGATCCAGTCCGAGCTGGAGCGCAACAACGCGGGGTTTCGAAAGCTGCCGGGCACCGCATTGAAGGATGGAGCGGGTCGCGTCGTCTACATGCCGCCCCAGGATCCCGCGGAGATCGTCGAGCTGATGCGCGATCTCGAGCGGTTCATCAACGATCCCGATGCGTTCGACGCCGATCCGTTGATCAAGATGGCCTTGATCCACCACCAGTTCGAGAGCATCCATCCGTTCTACGACGGCAACGGACGAACCGGTCGGATCCTCAACGTGCTTTACCTCGTGAAGGAAGGACTGCTCGATATTCCCGTGCTCTACCTGAGCAGCCACATCGTGCGGACCAAGTCGGACTACTACCGCCTGCTGCAAACCGTGCGCGAGCAGGACACCTGGGAAGCATGGGTGCTGTACCTGCTCGAAGCCGTGGAACAGACCGCGGGGCAAGCGATCGTGACGGTCAATGCGATCAAGGCTGCGTTGGGCGACTACAAGCACCGCATTCGTGCCGGCTACAAGTTTTACAGCCAGGACCTCATCAACAACCTGTTCACCCATCCCTACACGAAGATCGATTTCGTGCAGCGCGATCTGCAGGTGTCGCGCCTGACGGCGACCAAGTACCTCGATGCCCTGGTCGAAGGGGGCTTCGTGGCGAAGCAGAAGATGGGGCGAAGCAACTACTACGTGAACCTGGCGCTCACGTCGATCCTTCTGGGGGCCACGGACGGAGCTCCCTGAACGGTGTTCACTCCTTGCGTGTGGCCAGCGCGAACAACTCCCCCACCAGCCGCTCCCCCAGCTCCACACGCACCGGCTCTCCCCCGAACACCAGCCGGAACACGATCGGCGCGATCAGGTGATCGATCACCTGTTCGGCCGTCGGTGTGGCCTCGCCGCGCGCGCGGGCCTGTTCGACCAGGGCCAGCGCCTCGCGGCGGCGGTTGCGCAGGCAGTCGGTGTCCTCGTCGCCGTTGGCCAGCGCGGCCGCGGCCTTCAGCAGCGAGGTGTTGCACGGCTTGGCCAGGTGCTCGATCAGTTCGCTCGCCCACGCCGCGAGGTCGGCGCGCAGCGTGCCGGTGTCCGGCAGCGGGCGGTCGGGGTCGAGGCGGTGGGTGGCGGTCTCGGCCAGCAGGCCGGAAAGATCGCCCCAGCGGCGGTAGATGCTGGAAGCGCTGACGCCCGCGCGTTCGGCCACGGCCGGCACGGTGACGCGCTCTCGGCCCTGTTCGGCGACCAGTTCCTCGAGCGCGGCGCGCACCTGCGCCTGCACCTGCGCGCTGCGCCCGCCGGGGCGCTTGGCTGAGGAAGAAGGAATGGCGGACGGGACGGCGGTGTTCATGGTGAATCGACTTTAACGCAAAGATATTTGCTTTAACAGCGGGAGAAGCCTAGAATCACAAACGCAAAGATTTGTGCGTTAAGAGCCGTTTCGCGCCAAGGAGTTCACCGTGTCCCAATGCCCCGACCTCGCAAGCCGCCCCGGCACCGCCGCCGCCCCTGTCCGCGCGGCGCCCCTTGCCGCGGCACCCCGGCGCATGCCGGCGGCGCTGGCCTTCCCGCTGCTGGCGGCGGTGCTGTTCGCCTTCTTCTTCGCGGCGGCCGCGCCCTCGCCGCTGTTCGTGGTGTTCCAGCATGCCTGGGGCTTCTCGTCCTCGATGCTGACGGTGGCGTTCGCGATCTACGCCATCGCGCTACTGATCTCGCTGCTGGTGGCCGGCTCGCTGTCCGATCACATCGGCCGCCGCCCGGTGGTGCTCGCGGCGCTGGTGCTGCAGGCGGTGGCGATGGGGCTGTTCCTGCTGGCGGGCGACATCGGCGGGCTGATCCTCGCGCGCGTGGTGCAGGGCGTGGCGACCGGCATCGCGAGCGGCGCGCTGAGCGCGGCCGTGGTCGAGGCAGCACCGGCCGCGAAGAAGCGGCTGGGCGCGCTGATCACCAGCGTGTCGCCGCTCGCGGGCCTGGCGCTGGGCGCGCTGCTCACGGGCATGGCGGTGCGCTGGACCGGGCAGCCGGTGACGTGGGTGTTCGGCGTGCTGGCGCTGGTGTTCGCGTTCGGCGCGGCGCTGGTGCTGTGGATGCCCGAGACCGTGACGCCGCGTGCCGGCGCGCTGGCCTCGCTGGTGCCTCGGGTGTCGATCCCCGTGCGGGCGCGCGCCGAGTTCGCGCGCGGGCTGCCGGTGTTCATCGCGGTGTGGGCGCTCGGCGGCTTGTTCCTGTCGCTCGCGCCTTCGCTGATGCACCACGTGTTCGGCATCGACAGCGGCGTGGTCAACGGCCTCACGATCGCGGTGCTGTCGGGCGTGGGAGCCGTGGCGCCCACGCTGCTGGGCCGCTTCGCGGCGCCGCGCCCGGCGATCCTCGGCATGGCCAGCCTGGCGCTCGGACTGGTGCTGCTGCTGGCGGCGCTCGCCACGCGTTCGCTGGCGCTGTTCTTCGTCGGCACGGCGGTGGCCGGCATCGGCTTCGGCGGCGCTTTCTCGGCGCTGGTGCAGACGCTCGCGCCGCTGGCCCAGTCCCATGAACGCGGCGAGCTGTTCGCGGCGATCTTCGTGGTGAGCTACCTGGCCTTCAGCCTGCCGGCGATGCTCGCGGGCTTCCTGGTCGCGCCGCTGGGCCTGCTCGCGACGGTCGAGGGCTACGCGGGCGTGCTGCTGCTGGTGGCGGCCGTGGGCACCTGGAACCAATGGGCGCCGCTGCGCCGGCGTGCCGCGCCTTAGTTCGGTCGCGCCGCGAGGATCGCGGCCACCGCCTCGCTGAAACCCGCGCCGCGCTCGCCGCGCGTCACGTAGTGCGGCAGGAACTCCAGCTGCGGCACGAAGCGCGCGACGTTCGCCACGCCGATGCTGTGCGCGAAGCTGCGGAACATCAGCTGGTCGTTGGTCGAGTCGCCCACGTAGGCCCAGCGCGCGATCTCGTCGTCGAGCCGGCGGCCCCAGAGTTCGCGCACGATCCAGCGCGCGCCCTCGAGCTTGTCGTTGCCGCCATACCAGCCGTTGACGTGGATGCTGCTCACGGTGGCATGCATGCCCTCGCCGCGCATCAGCGCCACCACGCGCGCGATGGTGGCCTCGTCGAGCCGTACGAACTCGCTGTGGTCGATCGCGATGTCGGTCTCGCGGCCCGGCGAGTCGGTGGCGCGGCCGGCGCCCGGAATCTCCGCTTCGATGCGCGCGAGCACGCCCTGCATGCGCCGGTAGTTCGCGGCGCGCGTGGGCGCATCCTGCTGGTAGCGCTTGGCGATGCCGCCGCCGGGCAGCGGCAGCAGCGCCACCGCGCCGTTCTCGGCCACGATCGCATCGACCGGCCAGGCGTTGACGAAGGGCTCGCTCCAGCCCACGGGCCGGCCGGTGATCGCCACCACGTGCAGCCCGGCCGCGCGCAACGCGCCGAGCGCGGCCAGTGCGTCAGCGGTGATCGCGCCCTCGGTGGTCAGCGTGTCGTCGATGTCGGTGAACACGCCCGCAAGCGTGGCGCGGGCGGTGGCGGGCCATTGGCCCAGCGGCAGCAGACGGTCGGGCGAGGCGGGGAGGGAGGAAGACGTGGTGGAGGAGGACATGGCGGACGGCACGGCAGGAGCGCGGATCGTACCGGTGGCCGCGCGCGCCGCGCTTTCGTGTAGCATCCCGCCCCCGCCGGCTGGTCGCGCAGACCGCACTGGCGCGGCCCGCCCATGTCCCAGATCGTCGTCGACCGCCTCCTCAAGACCTACCGCATCGCCGAACGCGACCCCGGCGTGCTCGGTGCCGTGCGCGGCCTGCTGCACCGCCGCCATCGCACGGTCGAGGCGCTCGGGGGCGTGTCCTTCGCGCTCGAGCGCGGCGAGCTGCTGGGCTTCATCGGTCCCAACGGCGCGGGCAAGTCCACCACCATCAAGATCCTTTCGGGCATCCTGCGGCCCGACGGCGGCAGCGTGCGCATCGACGGGCGCGATCCCTTCGCCGACCGCGAGCGCCACGTGGGCCGCATCGGCGTGGTGTTCGGCCAGCGCACCCAGCTGTGGTGGGACCTGCCGGTGGGCGAGGGCTTCGACCTGCTGCGCGACATCTACCGCGTCGACCGCGAGCGCTATCGCCGCACGCGCGACGAGCTGGTCGCGCTGCTGAGCCTCGAGCGCGTGCTCGACCAGCCGGTGCGCCAGCTCTCGCTGGGCCAGCGCATGCGCGCCGAGATCGCGGCCGCGCTGCTGCACGAGCCCGAGATCCTGTTCCTCGACGAACCGACCATCGGCCTCGACGCGCCCTCGAAGCTCGCGGTGCGCGACTTCGTGCGCCGCGCCAACCGCGAGCGCGGCACCACGGTGCTCTTGACCACGCACGACATGCACGACATCGAGGCGCTCGCGCGGCGCGTGATCGTGATCGGCCATGGCCGCGTGCTGGCCGACAGTCCGGTCGAGGCGCTGCGCGCGCAGGTGCTGGCCGAGCGCCGGCTGGTGGTCGATTTCGCGCAGGAAGCGCAATTGCCCGACGACCTCGGCGCCCACTGGCCCGGCGTGCGCGTGAACGCGCGCGACGGCCGCACGCTGGTGCTCGACTTCGATCCCGCGGCCGTCTCCGCGCCGGCGCTGATCGCGCGCATCGCGGCCGAGCATGCGGTGGAGGACATCCGGCTCGAGGGGCTGGCGATCGAAGCCGTGATCGCGCGCTTCTATGCGATGCATGGAGCGGCCGACGCATGACGGAGGGATGGCGCGAGATCGCGCGCCCCTACACCGCGGCCTTCGCCTCGCGTTTCCTGCAGATGCTGCAGTACCGCACTGCCGCGCTCGCGGGCTTCGGCACACAGTGCTGGTGGGGCGGCATCAAGGTGATGGTGTTCGCGGCTTTCTACGGCGGTGCCTCGGCGGCCGCGCAGGCGCCGATGTCGCTCGAGCACGCCATCACCTACACCTGGCTCGCGCAGGGCCTGCTGGTGCTGATGCCCTGGCTGGTCGATCCCGAGGTGGCGCAGTCGGTGCGCACCGGCTCGGTGGCCTATGACCGGCTGCGCCCGGTCGATGCCTATGCGCTCTGGTATGCGCGCAGCGCGGGCTGGATCGCCGCGCGCCTGCTGCCGCGCGCGGCGCTGATGCTGGGCTTCGCCGCCGTCGCGCTGCCGCTGCTGGGGCTCGGCGCCTGGGCCTGGCAGCCGCCGGTGGGCGTGGCGGCCGCGCTGGCCTTCGCGCTGTCGATGGGGCTGGGCCTGGCGCTGTCGACCGCGATGGTGATGCTGCTCAACGTCGCGACGCTGTCGGCGCTCAACGAGCGCGGCATCAACGCGCTGTCGGCGCCGCTGGTGATCGTGCTGTCGGGCAACCTGCTGCCGCTCGCGCTGCTGCCCGATGCCTGGCAGACGGCGCTGCTGGTGCAGCCGCTGGCCGGGCTGATGGACATTCCCGCGCGGTTGTACTTCGGCCAGCTGCGCGGCGCCGACGCGCTGCTCGGGCTGGCGCTGCAATGCTTCTGGATCGCGCTGCTGGTGGTCACCGGCCGCTGGCTGCTGGTGCGCACCATGCGCCGGCTGCAGGTGCAGGGCGGGTGAGGTCGGCATGAGCAGGTCCCCGGGATCGATCGCGCTGTTCCTGCGGCTGGTGAAGGCCTCGGTCGGCGCGCAGGCGCGCTACCCGGCCTCGGCGCTGATGCTCACGGTGGGCCAGTTCCTCGTCACCGGCATCGAGGTGGTCGCGGTCTGGGCCATGTTCCACCGCTTCGGCGAGGTGCGCGGCTGGACCCTCGGCGAGGTCGCGCTGTTCTACGGCCTGGTCAACTGCATGTTCGCGCTGGCCGATGCCCTGGGCCGCGGCTTCGACGTGCTGGGCACCGAGTTCCTGCGCAGCGGCGCCTTCGACCGCCTGCTGCTGCGACCGCGCCCGCTCGCGCTGCAGCTCATGGGCCACGACTTCCGCATCAGCCGCATGGGCCGGCTGCTGCAGGGGCTGGCGGTGATCGGCTTCGCGACCGCGCAGGCCGGCATCGCCTGGACGCCCGAGGCCGTGGCCGTCGCGCTGTTCGCGCTGGCCGGCGGGGTGGCGCTGTTCCTCGGCATCCTGGTGCTGCAGGGCACGCTGGCCTTCTGGACCGTCGAGAGCCTGGAGATCGCCAACGTGCTGACCTACGGCGGCGTGCAGGCGGCGCAGTATCCGCTGGCGCTGTACGCGCGCTGGTTCCGGCGCCTGCTCACCTTCGCGGTGCCGCTGGCCTGCGTGGCCTACTACCCGGCGCTGCTGATCCTCGGGCGGCCCGATCCGCTCGGCGCGCCGCACTGGGTGGGCTGGGTGTCGCCGCTGGCGGGCTTCGTCTTCCTCGCGCTGGCGTTTCGCGTGTGGGGGCTCGGCTTGAGGCATTACGCCTCGACGGGCAGCTAGCTGATCAGGAAACGCACGCGAAAGCGCAGCCGGCGCACGCGCGAGGCGCCGTCGATCGCTTCGAAGTCGTCGGCCGCCGAGGCCGCCAGCGGCGCGGCCGCGGCCATCGCGAAGCCGTAGTCGCCATAGGAGCCCGTGCGGTCGGCGTCGGCGCCGAGTTCCTCGACCTGCGCCACCGAGCCGAGCGACACGCCGGCCTCGCGCGCGATCACCTGCGCCCGGGCGCGCGCCTGCTGGATCGCGGCCGCGCGCGCCGCCGATTCGGCCTCGGCCGAGGCGTCGAAGCGCGGCTGCAGCATGTCGACCGAGAGCGAATGGCGTGCGTTCTCGAACAGCGGCTGCAGCGCGTCGATCGCGAGGTACAGGCGCTGCGTGTCGCGGCAGCGCAGCAGCACGCGGTGCGAGACCTCCTGCCCCGCGCTCTTGCGGCGGTACCACGGCTGCCAGGTGTCGCGGCCGCCCTCGCTGATCTCGTCGGCGCCGAGGCCCGCGGCCTTGAGCGCGCGGATGGTGTCGTTGCGCAGCCGGGTCGCCTCCTCGAAGGCCGCTTCCGCCTTCGAGGGCTTCACGGTGAGCGTGAGCGCGGCGCGCTGCTCGACCACGGTCTCGGCGATGTCGCCCTGGCCGGCGACTTCGATGTAGGTGTCCATCGGGTTCTCCTGGGTGGCGCGCGAACCCCGGCAGCCTGCCTGCTCAGCCCGCGCTCTGCAGCGCCAGCCCCGCGTGTTCGCGCAGCGGGTGGAAATGGATCTTCGGGAAGCGTTCCTGCGCCAGCCGCACGTCGTACGGCGAGGTGCACAGGAAGGCCAGCGTGTCGGCCGCGTCCTTGGCCATGCGCTGCGGATAGGCGTTGACGAACTCGCGCAGCTCGGCCGGCGTGTCGGCCGTGATCCAGCGCGCGCCGGTGTACTGGCAGCCCTCGAGCCGCACGTCGGCGTCGTACTCGGCCTTCAGCCGGTGCTGCACCACTTCGAACTGCAGCTGGCCGACCGCGCCCAGCAGCATCGGGCCGCCGATCTCGGGGCGGAACACCTGGATCGCGCCCTCCTCGCCGAGCTGGGCCAGGCCCTGCTGCAGCTGCTTGGTGCGCAGCGGGTTCTTGAGGATCACGGTCATGAACAGCTCGGGCGCGAAGAAGGGCAGCCCGGTGAACTGCAGGCTCGCGCCGTCGGTGATGGTGTCGCCGAGCTGCACGCCGCCATGGGTGGTGAAGCCCACGATGTCGCCCGCGTATGCTTCCTCGACCGCCTCGCGGCGCTGGCTCATGAAGGTCACGACGCTGGTGGGCCGCAGTTCCTTCGCGGTGCGCTGCACCTTGAGCTTCATGCCCGGCGTGTACTTGCCCGAGGCCATGCGCACGAAGGCGATGCGGTCGCGGTGGTTGGCGTCCATGTTGGCCTGCACCTTGAAGACCACGCCCGCGAAGTCCTTGTCCTCCGGCTGGATCTCCTTGGTCACCGGCTGGCGATTGACCAGCGTCGTGCTGGTGCGTGACTGCGGCGAGGGCGCGAGGTCGACCAGCGCGTCGAGCACTTCCATCACGCCGAAGTTGTTCACGCCGGAGCCGAAGAACACCGGCGTCTGCTTGCCGGCCAGGAAGGCTTCGCGGTCCCAGGTGGGTGATGCGCCGGTGGCGAGTTCCATGCTGTCCATGGCGGTCTCGAAGTCGGCGCCGAAGCGCTTGGCGAGGGTGTCGCGTTCGCTCAGGGGGATGGTCTCGAAGTCCTGCGGCAGGCGTTCGCTGCCCGACTCGAACACCGTCATGGCCTGCGTGCGCAGGTTCATGATCCCGCGGAAGCTCTTGCCCTGGCCCACGGGCCAGGTCATCGGCACGCAGGGCATGCCGAGCTCGCGCTCCACCTCGTCGAGGATGTCGAGCGGCTCGCGCACTTCCCGGTCCATCTTGTTGACGAAGGTGATGATCGGCGTGTCGCGCTGGCGGCAGACCTCGATCAGGCGCCGCGTCTGCGCTTCCACGCCGTTGGCCGCGTCGATCACCATCAGCGCCGAGTCGACCGCCGTGAGCACGCGGTAGGTATCTTCCGAGAAGTCCTTGTGGCCGGGCGTGTCGAGCAGGTTGATCACGTGGTCGCGATACAGCATCTGCATCACCGACGAGGCCACCGAGATGCCGCGCTGCTTCTCGATCTCCATCCAGTCGGAGGTCGCGTGGCGCGAGGCCTTGCGCGCCTTCACCGAGCCGGCGATCTGGATCGCGCCGGAGAACAGCAGCAGCTTCTCGGTCAGCGTGGTCTTGCCGGCGTCGGGGTGGGAAATGATCGCGAAGGTGCGGCGGCGGCGGGTTTCGGAGGCGAAAGACACGGTAGGGCCAGGTAGAAGGGGTCGGTCGGGCGAACCGGCGATTGTCGCAGGTCACCCCGCGGACCGCACCCCTGTCCCTCAGTTGTGCCCGTGGGGCAGCGACAGCGCGTCGTCGGCCGCGACGAAGCGCCGCGAGGCCTTCGGATCGCGAAACACCAGTGGCTGCGCCGGCAGCTCGCCCGCATCGGCGCGGCGCACCGCCTCCAGCACCTCGCCGTGCGCGGGGCTCTTGGCGCACACCGGGTCGGCCGCCGCGGCGTCGTGCGCCAGCATGTAGGCCTGGCAGCGGCAGCCGCCGAGGTCGCGCTCCTTGTGCTCGCAGCTGCTGCAGGGTTCCTTCATCCAGCCGGTGCCGCGGTAGCGGTTGAAGCCTTCCGAATCGCGCCAGGCGCTGCGCACGCTGGTCTCGCGCAGGTTCGGGAACGCGAGGCCCGGCAGCATGCGCGCCGTGTGGCAGGGCAGCGCGGTGCCGTCGGGCGCGACGGTCATGAACATGCTGCCCCAGCCGTTCACGCACTTCTTGGGCGCGGCCTCGTGGTAGTCGGGGGCCACGAAGAAGATCCGCATGCGGCCGTCGAGCTTGCGGCGCCAGGCCTCGGTGGCGGCCTCGGCCTTGCGCATCTGCTCGCGCGTTGGCAGCAGGTGGGCGCGGTTCTCGCGCGCCCAGGCGTAGTACTGGGTGTTGGCGAGCTCGAGGTACTCGGCGCCCATGGCCTCGGCCATCTCCACGATGCGGTCGATGTGGTCGATGTTGAGCCGGTGGATCACCACGTTGAGCACCATCGGCCAGCCGTTGGCCTTGATCAGGCCGGCCACCTTCTGCTTGAGGTCGAAGGTCTTCGTGTGCGAGAGGAAGTCGTTCATCTCGCGCGTGGAGTCCTGGAACGAGAGCTGCACGTGGTCGAGGCCCGCGGCCTTGAGCGCCGCCGCGCGCGCCTCGCTCAGGCCCACGCCCGAGGTCAGCAGGTTGGTGTAGTAGCCCAGGCGCCGGGCCTCGGCCACCAGCACCTCGAGGTCGTCGCGCAGCAGCGGTTCGCCACCCGAGAAGCCGCATTGCACCGCGCCCAGTTCGCGTGCCTCGCGCAGCACGCGCAGCCAGTCCTCGGTGGGCAGCTCGTCGGCATGGCCGGCGAAATCGACCGGGTTGTAGCAGAAGGCGCAGTGCAGCGGGCAGCGGTAGGTGAGCTCGGCCAGCAGCCACAGCGGCGGACCCGGCAGCGCCGCCGTCGCGCTCACTTCAGCACCACCCAGCGCTGCGCGAGCGCGATCTCGAGGAAGGCCAGCACCTCCTTGCCGAGGCCGGTGGTGTCGAAGCATTCCTCGAGGTCGAGCACGATCGCGCGCACGTCGCTTTGGCCGTCGCAGCGCTTGAGGATCTCGCCCGCGCTCTGGTTGAGCTTGACCATGCCCTCGGGATAGAGCAGCACGTGGCAGTCCTGCGCGGACTCCCACTGCAGCCGAAAGCCCTCGGCGATGCCGGGCCGGCTGTCGAGCGTGGGCGCGGTCATGCGGCACCTCCTTCGGCGGCCGGCGTCACGCCGTAGGCCAGCGCCATCGCATCGTTCATGGCCCAGAGGATGTCGAGCTTGAACTGAAGGATGTCGAGCGCGCGCTCCTGCTGCGCGCGCGTGGCGAAGTGCTCGAGCGTGAGCGCCAGGCCTTGCTCGACGTCGCGCCGCGCCTGGCTCACGCGGTTGCGGAAGTAGGCCAGGCCGCCGGGCTCGATCCACGGATAGTGCTCGGGCCAGCCGGCCAGCCGCTGCTTGTGGATCTCGGGCGCGAACAGCTCGGTCAGCGAGGAGCACACGGCCTCCTGCCAGGGCGCGCGGCGCGCGAAGTTCACGTAGGCATCGACCGCGAAGCGCATCGCGGGCGTCACGTGGCGCAGGTCGACGATCTCCTCGCGCGCCAGGCCGGTCGCGATGCCGAGGCCGATCCAGGCCTCGATGCCGCCGGGATCGTCGCCGCTGCCGTCGTGGTCGACGATGCGCTGCACCCAGCCGCGCCGCACCTCGCGCTCGGGGCAGTTGGAGAGGATCGCCGCGTCCTTCACGGGAATCGCGATCTGGTAGTAGAAGCGGTTCGCGGCCCAGCCGCGCACCTGCGCGGGCGTGGCGCGGCCCTCGTTGAGCATGCGGTTGAACGGATGGTGGATGTGATAGGCCTTGCCCCTGGCGCGCAGCTGCGCCTCGAACTCGGCGTGGCTCCAGGCCGGCTCGCCGCTGGGTGCGCGCGGCGGCGCGAGGGAGATGTCGATGAGGGCGATGATGGGCTCCTGGGTCCTGGCTGTTCGTTCGTCGTGCTCAGAGCACGATCTCCATGCCGTCGAAGGCGACCTCGATGCCGCGCCGGTCGAGCTCGGCGCGCTCGGGCGAGTCCTCGTCGAGGATCGGGTTGGTGTTGTTGATGTGGATCAGCACCTTGCGCGTGCGCGCGGACAGGTCGGCCAGCCATTCGAGCATGCCGCCCGCTCCCGACTGCGGCAGGTGGCCGATGCTGCGGCCGGTCTTGCGGCTGAAGCCCAACGCGATCATCTCGTCGTCGCGCCAGAAGGTGCCGTCGACCATCACGCAGTCGGCGGCGCGCATCGCGGCATCGACCTCGGGGCTGTGCGCGCCGAGGCCCGGCGCATAGAAGGCGCTGCGGCCGCTCGCGGTGTCGGTCAGCGTGAGGCCGATGTTGTCGCCGGGCACGGGATGCTCGCGGTGCGGCGAGTATGGCGCGGCCTTGCCGACCAGCGCGAGCGCGCGCAGCGCCAGGCCGCTCACGCCCGGCACCTCGAAGCTCCGGCCATCGAGCGGCAGCTCGTGGTGCGCAACGCCGCAGAAATGCGAGAGCACGCGCAGGATCGGGTTGCCCTGCGTGAGGTCCTCGTGGACCGGCCCGGTGCACCACAGCGGCAGCGGCGCGCCGCGCTCGCGCAGCATGTAGAGGCCGGTCGAATGGTCGACCTGCCCGTCGACCAGCACCACGCCCGCGATGCCGGTGTCGCGCGGGCCGCGCCCGGGCTGCAGCGCGGGCGTGGCCTTGATCTGTTCGAGGATGTCGGGCGAGGCGTTGACCAGCACCCAGTCCTCGCCCACGTCGCCCTTGGCGCAGATCGACGACTGCGTGCGCGCGCGGGCGCGCACGGTGCCCGCGCGCAGGCCGGCGCAGTTGGCGCAATTGCAGTTCCATTGCGGAAAGCCGCCACCGGCGGCGGCGCCCAGGACGCGGATGTGCATGCGGTGCAGCGCCGCGACGCGGCGCGAGAGAAGGGGGAGGGGAAAGCGAAACCGGCACGGACCGCCGAAGCGGGCCGTGCCGGAAAGGGCGTGGCGCTCAGCGCGCCGCCACGTACATCGTGATCTCGAAGCCGAAGCGGAAGTCGGTGGCTTGAGGGGTGGTCCAGGTCATGAAGTCTCCTTGAGGAATTCCATTCGCAGGCGAAGGTCGATGGACGCCTTCGGAAGCGGCGAAAGCGCGCTCCGCGGACAGCATACCCAGTTTGAGCAGGCCGCGCAGCGTGGTCGCGGCACCCGTCGTGGCGTGGGCGTGGTCCGACGGCGTAGCATCGGCCGCATGCTGGAGGCACTTGGTTCTACAGGCGATGGCACGGGCCGGCTCGACGTGGGCGAGGGCCATCGGCTGCACTGGGAGACCACCGGTGCCGTCGAGGGCCGCGCCGCGCTCGTGCTGCATGGCGGGCCGGGCTCGGGCGGTTCGCCCGCGCTCGCGCGCGGCTTCGATCCGGCCCGCTATCGCGTGGTCGCCTTCGACCAGCGCGGCGCGGGGCGCAGCACGCCGCGCGGCGAGACGCGCCACAACCGCACCGAGCTGCTGATCGCCGACATCGAGGCGCTGCGGCGGCACCTGGGCATCGAGCGCTGGCTGGTGGTCGGCGGGTCGTGGGGCGCGACGCTGGCGCTGGCCTATGCGGCGCGCCATCCGGAGTCCGTCGACGGACTGCTGCTGCGCGGGCTGTTCGTGCCGACTGCCTCGGAGTTGCATTGGAGCTTCGAGGGGGCGCGCGCGAGCTATCCCGAAGCATGGTCGCGGCTGGCCGACGCGGTCTCGTTGGCCGAGGGCGCGCCGTTGTTGCCCGCGTTGTGTCGCGTGTTCGCGGACGACGACCTCGCATTGCAATCGCGCGCGACGCTCGCCTGGCTGGCCTGGGAGCACGCGCAGGGCGGACAGTCCGGCGCTGCGCCCGAGCCGCAAGGCGATGCGTTGCAACGCGCGATCGATCGCTACAAGGTGATGGCGTACTACCTCGCGCACCGCTGCTGGCTCGCGGACGGCGACGCGGTCGCGTGGGGCGCGCTCGACGCGCTGCGCGACCATCCGGTGCTGTTCCTGCACGATGAGTTCGACCGGACTTGTCGCCCGGCCGCCGCTCGAGCCGTACAGCGCCTGGTGCCCGCGAGCCGCTTCGAGACCGTGCCCGGCGCGGGCCACGACCCCTTCCATCCCGCGATGGCGCAACGCATGGCGCGCGCGCTCGATGCCTTCGCGGCACAGGGCCGCTTCGACCCGCCGACTCAGAACGCCTCGGTCACCCCATAGGCCCGCATCTGCGCCTCGACCTGCGCGACGTCCTGGCACAGCACCACGAGGTCGTGCGCGCGGCCCTCGCGGTCCTTCACGTGCTTGCTCAGCAGTGCCTCGGGCCGGAAGCCCAGCGCCTGGAACACCGCGATCGCGCCGCGCTGGTCCACGGTCATCTGCGCCACCACCTTCTCGTGGCCCTGTTCCATCGCGAGCGCGCAGCCTTCCTGCGCGAGCTGCTGGCCCAGGCCGCTGCCGCGCAGCGCAGGCTCGACCAGCACGCGCAGCTCGGCCACGTGGCGCGACCACGAATGTGGATCGCGGATCACCGCCGCGCAGCCCAGCACCTTGTCGTCGCGCACCGCGAGCACGCTGTCGATGTCGCCGCGCGCGATGGCGCGCACCCAGGCGTCCATCACCTTGGGCTGCGTGATGTCGCGCGGCAGGAACAGCAGGTCGTGCGTGGGCAGCGCCTGCGCGAAGGCCAGCACCGCGCCGGCATCGGCGGCGTCCATGCGGCGCAGCGCGATCTCGCCGTCGGCATGCGGCAGCGTGCGCGGATAGAGCCGGGTCGAACCCGGGTTCGTCGAGGTGTCTGCGGCATTCGTCATGTGGATCGCACTCCCAGCCATTCGTCGAGCCTCGGCCACAGCCGGCGCACCGCGTTCGGTCCCGCGGCCAGGCTCACATGGCCGCCCTTGAGCACCACCTCCTCCTTGTCCACCGATCCGATGCCCGCGATCAGCGGCGCGCCCGCCTCATAGGGAACGATGTGGTCGTGCTGCGCGAGCGCATGCAGCACCGGCACCTCGATGTCGGCGAGGCGCACCGGCCGTCCGCCGATCGAGAGCTCGCCCTTGAGCAGCTTGTTGCCCCACATCAGCTCCTTCACGGTCTGGCGGAAGTACTCGCCCGCCAGCGGCAGCATCTCGGCGCCCCAGCGGTCGAACATGCGGTAGGACTTGACGAACTCGTCGTTCGCCATGTTGTCCCACAGCTGCACCAGGCCCGCGCCGCGACCCGCGGGGCGCAGCATGTCGAAGGAGGCGAACAGCATCTCGGGCGGCACGTTGCCCACGCCGTCAACCAGCCGGTCGACGTCGAAGTAGCGCTTGTCGGACCAGGCATGGAACATCGTCATGCGGCTGAAGTCGATCGGCGTGGTGAACAGCGCGAGGTTCTTCAGCGGCCCGCCCGGATGCAGCGCCGCGTAGAGCGTGGAGAGCACGCCGCCCATGCAGTAGCCGACGATGCTCACGTCCTCCTCGCCCGAGCGCTGCTGCACGCGGCGGATCGAGTCGGGAATGAAGTCGAGCACGTAGTCCTCGATGCGCAGCCGCTTCTCCTGCGGCCGCGGCGCGTTCCAGTCCATCATGTAGACGTCGTAGCCCTGCCGCAGCAGGTGCTCGACCATGCTCTGGCCCGGCGCGAGGTCGAGGATGTAGCCCTTGTTGGTGGTGGCCATCACGATCAGCACCGGCACGCGGTAGATCTCGTCGACCATCGGCCGGTAGTGGTAGAGGCTCAGCGTGCCGCGGCGATGGATCTCGTCCTTGGGCGTGAGCCCGACCGCGGGCGTGGCGCTGGTCAGGAACTCCAGGCCCTTGATGTTGCGCTGGATGGTGCGCTCGATCTCGGCGCGCAGGTCGGGCAGCGCCGGCAGTTCGGCGGCGGGCGTGCTCATGGGCGCGGGCGACGGGTGCGGGCCGGGGACTTCGAGGCCTTGGCCGCGGCCTTCTTCGCAGGTGAGGGTGCGGGAGCGGGTGGCGTGGCCGCCATCGAGGGCGGCTGCTTCGTGCGCTTCGGCGCCGATGACTGCGGCGCCGGCGCTGGCGCAGCACCGCCCTCCTCGAGCAGCCGCGCGATCCGTGCCAGGTGATCGTCGATGTGCTGCAGCTGCTCGGACAGCGCCTGCAGGTCGGCGCGCGTGGGCAGGTTCAGCATCGTGAGCAGCCGCGCCATCAGGTCGCCGAGCGCCTTCTGCGCGCCCAGCGAGGCACTCATGCCGCCATGCATGCCCTGTCGAAAAGGATCGGAGGCCATGGCCTCGTTGGCGAACGCGTTGGTGCTCTTTTCCCATTGCGCGGTGAGCTCGCGCCAGATCGCCATGGGGTCGAGGGGAGAGGAGGACTGGGTCATGGCCGCACACCGAGGTTCGTCGTCGGAAGGCCGCGCCGTGCGCCGGCGCGGCGCCTGGGCCGCGCGCTACTTGCGCTGCAGCATCTTCGTGACCTCGTCGACGTTCGACTGGATGCGCTGGCGCACCACCTCGAAGGCATCGGCCTGCGACTTGGCCGCGAGGTTGGCGAGTTCCTTGATGTCGTCGACCGCGCGCTGGAACGACTGGCGGCCGAGCGCGTCGAGCTTGGCGAGGCTTTCCTTCGGGTCCTTGCCGGGGATGTCCTTGGCGGCCGCCTGCCAGTCGGTGATCGCGCTCTTGATCATCTCGGTCTGGCGCTGCACCACGGTCTGCAGGCCCTGGAACGACTTCTCGTTGGCCTGCATCAGCGCCTGCAGGTCCTTGCGGCCGCTGTCGAGCAGCTTGCTCGCGCCGTCGGTCATGTTGAGGTTCTGCAGCCGCTCGGCCATGCCCTTGAGCGGGTTGAGCATGTCGGCCGCGCTCGGGGCCGCTTTTCTCTCGGCGCTTCCGCTGCTGCTGCTGGCAGTGGTCTTCTTGGCGGCGGCTTTCTTGGCAGTGGCCATGGTGCGGAATCTCCTGAGGACGTTGGACAAGATGGTGGCGGGACCGGCCGCGCACGCGCGTGGTCCGCCGCCACGATACGCCGCGGCGACCCTGCCGCGGCGATCGCGGCCGCGGATTTGCCTGGGGGATTTCCCGAAGGGATGGTGTGCGCCACGGCACCGGCGCTCGCTGGAGCGCCGGCGGGTAGCGGCAACGGCTTACATCGGCGGCGTGAAGCCGTCGCGGCCGGCCACCACGCGCAGCGCGGTCGGCGTGCCGTTGCGCTCCTGCGCATTGACCAGCACCTTGGCGCCCGGCACCAGCAGCGCCTCGGTGCCGGCGCGGAAGGTCACGACCGGCACGTCGCGCGGCACGATCACGGTCTTCTCGCCGCCCTTGTAGGACAGGCGCAGCTGCTGCCCGCCGCGCACCGAGCGCGGCGCGGCCGCGAGGTCGGCCACGGTGGCGTTGGTCATGGTGCTCTGCGGTTGCAGGTCCCACGGATAGTGGCCCTCGCCGGTGCCGCGCGCGGCCTCGGGGAACACCACCACCTCGAGTGCCTTCTGCGTGCCGTCGGCCTGCGGCATCGCGGCGGTGCCGATGAAGCTGCCCTTCTTGATGTCGGACAGCTTGATGCGGTAGACCTCCGACAGCGGCATGTCCGCGGGCCGCGCGAGGCTCACGACCTCGCCGCCGCGGTCCTTGACGACGAGCTTGCTCGCATCGGCATAGACCAGCGTGCCGCGCACGCGCACCACGGGTTGCGCGGCCTGCGCCTGCTGCGCGAAGGACAGGCCCGGCAAGGTGGCGAGGCCGAGCAGGGCCGCCGTGCAGAGCGCGCGGCGCGCAGTGGGTGACGAGGGAAGGGAAAGGCGGGATGAACGCATCGGAGGGGCTTTCGCGGAAAAGGAATGCAAGCAGCGTTGTACGCCTCGACTCTGAGCCCTGCATGACGCGGGGTGTTGGCGCGCCCTCGCGTTCCGTGATGTGGGAAGCCCCGGCCGTTGGCGCCCGTGTCCGGCACGTCTACAATCCGCCGCTTCCGAGGAGCGTTGCAGCGCCGCCAGGCGTGAGGCTCGGACCCATCGCAACCACGCTCATCCGCTGTTCTCGCGGTGAGTCTTTTTCCCCCGACGCAGTGGCCTCGTTCAAACACAGTTCTGGAGTTCACTTCACATGAGCGCTGTTCTCAAGCCCACCCCTGTTTCGTCCGCCGACCAGGCGATCGCCGACCTTTCGCTCGCCGCCTGGGGCCGCAAGGAAATCCGCATCGCGGAAACCGAGATGCCCGGCCTGATGGCCATCCGCGAGGAATTCGCCAAGAGCCAGCCGCTCAAGGGCGCGCGCATCACCGGCTCGCTGCACATGACGATCCAGACCGCGGTGCTGATCGAGACGCTGCAGGCCCTCGGCGCGCAGGTGCGCTGGGCTTCTTGCAACATCTTCTCGACGCAGGACCACGCGGCCGCCGCGATCGCCGCGTCGGGCACGCCGGTGTTCGCGATCAAGGGCGAGTCGCTCAAGGACTACTGGGACTACACCCACGCCATCTTCGACTTCGGTCCCAAGGACTCGAAGGGCGAAGGCCCGAACATGATCCTGGACGACGGCGGCGATGCCACGCTGCTGATGCACCTGGGCCAGCGCGCCGAGAAGGACCTGGGCGTGATCGCCAACCCGGGCAGCGAGGAAGAGCGCATTCTCTTCGCCGCGATCAAGGCCAAGCTGGCCGTCGATGCGACCTGGTACACGCGCAAGTCGGCCGAGATCATCGGCGTGACCGAGGAAACCACCACCGGCGTGCACCGCCTCAACGAGATGAGCGCCAAGGGCACGCTGCTGTTCCGCGCCATCAACGTCAACGACTCGGTCACCAAGAGCAAGTTCGACAACCTCTACGGCTGCCGCGAATCGCTGGTCGACGGCATCAAGCGCGCGACCGACGTGATGATCGCCGGCAAGGTGGCCTGCGTGGCCGGCTACGGCGACGTGGGCAAGGGCTCGGCCCAGGCGCTGCGCGCGCTGTCGGCGCAGGTGTGGGTCACCGAGATCGACCCGATCAACGCGCTGCAGGCCGCGATGGAAGGCTACAAGGTCGTGACGATGGAATACGCGGCCGACAAGGCCGACATCTTCGTGACCACCACCGGCAACAAGGACGTCATCACGCACGACACGATGGCGAAGATGAAGGACCAGGCCATCGTCTGCAACATCGGCCACTTCGACAACGAGATCGACGTCGCGTCGATCGAGAAGTACGAATGGGAAGAGATCAAGCCGCAGGTCGACCACATCACCTTCCCCGACGGCAAGAAGATCATCTTGCTGGCCAAGGGCCGCCTCGTGAACCTGGGCTGCGGCACGGGCCACCCGAGCTTCGTGATGTCGTCGTCGTTCGCGAACCAGACCATCGCCCAGATCGAGTTGTTCACCAAGCCCGACGCCTACCAGGCCGGCAAGGTCTACGTGCTGCCCAAGCACCTCGACGAGAAGGTCGCGCGCCTGCACTTGAAGAAGGTCGGCGCCATGCTCACCGAGCTGACCGACGCCCAGGCCGCCTACATCGGCGTGAGCAAGAACGGCCCCTACAAGCCGGATAGCTACCGCTACTGATCGCCGCGCATGCGAGCCGACCAGTTGCTGGTGGAACGCGGCCTCGCCGCCTCGCGCTCGCAGGCCGTGCGGCTCATCGCCGGCGGCATGCGCTGGCGCGATGCGGGCTCGACCGATGCGTGGCGTTCGGTCGTGAAGAACCGCGACGAGGTGCCCGAGTCGGCCGAGCTCGAGCTCGACGACGCGGCCGAGGCGCGCTATGTCTCGCGCGGCGGGCTCAAGCTCGAAGGCGCGCTCGAGGCCAGCGGCGTCGATGCCGCCGGCAAGCTGTGCCTCGACGTGGGCCAGTCGACCGGCGGCTTCACCGACTGCCTGCTGCAGCGCGGCGCCGCCAGGGTGGTGGGCGTCGACGTCGGCCACGGGCAGCTGCATGCGAAGCTGCGCGAGGATGCGCGCGTGCTCGCCATCGAGGGCGTCAATGCGCGCGCTCTCTCGGCCGACGACCTGCAGGAAGAGGGCGAGGAGCCCTTCGACGAGCGCTTCGACCTGATCGTCGGCGACCTGTCGTTCATCTCGCTCACGCTGGTGCTGCCGGCCGTGGTGCAGTTCCTCGCGGACGACGGCCAGCTGCTGATGCTGGTCAAGCCGCAGTTCGAACTGCAGCCGGGCCAGGTCGGCAAGGGCGGCATCGTGCGCGACGCGGCCATGTACGAGATCGTCGAGAAGCGCCTGCGCGATGCCTGCGCCGCGCTCGAGCTGCGCGTGCTGCGCTGGTTCGACAGCCCGATCGCCGGCGGCGACGGCAACCGCGAGTTTTTCATTCACGCCGTGCGCGCGACGGGCGCGGGCGGTTCCTAGGAGACGCAGGTGCGCCTTCCGCTGAGTTTCGAATTCTTCCCGACCAAGACGCCCGAAGGCGCGGTCAAGCTGCGCGCGGCGCGCCAGCAGCTCTATGCGCGCAAGCCCGAGTTCTGCTCGGTCACCTACGGCGCGGGCGGCTCCACTCACCAGGGCACCTTCGGCGCGGTGCAGGAGATCCTGTCCGAGGGCGTGGACGCGGCCAGCCATTTCTCGTGCATCGGCGCCACGCGCGAGACGGTGCGCGCGCAGCTCGCCGAGCTCAAGGCCATGGGCGTGAAGCGCCTGGTGGCGCTGCGCGGCGACCTGCCCAGCGGCTACGGCGCCGGCGGCGAGTTCCAGTACGCGAGCGACCTCGTGGCCTTCATCCGCGCGGAGACCGGCCGCGACTTCCACATCGAGGTGGCCTGCTATCCCGAGGTGCATCCGCAGGCGCGTTCGCCCGAAGCCGACCTGCAGGCCTTCGCGGCCAAGGTGAAGGCCGGCGCCGATTCGGCGATCACGCAGTACTTCTTCAGCGCCGATGCCTACTTCCGCTTCGTCGACGAGGCGCGCGCGCTCGGCATCGGCACGCCGATCGTGCCCGGCATCATGCCGATCACCAGCTCGACGCAGCTGATGCGCTTCTCGGACGCCTGCGGCGCCGAGATCCCGCGCTGGATCCGGCTGCGGCTGCAGGCCTTCGGCGACGACACGGCCTCGATCAAGGCCTTCGGCCTCGATGTCGTGACCGACCTGTGCGCGCGGCTGCGCGAGGGCGGCGTGCCGGCGCTGCACTTCTACACGATGAACCAGTCGGCGGCCACGCTGGCTGTATTGGAGCGCCTGGATTGAGAGGGGCGGCGCGGGCGCCTGGCTCGCTGCGCGGGGCGCTTCGCGCCGCGCTCGTGGCCTGCACCTGCGCGCTCGCGGGCTGCGCCATGCCGCCGGCCACCGAGGGCGGCGCGGCGTCGGACACCGTGGCGCAGGAGAGCCTGTCGCCGATCCCGCGCCAGATGACCGTGCCGCCCGGCGCCGAGCCGCGTTCGAACGTGCCCTCGGTGCGCTACGACCTCGCGGTGACCGGGCCCGATGAACTGCCCGCCGACGGCCTGCCGGGCGACGAACCGCGCGGCGAGATCTTCGAGCGCGGCGGGGCCTCGTGGTACGGCATCCAGTTCCACCAGCGCCGCACCGCCAGCGGCGAGCGCTTCGACATGGGCGCCCTGACGGCCGCGCACAAGACCCTGCCCTTCAACACCCGCGTGTGCGTGCGCAGCCTCGTCAACGGCAAGGAAGTGCTGGTGCGCGTGAACGACCGCGGCCCCTACACGCAGGGCCGCGTGATCGACCTGAGCCGTGCCGCGGCCGACCGCATCGGGCTCGCGAGCCTGGGCATCAAGCAGGTGGCGCTGACCGTCATCGACCGCGAAGGCATGCGCTGCGATGGCGAGCTGGCGCAGCCGGGCGAGACCGACACGCCCTCGCTCGACGTGGCGCCGGTGCGGCCGCAGGCCCAGCCCGCGGCGGCCCGCAAGGCGCCGGCGCGGCGCGCACCGGCACGGCGGCGCTGAACGGCCGCCGCGCGGATCAGCCCGCGGCTTCGACCGTGAAGCCGGCGTTGCGGTCCTGCCCCAGCTTCTGCACCAGCTGCGGCAGCGCCGCCTCGAGCAGCGGCTTGAGCGTATAGGGCGGATTGATCAGGAACATGCCGCTGGCCGGCAGGCCCGGGCGGCGCGTTTCGCCGCTGGGCGCGGTCGTGATCTTGCTCGACTTGACCGTCAGCGTGACGTTGAGCGAGGACTTGCCGGCCTTGGTGGCCAACGTCTTGAGGCGGCGCGGCAGGTCGTGCGCCTCGGGCCGCGGAATGATCGGGTACCAGACCGCGTAGGTGCCGGTGGCGAAGCGCTTGAGCGCTTCGGCCGCGAAATCGAGCACCCGGCCGTAGTCGGTCTTGAGCTCGTAGCTCGGGTCCATCAGCACCAGCGCGCGCCGCGAGGGCGGCGGCAGGAACTTGGTCGCGCTGCCGAAGCCGTCCTCGTGCAGCACCGCGATCTGGCGTCCGGCCTCGAGCTGCGCGATGTTGGCCGTGAGCGTGCGGCTGTCGGTGGGATGCAGCTCGAACAGCTTGAGCCGGTCGTGGTCGCGCAGCAGGTGCTGCACGATGAACGGCGAGCCCGGGTAGACGCGGGCGCCGCCCTTGGCATTGAAGTCGTGGATCACCTCGAGGTAGCGCGCGAGCGCATCGGCCAGCGGGGCCTCGGCTTCCTTGGCCGCCTTCTTGGCGGCGGCCGTCGTCGCGGGGGCGGGCGCCGGGGCCGGCGGGGCCTTGGGGTCGGTGACCAGGCGCAGCACGCCCTCGGCGGCCTCGCCGCTGGTGCCCGCGTAGTCGCCATCGAGCCGGTACAGGCCCGCGCCCGCGTGCGTGTCGACCACCGTCAGGGCGGTCTCCTTTTCGAGCATGTGATCGAGCGTGGCGATCAGCACCATGTGCTTGAGCACGTCGGCGTGATTGCCGGCATGGAAGGCGTGGCGGTAGCTGAACATTAGAAAAAATACCTAAAAGGTGGAGGCATGCAGCCGGCGGCATCGCTAGACTCGCGCGCCGGAAACATTAATTAACAAGAGGGGCGCAAATGCGTGGAGCAGGGTGGAGATTCTGGGGCCTGTGCGTGGGTGCGGGCGTGCTGTCTATTTTGACGGGGTGCGCATCGGTGACGCACGGCACCCAGCAGAGCGTGAAGATCGAGACGCTGACGGAGGCCGGAAAGACCGTCGAGGGCGCCAAGTGCACGCTCACGAACGACCGCAACGGCATCGTGATGCGTTCGGGGGAAAGCGTGTCGGTGCGCCGGTCGGGCGCGCTGCTGAACATCGAATGCACGCAGCCCGGCCTCGCGCCGGCCACGGGGCAGGCGATTTCGCGCGTCAACACCGGCATGGTCGGCAACATCCTGATCGGCGGCGTGCTGGGCGCGGCCATCGATTCGGGCACCGGCGCCGGCTTCAACTACCCGAGCTGGATGCAGCTGGTGTTCGGCGAGGTGCGCAGCTTCGACCGCAGCGGCCAGACCGGCGATCAGGCGCTGGCGGGCGTTCGCATCGGCGAGACCCGGCTGGCGGCGCCCTCCGTCGTGCCGCCGCCGCCCACGGCCATCGCAGTGACGCCACCGCCGGTGGCGCCCGCACCCGCGCCGACGCCGCCGGTGGCCGAGGAGAAGCCCGCCACGCCGCCGGTGGTGGCCGCCGCCGTGCCGCCACCGGCCGCGTCCGCGGCCCCCGTCGTGCCCCAGCCGGCGCCGCGCGCCGCCGCCTCCGGCGCGCGCGTCTCGATGGAAGACCTCGGCGCGTTGCTTCCCGCCAAGCCATGAGGACTCGCGTTCTCTGCCTGGCGGCGCTGCTTGTCGCCGGCCCCGCCGCGGCGCTCGAGCCCGATGCGCTGTTCGCCAAGGTGTCGGGCAGCGTCTGGGCCGTTCGCACCTTCGACGCCCAGGCCCGGCCGCTCAGCGCCGGCAGCGCGGTCGTGATCGCGCCCGGCCGGCTGGTGACCAACTGCCATGTGCTGGCGAAGGCCAGCAGCTTCGTCGTGCGCCAGGAGAACGTGGCCTACGGCGCCACCCTCGAGTACCCCGATCCGCAGCGCGACCTGTGCCAGGTCAAGGTGGCGAACTTCACGGCGCCGCCGGTGGCGCTGGCGCCCGCGGGCAGCGCGCGCGTGGGCCAGCGCGTCTACGCCATCGGCAATCCGCGCGGCCTCGAGAACACCCTCAGCGACGGCATCCTGTCGGGCCTGCGCGGCGACGAGGGCGAGCGCCTGCTGCAGACCACCGCGGCCATCGCGCCCGGCTCGAGCGGCGGCGGGCTGTTCGACAGCGAAGGCCGGCTGCTCGGCATCACGACCTTCGCCGCCAAGGACGGCGGCAGCCTGAATTTCGCGGTGCCGGCGGAATGGCTGGCCGAGCTGCCGGCGCGCGCGAAGACCGCGCTGGAAGCACGCGCCAGCGGCGCCGACGGCAACGGCCGCGGCGCGCCCGCGGCGGGCCGCCCGGGGGCGCCCCGGCGCGGCGAAGTGTTCGAATACGTGCTGATCGACGGCCTCACGGGCGTGCGGACGCCCGTGCGCTATCGGGTCGACCGGATCGAGGGCGAGAACGTCTATTACAACCAGGGCGGACGGGTCGAGAAGGCCGATGGCCAGCTGGTGTCGGTGACCTCGCCGGCCGGCGGGCTGTTCGACGCGGCCTCGCCACCCGACGGCTGGACCCGGCCCGCGATGACGCCGGGCATGCGCTGGCGCAGCGAGTACACCTCGTCCTCCAGCGGGGAGAAGGCGCGCTACGCGCTCGATGCCGCGGTGATCGGCACGAGCCGCCTGACCGTCGATGGCGAGGCGCTGAGCGTGCAGCAGATCGCCTTCGAGGGCTGGATGTTCGCGCTCGTGGGCACCGGGCCCGCGCAGGCGCTGCCCTTCAAGGCGACGGCCTATTACGCGCCCGACCTGGGCCGGGTGGTCCGTTTCGAGGCCGAATACCGCCGTGT
This sequence comes from Variovorax sp. GW821-FHT09B01, assembly GCF_059418345.1. Lineage (NCBI taxonomy): Bacteria > Pseudomonadati > Pseudomonadota > Betaproteobacteria > Burkholderiales > Comamonadaceae > Variovorax > Variovorax sp. GW821-FHT09B01. The sequence continues at coordinate 7,533 of NZ_JBWKPQ010000029.1, read as the reverse complement.
CTACCTGGGCATGACGCGCGAGACGCTGGAGCTGGTGCGGGTCTGGCGCTGAGCCCGGAGCGGGCGCGTCAGGGGCTCGAGGGAGCCGCCATCCCGAAAATTGCCCGCCAACCCCGATTCTTCGTATAATCGCGGGCTTCGCAGCGTTTTTGTGGCCCCGCGGCGAAGTACTTCCACCACCTAAGAGATTCCCACCAGAGGAAAACCGACCGTGGAAAAGGGCCCGCCAAACCCTCTTTTGAAAAGAGAAATCTCATGACCACGTTCAGCGCAAAACCCGCTGACGTGAAGCACGAGTGGTTTGTGATTGACGCGACCGACAAGGTCCTCGGACGGGTAGCCAGCGAAGTTGCCCTCCGTCTGCGCGGCAAGCACAAGGCCATTTATACGCCTCACGTCGATACCGGTGACTTCATCGTCATCATCAATGCAGCCCAGCTGCGCGTCACCGGCGCCAAGTCCATCGACAAGGTGTACTACCGTCACTCGGGTTACCCGGGCGGCATCACGGCGACGAACTTCCGCGACATGCAGTCGAAGCACCCCGGCCGCGCGCTGGAGAAGGCCGTCAAGGGCATGCTGCCCAAGGGCCCGCTCGGCTACGCCATGATCAAGAAACTCAAGGTGTACGGTGGTGCAGAGCATCCGCACACCGCCCAACAGCCCAAAGTGCTGGAACTGTAAGGAGCCTTGAGAATGATTGGTGAATGGAACAACGGCACCGGCCGTCGCAAATCCAGCGTCGCTCGCGTGTTCCTGAAGAAGGGCACCGGCAAGATCACGGTCAACGGCAAGGACATCCAAGCGTTCTTCGGCCGCGAGACCTCGATCATGATCGCCAAGCAACCGCTGGCGCTGACGAACAACCTCGAAGCCTTCGACGTCATGGTGAACGTGCACGGCGGTGGCGAATCGGGTCAGGCCGGCGCAACCCGCCACGGCATCACCCGCGCGCTGATCGACTACGACGCGAGCCTCAAGCCGGTGCTGAGCCAGGCCGGCTTCGTCACCCGCGATGCGCGTGAAGTCGAACGTAAGAAGGTCGGTCTGCACTCCGCACGCCGCCGCAAGCAGTTCTCGAAGCGCTGATTTCCAGCCTTCGCCTGCCGAGAAAACCGCCTTCGGGCGGTTTTTTCATGGGCATCGCGGCTCGAGCCGGCCTTGCCCTCGTGTGGTTGCGACCCCACTTGCATTGGGTGCACCGCCTGCAGCCCCGGCTCCAAAGCCCGCATTGCAGTAGCATTCCCTCCCTTGGCCGCATGTTCCGGCCCCTCTCCAGGAGTTTCCCCTCATGAGCGCCCTTGCCGAAAACATCCAGACCCAGATGCCCGAACCGATCGTCTTCACCGACAGCGCGGCCGCCAAGGTGGCCGACCTGATCGCCGAAGAAGGCAATCCCGACCTCAAGTTGCGCGTGTTCGTCCAGGGTGGCGGCTGCTCGGGCTTCCAGTACGGCTTCACCTTCGACGAGATCACCAACGAAGACGACACGACCATGACCAAGAACGGCGTGTCGCTGCTGATCGATGCCATGAGCTACCAGTACCTGGTCGGCGCCGAGATCGACTACAAGGAAGACCTGCAGGGCGCCCAGTTCGTGATCAAGAACCCGAACGCCACCAGCACCTGCGGTTGCGGCTCCAGCTTCTCGGCCTGATCCGACCGATGGTGCCTGCCCGCAGCGCACCATCCCCCCACCAAGCCGCCTCCGGGCGGCTTTTTGCTTTGTGTCTTCCTCCCCGCCCATGCCGCCCGACACCGCCGTAGCCAACACCGCCGTCGCCCCCGCCCGCAAGAGCCTGCTGTGGCTCGTGGCGGTGGGCTTCTTCATGCAGACGCTGGACGCCACCATCATCAACACGGCGCTGCCGGCGATGGCGGCCAGCCTCGGCGAGAGCCCGCTGCGCATGCAGTCGGTGGTGGTGGCCTATGCGCTGACCATGGCGATGCTGATCCCGGCCTCGGGCTGGATCGCCGACCGCTTCGGCACCCGGCGCGTGTTCTTCGCGGCCATCGTGCTGTTCGCGCTGGGCTCGGTGCTGTGCGCGCTCTCGCACGGGCTGGGCCAACTGGTGGCCGCGCGCGTGGTGCAGGGGCTCGGCGGCGCGCTGCTGCTGCCGGTGGGGCGGCTGGCGCTGCTGCGCACCGTGCCGCGCGGCGAATTCCTGCAGGCGATGAGCTTCGTGGCCATTCCGGGCCTGATCGGCCCGCTGCTCGGGCCCACGCTGGGCGGCTGGCTGGTGCAGTACGCCTCGTGGCACTGGATCTTCCTGATCAACGTGCCGGTGGGCCTGGCCGGCTGCATCGCCACCCTGCGCTTCATGCCCGACCTGCGCGGTGCCGCGCTGCGGCGCTTCGATGGCGTGGGCTACGGCCTGCTGGCCTTCGGCATGGTGGCGATCTCGCTCTCGCTCGACGGCGTGGCCGAGCTCGGCCTGCGCCAGGGCGGCGTGATGGTGGTGCTGGTCTTCGGCTTCGCGAGCGTGGTGGCCTACTGGCTGCGCGCGGCGCGGACGCCCGAGCCGCTGTTCGCGCCCTCGCTGTTCAAGGTGCCGACCCTGAGCATCGGCCTGCTCGGCAACCTGTTCTCGCGCCTGGGCAGCAGCTGCATGCCTTTCCTGGTGCCGCTGCTGCTGCAGGTGTCGATGGGCTATTCGCCGGTCCGCGCGGGGCTGATGATGCTGCCGGTGGCGCTGGCCGGCATGGCGATGAAGCGCTTCGCCACCTCGCTGATCACGCGCCACGGCTACCGCCAGGTGCTGGTGGTCAACACGGTGCTGGTGGGGCTCGCGATGGCCAGCTTCGGCCTCACGGCGCCGGGCCAGCCCGTCGCGCTGCACGTGCTGCAGTTGCTGTTCTTCGGCGCGGTCAATTCGCTGCAGTTCACCGCGATGAACACCATCACCCTCAAGGACCTCGACGGCAGCATGGCCAGCAGCGGCAACAGCCTGCTGTCGATGGTGCAGATGCTCGCGATGAGCATGGGCGTGGCCGCCGCGGGCGCGGTGCTGGCGGGCTACAACGGCATCTTCGGCACCGACACCGCGGTGCGCACGCTCGATGCCTTCCAGGCGACCTTTGCGAGCATGGGCCTGATCACGGTGGCTTCGGCGCTCATCTTCTGGCATCTGCCGGCGGAAGTGCGGGCGCCACGGCCCGCGCAGCCCGAGGTCTCGGGCCAGGGCTGAGTCAGGCCGGGTAGATCGCGCCCAGCACGCGCGCGCCGCGCGCGCCGGTCACGCTGGCGAGGTTGCCGCTCTCGCGCCGCACCGTGGCGCGCGCCAGCCAGGCGAAGGCGGCCGCCTCGACCTGCTGCGGCGGTAGGCCGCGTTCGTTCGAGGCCACCACGGCAATGCCCGGCAGCAGGGCGCGCAGCCGCGACAGCAGGTGGCCGTTGAGCGCGCCGCCGCCGCAGACGATCAGCAGCTTGCTCTCGTTGCCGTAGCGCAGGAGGTCTGCCGCGCAGGTGCTGGCCGTCAGTTCGGCCAGCGTCGCCTGCACGTCGACCGGGGCGTCGGCCGCGCCGGTGCCCACGTGCGCGGCCAGCCATTCAGGATTGAACAGGTCGCGCCCCGTGCTCTTGGGCGGGGCCTTGGCGAAGAAGGGCTCGCCCTGCAGCCGCGCGAGCAGCTCGGGCAGCACCTTGCCGCTCGCGGCCCACTGGCCGTCGAGGTCGAAGGGCTGGCCGTGGTAGCGCTGGCACCAGTGGTCCATCAGCGCATTGCCGGGGCCGCAGTCGAAGCCCAGCACCACCGCGCCCTCGGGCGCGTCGCTGGCCGGCAGCAGGCTCAGGTTCGAGATGCCGCCGAGGTTCAGCACCGCGATCGGCTCGCCGGGCCCGGCGAACAGCGCCCGGTGGAAGGCCGGCACCAGTGGCGCGCCCTGGCCGCCGGCCGCAAGGTCGCGGCTGCGGAAGTCGGCCACCACGTCGATGCCGCAGAGCTCGGCCAGCAGCGAGGGGTTGTTGAGCTGCAGCGTGTAGCCGACCTCGTCGAATTCGCCGGGCCGATGGCGCACGGTCTGGCCGTGCACGCCGACGGCACGCACCGCGCCGGGTTCGAGGCCGGCATCGGCCAGCAGTTGCTCGACCACGCCCGCGTAGACGCGCGCCAGCCCGTTGCCGGCGAGCGCCGCGCGGTGCAGTTCGTTGTCGCCCGGGGTGTTGAGGGCCATCAGCTCGCCGCGCAGGCCGACCGGGAAGGGGGCGGTGGCGTAGCCGGTGACCGAGATCCCGCCGTCGGAGAAGTCGGCGAGCACGCCGTCCACGCCATCGAGCGAGGTGCCCGACATCAGTCCGATGTAGAGATCGCCGGTGGCCATGGGGCTGGGGGTGCAGCCGGATGTTCCGGCGCTTCTATATATGTGAGAGGAGCGCGGCGCTCAGTCCGCGCTGGCCTGCACCACCGAGAAGGCGGCGGCCAGTTCGTTGCGCGCGCCGACGGCGATGCGCTCGAAGGCCGGGCGCATCGCGGCGGTGATCGGGGCGCCGCCTTCCTGCGCGATCGAGGTCGGGTTCTGGTAGACGCCGTTGACCCGGAATTCGAAGTGCAGGTGGGGACCGGTGGCCCAGCCCGTGGAGCCCACGGCACCGACGGTCTGGCCCTGGCTCACGCTCTGGCCGGCCTTGACGTCGATGCGGCTTAGATGCGCATAGGCCGTCTGCTGGTTGTTGCGGTGGTTGATGATGACGATGTTGCCGTAGCCGTTCTGCGTGCCGGCGAAGTCGACCGTGCCGTCGCCGACCGTGCGCACGGCGGTGCCGGTGGGCGCCGCGTAGTCGATGCCGTTGTGCTGGCGCCAGCTGTTGAGGATCGGATGCATGCGCATCGCGAAGCCGCTCGACACGCGCGTGAATTCCACCGGCGTCGCCAGGTAGGCCTTGCGCAGGCTGTCGCCGTTCGGGCGGTAGTAGCTGCCCTTCTGGCCCGCGCCCGGCGGCTGGAACCACACGGCCTGGTGGATCTTGCCGTTGTTCTCGAACTCGGCCGAGAGCACGCGGCCGCTGCGCAGCGCCTGGCCGTCGGCCTCGAAGGTCTCGTAGACCACGGCGAAGCGGTCGCCCTTGCGCAGTTGGCGCACGTCGACGTCGCCCGCGAAGATGTCGGCCAGCTGGCTCGCGACGCCATCGGGGATGCGCGCTTCGTCGGTGGCGGCGAACAGCGAGCTGCGGATGGTGCCGCTGGCCAGGCGGGCGCCCGGCGTGAGGGTGTCGCGCTCGGTCAGGGCCACGAAGCCCACGGGCGTGCGCTCGATCACGAAGCGCTTGAAGCCGCCGTCGCCGTCGGGAATCCAGCGTGCGCTGAGCTTCTTGAGCTGGTTGTCCTGCGTGGCCTCGGCGGTCACGGTGCGGCCGGCGCGCGCGAACAGCGCGGAACGGGCCTCGCCGCTGCCGCGCACGAAGGCGCTGGCGACCGGGTCGGAGATGCCCAGGCGCTTGAGCAGCGCCTCGGCGGTGTCGCTCGAGCGGGTGACGTCGGTGCGGAACAGCGTGAAGCTGAAGTCCTCGAGCGACGTGGCCTGTTCGGCGAACGACAGGGGGGCGGAAGTGGCTTCGAGCACCTGGTGGACCGGGAGGTCCGAGGCGTCGGGTCCGAGCGAAGCCACGGCGAGGGTTCCGGCGCTCAGCAGAGCCGCCGCGATGATCGCGGTGATCTGCTTGGGGTAGGTCCGGAACGTATAAGCCACGCGAGAAGCGAGAAGCTCCTCGGCGGCAAGAATGCCGTTGATCAAACTATGAATTCCAGCTCAGGTTTCTGCAGATCCGCGCTGCGGAGCCCAGAGCGGTCAGGGCGGCAGGACGGTGCGGAAAAAGCGCCGCTTAGAATCCGGCGCTTGAAAAAGTCGGGCGAGTATAGCTTCCGCACTCAAAAAGTCAGCCAAAAAAAGCCCATGAACGCCGAATCTGTTACATCCATGGACCTTTCAAATAGTGTAGGACGCGCGCTCGAAATCTCCCTCCGGGGGGCTGACGAACTGCTCCCCCAGGACGAGTGGGTTCGCAAGCTGCAACGCTCCGAAGCCAGCGGAACCCCGCTGCGCATCAAGCTCGGGCTGGACCCGACCGCGCCCGACATCCACATCGGCCACACGGTGGTACTCAACAAGATGCGCCAGCTCCAAGACCTGGGGCACCGCGTGATCTTCCTGATCGGCGACTTCACCACCACCATCGGCGACCCCTCGGGCCGCAACAGCACGCGTCCGCCGCTCACGCGCGAGCAGATCGAGGCCAACGCCCAGACCTACTACAAGCAGGCCAGCCTGGTGCTCGATCCCGAGAAGACCGAGATCCGCTACAACTCCGAGTGGAGCGACCCGCTGGGCGCGCGAGGCATGATCCAGCTGGCCGCCAAGTACACGGTGGCGCGGATGATGGAGCGCGACGACTTCAACAAGCGCTTCAAGGCCGGCCAGTCGATCTCGGTGCACGAGTTCCTCTACCCGCTGATGCAGGGCTACGACTCGGTGGCGCTCAAGAGCGACCTCGAGCTCGGCGGCACCGACCAGAAGTTCAACCTGCTCGTGGGCCGGCATCTGCAGCAGGAGTACGGCCAGGAACCGCAGTGCATACTTACTATGCCGCTGCTGGAAGGGCTCGATGGCGTCGAGAAGATGTCCAAGAGCAAGAACAACTACATCGGTATCAGCGAAGACGCCAACACCATGTACGCCAAGGTGCTGTCGATTTCCGACGACCTGATGTGGCGCTGGTACACGCTACTGAGCTTCCGTTCGCTCGAGGAGATCGCGGCGCTCAAGGCCGAGATCGAGGGCGGCCGCAACCCGAAGGACGCCAAGGTCGCGCTCGCCAAGGAGATCACGGCGCGCTTCCACAGCCCCGCGGCGGCCGAGGCGGCCGAGCAGGATTTCGTCAACCGCAGCAAGGGCGGCGTGCCCGACGAGATCCCCGAAGTGACTTTGGCCGGCGCCCCGCTGGGCATCGGCCAGCTGCTCAAGCAGGCCAACCTCGCGGCCTCGTCCGGCGAGGGCAACCGCCTGATCGACGGCGGCGGCGTGCGCATCGACGGCGCGGTGGTCAGCGACAAGGGGCTCAAGCTGCCGGCCGGCAGCTACGTGGTGCAGGTCGGCAAGCGCAAGTTCGCGCGCGTGACGCTGTCCTGAATCGGGCGCTCCCTGACCCGTCCTGCCCTAGGTTGACACCTAAGAAGGACCCAGAGCCGGCCCGTTGATGCCGGCAATAGACGCCCGATGAACCTCATCGGGCGTTTTCAATTCTAGGGACAGGTGTGGTCTCTCCTGGTTGTAGATCTGCACGGACTGGCGAACCATCCGGGCCGCATGGGCCAGGTCGGCTGGGCGGTGCAACAGGAACTCCGTCTTCAGGATCCCGTTGACCCGCTCGGCCAGCGCGTTCTGATAGCAGTCGTAGCCATCGGTCATCGAGCAGGCAATGTCGTGGCGCCTGTGGATCTCCTGATAGTCGTTCGAGCAGTACTGGGTGGATTCAACCGGTCGTCGCAACACGGATTACGCGGCGGATTTTAGGTAGTCGTTAAGCGCCTCCGCGGGAGT